>JBGOUQ010000001.1:0-363127 GCA_041477065.1 Gemmatimonadota bacterium
CCCGTCTACGGTTGGGGCGTCTCGCGGGGGCGCGCGTGCCCGGGGCGCGTCGCCTCGCCCTGGCCCCCGGGCCCCCCCCCCCCCCCCCCCCCCCCCCCCCGCGCGCCACGGACTTGGTGCGACTGCTCGAGTGGGGGATCGACTCCGCCAGAGTCGCGGGCGCGATGCGCGACCTCGCCCCCACGCAGCCAGGGTACGTCGCGCTGCGTCGGGCGTTGGCGCTGTACCGGGACATCGCCGCGCGGGACGGGGAGGGTTGGCCGGCGCTGCCACGCGCCACACCGCCTGCGGCCCTGGGCCGGAGACTCGCGGCCGAAGGGTACGACACCGCCGGCGGCCTCGATGCCGCCGTGCGGCGGTTTCAGGAAGCGCACGGCCTCGACACCGACGGCGTGGTCGGGCCGGTCACGCGCGCCGCGCTCAACGTCCCCGCGGCGGCCCGCGCGCGGCAGATCGAGCTGAACCTCGAGCGGTGGCGATGGCTGCCGCGCGCGCTCGGCGAGCGCTACATCGTCGTGAACAGCGCGGCATTCACCCTCGACCTCGTGGATCGCGGAGTCACCGCGCTCACCATGCGCGCGATCGTGGGGCGGCCCGACTGGCCGACGCCGATCACGAGCTCCCGGGTGACCGATATTCTGTTCCGACCGGTCTGGAACGTCCCCCGGGCGATCGCGGTCACGGAACTGCTCCCGCTGCTGCGACGCGACTCCGCCTACCTGAGCCGCGAAGGGATTCGCGTGTTCGGCGACTCCGCGGCTGGGGGCCAGGAGATCGTCGCGGACGCGATCGATTGGAGTGGGGTCACCGAAAGCACGTTCGCCTACCAGCTCGCGCAGGAGCCGGGACCCGACAACCCCCTCGGCGGTGTGAAGCTGGTGTTCTGGACGCCGTTCAACGTCTTCATCCACGACACACCGGCGCGCCCCCTCTTTACCGAGCGCTGGCGCGCGTTCAGTCATGGATGCGTGCGCGTGGAGGGCGCCGCGACGCTCGCCGCCTACCTGCTCCCCGGCTGGCCCGTGGATTCGATCGAGGCCGCCATGACCGAAGGCCGGGAGCGCCGGGTGCGGCTGCCGGCCCCGATTCCCGTGCATCTCGTCTACTGGACCGCCTGGGTGGGCGAGGACGGGTTGGCTCGATTCCGCGAGGACTCCTACGGATGGGACGCCTTGTTGGGAGCAGCCCTGCGGAGCCGGCGTCCCCTCGTCTCGAACCCATCTTCCTCACGGTCTCATGCTTCCCTCACGTCGCCGCAGTGATCCTTGGTGAGCGGGAGGGAACGACAACCCGAGGAGGGCGCATGACGATCACCAAGAAGGACATCAAGGCGGCGGCGAAGCGTGTTGCCGAGCAGGCCCGAATCGCCGGGAAAAAGGCCGCCAAGCGGATGGTCGCGGCCGGCGACGCCGCGCTGGTAAAGGCCGGGCATGCCGCCGAGCGGCGCCAGCGCGCCCGAGCGGTGAAGGCCGGGCTCACGACCGCGGCGAAGGCGGCGGTGGTCGCCGGAGCGGCGGCGGTGGGGGTTGTGGCCGTGCAGGCGGCCATCCGCAAGGTGCGGGACCGGGAACCGGCGAAGGCGTAGTCGCCGTGGGAATCCGCCCGCCGACCGCGGCACCGGGCACTTGGCATCACGTGCTCGACCACACGTCCGAGTTGATGTTCCGCGTGCGCGCGCCCACCTGGGCTGAGCTAATAGCGGAAGCGGGCCGCGCGCTGGGCGAAGCCCTCTTGCGAGAGCCGTCGGGCGCACCGAGCACGGTGTGGCGCGCAGTGGAGGTCACCGCCGCGGACCGCGCGGCGTTGCTGGTCGACTGGCTGAACGAGCTGCTGTATCGCGCGGAAGCGGAGTGGTGGATCCCGACCGAATTCGCCGTGGACGCCGCCTCGAGCACGGTGATCCGCGCACGCGCGCGGGGTGTCGCCGTCACCGCGCCACCCGCCGCCGTCAAGGCGGCCACCCTGCACGGCGTAAAGGTGGTGGAGGTGCCAGGTGGGCTCGAAGCTTCGGTCATCCTCGACGTCTGAACTCGCCGACCTGACGCACGTCATCCCCGTAACGGCGCGCGGCGATATGCGCGTGCCCGCTCGCGTCTACGCCGACGCCGAGTTGTGGGCGCAGATCGAGCACGACCGTTCACTCGAGCAGCTCATGAACGTCGCCACTCTCCCAGGCGTCCAGCGCTGCGTGTACGCCATGCCCGACGTCCACGAGGGGTACGGCTTCCCCGTCGGTGGCGTCGCCGCCATGCGCGCCCACGACGGCGTCATCTCCCCCGGTGGAGTGGGTTACGACATCAATTGCGGCGTCCGACTGCTGGTCTCCGGGTTGGAGGCCAGCGTCGTACGCCCGAAGATCCGCGAGCTCGTGCACGAGCTCCGGCGCAGCGTCCCCTCCGGCGCCGGCCGCGGTGGGCAGCTGAGCCTTTCCGAGGCTGAGATGGACCGCGTCCTCGGCGACGGATGCCGATACCTCGTCGAGCGCGGGCTGGCGCTTCCCGACGACCTCGATGCGACGGAGGCGGGCGGCCGCCTGGTGCGGGCCGACATCGGGGCGGTCTCCGCGCGGGCACGAACCCGCGGCCGGGACCAGCTCGGCACTCTCGGCAGTGGGAATCACTTCCTCGAGATCGAGGTCGTGGACGCCGTCCTCGACCCGGCGGCGGCAACCGCGTACGGCCTCGCGCTCGGCCGAGTCGTCGTGCTCGTCCATACGGGGTCACGAGGTCTGGGCCATCAGGTCTGCACCGACTACGTCCGCCTGATGGACCAGGCCATGGCCCGCGCCGGCATCGTCCTTCCCGACCGGCAGCTCGCTTGCGCCCCGTTCGCGGCGCCGGAGGGGCAGCGCTACTTCAGCGCCATGTGCGCGGCGGCGAACTTCGCCTGGGCGAATCGCCAGGTCATCACGCACCGCCTGCGCGAGACGTTCACTCGTTGCTTCGGGCATGCAGGTCGGCTCGATCTCCTCTACGACGTTGCCCACAACATTGCGAAGCTCGAGGAGCACGACGGCGAGCTCCTCTGCGTGCACCGCAAGGGCGCGACCCGCGCGTTCGGACCGGCGCATCCCGAAACTCCTGCCCGCTACCGCGCCGCGGGCCAGCCCGTGTTCATCCCGGGCAGCATGGGCACCGCGTCCTACGTCCTCGCGGGGCGGGACGCGGCGCTGGGATTGAGCTTCGGCAGCACCTGCCACGGCGCGGGCCGCAGGATGAGCCGACACGCGGCGAAGCGCGTCAAGTCTGGGCAGGAGGTGCGGCGGGAGCTCGAGGCGCAAGGCATCGCCGTGGCCTGCCCCTCGAGCGGGGAGCTCGTCGAGGAAGCGCCCTTCGCCTACAAGGACGTCGAGCGCGTTGTGGATGTGGTGCACCGCGTCGGCCTCGCCGCGAAGGTCGCCCGGCTCCGCCCCCTCGGCGTGGTGAAGGGTTAACCCGGGCAGGGGACCCCAGCATTCCTTCGCCGAGTCCTCACGGACCCTTCACTTCCCTCCCCCGATCATTGCAGGTGAAGGAGGTGTTCGCCGCATGGGCGCGACATGGCGAGTGGGACGGTTGGCACCGGTGGTGGGGGCGGTCGGGATAGTCACGCTCGCGACGGTGTGGCCGCAGAGCAGCTGGTCGCCGGCGGCGCGGCCGGACACGGGAGGCGTGTCGCGGCAGGATCCGCGCGCCGCCATTTTCGTCCAGCGCGGCTGCACCGAATGCCATGCGATCACCGCGCTCCGCGTGAAGGCCGGCGCCGATGTCGGCCCCGATCTCACCTTCGCCTACGGCGACGTGGTGACCCGCTATGGGGTCAACCTGGAATCCTTCCTCTACAGTCCCCCGGGCGTGATGCGACTCATGCTCGCCGCGCACCTGCACCTCAGCCTGGTGGATCGCGACTCGATGCTGCACGTGCTCAAGGGACTGTACCTCGAGCGTCGAGCGGATTTCAGAGACGAAGTTCCCTCAGTCGGCGAACGGGAGAGAGCGCCATGAACGTTCAGGAACAAGCCCTGCGGCGCGAAGTGCTCGCGGAGCTGGAATGGGAGCCGCGACTCGGAAGCTCCACCGTCGGGGTCGCGGTCGCATCCGCCGTGGTCACGCTCACGGGAGTCGTGAAGACCTACGCGGAGAAGATGGCGGCCGAGCGGGCTGCCAAGCGGGTGAAGGGCGTCCACGTGGTCATCAACGAAATCGACGTCAAGCTCGCGAGCCCGCACGCGCGGGCGGATCCTGAGATCGCCGCCGCCGTCGTCCGTGCGCTCGAGTGGGACGTCCTGGTGCCCCACACGCGGATCGAGGCCCGGGTGGCCGACGGCTGGGTGCGCCTCGAAGGCACGGTGGACTGGGAGTACCAGCGCGCCGCCGCCGCGGAAGCGGTGCACCGGCTGACCGGGATCACCGGGGTGACGAACCTGATCGCGGTCAAGCCGCAGCTCGTGGCCGAGGACGTCGAGAAGCGCATCGAGGCGGCGCTGAAGCGCAGTGCCGATGTGGAAGCGCGGCACATCCACGTGGAGGCGCATGAGGGGAAGGTGGTCCTGCGGGGCCGCGTTCACTCCTGGGTGGCGCGGGACACCGCCGATGCGGCGGCCTGGGCCGCGCCGGGCGTCGCAACCGTGGAGGACGAGCTGGAGGTCGCCTCCTGACGATCCGGCATCACAGCGGTGCGTCGGCCGCGGCGTACCATTCCAGGATACCGTCCCAGATCTCCCGCGCGGTCTCGGAGAACCAGAACAGCTCGCGGTCTTCCTGGTCGATGACCCCCTCGTCGACCAGGAAGTCCACGTCGAACGCCCGGCGCCAATAGCGCTCACCCACCAGCACGACCGGCATCGGCGGGATCTTGCGGGCCTGGATCAGCGCCAGCGTCTCGAACAGCTCGTCGAACGTCCCATACCCACCCGGAAACGCGACCAGGGCTTTGGCCCGCAGCAGGAAGTGAAGTTTCCGCACAGCGAAGTAGTGGAAGCGGAAGCACAGGTCGGGCGTGATGTAGGGGTTGGGGTATTGCTCGTGGGGCAGGTCGATGTTCAGTCCGACGGACTCGGCGCCTGCGTCGAACGCGCCGCGATTGGCGGCCTCCATCATCCCCGGCCCGCCGCCGGTCACGACGACGAGGCGGGGCGTATGCTCGCCCTGCGCCGCGCCGACGAGACGCCCGAATTCGCGGGCCACGTCGTAGTAGCGGCTCGTGGCGAGGATCCGCTCCGCTACCGCGAGACGGCGCGCCACTTCCGCATCACCGGTGCTCGAGGCCAGTGCCGCCCGCAACCCCGCGACCCCGCGACGGGCGGCCGCCGGTTCGACGATCCGGGTACTGCCCAGGACGACGATCGTGCGCTCGATGCGGTGTTGTCGGAGGAGCAGCTCGGGTTTAAGGTAATCCAGCTGCAGTCGCGCACCGCGCGCCTCGCCGCCTTCCAGGAAGTCCGAGTCCTCTTCCACCCGACGGTAGCTCGGGCTCGCCAGAATCGCCTGAATGCGGCGTGGAGCCTCCGGGTCCTCTTCGACCGGCTTGGGCCGCTGCCATGGCAGCGGTTCGCGGCGCCGGTGTGGGTGCGCGGGCGTGGGACGTGGCTTGTCGGTCATGATCGTGCCTCAGCGCGGTGGTGCGCGCAGCGCCGTCAGGAAAAAGCACATCGCGGCGACCGCGACGATGATCGGCCCGCTCTCCCGATGCGCGGAAGCGGCGACCCAGATTCCCAGAAGGGTGGAGACCAGCGCCACGGCAACCGAGATCACCAGCATCTGGTTCAGCCCCCGGGCCAGCCGGCGGGCCGTCGCCGCGGGGATAATGACGAGCGAGCCCATCAGGAGCACGCCGAGGTACCGGAGCCCCAGCGCCACCGTGAGAGCGAACGCGAGAAGATAGAGGAGGTTCAGGCGTCTCACATCGACGCCGGTCGTGAGCGCGATGTCGGGCGAGACGAGCGTCACGATCAGCCGGTCTCGGGCGACGAGGACGAAGGCGACCACCGCGGCCGCCCCGCCGACGCCAGCGGCGAGCTCCCACGTCGTGGGGGCGCCAGAGCCGCCGAACAGCGCGTCCATCAGGTCCTCCCCGGTCGTGAGCAGGGCCCCGATGGCCAGCGCCGCCGAGAAGACGACGCCGATCACCGCCTCGGTGCCGATGCGCGTCCGGCGCTCCAGCCACCAGACGAGCACGGCCCCGGCGGCGAGCGCCGCAAACGCGCCCGCGAGCGGCTGCGCTCGCAGCAGGAGGGCGAGCCCGATACCGGGGAGGGCGACGTGGGAAAGGGCGTCGGCGGCCAGCGTCATCCGTCGCATGAGGGCGAAGCACCCGAGGAGCCCCGCCGCTGCCGCCATGGAGCCCGCGAGGGCGAGGGCGCTAGGCGACGGGGCCGTCATGGACGTGGAAGCCCACCGGTGCGCCGTACACGTCGGAGAGGATCTCGGGAGTGAGGACCTGTCGCGGGACGCCGAAACAGGTCCGCTCCCCTGAGAGGCAGAGCACGTTCGTCGCGTAGCGAAAGACCACGCTCAGGTCGTGCGAGATGAGCAGGACCGTCACCCCCTGCTCGGCCTGCAGTCGGCGCACCGTTTCGTTCAGCCGCTCCTGCCCGGGCTCGTCCACGCCGGCCGTCGGCTCGTCGAGCAGCAAGATCGTCGGCTCCCCGAGCAGCGCGAACGCGATGAGCAGGCGCTGGAACTGGCCGCCGCTGAGGGTGCCGATGAGTTTTCCGAGCACCTCGCCTCTGAGCCCGACGCGCTCCAGCGCCCGCTCGATGTCCCTCGGTGTGGCCCTCCCCAAGCGCGCCCGCGCGCGCAGCAGGTCGCGACCGGTGATTGGGAGGTCGCGCTCGAGGTCGAGCTTCTGGGGCACGTAACCGATACGGGTGCCCGGCGCCCAGCGCACCACCCCGGTGTGCGGGATCGCTCCCACGAGCGCCCGGAACAACACTGTTTTCCCCGACCCGTTGGGGCCGATGACGGCGAGGGCGGACCCCTGGGCCACGGTGAACGACACGTCGTGAACGACCTCCGTGCCCCGGAGCCTGACGCCGAGGTGCTCCACCTCGAGCGCCGGGCACGCCGCCGTCGCGGGATCGTTCATGCTGGCTGCAGCCGCCTCCCTGGTTGTCTGTCCGCGTTTCACGGCTGCGAGCGCGATGCCTGGACCCTCACGCCCTCGGCCACGCGATCGCTCGGATACCGGATCACCACATCGCCCGCCTCCAACCCCCGGAGGATTTCCGTGGCGAACGCGGTGCGGTGTCCCACCGCGACCTCGCGCCGCCGGGCCCGCCCACGCTCCACCACGAATACGGCCCAGACATCGCCCGCACGGACCAGCGCGCTCGCCGGCACTTGCAGCACGCTCGGGCTCTCCCATACGACGATCCGCACCTCGACCCGATAGCGGTCGCCCAGAGGGCCCGGCGGATCGACGAAGTCGCCGATCACGTTGACCCGCTGCTCCTCCACACCGAGCGCCGAGACCTTGGTAAAGCCCGACGGCTCGACGACCCGCAGCCGGCCCCGCAGCGCCGTGCCGCCCCACCCCTCGATCAGCATGGGGTCGCCCGGCTTGACCTGCACGGCGTCGGAGGAGAGCAGGTCGGTCACGACTTGGAGCTTCGCGCAGTCACCCAGCTCGACGAGCGGCGCGCCCGCACCGACGACCCGCTCGCTGGGTTCCGGGACGCGCAACACTTGCCCGCACACCGGGGCACGCAACGCGATGGCCGCTCCCGGTCCCCCGACCAGCGCGGCACGCGCGACCTCCACGTCGTGGGCCGCGGCCCGGGCGCGGAAATCGGCCGACTCGAGCTCGCGCGCGCGCGTCGTCGCGTCGAGCTCCGCCCGCTCACGCGCTTCCGGAGCCAGCAGGCCCTGCGCGGCCAGGGCCTGGGCGCGCTGCGTGGTGCGCCGCGCCTGATCCGACGCTGCGCGTGCCAGCGGCACGGCCGCATCCGCCGCCCGTTGCGCGTCCTCCGCCTGGGCCACCCGGGCGACGGCCTGGTCGCGGGCACGCGCGTCCAGCGGCGTGGGGGACATGCGGGCGACGATCGTGCCCGGAGCCACGCGATCGCCCTCGCGGAGCTCGATGCGGGACACCCTCCCCGCGACCGGCGCGGCCACCACGTACCGGTCTCGCACGCGCGTCTCTCCCTCCTCATCCACCGTCACCTGCAGCGGCCCCCGCATTGCGCGGGCGGCTTCGACGGTGAGCGGACGAGGCCGGAGGACGGCGAAAGTACTTCCCGCCAGGACGAGGACCGTCGCGCCGATCGCGAGCCGCTGCGTGGAACGTTTCATGGAATTCACTCCCGGGTCTTGAGGACCGCGACCAGGTCGAGCCGGTTGAGCCGTCGGCGCACCAGCAGCGCGCTGCCCAGCGCCGCGGCCAGTACGACCGCGACCGCGAACGCGTACGTCTGGACGCTGACGACGAGCGGCAGGCGGAACAGCTCCCACTGATAGAGCCCGGCCAACACGGCGCAGAAGCCGTACCCGATCGCGAGACCTGCCGCCACGCCGACCGCGACGAGCACGGCCTGCTCGCCGAGCAGCATCAGCGCGATCTCCCCCCGCGTGAACCCCAGGACGCGGAGGCTCGCCAGCTCCCGGCCGCGCTCGGACAACGCGATCCGCGCGTTGTTGTAGACCATCGCCACCGCCAAGGCGCCGGCGAAACCGATCAGGATCGCCGTCATGATCCCAATGCTCTCGGCGAGCGTCGCTTCGAAGCTCGCCAGCGCGGCGTCGCGACTCGCGACCCCGGCCACGCCGGGAAGCCGCTTGAGGCGCCGATACAAGGCGGGGGCGGCGAGCTGGTCCACGCGCAGGAAGGCGCCGGAAAGGGTGTTCCCCTCCCACAGCAGGCGGTGCAGCGCGCGCTGATCCATGTACGCCGACAACCCGAACAGCTCGTCCACGAGCCCCGCGACCGCGACACGGCGTACGGGGCGCGCCCCCTCGAGCACCGCGACCGTCAACGTGTCGCCCGGCGAGACGCCTAGGATGTCGCCGAGCTTCGTGGTCAGCAGCACACCCTCCGGCGGGAGCGCCACGGGGGCGAGGCTCCGCCCCAGGAGCCGGCGCATCTCCCCCGATCCCTCGAGCCCGAGGAGAGCCGTGCGACGGCTGCGGTGGCCGGCGGAGAGCCGCACCGGGACAGAGCGGTACGTCTCCGCACCCAACACGCCCGGGAGCCGTAGCAGCTCGTGGCGGACGCCCCCGGAGCGGGGAGCCGTGAACACGACCGTCAGATTCTCGCGCTGCACGCGGCGGAACTGCACGTCCCCCATGTAGTTCATCGCGTCGACGAAGAAATGCCCGACCACGAGAATCGCCGCGGCGAGGGCGATGCCGAGCGCGGAGAATGCGGCCTTGAGCGGCCGCCGCTCCAAGTTGCGGGCGATGATCTGGCCCGGGGCCGCAAGCCACCGGTGCAGCCCGAGCCGCTCGAGCGGCCCCGCCCCGAAGCGCGCGGGGGGCTCCGGGCTCATCGCCGCCGCCGGCGGGAGCGCCACCACGCGGTGGACGGCGCCCGCGGCGCCCACGAGGGCCGCGCCGGCGGTAACGAGCAGCGAGATGGCGACCGCGGTCCAATCCAGCCGGAAAACGAATTCCGGAAACCGGTAGTAGGCCGCGTAGCGGGCGTTCACGCTGGCGGCGAACCAGAGGCCGAGCGCGATGCCGGCGACCGCTCCAAGGAGCAGGGCCACGAGGGCGAGCTTCAGGTAGTGCCACCCCACCACCCAGTCGCCGTACCCGAACGCCTTGAGCACGGCGATCTGCTCGCGCTCTGTGCCGACGAGTCGCGCCAGGACGACATTGAGCAGAAACGCCGCTATCCCCAGAAAAATCGCGGGAATGACCGTCCCCGAGACACGATTCTGGGCGATCTCGTCGTTGAGGAACCGTGCCGAGACCTGCTCGCCGCGGCCGTAGGCCCCGAGCCCGCCGTACGGCTCAAGCGCGCGGTCGAGCTGGGCGATCACGTCGGGCTCGCTCGCGCCGGGGGCCAGCGCGACCGAGAGATCGTTGAAGGCGCCCACCAGGTCGAACGCGGGACCGACGGCCTCCCGGCTCATCCACAGGACGCCGAAGCGGCGGTTGTCGGGGAACACGCCGCCTTCCCCGATTTCGTACACGTTCTCCGGACAGAGCGCCACGCCGACGATGCGCAGCCGCTGCCAACGCCCGTTGAGCACCGCCCCGAGCGAGTCTCCCGGAGTCAGATGATTCGCCGCGGCGAATGCTTCGCTGACGAGCACCTCGTTCCGCCGCCCCGGCTCGGGCCAGCGTCCGCTTCGTATGTGGAGATCGTTCAGCGTGGGGCGCCCGCCTTTCGGCACGGACACGAGGCGCCCTGTGGCGGGCTCCGGCAGCCCCGGCACGTCGAGCATCACGGCGGTGACGACGCGGGTCTCGACCGCGGCGACCCCCGGCATCGCTGCGAGGCGTGGCCGCAGCGTCTCCGGCGCGCGCACCAGATGGGCGAACACGTCGGCGAAACGGTAGGTGGTGTAGTAGGCGGCCCGGGACTCGAGCAGGGACACGTAGGACGTGCGCGTGGTCACCACGATCGCGACCCCGCACGCGACGACCGCCCCGATCGCCGCTACTTGCCCGCGCAGATGCCACAGGTCGCGGAGCAGCTTCCGGTCGAGGGCCGACAGGCGCGCTACCACGAGATCTCGCCGGCGCTCGCGCGCCGCTCGTTGTGGTGGATGTCGGTGATGCGGCCGCTGCGTAGGCGGATCACCCGGTCGGCCATGGCGGCGATGCTCGCGTTGTGCGTGATCACCGCGGTCGTCGTGCCGAGCTCGCGGTTCAGTCGGTCCAGCACGTCCAGCACGACCTTGCCGGTCTCGTAGTCCAGGGCACCGGTCGGCTCGTCGCACAACAGCGCGTCGGGACGCTTGGCGACGGCGCGGGCGATCGCCACCCGCTGCTGCTCGCCGCCCGAGAGCTGTGCCGGAAAATGGTCGAGCCGCTCGTCCAGCCCCACGAGGCGCAGGGCCTCGACCGGGTCCATGGGACGCTCGGCGATCTCGGTGACGAGCGCGACGTTTTCCCGCGCGGTCAGACTGGGAATGAGGTTGTAGAACTGGAACACGAACCCGACGTGCTCTCGGCGAAACCGGGTCAGCTCGCGGTCGGCGGCGGCGGTGAGGTCGTGCTCGAAGAAGTGGACCGTGCCGCTGGTCGGCACGTCGAGCCCGCCCAGGATGTTGAGGAGGGTGGACTTGCCGCTTCCCGAGGGACCGAGGATGACGACCAGCTCACCCCGATACAAGTCGAGGTCCACCGCGCGCAGCGCGTGCACCTCCACCTCGCCCATTCGATAGGTCTTGCAGAGGTTCCGCGCCCGGAACACGACGTCGCGTGGCGGCGGCGTGGTCGGCGCGGAGGCGGACGGGACTTGCTCCAGTGTGGTGCGCATGGGAGCTCCAGCCGCAACCTACCCGCCACCCGCGCACTCCGGCTTGAAGTCACCCTGAAGCCCCCTTCAGGCTTTCCGATCTTCGGCCCCACCTCACGATCGCTTCAGGCGCCGCCCGCTAGGGTTACAGCCAGGCTGAGGAATGGAGGGACCATGAACCGCATGCCGCACTGCGCGCCCGCGATCCTGATCGGGCTCCTCGCGACACCCCTCGCGGGTCAGGGGGGAGGGCGGTCGGTCGTGCTCGGGGGCTACGCCGGCGCCTACACCCACCTGGTGAACTTCAACAACGCGGGGACGGCCGACTTCAGGCCGAGCTACAACGTCGGGGCGACGCTCGGTCTGCAGTTGAGCCCGTACGTCGGCATTCACGCTGACGTCACCTACACCCGCAGCACCGCGCGTGGGCTGACGACGTTCGGAGGAGGGGATTTCAACCGCCTCTTCTACGGGGCCCACCTCGAGCTCCGCTATCCCGTCGAGGCCTACGCGACGTTCGTGTTCCTGGGCGGCGGCGCGATCTCGATCGACGAGCTGGGCAAGACGGGGACGATCGCGCCGTTCACAAAGGTGGCCGGGACGTTCGGTGGAGGCCTTGCCTACGCGATTCCACGCTCTCGCACCGAGGTCTTCGGCGAGGTCAAAGGTCTGGTCTACAACTGGGACCGCGGCATGATCTACCAGGGCCAGGTTGGCGGCCCGTTCGCGGGCAGTCGGATCAACACCACGCTGGTCGACGTCACGATCGCCGTGGGTCTGTCGTACCGGTTCGTGCCGTAGGGCACCGGCCATGCTCGTCCGGATCGCGCTCCACCACACGACGCTCTCGGCGGAGGCGGATCGGGATATCCGGGAACGCGTGGCCCGGCTCACGCACTTCTACGACCGCATCGTGAGCTGCCGCGTGACGATCGACGTCCCCCAACACCGCCACCGCTCTGACGCGACCTCCTATGGCGTGCGCATCGACCTCGCCGTCCCGGGTGGGGAGATCGCGGTCACCCGACAACCCCGCGAAGACCTCGAGACCGCGCTACAGCGTGCCTTCGAAGCCGCCCGGCGGCGCCTCCAGGATCACGCGCGCCGCCTCCAGGGCGCGGTCAAGACGCACCAATGAAGCAATGAGGCATGGAGATTACCTGAGATGCCCGACACCGTGCTGACCGTCGTGCTCGACCGCGCCCACACCCGCTTCTTCGAGGTCACGGCGTCCGAGGCAACCGAGCTTCCGGACCTCCAGTTGCCGTCCATGCGCGGTGGCAAGTACCACAGCGACCGGCAAGATAGCCCCGGTTGGGGCGAGCGGGACTACCACAACCGCCTCCGCGAGGAGGAGCGGCGGCACTTTCGGGCCGTGGCCCAACGGCTGCAAGCGTACGAGCGTGTGCATCCGGCGGAAGGCGTGGTGCTCGCGGGACCGGGGGACACCGCCGCCGGGTTGCGGCACGCCCTGCCGGCGACGCTCGCGGCGCGTGTCATCGGGACCGCCCGGCTCAACCCGACGGAAGTGACGCCGGCCGGCGTGCAGCGCGCCACCGCAGAGCTCCGGCTGGCGCACCTGCGCGAGGTGGAGCGCGGAATCGTCCGGACCCTGGAGGAGCACCTGGGAACCGGCCGGGCCGAGAACGGCACCCGGGCCGTGCTCCGCGCACTGGCCAAGGACCAGGTCCAGACGCTGCTCGTGCGCGGCGACGTGCGCGGCGGCGGGTTCCGTTGCAGCGCATCAGGGCGCCTGGTCCTCTCGGCGACCGACTGCCGGGGGGAGGGCGAACCTGAGGCCGTGACGGACGTGGTCGGAGCGGTAATCGAGGAGGCCAGGCGGCGGGGTGCGACGGTCGTCACGATCCGCGACTCCGAGATCGCCAAGACGATCGACGGCATGGCGGCGGTGCTGCGATTCACCTAGGCAAAGCAGCGTCGTCCGGCTCCACCACCCCGATGTACGGCAGGGTGCGGAAGCGGTCCTGGTAGTCCAGTCCGTAGCCGACGACCCACCGGTCCGGGATCTCGAACCCCACGTAGTCGAGCGGTGCGGCGACCTCTTGGCGGGCCGCCTTGTGGGTGAGGGTGCAGGTCCGCAGCGATGCGGGCCCGCGCGAGCGCAGCAGCCCTGCGAGGTAGGCGAGCGTGCGGCCGCTGTCAACGATGTCCTCGACGATCAGCACATGCCGGCCGGCGATGTCGGAGCGCAGATCCATGACCAGCCGCACCGCCCCGCTCGACACGGCACCCTGGTAGCTCGCTAACGCGACGAAGTCCACCGCACAGGGCGTGCGCAGGCGGCGCGTCAGATCGGCGGCGAAGATGAACGCGCCGCGCAGCACCGGGACGACGACCAGCTCGTCCATGCCAGCGGACTCCCGGTCGATCTGCTCGGCCAACGCCGCCACGCGGGCGGCGATCTTCGCCTCGCCGATCAGCACCGGCGGCGCGCTACTGTGCCTCTGTGCCACTATGCCACTATGCCTCTGTGCGTCTGTGCCTCTGTGCCACTGCGTCACAGTGCCTCTCAGCGCACTCGCAGCGCGTTGAGGATCACGGCCGCGTCGAGCGCTTCCTGCAGCAACGCCCCTACCGCCGGTACGATCAGCCCGAAGCTGGCGACCACCATCAGCCCCATGCTCACCCCCAGCCCCACCCCGATGCTCTGCAACGCGATGCGCCGCATCCGCCGGCTGATCGCCACCGCGTCCCCGACGCGGGAGATGTCGTCCACCATCAGCACGATATCCGCGGCCTCGGCCGATACCGCCGTGCCGTGCGCCCCCATCGCCACCCCCACGGTCGCCGTCGCGAGCGCGGGCGCGTCGTTGATGCCGTCGCCCACCATCAGCACCGGCCCGAAATGCTGCTCCAGCTCGCGAATCACGCTCACCTTGTCGGCCGGCAGCAGATTCGCCCGCACCGTGCGAATCCCCGACTGCGCGGCGATGGTCTCGGCGCTCGCTTGCCGATCCCCCGTGAGCATGACCGTCTCGGTGATCCCCAGCACCACCAGACGCTGCATCAGCCCCGGCACCTGATGCCGGAGCCGGTCGGCGTACGCCACGGAGCCCGCCAGCCGGCCGTCGAGCGCCACGAACGCCGTGGTCACCTCCGCGTCGCCCTCCGGGACGTTCACGCCGCGACCGGCCAGGAACGCCGCCGACCCGACATCGACGGCGTGCCCATCCACCCGGGCACTCACGCCCTGCCCCGGGAATTCCCGGAACTCGTCGGCGGGCGGCAGGCGCGGGAAGCGCTCCCGGCCGGCCTCGGCGATCGCCCGCCCCAAGTGGTGAGAGGAGAGCTGCTCGACCGCTGCGGCCAGGCGCAGCACTTCTTCGGGCGTGCGACCGTTCAGCGCCCGAACGGCCGCCACCGTCGGCCGGCCGAGGGTCAGGGTTCCGGTCTTGTCGAACACGACGGCCCGCACGCGGCCGATCTGCTCGATGGCCGCCCCCGTCTTGACGATGATCCCCGCCTCGGCCGCGCGGCTGATCGCCGCGATGACCGCGACCGGCGTCGCGAGAATCAAGGGGCACGGGGTCGCGACGACCAGCACCGCCAGGACGCTGGCCGGGTTGTGGGTCAGGAGCCAGGCCACCCCGCACATGACCAGCGTCACCGGCGTGAACCACACCGCGAACCGGTCGGCGAGCCGCTGAATCGGCGGCTTCTCCTGACGCGCCCGCTCCACCAGGCGGACGATCTGCTGATACTGGCTCTGCTCGCTCGGCCGCAGCGCCCGCACCCGGAGGGCGCCTTCCAGGTTGACGCTGCCGCTCATGAGCGCCGTCCCCGGCGTCGCCCGGATCGGCAGCGGCTCGCCCGTCAGCGCCGCTTGGTCCACGGACGAAGCGCCCTCCACCACCTCCCCGTCCACCGGCACGAGGTCTCCGGGCCGGAGCAGGAGGAGGTCCCCGACGCGGATCTCGCTGACCGGCACCTCGATGATCCGGCCGTCCTCAACCCGGTGTCCGGTCTTGGGCGCGCGCGCCAGCAGCGCTTCGAGCGAGCTCGACGCCCGGCTCATGGCATAGGCTTCCAGAGCCTCGCCTCCCGACTGCATCAGGACGATGACTACGCCGGCGAAGTACTGGTGCAGCAACGCCGCCGTGACGATGGCGAGCATCGCGACCACGTCCGCCGCGAAGCGCCCCCGCAGCAACCCGCGCAGTGTCTGCACCACCAGTGGCCCGCCCCCCAGGATCAGGGTGACGAGGAAGATGCCGTCCGCCGTTCGGTGGGACCCGAAGACCAGGCGGGCGGCGACCCCCACCACGAGCCCGAGGGCGGCCAAGGCCACCAGCGGGTAGCGCCGCAGCAGTCGCCGGTCCATTAGAACGGCGAGAAACCGGGGGAGCCGAACCGCTCCATGCGCAGGTGTACCCAGAGCGGGTAGGCGTAGGCGATCACGACCAGTACCACCGCGACGATGGCCCAGAGCCCATAGCGGTCGAGCAGCGTGGCGCGCGGGTTCGCGGGGTGCAGCGGCTCGGCCCATTCCACGGGCTCGGCGGCCTTCCGCTTGCCGGCCAGCCCGGTGCCGAGCATGACCATCATGAAGAAGGCCGCGCTGATGAACAGCAACAGCCCGCCTACGGCCGACACGGCGGTGAGCGCCCGCCAGCCGGCCGCGACGGCGTCCCCACCGTAGGCGGGGTCGTAGATCCGCCGCGGCATGCCCATCAACCCGGTGATGTGGTTGGAGAACGAGAAGCACATCATCCCCACGAACCAGATATAGGGCTGGATCTTGGCGAGCAACCCGAGCTCGAGCTCGCGCCCCAGCAACCGCGGCATCAGCCAGTACGCCGTGCCCATGAACGTGAGGGCGACGGCGCTGCCCACCGTCAGATGGAAATGCCCCTGGATCCACGCGGTGTTGTGCACCACCGCATTCATTCCGAACGACGCGTTGATCGCGCCACCGAAGCCGCCGCCTGCAAACAGGATCATCGCGAGGGCCACGCTCGAGAACAGGGGATCGCCCCAGGGCAGCTTCTTGAGCCAGCCGAGCAGCCCTGTTCCCCCGCGCATCCGCCCCGCGACCTCGAGCGACGCCGTCACCGTGAACGCGGTGACGAAGCTCGGGAACAGGATGCCGAAGGTGAGGAACGCGTGCAGCGCCTTCCACGACGCCGGCACGCCGGGGTCCATGAATTGGTGATGGAACCCCACCGGGGTGGAGAGCACGATGAACAGCACGAACACCAGCCGCGCCAGCGGATCGCTGAACAGCTTGCCGCCCGCGACCTTCGGGAGCACGGTGTACCAGACCACGTACGCCGGCAGCAGCCAGAAGTAGACCAGCGGATGGCCGAAATACCAGAACAGGGTCCGCGCGAGCACCGGATCCACCGTGCGCACCAGCCCCAGCGACCAGGGGATGAGCAGCACGAGCACTTCGGCGGCGACCCCGATGGTCGCGATGAACCACACGATCACCGTGGCCAGCATGCCGTGCATGGCCAGGGGGGTCGCCTGGCCCGGGTGCTCGCGCCGCCACGCAACGTAGCTCCACACCATCACCGCGCCCCAGCACCAGGACCCCACCACCAGCAGGGCGAGCCCGATGTAGAACGCCGGATGGGCCATGAGAGGCGGGTAGAAGGTGTACAGCACCGTCGCCCGTCCAGTGAGGATCGCCGCGGCCGCTGCGAGCGTGCCCGCGAGGGCGAGCCAGAAGCCGGCCCAGGCGAGGCGGGGGCCGCGGACCGGGCGATCCATCGTGCGCGTGGCCACCACGTAGCCGAACCCCATGATGAAGAACGTCGTGAAGACGATCGCCATCAGGACGCCGTGCGCCGTCACCGAGAGGTAGTACAGCTTGGGGGAACGCCACGGCAGCTCGAGACTCGCGCGGGAGAGCGCCTGCATCAGGGCCATCCCCGCGGCGGCGCCGAAGGCGAGAATCGCGACCCAGAGGTGGGCGAGCGGAAGGCGGTCGCCGCGGTTCACGGCTTCGCCTCCTCGACGATCAGCTTGGCCGACATGAGATGGTGGCTGAGCCCGCAATACTCGTTACAGACGATCAGGTACTCCCCGGGGCGGTCGAACGTGGTCGTGAACTGGCTCACGTACCCGGGCACGACCATCGTGTTGCCGTTGGTGCCGACGATCTCGAAGCCATGCGTGACGTCGACGCTGGTCAGACGAAAGGTGACCGGCTTGTGGGCCGGCACCCGGATTTCGCCGGGCACGAACGCGAACATCATCCCCACCGCGATGACGGTGGCGCCGTGTGTATCCACGGTGACGCCGGTCTGCGCGAAGCGGGGATCGGTCCAGACCTTGGCCGGGTCGATCGTCTCGACGTGGCTCGGCGGTTGGAGGGCCCCGGCCGCGAGGCCGGCCGCCAGCGTGGTAATGAACGCGACGATCAGGATGCCGGAGGCCCGCATCCAGATCCTCTCATAGACGGGGACGCTCATGGGGTCACCCCGCCGCGACGCAGGTAGATCAGCACGTAGAACGCGAACCAGCCGACGGCGAACAACAGGCCGTACAGGCCGATGAGCACGAGCGTTCCCTTGGGATGCCCGCCGGGCAGCGGGGACTCGTCGGACATGTTGTCGGCTCCCTCAGGCTGGAGTGACTATGGGGAGATCCACCTCGACGCGGGCTCCGCTCCCTCCCGCTCCGCCGGCGCCGTCGCAATTGAAGGCGCGCGCCGCGCCGCCGTGGAGGCGGGCGACCGCGGCCACGAGGGCGAGCCCCAGCCCGTGCCCCGTGTCGCGGCTGCGGGCCTGGTCGGCGCGGTAGAACGGCTCGAACACGTGCGGCAGGTCTTCCGGCGCGATCCCCGGACCCGAGTCCTGCACCTGGAATCGGATTGCGTCCCCGCCGTCCCGGGATGCCGTCGCCAGTGCGATCCGCCCACCGATGGGCGTGAACTTCACGGCGTTGTCGACCAGGTGCTCGACCAGCGTGGTCACCAGGCCGGGGTCGATCGACGCCTGCGCGGCGGCCGGGTCCGGACTCCAGTCGACGGCGAGCTCCTTCTCCTCGATGCGGCCCCGGAATTCCTCCAGGACGCGGTCCACCAGCGCGTTCAGGTCGGTGGGGTGCCGCTGCGCGGTCACGAGATGCGAGTCGGCGCGGGTGATGAGCAGCATGTCTTCGCTCATGGCGGAGAGCCGGTCGATCTCCTCGAGCGCGCTGCGCAGCACGCCTTGATACACACGCGGCGTGCGGTCCGCCCGCAGCGCGACTTCCATCTCTCCGCGCAACGCCGTGAGCGGCGTGCGCAGCTCGTGGCTCAGGTCGGCCGTGAGGCGGCGCTGCGCGCGGAACTGCCGGTCCAGACGCTCCAGCATCCGGTTCAACACGGCGACGAGGTCCTTGTACTCCTCGGTGTCCGCGTGTGCCGCGATGCGCTGGTCCAAGGTGCCCGCTTCGATCCGGGTGGCCTGCGCGGTGATCGCCTCGACCGGTGCCACCGCCGAGCCCGCGAGCTGCCAGGCGCCGACCATGGTCGCACCCGTCCCGGCGAGCACCACGATGACCAGCGCGACGATCAGGTCCCGGCGCACGCCCGCCATCGGTCGCAGCGAGGCGGCGACCTGGAGCACCTGACCCGCCGGCGCCCCCGGGCGCACGACCCGCAGGTACACGGCGCGGATCGCGCGGCCGTTCCAACGGCCGGCGGCCCATGTTTCCCGCCCGCTCCGCGCGGCGGCGAGCGCCGCGGGGTCGAACGGCAGATCGTGGGCGGCGATGGGGATGGTCAGGAGCGGGGTCCCGACGGAGTCCCACAGGACGATGTAGCGGTTGACGTCGCGCTCGTAGTTCGCGGGGTCGGCCGCCATCAGTGGCTCCGGGGCCTTGCCGCGGCCAAGATCCTGGCTCACCAGGAAGGCGCCGGCCAGGAGGGAATGGTCGAGCTGCTGCTCCAGCACCCGCCACGTGCCCCAATAGGCTACGACGGCCGCCGCGACCAGTCCGACGGCCATCGTCGCCGCGAACCTCGCGGCGAGCGTCCGCCGGAGGAAGCGGCTCACGCCTCGGCGCGCTCCGGGAGCTGGAGCCGGAAGCCGACGCCGCGGACGGTCTGGAGCAGCTCGACCCCCGCCGCCTCGCGCAGCTTACGGCGGAGGTTTCCGACGTGCACGTCGACCACGTTGCTCTCGGGGTCGAAGTGCAGGTCCCACACCTTTTCCAAGAGCTCGGTGCGCCGGATGACCTCCTCCGGCCGCATCAGAAAGTGCTCGAGCAGCTGGAATTCCTTCGGGGTCAAGTCGATGCGTTTGCCGTTCACCCGCACCTTGTGTTTGAGACGATCGAGCTCCACCGGCCCATAGGAGAGCAGCTCCGTGCGGTTCGCACCGCCGCGCCGCACCAGCGCCCGCACCCGCGCCAGCAGCTCGTCGAACTTGAACGGCTTCGTCAGATAGTCGTCGGCGCCGGAATCGAGGCCCCGCACCACGTCTTCGGTCGTGTCCCGGGCCGTGAGCATCAGGATCGGGGTCGCCCGCCCCTCCCGCCGCAGCTCGGCCGCCACCTGGAGGCCGGTCTTCTTGGGCAGCATGACGTCCAGCACGATCATGTCGTACTCATAGACGTGCGCCAGCATGGTGGCTTCGTCGCCGTCCGGCGCGACATCCACCGCGTAGCCCTCCTCGCGCAGCCCCTGCTCGATGAAGCCCGCGACCTTCCGGTCGTCTTCGACAACGAGGATTTTCATGAGACGCAGACTAGTAGAATGGCGCTGAACCAATTCTAAAGATGACCTGAAGAAATCTTCATGCTTGCGGCGGCGCGGGCGGCAGGTCGAGCGTGAACGTCGCCCCACCGCCCAGGGTCTCCGACACGTCCAGCGTGCCCCCCAGCACCTCCGCCAACCTCCGGGAGACGGGGAGGCCCAGGCCCGTCCCGATCCCGGAGTGCGGGTCGAAGCGCTCGAACGGCTCGAAGATCCGGTCGTAGAGCTCCTTCGGCACCCCGGGCCCGCGATCGACGACCAGGAGCCGCACCCCGGCACCGCTCCCTTCCACGCGGATCGTGATCGCGGCGCCCTCGGGGCTGTGCCGCACGGCGTTGGAGAGCAGGTTCATGACGATCTGCTCGAAGCGCACCGGATCGGTCCGCAGCGTGCCGCCCGTCCCAGGTAGCTCCCGATCGAAATGGAGCCGCTTCTGGGAGGCGGCGGGCTCGATCCCGGCCAACACGCGCTCCACCGCACCACGCAGGTCCACCTCGCGCCACACTGGGCGCACCTTGCCCGCGTCGAGCCGGGTGAGGTCGAGAAAGTTGTTCAGCAGCGTGATGGTCCGGTCGGCCGCCTCGTACACCTCCCGCGCGGCGTGCGACACAGGGGCGCCGTCTCTCGCGCGCACGAGCCGCTCCGCCCAGCCGTACACTCCCGTAAGAGCGTTGCGCAGCTCGTGATTCATCATGGCAAAAAACAAATCGCGGTTGCGCTGCATCGCCTGGACCTGCGCGAGCAGCCCCTTCGTCTCCTCGAGGAGGCGCGCGTTCTCCACGGCGACCGCGGCCTGGGCGGCGAGCAGCACGGCGATCGCCTCGTCTTCATCCGAGAATTCCTTGGTCCCCATCTTCTCCGTCAAGTAGAGATTACCGAACACCTGCCCGTGGGCGACGATCGGCACCCCCAGGAAGGATTTCATCGGCGGATGGTGAGGCGGAAAACCGTAGCGCTTGGGGTGGCGGTTGATGTCTGCCGTGCGGAGCGGCTTGGGATCCCGGATCAGCAGCCCGAGCAGTCCGTGGCCGGTCGGCAACGCCCCGATTCGGTCCCGGACCTCTTCGGAAAGCCCCGAGGTCACGAACTGGGACAGGCCGTCGCCATCCTTGTTCAGCACGCCCAGGGCGGCGAAGCGCGCGCCCACCACGTCGCACGCCGAATCCACCACCTGCTGGAGCACGGCATCCAGCGCATGCTGGGAGGAGATGGATAGTGCCGCGTCGAGCAGACGCTCGAAGCGGCCGCGGACGCGGGCCCCTTCGATGGTCGTGCGCTTCGTGCGGCGGCGTGGGCGTTTGCTGACCATGGCCGGGGGAAAGTACGGATGCGAACCCGCCCAGGCCAGGGTCGGAGGCGGCTATAGCTTCGCCGTCGCCACCGCGGTGACGATGTCGGTCTGCGAAATCACCCCGACCAGCGCGCCCTCGAATTCCACGAACAGGCGTTGCACTTCGAGATACAGCATCTCGCGGGCGGCGTCGCGCACATCCGCGTCGGGCTCGATCGTGACCGGCCACGGGGCCATGATCTCGAGCACCGCCGTCTCCTCGAACAGCCGCTCGCGCTCCACCGGGGTCGCGCACCCGCTCTCGGCTTTCAGCACGTCCCGCGTGGATAGGATCCCCACCGCCCGGCCGTAGCGGTCCAGGACGGGGAGCGCGGACACCTGCGCCTCGGCAAGCGCCTCCACCGCTTCGGCGATCGTGGCCTCGGTGCTGATCGTCTTGAGGCTCGTTTGCATCAGCTCGGCGACTTTCATACGAAGCTCCGTGACTGCTTGGTGTCTGGAACCTCGCCGCGACCGCATGAAGACCGCCTGAGGTGTCGGTGAGGGAGCCATCAGCGATGAGCGTTGGCCGTCAGAGCGCCACCCGTTCTCCGTCCACAGCGACCCGGACATCCCACCCCAGCCGCGCCCGAATCACGTCCGCGAGCCGCGCGGCCCCCTCCGGCTCGCCGTGGACCAGATACGTCTGCCGCGGTGGCGCCGTGAAGCCCGCCAGCCAGCGCAAGATGTCCCCCTGGTCCGCGTGCGCCGACAGGGACTCGATGGTCTCTACCCGCGCGCGCACCGGCACCTCCCGGCCGAAGATCCGGAGCGCGACCGCCCCCTCCTGCAGCGCGCGACCGCGTGTGCCGGCCGCCTGGAAACCGACGAGGAGCACCGTCGTCCGCGGGTCCGGCAACCGCAGCGCCAGGTGATGCAGGATCCGGCCGCCGGTCGCCATCCCGCTGGCCGACAGGATGATCGCCGGCCCCACCAGATCGTTCAGCCGCTTCGACTCCGCAGGCGTGCGCGTGAGATGCGTGTGTGTCGTCTCCAGCTGCCCGACGTCGGGATCGAGCTCCTGGGGGTAGCGCCGGTAGATTTCCCCCACCTCGATCGCCATCGGGCTGTCGACGTACACAGGAAGTGGTGGGACCCGACCCGCTCGCTCCAGGCGATGGAGCATCCAGAGCAGCTCCTGCGCCCGGTCGACCGCGAACGCCGGCATCACGATGGCGCCGCCCCGGGCGGCGCCTTCTCGGACCACGCGCGCCAGCTCATCCTCCCCGCCGCCGGGGTGGGTGCGGTCGCCGTACGTCGATTCGAGCAGCAGCACGTCCGCCGCCGGTACGGGGTCCGGGTCCCGCAGGACCGGCCGGTCGTAGCGCCCCAGGTCGCCGCTGTCGACGAGCCGGAGCGGGTGGTCACCCTCACATTGCAGCTCGACCGTCGCCGAGCCGAGAATGTGGCCGGCCCGCCGCAGCGTGCCGCGCACTCCATGAGCGACGGGGAATGGGGCGTCGAAGCGCCGCGGCTCGATGAGACCGAGCGCGGCCGCGGCGTCCGCGGCGGTGTACAGCGGGAGCGCCGGATGGTGTTTGGAGTACCCGCGCCGGTTGGCACGCTCGGCTTCTTCCTCCTGGAGATGGGCCGAGTCGGGCAGCAACACCCGCAGCAGGTCGCCGGTCGCCGCGCTGCAGTACACGGGCCCGCGGAAGCCCTGCCGCGCGAGCAGCGGCAAGTAGCCGGAGTGGTCGATGTGGGCGTGGGTCAGGACGACGGCGTCGAGCGCGCGGGGATCGGGCAACCGCGGCGCCCAGTTGCGCAGGCGCAGCTGCTTCAGACCCTGGAACAGACCGCAGTCCAGGAGGATGCGCCGGCCGCCGGTCGTGACGAGATGCATCGACCCGGTGACCGTTCCCGCGGCGCCGAGAAACTCCAGGGTGGGTTCCAAGGAGACTCCGAATCCCCAAACCCACCATGGGGGGTGGGCGGGTCAGGGGAAGGTGACGCCCACTCCGACGCTCAGGATCACCTGCTTCCATCCCGTCGCCCACAGCGACCCGTGGGTCCTGAGGTCTCCGACCCTGCCGTACCAGACGTCCGCCGTCGGGGTAACGGCGAAGTAGTTGCGGCCGATGCGGAAGTCGTAACCCACTCCACCGACGAGACCCAGCCCCGTCCCTCTGATCGAGCCGCCGCCGGGGCTGAAGTAGTAGTTCGACAGGCCGCCGCCGCCCTTGACGAAGAAGCCTTCGGAGGCGACGGGATAGTAGATCAGCACCGCCGCGATCCCGGTGAGCGACTCGGCGCCGAAGGTGTAGTCGTGGTACCAGGCCGCGAACTCGCCGCCCAGGAGCAGGTGCCGGCTCAGCGTTTTCCCCAAGCGCAGGTAGCCGGTAATACCGCTCACCGTCGTGTCGTTGCAGCCGTACGGCGGCGTCGTGGTGCCGCACCGCTCACGCGCCGAACCGTACCCGAGCCCGAAGCTGAGCCAAAACCCCTCGCGGCCCCGGGTCCGCTGGGCAGACGCCAAGCTCGCACCGAGCCCCAAGAGGAGCCCGCCCAGTAACAGGATACGGGGGGGCGTGCGCATAGAGGCGCCGGTCGGAATCGAACCGACGAATAGAGGTTTTGCAGACCTCTGCCTTACCACTTGGCTACGGCGCCGGGGGTGTCAAACCTGCCTAGATCACACCACTTTCTCAACCCACGCCGCGGTGTGGCCAGGCTCGTGTGCCCAGGAGCGGCCGCGAGCGGAGCCTGAATCTGGGCATCCCCGACCCTCATCTCCATGCGGACCAGTATCGCGATGAGGCGCTGCGAGCAATCCCGGGCATCGGCGACGTGACCTCGAGGATCTCGCGCTTGCAGCACTCCTGCTCCCAGTGATTCGGACGAGGTCGAGTGAGCAAGTCACGAGTTCTGTTGACATAAGCTGGCGATTTTTGTCATATTGGCCAGCCCCAGAGCCACCTCGAGCCGATCGCGTTCCCTCGAAAGCCGCCTTAAGGACCGGATGCCGGACCTTCTGACCGCGAAGCAACTCGCCGAGTTCCTCCAGCTCTCGCAGCGGAGCATCTATCGCCTGCTCGAGCGCGGCGAGCTGCCGGCGACCAAGATCGGCGGCCAATGGAGGTTCCGACAGGCGGCGATCGACGAGTGGATCGATCTGCACATGGGTCAGCTGGCGCCCGAGGACCTGCGCCAGGTCAGCAGGGGGACGAGGGATGACGACGTGCGGCTAGGGGCTCTTCTCGACGAAGCGAACGCGTTGATCCCGCTGCCGGCTGGGGATCGCGTCACCGTCATCCGCGGGTTCGTTGCCCACATCCACTTCCCCGAGCTCATCGACCCGGAGTTGCTGGTCCAGCGGATCCTCGAGCGCGAGAATCTCTGCTCGACCGCGCTCCCCGACGGCGTCGCACTGTTGCACACCCCGCGGACCACTCCCCGGGTGCTCCGGTTCCACGACCTGGTCGCCCTTGGTCGAATCGAGCGCCCCATCGCCTTTGGCGCGCTGGACGCCAGCCTCACCGACACGCTGGTCCTGCTGCTGGCGCGAGATGAGCGGCATCACCTCTCCCTGCTCGCCAAGATGGCCCGCATGTGTCGCGAGCCGAAGCTGCTCCGTGGTCTACGCACGCTGCCGACGGCGGGGGCCATTGTGGATCTGGTACGCCGAACGGAAGAGGCGATCTTTCCTGTCCCGGTCGCGTCGAGCTAGACACGATGCAGCTGACGATCCGCGAGGCAGCCTCGTACCTGCGCGTCGACGAAGCGACGGTCCGCCGCTGGATTCTCCGCCGCGGACTCCCTGCCCACCGGATGAACGAGCGCCTCCATCTCAACGCCATCGAGCTGTGGGAGTGGGCGACCGAGAATGGCATCCCCGTCTCGCGAAGCCTCCTGGAGCAGGCGCAGCGCCAACCGGAGCAGGTCCCGCCGCTGTCGCAGCTGCTCTCCGCCGGCGGCATTCACCACGACGTGGGCGGCCGGGACAAGGCGAGCGTCCTGCGGGAAATCGTCGAACGCCTCCCGCTCCCACCCGACATCGACCGGGAGTTCCTCGCGACGACGCTCGAAGCCCGCGAGGCCATGGGGTCCACGGGGATTGGAGACGGCATCGCGATCCCCCACGTGCGGAACCCGATCCTGCTGCACGTCACGGCCCCATTCGTGACGCTGTGCCTCCTCCGGGACGCCGTGAACTTCGATGCCGTGGACGGCAAGCCGGTCCACGCGCTCTTTACGGTGGTCAGCGCGAACGTCCCGGCGCATCTTCGGATTCTGGGGCAGCTCGGCTTCGTCCTCCACGACGAAACGCTCCGCAGGCTGCTCGTCCGGCGCTCCCCCGCGGTAGATATTCAAGACCAGGTGCGGGCGGTGGAGGGGCGGGCCAGCGGGGTGTTCCAGCCCCCAGCGGGTGAGCCGTGAGGCGGTGACCGCGCTCGCCATCGCCATCGTCTCTTGGGCCGTGGGGGCGTGCGGCGCGTTCCTGCTGCGCCGGAGCCTCGTGGGCGTGCTGCTTGGCAGCGGGGGCGCGATCGTCGGCACGGCCGCCGCTGGAGTCGCGGGCGCGCAGACGCTGGCCGTCGAAGGGCCCCGGTACTGGCACGCGCCGTGGAGCGTGCCCACCGGCACCCTCGCCTTGCGTCTCGATCCGCTCGCGGCAGCCTTCCTGTTGCCGCTCGCGGCCGTCGGAGCGCTGTGCGCCATCTACGGCGTTCCGTACCTGCGCCGCCACGCCCACGGCCGCCCGATCGGCGGATCGCTTGCGGCCTATAACATTCTGCTCTTGAGCATGGGGCTCGTCGTCACGGCAAACGACGTCCTCCTCCTGCTCGTCGCGTGGGAGCTGATGACGCTGAGCTCCTGGGCGCTCGTAGTGACCGATCACGACGCCCCCACTGTCCGCGCGGCGGGACTGCAGTACCTCGCCGCCGGGCATCTCGCGACGGCAGCCCTCCTCCTGCTGGGGCTCTTCCTCGGGACCGGAAGCCGCACATTCGAAATCGCCGCCCTCTCCGCGCCGTCAACGGTCCCGCCGGGGCTGCTCTTCGGCCTCGCCCTGATCGGCTTCGGCGCCAAGGCGGGGATCGTCCCACTGCATGTGTGGCTCCCGGACGCCCATTCCGCCGCGCCGTCCCATGTCTCTGCGCTCATGTCGGCGGTCATGGTCACAATGGGCTTCTACGGCCTGGCACGTTTCATCCCGCTGCTTGGCCCACCGGCGCCGTGGTGGGGATACCTCCTGCTCGTGCTCGGAGCGGCTGGCGCGGCCGGTGGCGTCGCGTTCGCCATCGCTCAGCGGGACGTGAAGCGCGTGCTGGCGTACTCGACGGTGGAACACGCCGGCCTCACGACCCTCGGGATGGGCGTCGGCCTCCTCGCGACCGCGCAGGGTCTTCCCGTGCTCGCCGGCCTCGCCTGGACGGCCGCGCTGCTCCACCTCTGGAACCACGCGCTCGCAAAGACACTGCTGTTTCTCGGGTTCGGCGCGATCGCCCAGGGCGCCGGCAGCCGTAGCCTTGACGCCCTCGGCGGGTTCTTGCGCCGCTGGCCGCTCGTCGGCGGAGCGCTCCTCCTGGGAGCGGCGGCCATGGCGACGCTCCCCGGCCTGAACCTCTTCACCAGTGAGTGGCTGCTGCTCCGCGGGCTCCTGTTCGGGGCCGTGGCGCTCCAGGGGATCGCCCGGATCACCCTACTAGGCGGCGTCCTCGCCATTGTGCTCACCGGCGGCCTGGCCGCCGTATGCTTCGTTCGCGTCGCCGGCGTGGGTCTCCTCGGCTCCCCGCGGACCGCCGGGGCGGAAGCGGTGCAGCGTCCGAGTTGGGCCATGGTCCTCCCCCTCCTGCTGCTCGCGGCGGCCTGTGTCGCCATCAGCGCGCTACCGGCCCGCGCCGCCGCCGCGCTCAGCGCGGCGGTGACCATCATTGCGCCGGCGGCCGATGCACAGGCGGCTGCTGCCGTCCTCGGACCGCTCGCCGTGGTCGTCCCAATGCTCACGGCAAGCACGGTCCTCGTGCTGGCGCTCCGAGGTGCGATCGGGCGGCGGTCCCTGCAGCGGCAGAGTGCGACGTGGGGGTGCGGGTACGCGACCCCGTCGGTCGCGATGCAGTACACGTCGACCTCGTTCGCGGAGCCGCTCACCCGCATCCTGCGGCCCATGTTGCGCACCGAAGAAGACCATGTCACCGACCCTCCCCCACCCCGAACTCCGATGTGGCCACGCGTCACTCGCTGGGTCTCGCGGACGCCGGACCGCGCGCTCGTCGGCCTCTATTATCCGATCTTCACTGCCATCGCTCGCACCAGCCAGCGCCTGCGGAGCTACCATCAGGCCCGCGTCACCTGGTCGCTTCTCTATATCGGGGCGACTGTGCTAGTGCTCCTGGCCCTGCTCATGCTTCCAGGGGTGGGCCGGTGACGTGGCTTGGGATCAGTCTCGTTCTGATCGTCATGGGCGGCGTGTCCGCGGCGGCGCTGTCGCGGCGGCCGGCGCTCGGGGAGATGCTGTTCCGTCTCCTGTTTGGCGCGGGCTGCCTCACCGGCGCCGCGCTGGCGTTGGCTGTCCTGGCCGGCGCCGCCGTGCCCGACGCGAGCTTGCCGGCCGCCGCGCCCTTCGGGGCGTGGGTCTTCGGGCTCGATTCGCTTTCGGCCGTGTTTCTGTTGGCGATCCTGAGCGTGGGCGCGGCGTGCGCGTTTTACGGGCTGACTTATCTCGCCCACCAACGTGGCCACCGCGCCATCGGTGCCGCCCATCTGCTCCTGGCGCTGCTTGTGACCGCCCTGGCCCTCGCCGTCGCCGCTCGCGCTGCCGTGCCCTTCCTCATCGCCTGGGAAGGAATGGCGGTGGCGGCCTACTTCCTCGTCGTGCTTGAGCACGAGCGCCCCGAGGTCCGCCGGGCCGGCATGATCTATGTGGTGGCGACGCACGTCGGGACGCTGACCTTGTTCGCCCTCTTCGCCAGCTGGGCCGCCGGGACGGGTGATCTGAGCTTTGCCGGCCTCGCCGCGCACCCGCCGTTCTCGACCGGTCGAACCGGGATGCTCCTCGTGCTGGCCCTCGTCGCCTTTGGCCTCAAGGCTGGGGCCGTCCCGTTTCATTTCTGGCTGCCCGAGGCCCACGCCGCGGCGCCCGCGCACGTCTCCGCCCTCATGTCGGGCATCGTGATCAAGATGGGGGTCTATGGGCTGATGCGCGTCGTGGTCCTGTTCGGTCCGCCGCCACCGTGGTGGGGATGGGTGGTGCTCGCGCTCGGGGCGTGCTCTGGCGTGCTGGGGGTGGTGTGGGCGCTCGCCCAGCACGATATCAAGCGGCTCCTCGCATTCCACAGCGTCGAGAATATCGGGATCATCCTGCTCGGAATCGGTGCGGGCGCACTGGGCATGGCGTACGGGCATCCGGTGATCGCGGTGCTCGGTTTCGCCGGGGCCGCGCTCCACACCTTTAACCACGCGCTGTTCAAGAGCCTCCTCTTTCTCGGGGCGGGCTCGGTGATCCACGCCACCGGTACGCGGGATGTCGATCGGCTCGGGGGGCTCGCGCGCCGCATGCCCATCACCGCCGCCGCATTCCTGATCGGCGCGGCCGCAATCGTCGGGCTCCCTCCCCTGAACGGGTTCGTGAGCGAATGGGTGGTCTACCAGGCCCTGCTCCGCGGGGCGAGCACCGGCGATGCCATGCAGGTCGCCGGGCTAGCCGCCGCTGCGCTCGCCCTCATCGGCGCGTTGGCGCTCGCGTGTTTCGTGAAAGTCGTGGGTGCTCTCTTCCTCGGGACGGCGCGAGATTCTGTCGCCGACGCCGCCCGGGAGCCCGCCCGCGGCATGCTCCGCCCGCAGGTCGGCCTCGCCGTCGCCTGCGTGGTGATCGGGCTCTCCCCGATCGCTGTCGTGCCGCCGGCGCTCCGTGTGGGATCGCTGGTCGCCGGCCTGCCCTCGGGCGCCGCCGGGGGAGGGCTCCAGATCGACGCCGCCGCCGGTCCCGCCACGGTGTTCGCACTCGCGCTGGCCGTCGGCCTCCTGGCGGCGTGGACGTTGCGCGGCGCGTTCGGTCGCCGGCAACGGCGTCTGGAGGCGGCGACATGGGGGTGCGGCTACGCGAGGCCGAGCCCTCGAATGGCGTACACCGCCTCGTCGTTCGCCGCTCCGCTGCTTGGTGCCTTCCGTTCGGTCGCGGGCGTACGGCCGGACCACACCCCGACGACATTCGCTACCCATGTAATTGACCCGGTGCTCGACCGGGCCATTCTCCCGGCCTGGCACGGCGTGCGCACCGCCGCGACTCGGCTGCGCCCCATTCAGCGCGGCGGGCTCTCGCAGTATCTGCTGTACGTCGTCGCGGCCGTCGTCACCGTGCTGCTCTACCTCCTCGTGGCCGGCAGGCACCCGTGACTCCAGAAGGCTTGGTTGCGCTGGGCATCGTCGGCGTCACGGCCCCGCTGGTGCCGGGCATCGCCGTGAAGACCAAGTCGCTGCTGACCGGCCGGCGAGGCGCGCCCGTGCTGCAGCTCTATTACGACCTCTGGAAGCTGATTCGGAAGGGGACGGTCTACAGCCGGACGACCACCTGGGTGTTCCGGGCCGGCCCGGTCGTCGTCCTCGCGTCCCTGATCGTGGCCGCGCTCTTCCTCCCGCTCGATGGACGAGGAGCCCCTGTTGCCTTCGCGGGCGACGTGGTGGCGTTCGCGGGGCTGGTCGCGCTGGGGCGCTTCGCGCTCGTGCTCGCGGGGCTCGACACCGGCTCGAGTTTCGAGGGCATGGGCGCGAGCCGCGAGGTCACCATCGCGAGCTTCGCCGAACCCACGCTGTTTCTCTGCTTCATCGCGCTCGTGCTCGCGACCGGCGACCTCTCGCTGAGCGGCATGCTGGGGACGCCGCTGGCGGCCGCGTGGCCCCGCGCCGGCGCGTCCCTGAGCCTCGTGGGCATCAGTCTCTTCGTGCTCCTGCTGGCGGAGAACTCCCGCGTGCCGGTGGACGATCCCGCCACGCACCTGGAGCTGACCATGATTCACGAGGTGATCGTCCTCGACCACAGCGGCCCGGACCTCGCGCTCATCCTGTACGGCAGCGCGCTCAAGCTCACGCTCTTCGGTGTCTTGGTCGTCAGCGTCTTCGTCCCGCGGGCGGGACTGTCCGGGCCGGCGGCGGTCGCGGTCCTCCTCGCCGGGCTCGCGGTCGTGGCCGTCGCGGTCGGTGTGGTGGAGTCGGTCATGGCACGGCTCCGACTGACCCGGGTGCCGCAGCTGCTTGTCGGGGCCGCCGCGCTCGCGCTGTTCGGCATCGTCCTGCAGGTCCATTGATCATGCACGGCGCCGCCCACCTCGTCCTGCTGTTAGTCGTACTCTCGGACCTCGCGATCCTCGGCACCACGCGGCTCAGCAGCTGCATCCGCGGCCTGGCGGCGCAAGGGTGGCTGCTCGGCCTCCTGGCGTTGCTGCTCGCCCCCCGGCTCTCGGTGCACGCCGTCGGTCTCGCACTGGGGACGGTAGTCGTCAAGGCCATCGTCCTGCCATGGTTCCTCTCGCGGGCGATTCGCGAGGCAGCGGTGCGGCGGGAGATCGAGCCGCTCGTGGGATTCATCGCCTCGCAGCTGCTCGGCGCCCTCGCGGTGGCCCTCGCGTTCGCCATCGCCTCTCGCCTGCCCCTGCCGACGGTGCAGCACCCGCTGCTCGTCCCGGTCTCGCTCGCGACCCTGATGATCGGCTTCATCGTGCTGACCACCCGGCGCAAGGCACTGACGCAGGTGGTCGGCTACCTCATCCTCGAGAACGGCATCTACCTCTTCGGGCTGACCCAGACCGAGAGTGTGCCGTTCCTCATCGAGGTCGGCGTGCTGCTCGACGTGTTCGTCGGCGTGTTCATCATGGGCATCGTCGTGTTTCACATCAATCGCGAGTTCGATTCTCTCGATGCGACGCGCCTCACGGAGCTCACCGACTGATGCGCCTCCTCGCGATCTGTGCCCTCCCCCTGATCACCGCGCTGTCCGTGCTCGGGGTGCTCCGATTCCGCGGGCGCCGCGTCCCCGTCGCCCTCGTGGGCGCCGTGGCGACCGCTCACCTCGTCCTCGTCACGTCTCTCTGGATCGCTCCGGCGCCCCCGGCCCTGGGCGGCTGGCTTGCCGCGGATTCGCTCGGACTCACCGTCCTCACACTGGCCAGCGTCCTCTTCCTGGTTACCGTGGTCTACACGGTGGGATACTTGCGGAGCGAGAAACCGCGCAGCGGCGGCGTGTTCGCGGGGGGCCTACTGGCGTTCCTTGGCGCCGCGTCGGTGGTCTCGCTGGCACATCACCTGGCGATGCTGTGGGTGGGAATGGAGGCGACGACGCTGTCCGTCGCGCCGCTCATCTTCCTGCGGCGAGACCGTCGCGCGCTCGAAGCGACGTGGAAGTACCTGGTCATCTCGTCTGTGGGGATTGCGCTCGCGCTCCTCGGCACGTTCTTCCTCGCCAGTGCGCAGGTGGGCGTCGCGGGGAGCCCCCTGGTCCTCCCCGATCTCGTCGAGCATGCCCGCGAGCTGCACCCGGCATGGTTGCGCGCCGCGTTTCTGTTCCTCCTCGTCGGCTTCGGCACGAAGATGGGGCTCGCCCCGATGCACACGTGGAAGCCGGACACCTATGGAGAGGCGCCCAGTCTCGTCGGCGGCCTCATGGCGGGCGCGCTCACGAGCTGCGCCTTCCTCGGGATCGCGCGCGTCACTGAGGTGGTGATGGCGGCGGGGTTGGCCTCGTTCGTGCAACCCGTGCTCGTCGGATTCGGTCTCCTGTCGCTCGCCGTCGCGGCCGTGTTCATCATCGGCCAGACCGACCTGAAGCGGCTCCTGGCCTATTCGAGCGTGGAACACATGGGGCTGCTCGTGCTCGGGCTCGGGCTGGGTGGGGTCGGGACGTACGGCAGCATGCTCCACCTGGTCAACAACGCACTGTGCAAGGGTTGGGTGTTCCTCGTCACTGGGAATATTGTGCTCGCCACAGGCAGCTCGACGGCGACGGGCAACCGGGGACTGGCCCGTACGCTGCCCGTCTCGACGGCGCTGCTCGTCCTGGGTCTCTTCGCCGTCACGGGCTCGCCGCCGTTCGGGCTGTTCATGAGCGAGTTCACGATCCTGCGTGCGGCGATCGAGGCCGGACATCCCTGGATCGCCGCCGTGATGCTCCTGATGTTGGCGATCATCTTCATCGGGATGGCGGTGCTCGTGTTCAGGGTCGCTCTCGGCACTCCCGAGCCGGGCACCGTTCCGGTCCGGGAGAGCCCCTGGCTCCTGGTGGGCCCCCTCGTACTCGCCTCAATCGTGTTAATGCTGGGCGTCTACATTCCGGGCCCGCTGCAGGACGTCTTGGCACGCGCCGCCCTCGCCCTCGGCGGCAGGGCTCCATGAGCCGCTTCCGCGACCTGGGCCTCCGCAACCGCCGCGCCATCCCGCTCCCATCGGTTCCCCTCGAAGCGGTGGAGACCTTCCGTGAATCGATCACGGAGGCCGTGGCCGATGGGTGGCGGCTCGTATCGCTGTTCGGCATGCCGGAGGGCAGCGACGACACGCGCCTCGTCGCGATCCTCGCCGACGATGCCGGCGGAGAGCTCGGCGCGACGTCTACCGCGGTCGGGGATCGCTACCAGTCGCTGACGACGACCTGCCCCCAGGCCCACGTGTTCGAGCGCGAGATCGCCGAGCAGTGCGGTGTGATTCCGGAGGGCCACCCCTGGCTCAAGCCGCTCCGACGGCATCCTCCGGATCATCTCCCGCCGGGCCGGCGGGCGGACGCGACGGACCGCGAAGTGTATCCGTTCTTTCGAGTGGACGGGGAGGAGGTGCACGAGGTCGCCGTCGGCCCCGTCCACGCCGGGATCATCGAACCCGGTCATTTCCGGTTTCAGGCGCACGGGGAGCGGGTGCTGTTCCTAGAGATCATGCTCGGCTATCAGCACCGCGGTGTGGAGCGACTCCTCGAGGGCCACGCGCGCGATCGTGGCGTGCTCGTCGCGGAGTCGATCGCGGGAGACACCGTCGTCGGCCACGCCGGGGCGTATTGTGGCGCGCTCGAGGCGCTCGCCCGCACCCGAAAGACCCCGCGGGGGCAGACGGTCCGTGGAATTGCGCTCGAGCTGGAACGCCTGGCGAACCACATCGGGGACCTCGGCGCCATCGCGGGGGACGTTGCCTTCCAACCGGCGGCCGCGTACTTGGGGCGCATGCGCGGCGAATGCCTGAACCTCTTGATGACGCTCTCCGGCAATCGCTACGGCCGTGGCCTCGTGCGGCCCGGCGGGGCGGCATGCGATCTTACGGCGGCCATGGCGGGCGAAATGCGCGATCGGCTGCAGCGCCTCGGTGAAGAGCTCGATCCGGTGCTCACCCTGATGTTCGAGGCGGCGTCGGTGCAGGCGCGGCTCGAGGGCGTCGGGGTGGTGCCGCGCGGCGCGTGTGCCGAGTACGGTTTCGTCGGCCCGGTCGCCCGGGCATGCGAGTTGTCGCGCGATGTACGGCACGATCACCCCTGGGGGATCTTCCGTTTCGCCCACATCCCCGTGACCACGATGTGGGCGGGCGATGTCCTCGCGCGCGCGCTGGTCCGCCGGCTGGAGATCCAGCGGTCGCTCGAGTTCACTGTCGAGCAGCTGGGAGCGCTCCCCAAGGGGCCCGCGCGGGTGAACTGCGGCCCGCTGCGCGCCAACGAGTTGGCCGTGGCGATGGTCGAGGGATGGCGCGGGGAGATCGTTCACGTCGTGATCACCGGCGAGGACGGGCGTGTCCGCCGGCACAAGGTGACCGACCCCTCGTTCCATAACTGGACCGCCGTGGGGCTGGCGATGCTCGGGAACGAGATGTCCGATTTCCCGCTCTGCAACAAGAGCTTCAATCTGTCGTATGCCGGACATGACCTCTGACATGAGGACGCAGCGGTGTTCAACTGGCTGAGAACGAGGCTTCAGCAGGGGATCCGCACATCCCGCTTCCCCCATGACGGCGCCGATTTCCCGGAGCGCTTTCGAGGCCGCCCGGTGCGCGATCCATCAGCCTGCGCGGACGGATGCCGGCAGTGCGCGGCGCGGGCGCCGTCGGCCTTCCTGAGAATGGAACCGCGTGGGGAGGTCGAGCTGGATCTGGGCGCGTGTCTGTTCAGCCCGGAGGAGGCCGCTGCCTGCGCGGCAGGGGCGATCAGCTACAGCCGCGACTATCGCATGGCGGCCTCGACGCGCGATGGGCTCGTCAGCCCGAACGGCGAAGTGGAGCTGGCGCGGGCCCTCGATGAGCGGGCCCGGAAGCTGTTCCGGCGGTCCCTCCGGCTCCGCTCCGTCGTGGCGGGAAGCTGCAGCGGGTGCGAAGCCGAGCTCGTCGCCCTCGGGAACGTGGTATTCGACCTGGCCCGATTCGGCATCCAGTTCGTCGCGTCGCCGCGCCACGCCGACGGCATCGTCGTGACGGGGGCGGTCAACACCAACATGCGGCTCGCACTGGAGATGACTTACGAGGCGGTTCCGCCTCCCAAGCTCGTCATTGCCGTCGGAGCCTGCGCCATCGGCGGCGGGCCGTTCGCGGGCAGTCCGGAAGTGATCGACGGCGTTGGGGATGTCTTGCCGGTAGACTTGTGGGTCCCGGGCTGCCCTCCCCATCCGCTGACCACGCTCGACGGCCTGCTGCGGCTGTTGGGAGCGATCGAAAGCGGCGAGGACAAGAGGACGCGATAGTCCTCGAGCCTCCGGGTCCGGAGCGCTAGCCCTGCCCCTTCAACAACTTCAAGATGCCCGGGTCCCCGTGCTCGGCGGCCAGCCCGATCGCGCTCTGTCCGGCGTCGTTCTGCTGCTTCGGATCGGCTCCGTGGGCCAGTAGATACCGCGTCAACTCGACATCGCGCTTCCGGACCGCCTCGTGCAGCGGCGCCCACCCCTCCTGTTGCTTGGCGTTCACCGGGGCACCCGCCTCCACTAGCAGCCGCACGATCGCCGCACTCCCCCCCGCCACCGCCGCGTGCAGCGGCTGAACGCGCATCGGGTTCTTCGCCGCCTGCGCCACGTCCGCTCCCCGCCCGACCAGCAGGCGCGCCGTGTCGGGATGAGCGAAGAAGGCCGCGAGCCCGAGCGGGTAGAAACCGTCCCCGGAATAGGCGTTGCGCAGCGAGGGGTCCTCGTCGAGCAGCTCCGCCACCCGCGCCGTCGCGCCGACCGACGCCGCGTCGAACACGTCGAGCGTCGGTCCGGCGGCCAGCAGCACCGCCACTACGTCGGCCTTGTGATGGTACTGCGCCAGCAACACCGCCGAATGTCCCCGCTCGTTGCGGCGGTCCACGAGCCGCGCATCGGCGGTAAGCAGCGCCTGCACGCGCGCGGCGTCCCCCGCGCGCACGGCATCGAAGAATTCGGTTGCGGCGTCCATACAGTCCTCCCGATTGCTACTTGAAGGTGATGCCCTTGCGCAGCGCGACCGCCCAGCGGCGCCCGGTGAACCCTTCCCCAAACCGGTAACCCACGGCCAGCTCGGAGACGTCCCCGTGCACCGCGCGCGTGGGCCCGAGCCGCAGTGACAGCCCTACGTCGCCACCCAACCGTGAGCGCTCGTCGGCGAACCACGCCCCGCCGTAGTCGAAGAACGGCGCGATCCCCACACCCAGCAGACCCCACAAGTCGTCCGTCACGAGGACGCGATGCTCCACCGCGAGCCACACCATCCGCGTGCCCGTGAAGGCGTGCGCGCCGAAGACCCGCGGGCCGTTCTGGTCGCGCCACAGGTCGAACTCCGCCCCGGGCGTCGCGCCGCGCCGCGCGCCGGCTTCCAGGTGCGCCACCAGCGTTTGCCCCGGCAGGTTCTGGCTCGCAATCGTGACGCTGCCCCGCACCAGCCCGGAATCGAGCCCATCCCCGGTGATGACCCCGTGACTCTCGCCCCGCAACACCACGAATCCGCCCTGCCACACCGCCGATACCTGTCCCTCGATCACCGGCGCGACGCCGGCCCGGCCCGCACCGTACCCGAGCGCGCGCGGCGCCACCCATGCGCCCACGCGCAGGCGCTGCGAGAGATCGAGATCCTCGCGCCGCCCGTAGGTGTCGAAGTGCCGGACCACGCGGAATCGGGCGTGGCCGACCTCGATCCCGCTGCCGAGCGCGGCCGTCACCGAGCGGGGGAATGCGAGCGTCGACTCCGGCGCGAAGTCCTCGCGACGCCACTGGGCGCCCGCCCACAGGCGCAGGTAGCTCCGGCTCGTGGCCCGCAGCGCCACCCCGCCGGCCAGGCCGACGCGCGTCGCGCGCCGCTCGCTGGTTCCCGCCCGAACGCCATCACGGAATGTCAGCATGCGCTGGTGGCCGGTTTCGCCGTCGATCACGAACGACCACGGCGCCGCCGTCTGGATGAACGGCAGGCCGTACGACCACAGTCCCAGCCGGCCATCGGAGAGGTTCTTGTAGCCGAGCAGGAGGGCGTCCCGCCGCCAGATGAGGTGGGGGCTCTGGTATTGGAATTCGAGCGACCGGCGGTCCGGCGTCCGGCCGTAGGTGGCGTTGAGCTGGGTCGCCGTGCCGAGCAGGTTCTCCTCCACCAGCCCCACCGACCACGTTGCGTCGCCCCCTGCCGAGGAGAAGCTCGCCTGCGGCTTCGTGCTCCACCCGTCGGCTGTCTCCACGCGCAAGCCCAGCCGGCCGTCCAGGCGTACCGTGTCGAGCTCGACCAGCCGGAACACGTTCAGCGCCCGCAGCGCGCGTTCGCTCTCCACCACCCGCGCCGAGTCGAACCGTTGGCCAGGGTCGATCAGCAGCTCGCGGCGGATCACGCGCGCCCGCGTCGTGAGGTGCAGCGCGTTGGCGAGCCGGGCCACGAATCCCGGGCCGTCCCCATCGCCGCGGAACACGTTGTGGTTCACGACGACGATCGTGTCGATGGTCTGGGCGGATAGCCGGATGGGCGGATGGGCGGATAGAAGCACGCCGCCGACCGCCCATCCCCGAAGCCACCCGCCCGCCCTCACTTCAGCCCCTCGACGCGCTGCCGCAGACGATAGGTCTCATGTCGCGTCGAGTCGTCCCAGGCGGTGAAATAGAGGGTGGCATCGATACGGCCGGTGAGCTGGGCGGTGCCGTGACGCGACATGCTGTACGTGCCCCGCACCGAGTCGGGGCGCAGCGGCCGGCACAGGCAGGTAACGGTGGCGAACGCGGCGATCGGCGCCGGTGGCGGGCCGAGCGCGTAGTCGGTGTTGGCGTGCAAGCCGCGCAGGGCGCTGAAATCGAGCCCCAGCGTGATGGCGTACTCGTCGCCCGTGCCGGCGGCGGGGTCGAAATCGAAGCGGGCGAGCAGCACGTCGTGCCCGGTCCCGGGCGCGGTGTCGATCGCCAGGCGCACGATGGTGAGGTGTGGATCGGTCTCAACGCGCAGGCGGCCCGCGGTCACCCACCGCGCCGCGCGTTGCACACCCTCGGTGTCGCCGGGGCGGGGGAGGAGATCGCACCCCACCCCACCGAGAACCGTCAAGAGACAAAGCGTCGAGGAAAAACGTCGAGGGGAGGCGTAAAAACGATCCCTCCGAATTTGGTCGAGTGCCCAACGTTGAGGCATGGTGCTCCGTGCGCATGCGGGCCGTCTGCTGGTACACCAGATCGCTGCCGGAATCGTGATCGAAGCCACCGAGATGGCAAGGTCGTTTCGAGGTCCCGGTGCGCTCACGCGGGGGGATCAGCTGGTCAGTGCCGCCCTTTCCGTGACGTCAAATATCTCCGAAGCCTGCGGGAGGGGAACTGTCGGCGAATTCCGCCAGTTCCTGCGGTATGCGCGGGGATCGGCTCACGAACTACGATCGCAGTTCCAGATCGCGGGACGGCTCGATCCCGCGCGGGCAGGCGCGTTTCGGTCTCTGGAGAGTCGCACGACGCTCGTGATAAAGCTCTTGGTCCGTCTGCACGAGCACCCGCCCCCAGACCACTGAGTGACGCCGTTTCCCTCGACGCCTTGCCTTGACGGGTCTTCTTGACGCCTTTCCTTGACGCCTCTGTCTCTTCAGTATTGCCCCAAGTACCTCTCCCGCTCCCACTCACTCACTCGGCCGATGTACTCCTGCCATTCCTCACGCTTGGCCTCGACGAAGCGCTCATAAATGTGGTCGCCGAGCGCCCCGCGAATCACCGGGTCCTTGTCGAGACAGTCCAGCGCCTCGTGGAGGTCGCGCGGCAGCTCGTCGATGCGATACTTGCGGCGCTCCCGATAGCTCATCTCGAAGATGTTCTTGTCCACGGGATCGGGCGGCGTCAGCCGGCGCTCCATGCCGTCCAGCCCGGCCGCCAGCTGTACCGCGAGCGCGAGGTAGGGGTTGGCGGACGGATCGGGCATCCGCAGCTCGCAGCGCGTGCCGCTGCCGCGCCGGTCCGGAATGCGAATCAGCGGCGAGCGGTTGCGCATCGACCACGCCACGTTCACCGGGGCCTCGTAGCCCGGCACGAGACGCTTGTAGCTGTTCACCAGCGGGTTCGTCACGGCGCAGAATCCGCACGCGTGCTCGAGCAGCCCGGCGATGTAGGCCAGCGCCACGTCCGACAGCTCCCACTTCCCCTTCGGATCGTGGAACGCGTTCGTGCTCTTGCGGAACAGGGACTGGTGCGTGTGCATCCCCGAGCCGTTCTGCCCGAAGATCGGCTTCGGCATGAACGTGGCGAGGAAGCCGTGCCGATAGGCGACGTTGCGGACAATGAAGCGAAACGTCGCCAGGTTGTCGGCCGTCTCCAGCGCCTGGGTGTAGCGGAAGTCGATCTCGTGCTGCCCCGGGGCGACCTCGTGGTGGCCGGCCTCGACCTCGAACCCCATCGAGACGAGGTCCCTGATGATCAGACGCCGGATCTCTTCCGCCTTGTCCACCGGCGTCTGGTCGAAGTAGCCGCCCTGGTCGTGGGTGTCGGTGGTCGGCTCACCGTTGGCGTCGAGCTGGAAGATGAAGAACTCGGCCTCCACGCCCGCCATCATCGTGTAGCCCAGCCCGTGCGCCCGCGCGATCTGCCGCTTCAGCGCCTGCCGCGTGCATCCCGCGAACGCCGATCCGTCCGGGTTGTAGATGTCGCAGATCACCCGCGCCACCTTGCCGCCCTCGTCGTCGTAGGGGAGGACGCGGAAGGTGTCGAGGTCGGGGCGCAGCACCATGTCCGACTCCTCGATGCGCACGAATCCCTCGATCGACGAGCCGTCGAACATGATGTCGCCCTCGAGCGCCTTGCCGAACTGGCTCTCGGGCACCTCGACGTTCTTGTTGACGCCGAGGATGTCCGTGAACTGCAGCCGCAGGAAGTTGACCCCCTGCTTCTTGGCCGACTCGAGGATGTCGCGCTTGGAGGCGCCGGTGGTATTCATGCGCGGATGGGCGGATAGGCGGATGGAAGCGGCCCCAGCGCCGCCACCACTATCCGCCTATCCGACCGTCGTTTTCAGGCGTCGTAGTACAGGAAGAACTCGTACGGATGCGGCCGCAGCGCCACCGGATCCACTTCCTTGGCGCGCTTGTACTGCAGCCACGTCTCGATCAGGTCCTTCGTGAACACGTCCCCCTGCAACAGGAACGCGTGGTCCGCTTCGAGCGCCGCCAGGGACTCCTGTAAGCTGCCCGGGGTGTTCTTGACGTGTTTGCGCTCGGCCGGCTCGAGGTCGTAGAGGTCCACGTCCATCGGCTTGGGCGGCTCGATCTTGTTCTTGACGCCGTCGAGGCCGGCCAGCAACAGCGCGGCGAACGTGAGGTACGGATTACTCGACGGATCGGGCGCCCGAAACTCGATCCGCTTGGCCTTCGGCGACTTCGAGTACATCGGGATGCGGCAGATCGCCGACCGGTTGCGCTGGGAGTAGATCAGGTTGATCGGGGCCTCGTAACCCGGCACCAGACGCCGGTAGCTGTTCGTCGTCGGCGCTCCGAAGGCCAGCACCGCCGCCGCGTGCTTGATCAGTCCGCCGATGTACCAGCGCGCCGTGTCGGAAATCAGGGCGTACCCGTTCGCGTCGAAGAACAGGTTCTTGTCACCGTTCCATAGGCTCATGTGCACGTGCATCCCCGAGCCGTTGTCGCCGTACATCGGTTTGGGCATGAACGTCGCGGTGTAACCGTGCTGCGCGCACACGTTCTTGACGATGTACTTGTACATCATTAGCTGATCGGCCATGCGGGTGAGCGTCCCGAACCGCATGTCGATCTCCGTCTGCCCCGCCGTGCCGACCTCATGATGGTGCACTTCCACCTCGACCCCCGCGGCCATCAACGCCAGCATGATCTTCGAGCGCAAGTCCTGGAGCTTATCGACCGGCGGCACCGGGAAGTAGCCTTCCTTGTGCCGGGGCCGGTGCCCGAGATTGGGCGACCCGTTCGTCCCGGAGTTCCAGATGCCTTCCTCGGAATCGATGTGGTAGTAGCCCTCGTGCGCGTTCTGGTCGAAACGCACCGAGTTGAAGATGTAGAACTCCGCCTCCGGCCCGTAGTATGCCGTCGTCGCGATCCCGGTCTTCAGGAGATACGCCTCCGCCTTCTGGGCCACGTAGCGCGGGTCGCGCGTGTAGCGCTGCCCCGTAATCGGGTCCACGATGTCGCACGTGATCGACAGCGTCGGCACCTGCAGGCACGGATCGACGAACGCGCTCGCGGGATCCGGCAGCAGCAGCATGTCGCTCTCGTTGATCGCCTGGAAGCCGCGGATCGACGACCCGTCGAAGCCAAGGCCCTCGGTGAATACGGACTCGGTGAGCTCCTTGAGCGGTAGCGAGAAATGCTGCCATGTACCGGGGAGGTCGCAGAACTTCACATCCACGACCTGCACGCCCGACTCCCGAGCGCGGCGGATCACGTCCGCCGGCGAGGCACCGGGCTTCGCGGCCTTCGTTGTTGCGGTGGGCTCCAACGTCGCGGTCATTGGGGACGCCTCCTCACGGTCTGGGGGTCGGGTGCGGGCAGCTGCGGCAACAGGTGTCGGCAGGCATGCGGGAACGTATCCGGGTCATGCGGAGGTGTCAAGCAAAACCTGCGCCACCTGCACGAAAATGACAGCGGAGGCTGGAAGGAGTCGAGAAAAGCAGAAAAGTGATGTGGAAAGCCTGCAGTGCATGCAGTAAACGCGCGACAGTCTGCTCAGCCCTCCAGCGCCTCCAGGAAGTGCCATAACTCCACGGCCGAAAACTCCCCGAAACGCTCTTGGACGTCCCGTTCATGCCACTCCAGGAAAACCCAGCCGGTCATCCGGTGCCGCTCCCGGTCCAAGAAGTGGATCCGTCCGCGCACCGCCCCCCCCCCCCCGCCCCCGGCTCCCACCTCGCCGTCGGGCTGCACCTCCAGGTAGACCTCCCAGCGCTCGTCACCGCGGTTGAGTTGCCCCATGTGCTTGGAGCGCTCGTGGCCGGGGAATGCGATGCCCATGAGTCCTAGCTTACGCTCCGCCCGACAATCCTGCCAGTTAGATTCTTCCACCTATGAACTGCCCCAGCTGCGGTACGGCGCTCGCGCCGTCGTCCAAGTTCTGCCATAAGTGCGGCGCCCGTATGGGCACCCCTCAAGCGGCCGGGTGGCAGGTGGGCCTGCCGTGGGGAGTGGCGGGCGCCGCACTCGGCGCGCTGCTCACGGTGCTCATTCTCCGCGTCGGCGGAGGGTCGGGAGGGAACGTCGGCTCCGGCGGGGGCCCGGGCGGTATGGGAACTGCGCCCGACATCAGCCAGATGTCACCTGAAGAGCAGGCCAAGCGCCTGTTTGACCGGGTGATGATGCTCGACTCCCAGGGCAAGCGAGACAGCGTCCGGTTCTTCGTCCCGATGGCGATTGGCGCGTATGCTCAGCTTCCCGCCCGGGACCTGGACGCCCACTTCGACCTGGGGTTGCTCTACATCGCGGGGGGGGACGCGCCCGGCGCGCTCGCGCAGGCGGACACGATCCTGCGGCAGTCTCCGACACACCTCTACGGGTTCATCCTGCGCGGGAAGGCCTACCAGGCCCAGAGCAACGCCACGGGACTGCGTCGGGCCTACGCCGACTTCCTGAAGAACGAGGCTACCGAGCGTCGGCGTCAGCGCCCGGAATACACCGAGCACCCTCGATCGCTGGACGACTTCCACGCCCAGGCGACAGCCGCGGGATCCTCCCGGTGACCGGCTCCGCGTCCCGCGTCTCTGCGTCCGCGGTACGCACTCTCCACCTCGCGCACAGCCCGGACGCGGACGACGCGTTCATGTTCTGGGCGATGGCCGAAGGCCGGATCGACACCGGCCAGCGCCGCTACATCCACGAGCTGGCCGACATCGAGTCGCTGAACCGGCGCGCTCTGGCCGGCGAGCTGGAAGTGACGGCCGTCTCGATCCACGCATATGCCCACCTGGCCGAGCGCTACGCACTGCTCGCCCATGGGGCGAGCATCGGCGACGGGTACGGTCCCATCGTCGTGTCGCGCGACGTCGCTCCCGCCGATCCGCAGGCGGCGCTCGCCGGTCGGACGGTCGCGATCCCCGGTACCCTGACCACCGCCTGGCTCGCCCTTCAGCTCTACCAGCCGCTGGTCCGATCCGTGGTGGTACCGTTCGATCGGATCGAGGACTTTGTGGCAGCCGGTCGCGCGGACGCCGGGCTCCTGATCCACGAGGGCCAGTTGACGTTCGGAGACCGCGGGCTGCACCGCTGGGCGGACATGGGAGAATGGTGGCAGGCTGAATCGGGGCTGCCGCTGCCGCTGGGCGGGAATGTCGTGCGCCGCGATCTGGGGGCGGAGCTGACGGGGGCCATCGCCCGCGACCTGAAAGCGAGCATCGAGTATGGCCTGGCCCACCGTGACGAGGCGCTGCGACATGCCCAACGGTTCAGCCGCGGGCTTGATGCCCGGCGGATCGATCGGTTCGTGGGGATGTACGTGAACGCTTACACCGTCGACTACGGGCCCTCCGGCCGCCAGGCCGTGGCGGAGCTGCTCGGGCGCGCCCACCGCGCCGGCCTCATCCCGGCTGCCGTCGACATCGTGTTTATAGCTGCCGCATAGCCGCCCCGACGGCTCAGGGGCTATCCAGACCGCCGGGGGGGCGCCATTTTCCCCTTGGCATCGCAAGGAGTCCGGCGTGGTCGAGTCCTCGGGTCCCGTCTCCGTACTCGTGGTTGATGACGAGGAGCCCATCCGCAACGCCTTGAAGAAATTTCTCGCCCACCAGCAGTTCGACGTCTATACCGCAGGCTCCGGGGAGGAAGCGCTGCAGCAGCTTCGCCGCCACAAGGTGGCGCTGATGCTGTGCGACATCCGCATGCCCGGCACCAGCGGAATCGACCTCGTTCCGCAGGCGATCGACATCGAGCCGGACCTCGCCATCCTCATGCTCACCGCGGTCAACGACGCCACGAGCGCCGCCTTGTGCATGCAGCGCGGCGCGATGGACTACCTCACCAAGCCCATCGAGCTCGCCGACCTCGGCCGCGCGGTCCAGCGCGCCCTCAAGCGCCGTGAGGTCCAGCTCGAGAGCCGGCAGCTCAACCAGTGGCTCAAGGAAGAGGTCACGACGCGCTCCGCCGAGCTGCAGCGGGAGCGGACCAAGCTGGAGCGGATCTCCATCGCCACGCTCGAGGCCCTGGTGAACGCCCTGGAAGCCAAGGACCCGTACCTGCGCGGGCACTCCGCCCGGGTCGCCGACCTGTCGGCGACCATCGCCAACCAGCTCGGGCTCTCCGACGAGGACGTCGAGCAGGTTCGCGTGGCCGGCCGCCTCCACGACCTCGGGAAGATCGGCACCCGAGAAGCGGTCATGGAGAAGCAAGGTCCGCTCAGCCCCGAGGAGTACGAGCACGTCAAGCAGCACGTGATCATCGGCTCCCAAATCCTGGCCCCCCTAACCCACTTGGGGCCGATCATCGGCTCGGTGCGCCACCACCACGAACGCTGGGACGGCTCGGGCTACCCCGAGGGGCTGCGCGGGGAAGAAATCCCCCTGGGTGGCCGCATCATCGGCGCCGCCGAAGTCTACGACGCCCTCAGCACTTCCCGCCCCTATCAGGACAAGCTCACCCCGGAGCAGGCGGTGGAGCGCATGAGCCAGTTGTCGGGAAACGTGCTCGACCCGAAGGTATTCGACGCCCTGGCCGCCGTCGTGGCCGGGCGGCGCACCCTCGTCTACCTCGACGAGGACGGCGCCGAGCCCGCCTAGAAAACCAAACCCGGGGCTGAATGCTCCCCGGGTTGGCGGTCGGGCGAAGTGGCCGTCACACTTCGGCCGCGACCAATCTATTTCGAATCCTGAGCTGAATACGCCTGCCCACGGACGTTTGTTTCCTCAAGCCTCGTCAGCATTCTGTCAAGCCGCTGACCGCGCTGCCCCTCCCGCCCTGCACCCACTTAGATGCAGACCCCCGAAAAAGGGTTGCAGGCTACCACCGCTTCACCCGCCCCAATCGCGAGGTCGTGATCGTTTCCACCTGAGACCCCCGGCGCAGTACCACCCGGGTGTTCGCCGCACCCCACCCCAACCCTGTCGGGCCGAAAACGACCGCAGGATTGGACACCTCCAGGGCTACCCCTTGTGCCTGCGGTCCCGGCCGGCGCTGATACGGCTGCCAACCCGCCCTGACCCAGCGGTCGATGCGGAGTGAATCCTCCGCGATCGTGACGCGGGTCCGCGTCCCTTGCATTACGGCGGCGGCCCGAGCCACAGCCAGTACCGACGTCACCTCGTGGGCAGCGTGATCGGCCGCCAGCCAGTCCAGGACGCCGGACAACCGGGGCAAGCCCGCCGCCAGGAGGAGGGCGGCAACCGTCAAGGTGACGGCAAGTTCTGGCAGCGTGAACCCGCGACGCATGGGGTTCAAAGTGACTCCCTTTCGGTGGGGTACGTCATCGAATCCACGCGGTGAAAAGCCCGAAAACGCGACCTTTGCGACCTAACGCGGCCGACCTGCGAACGCTATGTTGTGCTCCGCGAGTATGTTGCGGCTGGGCACGACAGGTGCCCAAGGAATAACGAGTGACGACCTTCGCTCGGGGACCAATGGAGATCCACGCACATGCCTGACGCCGCAACGCGGCCTTTGACGCTCTCCCACGCCGTCTTCTTGGAACGGGCGACTCAGCACCCGACGACCTCGCCGGAGGTGCGCCTCGGCCAGGGGGCGTTCTTGGTGCTACGACTGCTCGACTTGCTGGCGACCGATCATGAGGTTCCCGTCACCAGAGATGCCTTCCAGTACCAGTGGGCCGCGACGGACCGCTATTGCCGGGAGTTAGGAGTCGGCTTCCCCGAGGCGGCGCACCTCCAGGGGTTGGTACGCACCGCCGGCGACGCCCATGGCAGGCCCGATGTCCGCCTGCTCGCTCCGGCCCTGCTGGCGTACGCGCATTTCCTCGAAGACGAGGGCCATTATGACGAAGCCGCCGACATCGTACTGACGACGCTGCACGTCGGCGGCGCGCGCATGACTTCCGCGGACCGGATCGCGGCAGAGCTACGACTGGGCCGTGTCCGCCGCAAGGTCATGCGGTGGGAGGAAGCGGAGGCCGCCTACGGCGAGGCAGGGCGGCTGGCGGGGGAGGCGGGCGATTCCTTCTCGGTGCTGCTCAGCCGTCTCGGTCGCGTGAACGTGCTCCACTTCCGCGGGAATCTGGCGGAAGCCGAGCGTCAGTACTGGGGCATTTTGGAGGACGCGCGGGCCGGTGGGCATCAGGAGGCGGAGGCGCGCGGAGAGCACGGCTTAGGATCGGTGTTGACGGCCCGCGGCCAGGCGGCGGAAGCAGTGCCACACTTCTGGAGATGCTTCGAGCTCTACCAGGATCAATCCTCGAAGCTGCGCGCATTGCAAGACCTTGGCTTCGCATTGCTCACGCTGGGCGAGGTGGCCAGCGCGGAGACTGCGCTACTCCAGGTTGTACAGTGTGGCGCGGCGCCTGATAGTCACAACAACGCGCTCATCGAGCTCATGCACTGCGCCTCGTTCCGCCGAGACCGGGTTGGGTTCGAGCGTTGGCGGGAGAAGTGCGAAGAGAAGCTCGACGTGATGGCGCCGAACATGCGTGCAGACTTCTTGCTCAAGGCGGGGATCGGGCTGGCGCGCTTCGGTCAGTTCCCCAAAGCAGGGCGGTTGATGGAGCAAGCTCTCGGGATCGCGAGCGAGCACCGACTGCACCGACTCGAGTTCCAGATCGAGCGCATCAAGAACGGGCTCCGCGACTGCGAGGCGGAGGTCAAGTCCGGCCAAGCAGTCACGGAACCCCTGTGGAGCAGCGAGGAGGTGCGGGCGGTATCGGTCGCCCTCGCCCAGCTCGCGATCTCAGTACCGGCCTAGTGGCAGGTGTTCTGCGAGTTCTGGTCGCAGGCTTCCGGCCGGGGCGCGGTGGCATCGGCGCAGGCGGCGGCGGAGAGGGCGAACGACACGAGCAGTAGGCTGAAGACCAGGCGGATACGACGCGACATGGTGCCTCCGAAGGAAACTCAGTTGAGATGGTCCAACACGAGGGACTCCTCAACATGGGTGCCGGGGGCCGTCCGTTTTAGGGTGTTTTTGCGGCACGATAGGGCGATTTTGCGACATTCATGCTCGTTCTAGCAGCAGTCCCGGACCTGCAGCTTCAGCGGCTGCGTCGCGCCACGACGGCGCGGTTCGCCTTCGTCCACGCGCACTCGTGGAGCGAAACGTTGGCGGTCATCCGCGGCCGGCCCGTGGAAGTCGCGGTCGTCGATCCCCTGCTCTCCGGTGAGGCCCGGGCCCAGGAAATCGAACGGCTGCGGCTGCTCTTCCCGTCACTACCGCTGATTCTCTATACCTCCCTCACACCGCAGCTGGCGGGCGTGCTGCTGGCGCTCGGCCAGCGTGGCATCCGGCACGTGGTCTTCTCGCGATTCGACGACCACCCCGCGCGGCTGCGTCACGTGGTGGAGACCGAGGCGGCGGGCGCCTCTTCGCGCCGCCTGTTGGACCAGCTGGCGGGGCATCTCGCGCCGCTGCCGACCGAGCTGCGGTGGGTGCTGGAGGAGGCCCTGCGCGCACCCGGCGAAGTGCAGACGGTGCAGCATCTGGCGGCCCGAGCCCACGTGGACCGGCGGACGTGCGAGCGCTGGTTCAGCCGGATCGGCCTCCCGAGTCCTCGCCATTTCCTCGCGGCGGCGCGCGTGCTCTACGCACACCGGCTGCTGCAAGACCCGGGCTTCACGATCGAAGACGTCGCCCAACGGCTCGGCTACATGCAGGTGAAAACCCTGCAGCAGCACGCGCGCGCCTACCTCGGCCTCACCGCGGGGGAAATGCGCTTGTCGCTCGCGCCGGAGGAGGCGCTCGAGACCGTCGTGCGGCAGTTCCTTCGGCCCCGGACGGCCGTGGAAGCGGCTTCATGAACGGACCGGTTGAGGCGCGCGCCGACGCCACCGTCCTCGTCGTGGACGACGAGGCGCCGTTGCGGCGCGTGCTTGAGCGAGCGCTGGTTCGCGCCGGGTTTCGCGTGCTGTGCGCCGCTTCGGCCGAGACCGCTTACGAGCTGCTGGGCTCAAAGCTGCCGGACGCCATCCTCCTCGACATTCACCTGCCGTCGATGTCGGGGCTCTCGCTCTACTTGGCGATCATCGCGCGTTGGCCGATCCTCACCGGCCGGATCGCGATCATGACGGGAGATGCGGATGCCGAGGAAGTGGCCACCTGGTTCGAGCGCAACCCCTGCCCGCTGATCCGCAAGCCGTTCGACTTGCGGCACGTCACGGCGTGGGTGGACTCCGTGCTCCGCTGGCGGGGGGAGCAGGCGGGCAACGGCTGAGCCATGACCGGCGCCGCCCAGCATGACCCGTTGCAGGTCCTGCGGGAATATCGGAATCTCGCGCCGTGGAATTTGCGCGACCTCGCCGTGCTGGTCGGCGCGGTGCTCGACGCCTCGGCCGTGACGCCAATCAACGCGGCCGCCCGCGCGCAACCCAGTGAACGCACGATCCGCTTCTACGTGACCAAGGGCCTCGTGAGCCCACCGGAGGGCCGCGGCACCGCCGCCACCTACTCGTACCGCCACTTCCTCCAGCTGCTGTGGATCAAGCTGCGACAGATGGAAGGCGCGACGCTCGCTTCGATCACTAAGGACATGCAGGAGCAGACCGGCGACGTGCTGGAACGCCGGTCGGCGCAGACGTTGGGCGCGTCCCTGCCCCTCCCCGACCGCTTGCCGCTGCGCAGCAGCCAGGGCATGCCGCGCGGGCGCTCGGGTCGCGCGCTGACGGCCTGGCTGGCCCGGGACGCGACCAAAGACACCACCGGCCCGAGCACGTGGCGGCGCATTCCGGTCGCGCGTGGAGTCGAGCTGCACGTGGACGCCGACCATCCGCTCGCACGGGTCGGGCCTGAAGAAGCCGGCGTGGCGGAGGTCATCCGCCAAGCGCTGGCGAAACTGTTGCCGCACCTGCCGTCGTAGGACACATCTTCAACCGGGAGCAGCGATGGGTCCGTGGATCCTGTTGATTCTCGTCGCGGTCGTAGTGCTGTGGATGATCGGCGCCTACAACGGGCTGATCTCACTCAAGAATCAGACGCTGAACGCGTTCAAGCAGATCGACGTGCAGCTGAAACGGCGGCACGACCTGATCCCGAACCTGGTGAACGCGGTCAAAGGCGCGATGGACTTCGAAAAGTCCACGCTCGAGGCTGTGATCCAGGCGCGCAACCAGGCGATGAAGGTCGGCGCGGGCGCGGCCGGTCCCCAGGCGATGAAGCAAATCGGTAAGGCCGAGAACGCGCTCTCCGGCGCGCTGTCGCGCCTCATGGTCGTGGTGGAGCAATACCCGCAGCTCAAGGCCACAGGGAACATCGGGCAGCTGCAAGAGGAGCTGACCTCGACCGAAAACCGCATCGCCTTCGCGCGCCAGCTCTACAACGACACGGCGACGCAATACAACACCAAGCAGCAGCAATTCCCGACCAACATGGTCGCCGGGCTGGCCAAGGCGCAGACCGCCGAGTTGTGGGAGATCGAGGATCAGGCCGAGAAGGCGGTGCCCCAAGTCGACCTCTCGATGAAGCCGAAGGCGTGACCGACGACGCCACCGGAACCCTCTTTCAGCAGCAGGAGGCCAATCGCCGGCGCACGACGTGGCTGGTGATCGGCTTCGTCGTATTCTTTGCCTGGCTCGGCTTCGGCGGCGACTATATCGCGTACCTCTCGACCGTCGACGGACCCCCGCGGGCCTACCACCACATGTTCCCGTGGCTCGGGGTCCTCCTGACGGCTGCCGCGGCGGGCCTCGCCTGGTACGCCTACCGGACCGGCCCCGACAAAGTGCTGTGGTCGACCGGTGCGTGGGAGGTGATCACACCCGCGGACGACACGCAGAAGCAGCTCGTCAACGTCGTCGAGGAAATGGCCATCGCCGCGGGCGTGCCGCGGCCCCGCATCTGGATCGTCCCCGACCCCGACCCCAACGCCTTCGCGACGGGGACGGACCCCTTCCATGCCCACGTGGCCGTCACCCAGGGGATCCTCGACGCCTGCTCCCGCGACGAGCTGCAGGGAGTCGTGGGTCACGAAATCGGCCATATCAAGAACTTCGACGTGCGTTTGATGACGACCCTGGCGGCGCTCGTTGGCGCCGTGGCCCTGATCCATGACGGGACCAGCCGCTTGCTGCGGGGCGGCGTCCGCATCGGGGGGGGGGCAGGGAGAGGCGTGGGCGGCGGAGGCGGCAAAGGCGGCAAGAACCTGGGACAGCTCGCGCTCGTCCTGCTCGTCATCTGGATCATCTCCTGGATCCTCGCGCCGATCGTCACCCAGCTGATGGTCATCGCCGTGAGCCGCAAGCGCGAGTACCTCGCCGACGCCATGAGCGCACAGTTCACCCGCAACCCGCTCGCCTTGGCGGGAGCGCTGCAGAAACTCGAGGCGGCCGACGCGCCCACGGCCGCCATCAGCCGCGGCACCGCGCACCTGTGCATCTGCGACCCGCTGGGCCGGCGGTTCACCGACCACCCAGGTCTCCTCGGCGACCTCCTCGCCACGCATCCACCGATGGCCATGCGGATCGCACGGCTCAAGGGGATGGGCTATGCCCAGCTGAAGCAGGAGGGCAAGACCGTCGCCTGAGCAGTAGCTTGTCCGCTGTGCCCCCGCGCGACTGGCTCCTGTTCGGCGTGGCCGCCCTCCTGGCCGCCGGGCTTGGGCTGTGGCTGACCCGGGCGACTCGGGCCGCGGTCCGCGCTCGGCTCCGCCGCGCCGCCCTCCGCAAGCTGCATGACTTTCGGACCCGCCTCGCCCGCTACCACCTGCAGGACCGCCGCCTCGTCAAGGACGCGCTGGCCCAGGACCCGGCCGTCGAGGCCGCCATCGTGGCGCACGCGCGCGCGCACAACCACCCGGATGCCGCCGTGCGACGCCGGGTCACCCGTTACGTCGACGAGATCGTCCCGTACCTCAACGTGCTGTCCTACTACAAGATCGGCTACAATCTCGCCAAGATCCTCGTCAACCTCCTCTACAAGACGAGCGTCGATTACCAAGACGAAGCGGCGCTCGGGCGGATTCCCAAGAAGGACGTGGTTGTCTATTTGATGAACCACCGCTCCAACGCGGACTACGTCGTCGTCGCCTACGTGCTGGCGCGCGGCGTGCACGTGAGCTACGCCGTGGGCGAATGGGCGCGTGCGTGGCCGCTCGAGTACGTCTTCAAGTCGTTCGGCGCCTACTTCGTGCGGCGCCGCTACCGCGAGCCGCTTTACCATGCGGTCCTCGAGCGTTACGTCCAGCTCATCACGCGCAACGGTGTGACGCAGGGCATCTTCCCCGAAGGAGGGCTGTCCCGGGACGGCCGCCTCCGGCCGCCCAAACTCGGATTGCTTGACTACATCTGCCGCACCCTGCTGGACCCGGCGTTCGCGCGCGACATCTGGTTCGTCCCCGTGGCGCTCAACTACGACCGCGTGCTGGAGGACCGCTCGCTGATCCGCGAGCTGATCGACGAGCGCGACCGGCCCGGACGCCTCGCCCAGCTCGCGACGGTCGCGAGCTACCTCATCGGCAACACGCTGCGGCTCCTGACTGGACGGCTTCAGCGTTATGGGCGCGCCGCCGTGAATTTCGGCACCCCGCTATCGCTGCGCGCCTGGCTGGCGCAGGCGCCGCCGGGCCTGCTGGACTGGCCCCGGGAGCGGCGGCTTCCGGAGCTCGAGCGGCTGGCGCGGGAGATGCTGGATCGCATCGGCGCGATCGTCCCCGTCACCCCGGTGCCGCTCGCCGCCGCCGCGCTGCTGTCTTTCGAGCAGACGGCGATTCCCAAGCGCGCGCTGCTCGAGCGCATGGACGAGCTGCGTGACCGGCTCCGCGAGGTGAACGGGAAGGTGGTGCGCGGCGGCGCCCGGATCCTGGATATCTGGGACCGGGCCTGGCGCATGCTGCGCCTGCGGCGGCTGGTGGTGGAGGACGGCGAGACGCTCGTGGTGTTGCCGCGCGGCCGGCCGCTGCTCGAGTACTACGCCAACTCCATCGCTCATCTGCTGCCGATCCGCGGCCCGCGCCTGCCGTTCCACAAGAGCCACGATCGAGAGACCGATCTGCCTCGGCTTCGCTCCACGTCCTAGGACTGCGGGATTGCGGACCACCGCGCGTTTTTTTGCATTCCGGATTCCGTATTCCGCGTTAGCATTCTCGCATGGCCCACCTCCTCGACCTCCCGGCGCTCCAGCCCGGTGATCGCGTCCAGGACCCGCTCCTGGTGCGGGACGTGGAGGAGCGGCCCTATGCCGGTGGGCGCTTCACCATCCTGACGCTGGGCAACGCAACGGGAACGATCGAATCCGCGCCGGTGTGGGATAGCGACCGTGCCCTGATCGACGGAATCCGCAAACGCCACGTCGTGCAGGTGATCGGGCAGGTGGGGTTGTACAACGGCCGCCGCCAGCTCGAGATCGTCTCCTTGCGACTGCTCCCCGAGGGCGGCGCCGACCTCGCCCAGCTGCTGCCGTCGGTCGGAGACCCGGCCCCGTACTGGGAAAAGCTCGATGGCTGGCGCCGCGAAATCCGCAAGCCCCGGCTGGCCGCGGTGCTCGGGTTGTTCTACGACGACGACGACTTCCGCCACCGCTACGAGCGCTGTCCGGCGAGCGTGAGCGGCCACCACGCCGCGCTGGGCGGCCTCCTCAAGCACACCGTCGAGGTCGGCTTCATCGGCCGGGCCATAGCGAAAGTGGCCGGCGCCGACGGTGACCTGCTCCTCGCCGGCGTGCTGTTGCACGACGTCGGCAAGCTCGAGAGCTACCGCTGGGACGGCCTGTTCGAGCACACCGATGCGGGCCATCTCCTCGGGCACGTGGTGTTAAGCGCGCTCATGCTCGACCGCCGGCTCGCCGCGGCACACCCGCCCCCCTGCACCCCGGACGAACGGGCCGTGCTGCTGCACCTGGTCCTGTCGCACCACGGCCGGCTCGAGTTCGGGAGTCCCGTTCTGCCGCTCACCCTCGAAGCCGAGGTCTTGCACTGGGCGGACAACGCCAGCGCCAAGACGGCGAGCATGGCCGACGCCCTGCGGGACCCCGACGCGTTCGCGGCGGACGCCCTCGTCGCGCAGCGTCGCGTCTGGCAGCTGGAGAACCGCCGGCCCTACCGCGGCGTCAGTGATTGGGGGGAGGGAGGGACGGGAAGCGACGGATGACTTCGGCAGCCCGATCGATTTGCTGGATGACGGTCAGCAGCAGCTCTCGAACCACGAAGTCGCGCGCCTCCATGCCGGCGAGCTGCGCCGAGCAGCGCGCGACGCACAGCGCGTTGTTGAGCTCCGCCACCGCGGCGAGGCGGCGCCGGCGCTCGGGATCCGGCATCTGGACGATGGGCGCCACGCGCGCAACGTAGGGCGCGGCGGCCGAGTGGTGGGACCGTTTTCGCTCGCGTGGGAGCGCGGAAAGCGCGTCCGGTCAGGCCGCTTCCGCGCGATCGTGCTCTTCGGCCAGTAGCCGCTTGAGGCCGGACCGCCCCGCCACCGCCAACGCAAAGGCCAGGATCGGCAGGACCTGAATCGCCTGGAGGGCCAGACCGGCGGCCACGCCCCGCTCGGCGGCGATCCCGAAGGGGATCAGCGCACCCGCCATGGCCGCCTGCATCACCCCGACGTTGGCGGGCGTGAAGCGGATGATCCCCCCAAGATTGACCGCAATCAGCGCCGTGAACGACGCCGCCGGCCGCGCGTCGATGTGGGTCGCCCGGAGCACGAGGTAGTAGGAGCCCCATTGGGCGGCCCAGTTCACCATTGCGAGCCCCGTCGGAGCGATGAGACGACCACCCCACCCCATCTGGGCGAGCTCCGTGGCCCCTGCGCGCAGCGACTTGGGGAGGCGCGCGACCAACCGGCCCCACACACGGAACCGCGCCATTACGAGGATCGTCAGCAGCAGGAATCCGCCGCCCATCTGCAGTCCGCGCAGAGCCGGAGGGAGCTCGAGCGCGAGGGGCGCCACCACCACGAACAACGCCAACCCGAGCGCTTCCACAACCCGGGCGCCCACCACCGACAACACGGCGGCCCGCACCGGCACCTGGTCCCGTTGCACCAGCAGGGAGACGCGGGCGGCCTCCCCGCTCACCCCCACGCCCACGATGTTCACCGCGGTACCGACCAGATTCGCTTCCTGCGCCACCCACCAGCGGTTCGGCGCCACGGCCGCGAGCAGCAGGTGCCAGCCCCACGCTTTGGCGACTGGCGAGGCGAGGTTCACGACCAGCGCCGCGAGGAGCAGCCAGCCATTCACCCCCGCCAGGGCCGCTCCCGTGTCGCGCCAAGGGAAGTGCACCGCCACCCGGAGCGCCAGCGCGAGCCCCACGAGCCCCAGCAGCCACCACATCCAGCGCTTCACGCGACGAGCTCCCGCAGCGGCCGGAGCTCGAAGCCCGCTGCGCGGGCGTCTTGGATGATCCCCGGCAGTGCTTCCGCCGTGGGCCGGCGGTCGCCCGCCGGGTCGTAGCCGTCGCCGTCGTGGAGCAAGACGATGGCGCCCGGCGCCATCCGGGCCCGGACCCGGCGGCGGATCTCTTCGGCCGGCGGTCGGGCCGAGTCCCACACTCCGAAGCTCCAACCGAACACCGTGTAACTCAAGCGACGCGCGGCCGCGGCGACGAACGGATTGCGGTAGCCGTGCGGCGCGCGGAAGGTGCATGGAGTCCTGCCGGTGGCGGCCGCAATCGTCGCGTGCGCGCGCTCCAGCTCGGCGCGAATCCGCGCCGGGCCGCGACGGTGCAGCTTCACGTGGTGGTGTGTGTGGTTGCCGATCTCATGACCGGCCTCCGCAACCCGGCGGGCGGTGGCCGGAAAGCGCTCCACGTGCCCGCCGACCATGAAGAAGGCGGCCGGCGCGCCATGCGCCGCCAGCGTGTCGAGGATCGCCTCGGTGGCCGCCGGGTTCGGGCCGTCGTCGAAGGTGAGATAGAGATGCGGCCGATCGCGTGGCCCCCATCCGATGGCCCGTCCGAACAGGCCGCTGTTCGGAGAGTAGACGCCGGTGGCGAGCGCACCCAGCGCGGCGCCACCCGCGCCGGCGAGCAGGAGGTCGATCACCGCAGCACCCGCTCGTACACCGCCAGCACCCGCTCGGCCACCTGGGGCCAGGCGAATCGAGCCGCCTTGGCGAGCCCCGCCGCCCCCATGGCCTCGCGCCGCGCCGTGTCGCCGATCAGCTCCATGGCGGCCCGCGCCCAGGCGCTGGGATCGTCGTGGGGCACCAGGACCGCCTCGCCGCCGCCGTCGATCAGCTCCCGAAACCCGGTGATGTCGGAGACGATCATCGGCGTGCCGCAGGCCATCGCCTCGAGCAGCGTGATGCCGAAGGAAGCTTTGGTCGTGGGACAGAGGTAAAGGTCGGCGGCGCCGTAGTACTCGGGCCGCAGATCGTTGACCTGACCCACGAACTGCACGCTGGCGCCCAAGGGCGCCGCCCTGCGCTCGTAGTGCTTGCGGAGCGGCCCGTCCCCCACCACCACCAGCGTCGTGTCCGGGTACCGCGCCAGGATCGGCGGCATCGCCGCGAGGACGGTCTCGAGGCCGTTGCGGGGATCGAGACGGCCGAGGAACAGCAGCCGGGGTCCCCGGGCGAGGTAGTCGGTAGGCCGGCGCCCGTCGGGGTGGAAGTAATCGACGTTGACCCCGTTCGGAATGATCTCCCACTCGGCCCGGAAATACTTGGACATCGCTTGCACCACAGGCGCGCTCACCGCGATGCGAGCGGCCACGCGGTCGAGGCGTGGCTGCAGCAGCGGGCGGAGGCACCAGTAGGCCAGGGAGCGAGTGAACCAGGTATGGGATGTGGCGACGACGGGCAGGCCGAGCCGCCAGGCGGCCGTCGAGGCTACGATGCCCAGCGTCGGCGCGATGACGTCTTGCACGTGGACGACGTCGACGCCGCGCTCCCGCAGCACGTCGGTGACTTGACGGGTGAGACCCCACCCAGTCGTCACGCGCGCGAACGAGCCGTTGCTGTAGATGACGCGGCTGGTGCCCACGCGCCGCACGAAGTCCGGGTCATCCCCCTGACCGACCATCCGCGAGGTAACGACCGTGACCTCGTGGCCCCGCCGGCGGAACTCGAGGGCGAGGTTGTGTACGTGCTCGGTCACGCCACCGAGATGCGGATAGTAGAACTCCGTGACCAGCGCGATGCGCATACGCACTCCGTTTCAGGGAGCTACGTGTTCGTCCTGAAACAAGACCCACCGAGGGCCCAGGAGGTCAATACTACGTCCGAGGAAAAGGGAGGGAAAGCCGAAGCCCCCGGGACGGCACGATAGGCCGCCCGGGGGCTTCGCACGCCGGCTACCCGGAGCCGGGGGATTCCTCCCACCGTTCTTCTTCCCGTCGCCGCCGGTTGACTGTTGCGTCGCTCGGTAGGGCAGACGAGAGCTCCGGCTTCCATCCCCAAGCAGCCTGGCCGGGCCGCAAGGTTCGCCAACGTGAGTGCTGCGGGTCAGATCGGGTCGCGGACCGACCCTCCGCACTGCGCGTCGAGACACCACGTCGACGCGGATGGGGCACGCGACTGGCCCCATCTACCTGAGCCGGAGAGACTCTCCCAGATCAACAGGCGCCTGAGCCCTTGATTGCGTCGGCGCCCTCCCCGGAATTTCCGCTCAAGCCCGTCGTGAAGGCGTGGCCAGGGCGCCAGGCCCCAACCCTTCCCTTTACGACGCGTGGGAGCAATATAGGACCCAGGCAGAATCCCGCAAGTGCCGATGTTTCTTCGGGTTAGCTCACTTCGATGTGCACGGCGTGTGGACAGTAACCCCCGGGCCCGTCACTCCTTCCGCCGCCCGTCCACACGATGTGGAGTTGTGAATCCACATCGCGCACCTTCCCACAATCAGTGTCGGGCGGGTTTTTCGAGGCCGGCGGCCCTCTGAAATACTCTCACGGCGGCGCCATAACGGGCCAGCGCCTCGTCCAGCTGCAACACCCGATACGGCCCCCAAGCGCGCAGCGTGTCGGCCCGTTGCGCCGTGTAGGGCGCCGGATCCCACTCGCCGAGGCACCGCTCCAGCGTGCGACGCAAACCGGCGCCCGCCTCGCGCAGCTTCGCCTGCTGCGTTGCCGTCCGCTGAGCGAACGACCGGCTGCCGAGGAACTCGTGTGCCCGGACGACCGCGACGCGGGCTGCCTCGCAGCTCCGTCGCACGCGCCCGGCGCGCGCCAGCACGAGCGCAGGTGATGCCGAAGACAGATCCGTGCGGAACTCGGCCCCCGCGCCGCGGATGGGATCGAGCGTATTCGTCGCGGAGTCGATCACGACCTGGAAGCGGGCGCGTGTGGCGCTGTCGGGCATGGCACTCGGGGCCTGCGCCGCGAGCGCGGCGCCGACCACCCACAGCGGCAGCTGGACCATCGTCAGGAGTCGATGCCGACTTCGTGGTAGGTGTAGGGTCCGCCGGGCTGGGTGGGAAGGAAGAGACACCCCGCGCCGCCCGTGGCGAACCAGCCCGCGAGCAGCTGCGTGGCGGCGGTGGCGGACGGCTCGGCGAACAACGCCTGCATCCAGCGTCGAATGTGCCGCAGCTCCGGAGCGCGCCGCCCCAGCAGCGAAAGCACCGCCCCCATCCCCTCCGTGGCGCGGAGGAAGTGCGCGACGGCGTGGACGCGCTGCGCGAAGATGTAGGCGCGCACACCTGGCTCGTCGTACAGCAGCGTGCCCTCGTAGGGGTCCGCCGGGGGCGCGTCCATGCGGGGGCCGAAGTACACGTAGACCCGCTGATCGCCCTCGCGCCGCTCGACCACTGCGGCCGACGCATCAGTGCCGATCTGTGCCGCGTGCACCAGATCGTCGTCGACCAGAATGCCGATCGCGGCCGTCCACTCGAGGGCGGCCAACGCCTGGTCGAGCGGGCAGCCGATGGTGTCGTCGTACGCGATGATCCTCGGCGCTTCACCCGCCCGCAAGAAGAAATGGGCGAGTGCCTCGGCCCGGTCTTCGAAGGTGCGGGCGATGCGGGAGGTTGCGGGAACGGTCATCATGGGATTATAACCCAGAGCCCCATATGGAGAACAGAGGACTAGCGATGCGTGGTGCCGCAGCCCTGATCATCCTGGCGTGCCTCGTCGCCACGCGGGCACCCGCCCAGGACTCCGTGGGCCACAAGCCGCCGACCGATTCCGTGCGCGCTGACAGCGTCCCGCCGCCGACTCCCGCTCAGGAGCGTTACATGGGCGGACTGCGGACCGCGTCCCGGGGGATTGCCCAGCTCAAGGACGGTATCGAGCGCGTGCTGCGCGTGCGGAGCGTGCGTGACACCCTGAAACAGAGAGACGCCGGTCGACGTCTCGGCGGGCTGTGCGGCGCGGCGCGCGGGTTCATGGCCAGCGGCCGCGCCCAGATGCTCCCCACGGCGTACGACCCACCCACCCGCATCGCGGCGCGCCAGCTCGCTCAGCAGATCGATTCGCTGATCGCCTATTCGCCGACCTGCGAGCGGACGGCGGGGCGCCAGGCCGGCCCCGTCACCGACCGCCTCCTCGACTTGATTCGAAAGTACGAGGCGGCGGTCGCCAGCTGGCGGGTGGCGGTGGGGTTGCCGGTGCGGTAGAATCCCTGGCGGAGATGAAGTGTCGTTATGATGTCATAGTAGTGTCTCTATGGCACTCTAGGGGGCTCCGCCGACGCGCAAGCACTTACTTCTCGCTTGCTTAGCCTATTGACAGGATTCGCTTCGACTCCTACCTTTTGCGCCGGTTCAAGCAATACGTGGCACCGTCACCGGTCTGTCTGCGCTCCGCGAGGACCAATTGTCTCGCGGTTTTTGTTTGGACCCGTCCCTGATCGCGGTGATCAGGGCCGCTCTAATCCGGGGCAGTGCCCCTCAGTTCTGAGGTTTTCACAGTATGGCAAAGGGTAAGGTGAAGTGGTTTAACGACGCGAAGGGCTTTGGCTTTATCGCGCAGGAGTCGGGTCCGGACGTGTTCGTCCACTTCACGGCAATCCAGGCCGAGGGCTTCCGCAGCCTCGCCGAGGGCGACAGCGTGGAGTTCGAGGTCGCTCAAGGCCCGAAAGGCCTGCAGGCGCAGAACGTCCGCAAGGTCTAACGGCCGCACCATCACAGGGGAAACGGGTCCGGGGGTCGTCTCCGGGCCCGTTTTCGTTTTCCGTGGCGGGCGTGCCGGGAAGCCCTATATTGGAGCCATGCTCCGTCGCACCTTCACGCTCGCCTTCATGGTCTTTCCGGCCGCTCTGGTGATGCAGACTCCCCGTTCGGGCACGCGGTCATCCCCCCCCCCCTCCTCTCCCCGGCTGGTCCGGGCGGCGTACCGGGGGTTCGCGCCGGGGACGGCGTATCGGGAATTTGCCACGCGCGCGCGCGCCCTGACCCGACCGGGTGCCGACCCGATGGTGTGCAACACATCCCGGAAAACGGCCCAGCTCATGGAATGCGGCTTGGTGATCCGTGACCCGAGCGACAGCGCCTCTTTCTATCTCAGCGCGTACGTGCTGGAGGGGAAGGTAGCGATGGTCTCGTTCGGGGATTCGGGAGGCACGCGCTTGGTCGACCGGCTCAAGGCCGATCTGACGGGGCGGTTTGGCCGCCCAAATGCGGTGAAGAACGGCAGCTGGCAATGGAACTACGGCGTCCAAACGGTGCGGTTCAGCTGGCGGGGCCGCGGCTCCACGCGCTGGATCTACGTCACACTTTGGGACAAGGCCGTCATGGACGGCATCGCGCGGTACGTGACCAGAAAGCCGTAGCGGCCGACTGTTGACCATTTATTGTCCGGGGAGGGGCACCCTTACGGTGCCCCTTTCGTGTCATCGGGCCGCCGTGATCAGGCGGTCGGCGAGGGCGCGGATGCCCTGGGCGCCGGCGACTTGCTCGATCCACCGGGGTGGGATGCCTGCTTCACCATCGCGGGCGCCGAGCAACGCTCCGGCGAGCGCGGCGTTCGTATCGGTGTCCCCGCCCGCATGTACGAGGAAGCGCAGCGCTTCCTCGAGGGTGCGCCCGTGCGTCGCGAACCAGAAAGCGATCTCCACGCAATGCACCACGTAGCCCGTTTCTCCCACGACGGCGATCGGGAGGTCGACCTGCTGCTCGCGCAGGACGCGGTGGATCGCGTCCGCCAGGACGCGCGGCGCCTTGTCGCCGATACGGTGGAGGACCTCGTCCACGAAGTAGATGTTGCCGAGGAGCAGCTCGCGCGCGGCCAGGTTCACCGCCGCGGCTCCCCAGAGGCACCGATCGTCGGCGTGCGTGATCGCGGACTGCTGAGTGGAGACGCGGATGAGCATGTCGACGTTGTCATAGAAGCGCAGGGCGACCGGGATGCAGCGCATCACACTGCCGTTACCGGCGGCGCGCCGCGGTCCCTGCTCCGCGAGCACGCGGCGTCCGGCCTCGAACGGCTCCACTCCGCGCTCGATCAGCCGCAGGGCGGACCGTGTCGTGGCGCCGATGCCGCGCCCGTCGACTTTCATCCAGCGGGCCCAGCGCCGTGACACGTCCTGCGCGTCGAACCCCCCGGACTCCGCCAGGGACTCTCCCAGGAGGAGCGTCAACGCCGCGTCGTCGTCGTAGGGAGAGCCTTTGGGGGATGGGGCAGGATCCGAGACCCCTTGCGGAAACGCGGCGCGAATGGCTTCCGCCGTGCCGAGATGCTCGGTCGCCACCCCGAGCTGGTTGCCGACTACGAGCCCGAGCAGCGCGCCCCGGGCGCGAGTCAGGAACTGGGGGGGGGGGGCGGGATCGGAGGCGAGACTGCCGCTCATCGCGGGAAAAGCTAGTCACGGCCCGCCCGACCGGACAGGGTTAGGTTCCAGCATGGCTCTCGTGCGGATCGGGCTCGGCATCCTGATCGCCTACCTGCTCCTGGTGCTGTTGGGATGGCTGTTCCAGGAGCGCCTCGCCTTCCCTGCTCCTCGTGCGGCGCCGCCGGACCCGAAGCGGGTCGGGTTCCCCCGGGGAGAGTCGATCGAGCTGGTCATGCAGGGGGGGACGAAACTCGTCGGCTGGTACTTGCCGCCTCGGACGCCCAAGGCGCCGTTTCCCGCCCTGTTGTGGTTCTACGGCAACGGGGAGAACATCGCGGCCATCTGGCCGGTGCTGCGGGACTTCCAGCCCCCGGAGGCCGCCCTGCTCGTGGTGGACTACCCCGGCTACGGTGGCAGCGGAGGCCGCACGACCGAGGCGGGACTGTATGAGGCTGCGGACCTCGCGTACGCCGCGCTGCGGGCGCGGCCCGGAGTGGATTCGGCGCGGATGTTCGTGTACGGCCGCTCACTCGGCAGTGTCGTGGCGACCCAGACCGCGGCGAACCACCGGCCGGCGGGGCTGATTCTCGAATCGCCGTTCGCCAGCGCCGCGGCGATGAGCCGTCTGCACTACCCCCTGCTGCCGCGCTTCATTCTCCGGCTGCGGCTCGACAACCTGGAGACGATCCGACGGGTAGCCTGTCCGGTGCTCGTGTTCCACGGGACCAGCGATCGCCTGGTGCCGGTCGCGATGGGAATGAAGGTGGCGGCCGCCGCCCACAGCAGCGAGCTGGTGTTGATCCAGGGCGCCGGGCACAACGACACTTACGACACGGGCGGGGAGAGCTACCAGAGGAAGCTGGCGGAGTTCCTCAGATCACATTGACCGGCTGCAGCCGGTCGCGCTCCGCCTCGAAACGCCGCTCGGCCTCGTCGAGCGTGCGTCGCACCTCCGCGGCGTCCGGATCGGGGAACTTGGAGCTCGCCGCCACCTTCCCGGTGAGCCGGCGCACGGCGACCAGGGCCCGGGTCACCTCACAACGGTCCAGGTCCGGGTCGGTGTGGCCCGTCACCAGCAACTCTTCAAACAGCGGCAAGGCTGCCGCTTCCCCCATGACGAACAGCGACTCGAGGATCTTGGGTCCCAGGAAGCGCCGTCGCATCTGGTCGCCACGGATGAGCTCGAACAACCGGATGAGGTCCGCCGCGTGGCCGACGTAGAAACGCGCCGCCTCCACCGCGGCCGCGACAAAGGCGTGGTGCGCGTCGGGCCGGCGGAGATACTTCGCGAACAGCCCCCACGCTTCCGGTGGATGTCGCTCGGCCAGTGCCAGGAAGGCGAAGTACCGTCGGCCGAGTGGAGCGGCGGTGTCGGCGATCACGGTGCGCAGTCCGGCCACACCCCAGCGCGCTCCCACCAGTGCCGCGGCTGCAGCGTGCTGCCAGCGCTCCAGCTCGGGCACGCGGAACGTGGCCACATGGGAATCGACGAACGCGCGGCAGCGCTCCAGCACCGCCAACAGGCGTCGATCGAGCTCGGTGAGTGCCGGCTCGAGCGCCTCGGTATTCGCCCGACGGGCCAGGGCGAGGGCCTCCCACCCGACCTGCTGCAGGTCTTGCGCGATCCACTCGGCCTCGAGGCCCGCCGCATCGGGCGTGTCGAGGAGGCGTTCGAGAGCAGCCGAGAAACCACACAGTCGCCGATGCGCGTCCATGCCGCCAACATTATCCCGCCCGCGCCGGGTCGGAAGAGGCTCTCTCCCGGACGTCGCCCGGGCCGGGGCCGGCCGCGACATTGCGCTCCGCCCCCGGGCGGCTTAACCTTGCCGCGCGCTCCAGAAAAAGCCGTTCCCGTGTGGTTTCCTCCGGTTCCCGGGGGGTCTCTGCTGAGATTCGTGTTGCTGTGCGCCGCCCTGGGGGCGGCGGCCTGTGCCCGCGCCGGCGGCCCGATTCTCATCGGAGTCGCCGGGCCGTTTTCCCAGCCGCGCGGCGTCTCGATGCAACGCGCGGCGCAGCTCGCCGCCGACGAGATCAACACCGCAGGAGGGATCCGCGGCCGCCCGCTGCGACTCGTGTTCGCCGACGACAGCGGCAGCGAGGACACCGCGGTCCGGATCGCCAAGTCCTTTGCCGAGAATCCGGCGATCGTGGCCGTGGTCGGGCACCTCTCCTCCAACTCCACGCTGGCCGCGGGGCGCGTGTACAGCGCCGGCGCCAATCCCCTGGTGATGATCAGCCCCTCGGCTTCGAGTCCCGATCTGACCGGCTTCAGCCGGTACGTATTTCGGGTGACCCCCAACGACCTGAACCAGGGCCAGCAGATCGCGCGCTTCGCGCGGCGGGAGCTGGGTGCCCGGCGGGCGGGGGTGATTTTCATCAACAACGAATACGGCCGCGGTCTGCGTCGCGCCTTCACCGCGGAGTTCACCAACCTGGGGGGCTCGGTCCTGGAAGAAGACCCCTACTTGTCCACCAGCGCTTCCTTCGAGCCCTACCTGTCCCGGATGCGGCTGCGCGGCGGCGTCGACATTCTCATGCTCGCCTGCGAGCGGCCCGGAGCCGACCTCGCGCTGCGGGAGGCCCGGCAGCTCGGCCTGCGCTGGCCGGTGATCGGGGGCGACGCGCTGACGGGCATCGAGACGCTCGGGCCGATCGCCGAGGGTGTCCGCTACTCCGCGACCTACCTGCCGCAGCGCCCGGGCGATCGCAACGCCCGCTTCGTGGCCGCGTACGCGCGGGCGTTTCGCGGGGACCATCCCGACCATCGCGGCGCCGGGGCGTACGACATCCTCTACCTCCTGGTCCGGACCATCGGTGCGGTTGGCCCCGACCGCGCGGCCATCCGGGACTACATCGCAGCGGTGGGCGTGGGCAAGCCCGCCTTCGACGGAGTGACCGGGACCATCGCCTTCGACGCACTGGGAGACGTGCCGGCCAAGCCGGTCGTCATCGGCACGATCCGGAACGGGCACCTGGAGCCCGAGACGGCCCGATGAGCGGCGTGAGCGGGCGGCCCCTGGGGACGCTGCGGTGGCGCATCCTGCTGGGCTTCGGGGGCGTGCTCGCGGGGCTGTTCGCGGCCGCGATCATCGGCGCGGCGGCGTTGCGGGCGATGCGCGAGGCGGTGGCCCACGAGCTCCAGACCCTGCAGGCGGCGAGCGTAGTCGGGAGCGGACTCGTGACCACCGTCTTCGACGAGATCCGCGCCGCCGAGCAGTACCTCAGCCTGCCGTCCGAGCAAGCGAGACGGGAATTCCAGGACGCGGCCGACGAGGGATTCCGCCACGAGAAGGGTCTGGAGCAGCTCGAAGGGCTCTCAGTGGAAGACCGGTTGACCGTGAATCGGATCAAGGGACTGCAGGCCTCGATTCAGGTGGACTACTCCCTCGCGCACGCGCTGCGGGACCTGGGCCGCGACCGCGCGGCGCAGGCGCAGTCGGTGATCGTGCGCGATCAGGCGCGCGAGCTGACCCGGCTGGTACGCGATCTGAGCACGCGGCAGGCCCAGCGCGCCGGTCAGGCGGGCCAGCGCCTGTCCGCGCTGGCGGAGCGCCGCCAGCTCTTCCTGTGGGTCGTGCTCGCCTTGACGATCGCGGGGGGGGTGTTGATCTCCTGGTTCACGCTCCAGGCGGTCGAGGGCCCGCTGGGCCGCCTGGTGACCGCGGCGGAGCGGTTCGGCGGTGGCGACCTCCGCCCGGTGACGACGGGCCGGATGCCGCGGGAGTTCCAGGTGCTGGCGGACGCGATGCGGGTGATGGGCGAGCGCCTGCGGGGGGTGGTCGGCGAAGTAATCGGCGAGTCGGACCGCATCGCGGGGTCGGCGAGCGACCTGTCGGCGGTCAGCGAGCAGCTCGCCGCCTCGAGCGCGGAAGTCTCGACGGCCATGGTCGAGATCGCGGGGGGCGCCGAGGAGCAGCGCAACGAGCTGACCGCGATCGGCAGCGGCCTCGCGCGCCTGCAAAAGGCCGCCGGCGAGATGGCGGACTCGGCGGTGCGGGTGGCCCAGCTGGGCGAGGAGATCCGCGCCGTGGCCGATCGGCACCGCGGCGACGTCCTCGCGGCCGGGACCGCCTTGCTCACCGTTCGCGAGGTCGTCCAGACGACGTCCCACCAGGTCCAGCAGCTGGCCCTGCAGAGCGCGTCGATCGACGATTTCGTGGACCTGATCAAGCGGATTTCGTCCCAGACGAACCTGCTGGCGTTGAACGCGGCGATCGAGGCGGCTCGGGCGGGCGAGCACGGCAAGGGGTTCGCGGTGGTGGCCGAGGAGGTGCGGCAGCTGGCCGACGAGTCGGCGAAGGCGGCGGCCGATGTGGCCGCGACCACGGCGGTGATCCGCGAGCAGGTGGAAGACGTGACCGCGACGATGGCGGCCGGTCAGGCGAAGGTGCGTGGCGTGGAGTCGGTGGCCGAGGGGGCGGCCCGCGGCCTGGCCGAGATCGTGGGGGCGATCGAGCAGGTGGAGCAGGCGGCGGCGCGGGTGACGGTCGCGGCGCAGCAGAACCGGGAGATCGCTCAGCAGCTCGGGGAGAAGGCCCACCAGGTGGCGGGCCGCGCGGTGGGCCACGCGGCGAGCGCCGAGGAGGTCACCGCGGCCGCTGAGGAGCAGGGAGCGTCCACCGAGGAAATGGCCGCGGCGGCCGGCGCGCTGCTGCAGGCCGCCGAAAAGCTACGGACGCTGGTGAAGGAGTTCCGAGTCTAGGGCGTCACGACCACGGTGCCGGCCATTGCGACGCCGTGGATGGTGCAGTGGTAGGGGAAGGTCCCGGCCGCAGAGAATGTCCGGATGTAGGTTCCCGTCGCTGCCGCCAGGTTCCCGCTGTTCCAGACGCCCGTGTCCGACGTGCTTGTGTGCGGCACGGTCCCGGTGTTCTTCCACAGCACCGTCTGCCCCGCCTTGATCGTCACGGCTCCGCCCTGCGTCCCACCCACGGGCTGGAAGAAGTTGTCCCCGATATTCACGACTGCGCCGTTCACGGTCACCGTGTCCACGCCGTTCACCCACCCCGGGGCCGACGCCGTGATGATGTAGGTGCCCGCTGTGTCGAACGTGACGCGGGACTGGACCTGCGTGCCGTTCGCCGGGATGCGAATTGTGCTCGAGTCGAACGTCGCGTGCGTGGCGTTCGTGGACGCCACCGTGACGGTGACCTGGGCGGCGACGTTCCGCGTATTCCCGCTGGAATCCCGCGAAATGACGGTGATGAAGTTCGCCTGCCCGGCGTTAACGGTGACCGCCATGCTGGCCAGCAACCTCGGCGTGCTGATCCGCACCGGCATCGGGGTGGCGGCTTTCACGTTACTGGCCGTCGCGGTCACGTTGGCAGTATTGACGCCCGTGCCCGTCACCGGGATGTACGCGAAGTTCGCGCCCTTCGCGATCTTGACCTGGGTCGGAACGGTCAACACGGCCGGATCGCTCGATCCCAAGCTCACGAAAATCGTGTCGAACGCGGTGTACGGGACGCTCACGTACAGCTGGCTGGGCGCTGTCTGGCCCGCCCCGAGGCCGTTCGGGGGATTGTTGAGCGTGAGCTGCGCCGTATCGACCTGGACTATGAGCGTATCGGGGACGTAGCCCGCGGCCGTGAAGACGATCTGCGTGGCGCCTTTGACGAAGCCGCGAACGCCCACCTGGGCGTAGTACTGGCGGGCAGGGATGTGGATCACGAGCGAGTCGGCGTTCGCCACACTCGGGCTGGCCGAGGTGTCTCCGATCGTGAGCGGCGCGGCCACGTACCGGACCGACCCCGACTGATCCTCAGCATACACGGTCATGATAGAAGACACCTGTCCGACCGACAGCGAGACGGTCGACGGCGAGAGGACGAGCTTCGGCTGGCTGATGCTCAGGTTCGCGGTCGCCTGGCTGTAGCCGGTCGCGCGCGCGGCTAACACCGCGGCCCCGATGCTGTTCCCCTGGATCTCGAAGGTGTTGCTGCTCGTCTGGCCGACGGGGATCGTCACCGTCGTCGCCGAGAGCGTGAACGCCTGCTGGGCGGCCGGCAGCGTGCTGTCGCTCTTCAAGAGCTGGACGACGAGGGGCGCGCTGGTCACGGCGTTGTCGACGTAGACGTACTGGCTCGGGGTGGGCGAGAAGAGCTGTCCCACGCCCAGGTTCTGATTGGTCCCGATGCTGAGATGCAGCGTGGGTCCGGTCACGGTGACCAGGTTCGTCGAGTCGGAGAGCCATCCGGGCGCCGAGTAGCGCAGCCGCGCCGTCCCGCTGCCCACGAACTTGACGCGCACGGAGGCGTAGTTGTGGGACGTATCCACGACCGCCACCGCGGTGTCGCCGCTGCCGTTGACGGACACCGCCGAGTCGATCTGCATCACGTTTGGATCGGTCGAAACGACCGTGACGTTGACCGGCGCGAACGGCAGGAGAATGTTCCGCGACCGCGTTCCCGTGTACACGAACGGCCGGTACGGCGGGTCCGTGGTGAAGCGCGACGCGGGAATGCCGTTCTGGATCAGGCTGACCGGCTCCGGGGTGAGGTTGATCTTGGCGCTCACGTACCCGGTGGCCGTAGCCCGGATCGAGTCGGTGCGGCTCGAATCCTTGGCCCAGATCTCGAACGGCTGGCTGTAATTCTGACCCTTCGGGATCACCACGGTGTCCCTGGTCAAGGTGTCGAGGGTCGGGTCGAAGCGGCGCAGCGCGACCTTGACCGTATCGGGCACCGCTCCGGCGCTCACGACCACGTAGTTGCTCTGCAGGCGCAGGCCGCGCCCGACGGTGTAGGGGTAGCCGAGCTGGATCGAGAGCGGCGTGGGGAAGACCTTGATCAGGTTGGACGAGTCGGGTGTGGAGCCCGGTGCGGTCGTCAGGATCCGGGCGCCGGCAAGCGTATCGAGCCCGACAAAGCGCAGCGTGTCGGGATGGTTGAAGGTGTAGGTCTGGCCGGAATCGATGGTCACCGCGGCCGAGTCCAGCGTTAACGTGGCCGGGTTGGTCGAGGCGAGGCTCACCCGCAGCGACTTGACGAGCGGCCGGGCCTGGCCGTTCAGGGCGTCATAGGCGTACACGCTGACGGGGTAGGGCGGCGAGATCGTGTAATTGGTCAGGCCCGGGTAGCTGTACGGCCGCACGTGAATCGAATCCACCTGGTAGACCACGGGGCTGCCGGTGATGACGTACCCGGGGGCCGAGGCCACCGACAGTGTGTCCCCGCCGAGGGTGTCCCCGACGAGGTTGAAGTAGACGATCGTCTGATTCGCCGGAATCCGCACGGTCGCCGGCCCGCGCACTACGCCGGGGCGCGAGTGGCCCAGGGTCACCGTGAAGGTGTCGGGCCGCACGTAGGGGATCTGCACGTAGCCGGCGCTCTGGAAGAGGGTGCCGATCCCCAGCCGGCCGTCGTAGGGATAGCCGACCCCCAGGGTCAGTGTCGGCCTGGTGACGCTCACCAGGAACGAATCGGTTGTGTAGCCGGGCGCCGTGAGGACGATGTAGGTGGACAGGCCGCCGGCCCCGGGCTGCGCCCGCAGGGCGTTGCCCACGCCGATGGCGCTGCTGCCGGTTGTGATGGTGCCGGTCGTCACGTCGACGGCCACGACGGTCGGGTCCCGCGACAGCGCGGTGACGAGCAGGTTGGCTCCCACCGGGTGTCCGTATCCCGTCGAGTCCTCGGTGTAGGCGGTCCAGCTGCCCTTGCTCGGATCGCCGGCGATGAGATTGCCCGACCCCAACGCCTGCAGGCGCGGGGTCGTGAAGATGAGGGTGTCGGTGGCGGAGACCCAGCCCGGCGCCGAAATGGTGACCGCCGTCTTGCCCGGCGCCGTGGCCCTCACGGGCAAGTACGCATAGTTCGTTCCCGTCCGGATCGTGTCCGGCGTCTGGATAGTCCCGATCCCCGACGACAGGGATGCCGCGACGACCAGATTGTGGTCCATGCCGTAGGTGATGGACACATATGGCTGGGCCGTCTGCCCCACACCGAGCAGATTGGTGTAGGGGTAGTCACGGTTGAAGGTCAGGCTGTTGGCGGCCACGGAGACACGCGAGAACTTGCCCACGAACCCGCCCGAGGTGGGCGTGACGCTGTCCGTCCCGGGAGCGAGGCCGGTGAGCAGGATGTCGGCCGCGAGCTGGCCGGCCGGAATGACGGCGGGGGCGGGGGTGAACGCCGACGTGCCGGCTTTGCCATACACGAACGTCACGCCCAGCCCGCCCGCGGGCGCGGGATCGGAGAGGAACACCTGCGCCTTGTGGGTCTCGTTCTGGTTCAGATAGAAGTTGGGCTGCTGGGAGAACGTGCCGATTTCCCGGAACTCGATGGTCGAAACGACGGTCACGACCATGGTATCGGGCTGGTAGCCGGAGCCCGAGGAGTCGGTGGCCGCCAAGGAAACCCGTCCCGCCTTCAACCCGTTGATGATCACTGAGGCGCCGGCGGTGCCGGCCGGGAACGTCACAGCCTTCACCTGCGGTCGCGCGATCAGCGTATCGCTGGAGGTGAGCTTCACGATCAAGGGCGTAGGACTGGTCTTCGTCAGTGACAGCGCGACGGAGACGTTGCCGCCGTTGCCGACCGACAGCGAGTCGAACGCCCACTGGATCACCGGCGGCGGTGAGGCCACCACCATGACCAGAGTCGTATCCTTGAAGCCATCGACTGAGTCCGCGACGTACGTCTGCTGCCCGACCGTCGCTCCCCCCGTGACGATCCCGGTCTGGTCGACGGTGGCGATCGTCGGGGCCCGGCTGGACCACCCGAACGTCTTGCCGGGAATCACGAAGCCGTTCTTGTCGAGGGCGTGCGCCACGATCTGCCCGCGCCCCCCCACGCCTACCTGCACGGTATCCTGCAGGTTGACGACGCCGACCGTCACCTGGTTCACGTGAATGGTGGCCGAGCCCTGGACCACGAGCTGAGCGTCCACCGAATCACGAACCAGAATGACGCCGTTGCCCGCCCCCACCGCTTTGACGCGACCGGTCGTGGCGTTCACCGTGACCACGGACGGTGACGCGGAGACGTAGCGCGTAGTGAAACCGGAAGCCACCGACGTGCCGAAGTTGTCCTTCGCGGTCGACGTGAGGAGGAACGAGTCGTTCACGGCGGTCACGACGGTGTCCGCAGGCGACGCGATCACGCTGCGCAGCGCGCGCACGTACAGCCGGGCGGTGTCGGCGTAGCCGCCGGCGGCCGCGATGATCCGGGTCGAGTCCCCGGTAAGCGTCGTCGCGAGTCCGGTGCCGCTCACGGTGGCGATGGCCGTGAGCGTCGAGCTCCAGGTGACCGCCCCGCCCACTGTGTTGCCGAGCGAGTCCTTGAGCACCGCCGTGTACTGCACCGTCGCTCCGCGGGCGACGGTGTCCACCTTGGGGCTGATGATCACCTGGCGGATCGTGCCCGAGAGCACGGTCGCCGCGAACGACACCGGAGAGCCGGTGAGACCGCCCGCCGCCGCCTGCACGCCGATCGTGCCGAGACTGGCCGGCGTCACGGTGACGCTGGCCAGGCCGGAGTCGTCGGTGGCCGTCGAGACGGAGGACAGCGTGGCGGTCCCGCTCGTGACAGTCCAGAAAACGATGAGCCCTTTGAACGGTGCGCCCAGACCGTCCCGCACGCGGACGACGAGCGGCTGCAGCAGCGCGCCGCCGATCACGCCGCTCTGGGAGTCTCCCGAGACTTTCTGCAGGGTCGCGGCGGGCGGCCGGACGTGGATCCGAGTCGAGTCCCTGAGGTGGGTGGGGGTTTCCGCGATCACCCAGACGCTGTCGCGCACCGTCGTGGAGCCGGTGAACGAGCTGGTCAGATAAGACTGCGCGATACTGCCGCGCGTCGGGTCGCTGAGGCGGTAGCCGACCGGCACGCCGGGAATGGGAACGTTCGAGGAATCGAAGACCACGTTCCGCAGCGGGAACGTCGTCCCCCCGATGGCGCTCGTGTCCACCGGCAGCACCTGGACCCGCTTGGCGTTGTAGCCGGGACCGATGTAGCGGGCCACGAAGGCCGCGGGCCTGGCGGTCGAGCCGGCGGTGAGCTGCACGGTCGCCGTGAGCGCGTACCAGGAGATGTTCGCGCCGTAGGCGGTGACGTCGAGGATGAAATCCTCGGTGTTCTGCTGGAGCTCGACGTCCAGCTTCAACACCACGGAATCGCCGGCGAGGGTGTCGCCGCGGACGGGCACCGTCTTGGCGTACGCGAAAGTGGTCTCGGTGGGGCGACGCAGGGTGATGCGCAGACTGTCGAGGGGGATGGTCGGCTGGCCGGGCGCGCCGGCCAGCAGCGCGTCGAGGGTGAACGCCAAACCACCCGGCCGGGCGGGTCCCGTGACCCGGTCGTGGGTACAGGTGAGGATGACGAGGGCCAGCACCAGGCCGGCCCCGAGTTGGAACGCGCGACGCACGAGTCCGTCAGCGGCGAGACTTCTTTTTCTCCGCCTTTTTCGGCTTTGCCTTCGCCTTGGCGCCGCGCGCCGCCTTGCGCTTCGCCTTCAACGCGGCATGGACATCCACCAACACGCGATCCCCCTCGTCCGGGCCGATCAGGCCCCGGCGGACCGCGTACCGCACCAGCTCCTCGGCGTCTTCCACCGCGAACTCACCGATCCCCGCGGCGCCGCGGATCGCCTTGACCAGCGCGTCCGCCACCGGGCTGCGCAGGACGCTGGCGATACCGGGGAGTGCCTCGAGCAGCGAGGAGATCTGCGACCCGCCGAGCTCGGCTGGCATCGGAAGCCCTGCTCCGACGTTGAAGGTGGCGCCAAGCTACCACCCCCCCCCGGGACCGTCAAGAATTCCTACCGCTGATAGCGCACCCACAAGGTGAAGCCGGTGCCCGTCAGGTCCGCCCGGCCCCGACCGCCGGCGAAGATCCACCCCGTATCGATCCGTCCCGAGGCATGGGCGGAGAACCGGTCGCTGATGCCGTAGCGTGCCACCAGACCGGCGGAATAGAGCCGCCCTCCCCGGTAGTTGGCGGGGCTCCACTGCCGGAACCCCACCATCGGCTCGAGCTGGAGCCTCGACGTCACAGGATGGGCGAACCGCAGCTCCGCGTTGAAGACATTCTCCTTGCTCTCGAGATTGGGTCCAACGCTGTTTGGCGTGGCCGCGCTGCTGGTATCACCGGCCAAGCGGTAAAAGTCCCACATGGCGAAGGTCAGCGTCGAGCGCCCGATCACCCGGACGTACGCCGCGTCGCCGATGAACCGCAAACCCGGCTTGTAGTTGCCGCCCAGCAATGAACTGGTACCGGTGAACTGGTCGGTCGAGAAGGTGCTCGTCGTCAGGCCGAGGAGCAGCCGGGCCGCGTTCCCCAGCACCCGGTCCGCGCCGATCCGAGCCCGCAGCTCGACCCCTGGATTGTACGAGAGCGAGTCGCCGCTGAACGGCTGATAGGAGCCGAGGTAGCGCAAGCTCCCCGAGAAACCGAGGTTCCAGCTCCCGGCCTGCTGCGCGTAGGCGAGCCCGCCGGTCACGCCGAACGCAGTCCCGAAGCTCGAAACCGGAAAGGACAGAAAGGTCGAGCCGACCGCGCCGGTCACCTGGAACGCGCTGGTCGAAACCGAGTGCTGGCCGGTCGGGAGATTGAGCGACACGGATGCCACCGCACGGTCTCGGCGGAGGGTGTAGAGCAGGCGCAGCTGGGTGTCGGTGAGTCCGGAGATGGTCTCTTTGGTGTTGCTATAGGTCTCGACGCTGCCGCTGACGAGATAGCTGGTCAAGTCCAGGGATACGCGCCGACCGACGGGTACCACGAGGGCGATGGGTAGATTCCACTGGGCCATCGATTTCAGGCCAATCCCGGGGTCGAAGCTGTAGCGACGCAGCTCCCAGCCCGAAAGTGCGCTGACCCGGGCGTACAGGGCGTCGCTCTCCTGCGCGACGAGCCGCCCGGGAACGGCACCAATCGCAAGGGCAATCGCGTAGGCAGTGCGGAGGCGCATCGGCGCTCGTTACGGTCGCTTGATGATGATGACCAAAGTGCCGGTCAACGTCGCCCGCACGCCGTCGCACTTCCCCTCGCAGATACGGCCCGGATCGGTCGGGGGGATCGGCTTGGTCTGCTCGGTCGCCGATGTAGCGCCGCTCGGTACGGTGTTATTAATGGCGCCCGCCAACGTGTTCTGACTGGGTGGCGGCCCCCCACCACCGCCGGCGCCCTCGCCACCACCGCCTAGGGTAACGGCCACTTCCGCAGGCGGCGTGGTGCTCGCTGTCTGGGCGGCCTGGCTCGTCTGCGCGCCCTGGGCCGCCGCCGCGAAACCGGGATCGCGCTGCGCCGCCGCCTGGAAGGCCTGGGCGGCGGCGGTGAAGTCGCCGCGGTCCCGCGCCTCCAAGCCCCGGCTGTACAAGAGGAAGGCCTGGATGTCGCGCGTGGGGCGCTCGCTGATCGCGGTACGCTCACCCGGCGTCAACGTAATGCCGAGCTTGTCGAGGAGCTGGAAGACCACCGTCTTCTCGATGTCGAACAGCGCTTGCAGCCGGTCAGACCCCGAGCCGGTGGCCGAGATCTGGGCATCGCTGGCACGCACCATCGAGGCGTCCACGCGGAAGCTCGCGGTCGGCACCTCGGAGAATTGTCCCTGCACGACCTGCCCGGCTCCCATCAGCCGCCCCGAACGGGCGCTGGTTGCGGGGTCGACGCGGCCGCTCGCCGCCAGCCGCAGCTCGTCGAGCAGGGCCTGCAGCTGTTCGCGCTCGACCAGGCGCAACCGCCGCACCCGGGACAGGTCGGTGACGACGATCGCTGCCAGTCCGCGCTCCAGCGGCCGCAGCGAGCTGTCGGCGCCGGTATACCGGAACGGCATCACCGCGATCGTGTTCAAGTCCGACGGGGCGTGCACGAGCAGCGACTCCCGCGCGATGGCGAAGCGCGCTTGCTGGCGCAGCTCCTTTTGAGTCAGCAGCGCCAGGCGACCGTCCAACAGCCGGCGCACGGGCCGGGTGGGCCGGCCGGCGAGCAGCGCGGTATACACCGCGCGCGCGGAGTCGTAGCGCTCGAGCCCTTCGTAGGCCAATCCGAGATAGGCGCGCGCCGAGACGTTTCCTGGCTGAGCGAGCAGGACGGTCTGGAGCGCGCGGCGCGCGTCGGCATACCGGGCGGCGATGTAGTAAGCCCGCGCGAGTCGGAGATTGAGGTCGGGATCGCTCGGATGCTGAGCGCGCTGCGCCTCCAGGGCGGAGAGGTTCGCCGGCGTCGGAGCGGTGGAGACGGAACCACCTGCACAGGCGGCGAGGAGGGCGCAGGCCGCCGCGAGCGGCAGCCCGCGCCGGCCGGGAGCGATCGTCATCGAGAGCCTTCTCGGAGGTTTCGAAGTAGAATGGAGCCGAAGCCGGTCCTGGCGCGGTGACGAGCGGGCCTCACGGCCGGTGAGCGCGGTCACGGCGGGCTCGCAGCGCCGCCAGTGGCGCCGCAAACGCGCGCCGCGAAATGGTCAGCTCGGAGTGCGAAAGCAGCTCGCCCAGCACCGCCCGGGTCCGCGGATCGAGCGGCAGCTCGAAATGCACGGCGAGCCGATACTCGGCGTGGTCGGGCCCCTGCCCTGTCAGTGTGAACCCCTGATGCTCGGGCTTGACCTGGTCGACTGCGATCTCGGCGAGTGGCTGGAAGTCCGATCCGTCCATGGCAACCTCCGAATTGGGCTAGAGATACGCCGCGCGCGGGGGCTGTCAAGGCAACGAGGGGAGGGCTAGATTTGCTACTCGGAGGTGCACGCCACAGGTGGGGCGACGCGGGATCAAGGAATACCGGGCGCCGGAGGCCTTGGCGCTCATCGCAGCCGACCGGGAGCACATTCCCCTGGTCTGTCCGTCCTGCGGAGGCCGCAAGATCGTGCGGGTGCCGCGCCGCCGTGGCTCGCCCGCCCCCGGCGAGCCCCCGACGGAGCGGATCAGCCTCACTTGTCAGACCTGTGGCCGGCACGCCTCGTACATCGAGCGGGGCGCCGAGCCGCCGCGCGATTCGACGATGGACCCCCACAGCGCCTGACGAAAGGAGCCGTTTCGGTCGGTGGCTGGCGACGCAATCCAAATGATGGGGACGGTGACTGAAGTGCTCCCCAACACCACCTTTCGGGTCAAGCTGGAGAACGGACACGAGGTGCTGGCCTACGTGAGCGGGAAGATGCGGAAGAACTATATCCGCATCCTGCAGGGCGATCGTGTGGCCGTGGATCTGTCGCCCTACGACCTGACGCGGGGACGGATCACGTACCGATACAAGTAGGGCGTCGAGAGAAGACGGTTTTCAGCTGCCAGGATGGGGTCCGGTCTCTCCCCGAAGGTACTTGAACAAACCCTGCACCATGAGGTCGACGCCGCCGTAGCCGGTGTGGTACTGATAGACGAGGTGGTTGCTGGCGCAATCGTGCAGCGACAGCTCGTCCCAGGCCACGAGCACCACGCCGTCCACTGGAGCCGGCGGGGCGGCTGTGGAGTCGACGTCCGTGGAATCGGCCGGCAGTCCTTTGCAGATCGCTCGCAACGCCTGCTGCGCGGTCTCCCAGGTGCCGGGCCGCTGGACGATCGCCCATCCTTTGGCCGCCAAGCGCTTCCGGACGTCCAGCGTGATCCGGAGATCCGCTTGATCGTCCGTCGATGAGATGACGCTCAGGGACTTGAACTTCGTCCCCGGCACCCGCTCGCTCCACATCTCATTGTGCTTGGTGTAATGGCGGAAGCAGGCGGCGAGCGTGAGCGTCACCGCCGCGACGAATGCGGCCCTGCGGCTCACGGATGCGCGAGCGGGATAGCGAGGCCGCACGACCAGACCAGATCCTGGTGCCAGCGGCGCTGGTGGGCGCCGGTCGGCGCGGTGGGAGAGCTGATCCATGTCGAGTAGCTCGCGACCTCGATGGTAAATGAGGGGGAGTCGCGCATGGCGAGGCGGGCGCCGGCCGCCAGCACCAACGCCGGTCCGGTGCGGTCGCTCCGCCCCCATCCGCTGGCAGCGCTGCCGCGGTGAATGATGCCCAGACCGGGCCCGCCGTACAAGCTCCAGCCCTCCGTTCGGCGGCGGATGCCGAACACCGTGCGCAGGCTGGCGAGTACGACGCCCGACGTCGCGTCCATCGTCCTGGCGGAGTCCGTGATCGCCACCATGCTGGGCGCGAAGACGGCGGCGCCTTCGACGGCCATGAACTTGGCCGGCCACAACGTCACCCCGAGACCGAAGGTGATCGCCATGAGCTGGCGGCGCGCCACGACCCGGCCCGACGGCGTCACGTACTCGGTGTTCAGCAAGCCCGGAGAGAAGTACAACCCCAGCCGTGGATGAAGTTCCACGGAGCCCTGTCGTTCGGAGCGAACGGGGGCGGAGGGGGGGGGGGCCTGCGCGCGGCACTGGGTAGTGGGCGCGAGCCCGAGGGTCCACCCCAGGAGCAGAGCGCCGAAAGAGGAAAGCTGGGTACGGCGCACGGTCGCTCCGTTCCTTAAGGGACGGAGCGCACCGCGCGAGTCATCCGCGCGGTGCGCTCCGGATTCCACTACTCTGCTACTCTACCCTTCCGATCCGGCTCAGAAGAGGTAATCGATACCGAGGCTCCAGCTCTTCCCCATCAACGCCGCCTGGTCAAGCCGCAGCGTGGTCGCGTTCGCATAGTTCAGCGACATGAGGATGTTCATCTGCGGCTGGAAGGTCAAGTAGGCGCTGTACGACAGCTTGTTCGGAATGTCGTGCAGCACGCCGTTGTGATCGGTGAAGTTGTAGGTGGTCAACTTTCCGAGGGTCAGGTCCAGACCGTAGGTCCGCTGATACACGTACCGAACGCGGCCGAAGAAGCTGGTCTGCTTGGCCTTGCCGTTGTCCGAATAGGTCTCGGAGTTGAAGTTGCCGCCCAAGCCCAGCTCCATGCTGTGCGGGCCGCGGTCCACGAACCCATAGCGCAGCTCGGTTGTGACCCGGCCGAAGTCGCCGAGGTCCCTCGCCTGGTAGGACACCGCACCCACGCCCCGCGTGGCCGTTACGCCCGTCACGCCATCCGAATACACCCAATGCGGGCCGGTCGCCGCAGCGGAAATCGAGGTGTTGGTGAGGATCGGGATGTCGTCGTTACCAGCGCTGAACTCGACGTTGACCGACATCTCGCGCGAGTCGGAATTGAAGATCCAGTAGGCGGCCTGCCCGAGGTATTTCAGGCGGTCCCAATTGAGGTTGTCCTGGCCCGCGCTGGCGCCGAGGGACACGAACACGCGGTCCCGGAACCAGCCGTAGGCGAAGAACTGACCCTTATTGGGATGGCTCCAGCCACCGACGCCGCCGCGGTTCAGCTGCGAGCCGCCCGGCGACCACGGACCGAACCCGGAGACTTCCGCGATTCCCTGGTTGCTGAAGGCGAAACCGATGGTCTTGTTCTCGTCCGTCTTCACGAACCGCAGATCGTACTCGTCGAACGTGAACATGCCGAGGCCCCACTCGCCGGTCGCCGTGCCGTTTGGCGGCACCAGGTACATTTCAGTCCAGAGACCGAAGTTGTCGCCGAAGGCTCCGCCCGTAAACAGCGCGAGGCGCGACGTGGGGTTGGAGCTGATGGGCGACCATTTCGTCGCACCGGGAGTCAGGCTGCGCGACGCGAAGCTGCTCTGGTAGCGCAGGTTCAGGTACGGGAACGAGGACAACGCGAGCCGCTTGCCGCTGATCGAGCCGACTTCGCCGGCTTCGATGCGGTCACTGATCCACGGCATCCGGTAGCCGTTCATCCGGAACTTCTTCCCGGTGAACGTGAAATTCGGGACTGGCGCGCCGAACAACACGTGGCACTGGGCGCAAGTCAGTCCGGTTTGGCGCGTAAACAACGGCACCGAGGCCGTCGCATGCCCACCACCTGCTCCGACCGCCCCGAGAACCGCGAGCGCTGCAAAGAGCCCTCCCATAGTGTTGCCTCCTTAAGTAATGACGAAACGAGATTCCGCCTTACTCCCTCTCCCGACTTACGACCCTTGCACCTTGGCACTCTGCTGCGCGATGTAGTGCAGCAGCGCATCCACCTCCTTATCGTTCAAGTGCAAGTTGGGCATCTTCGTATTATTGAACTGGGCAAGGAGGGCCTGGGCGGTGGAATCGCTCGTGAGCATCTGGTCGGGAGCCTTGAGCCAGTGCCGCAGCCAATCGAGGCTGCGCCGCTGGAGGACACCCGCCAGGTCCGGACCAGCCAACTTACCCTTTCCGATCGAATGACAGCCGCTGCAACTGCGCTGGATGAAAAGGGATGAGCCCTGCTTGGCGAGGGCCGGGTCCACCGTGAGTCCCTGCGCCCGGAGCGGCGCGGCAAGTGCCAACGCCATCCCCACCGACACTCCGAACGCCACACCGCGTGCAGCCATTGGTTCCCTCCCGTGGCACAGTGAACTGGGGTTGCTTGCGGAAGCGTCACCTTCCGGTACTTTTTTAATACGTTCCTTTGGCCGCAATGTCAAATAGGACAGTCTTTTCCCTAGCCCCTCGCAGGGGGTGGAGGGACCCCCAGGAGGCCTGTTTCAGCATGCCCAAGGCGTTTCAATTTGAGTTTCGGAGGCAAGTCCGTCGCTCCAAACTCGGTCCGCTCACCTTGCTAACTGGTTTCGCGGTAGTCACTTGGGCTACTGCGCTCGGCGCTCAAGCGGGGAGTGGGGGGGGGCGCCACTGGACCGTTGACCCCCGCACCAGCCTGGTGTGGTGGCAGATCGACCCCCACTACAACCACCTCTGGGCCACCACCTGCCCCAACGACCCCGCCTGGCAACCGGGGGAGGGGCGGGACGCCGGTTGGCAGGTCAACTATCGGGCGCGTCCGGTCCTCCGGGACGTCGGAACCAGCGACGGCGCCGTGGTACCCCTGTTCCCCCGCATTGCCGTCCACCCGAACTGTCGCCAGGCGGTCCACGGAGAGGTGGTGGCGAACGGTGAGCGCTGGCAGGGGGCACAAGGGAAGGTCGTCGTCGCCGTCGACTCCTTCGAGACCGGGCTGCGGACACGCGATTCGTACGCGCGCAGTCACGTGCTGGACACCTCCCACTATCCCACTGTCGAGTTCACCATCGACAGCCTGGTGAACGTGCAGCCTGGGGACACAATCCGGGCGATTGCGGCCGGCACGTTGACCTTACATGGTGTCCGGACGCCCCACCGGGTGCCGGTCGTCGCCTGGCGCGAGGCATCCGGGGGAGGGGGGGGGCTGCGCGTGCAGGGGCACTTCTCGTTCTCCGCCCCCGACCTCGTCGAGGTCTATGGTTTGTCCCCGGCGGCGCTGTTGATGGGAGTGCTGATGCACCGCTGGAAGGTGTTCTACCTGGGGTTGGACCTGGTGTTGCGGGAAGCCGGCAATTGAGAGGAATGCCACCAATGACGAGACCTTTCTTCATATTGCTGTACGGCCTCGCCGTGTTGACGGGCGCAACCGCCCTGGGCGCCCAAAGCGCCCGCCAGTGGACGGTCGACCCCAAGACCAGTCTGGTGTGGTGGCAGATCGACCCCCACTACAGCCACCTCTGGTCGACCACTTGTCCGAAGGACCCCTCCTGGCAGCCGGGGGAAGGCCGAGACGCTGGATGGGATGTCGACTACAAGACCAGGCCCGTCATGCGGGACGCGGGACGAAGCGATCCCCGGGTGCCGTTGTTTCCGCGTGTGGCCGTGCATCCGGTCTGCCGCCAGGCCGTCCACGGGGGCGTCACCACGAACGGTGAGCGTTGGGAGGGAGCCCGGGGGACGATAAAGATCGAGGCCGACTCCTTCGAGACCGGCATGCGGCTGCGCGACGTCTACGCCCGCGACCATGTGCTCGAATCGGCGGACTTCCCGACCATCGACTTCACTCTCGACAGCCTGGTGAGCGCGCAAGCCGGCGACACGATCCGGGCTATCGCGGTGGGCACCTTCATTCTGCACGGCGTCCACACCCCACAGCGCGTACCGGTGGTCGCCTGGCGCGAGGCCGCAGGGCTTCGGGTCCAGGGGCGCTTCGCGATGGACGCGCAGGACCTCGTGCAGGTCTACCACATGTCCCGTTGGGCGCTCGGGCTGGGCGTGATCATGCACCGGTGGAAGGTGGTCTACCTGGGGCTGGACCTGGTGCTGCGGGAGGCCGGCAGCTGAGCCCGGGCGTGGTGGTCCCAGGCTGAAACGGCCAGTGTAGCGGAAGGTGCGCGGCTCACTACCTTGTCCGTTTCGAACAGGTTTCCCGTGGGTCGCGTCAAGGAGGTTCCGGATCATGCGCGCGATGAGAGGAAGAGACACCCGTAGATTGCGGCGGCTCCTCACTTTCTTGGGGAGCGCCGCCATCCTGGTCCCTGCGGCCGCGCGGGCTCAGGCCAAAGGACATCATTGGGTCGTCGACGCCAAGAACAGCCTCGTGTGGTGGCAGGTCGACCCCCACTACAGCCACCTCTGGTCCACCAGCTGTCCCGACGACCCAACCTGGCAGCCGGGGGAGGGACGCGATCCAGGCTGGACGGTGGACTACAAGGCCCGGCCGATCATTCTCGCGTCGGGGATCAGCGACGCCCGCGTTCCGCTTTTCCCTCGTATCGCGGTTCATCCGGTGTGCCGGCAAGTGGCCCACGGCGAGATTATGGCCATGGACGATCGTTGGACCAGCGCCCGGGGAACGGTCGTCATCTCGCCCGACTCCTTCGAGACCGGCAACCGGAAGCGGGACAGCTACGCCCGACGCGCCCTGCTCGAGACCGGCAAGTACCCGACGATCGAGTTCGCGATCGATAGCCTGGTGAGCGTACAGCCGGGAGACACGATTCGGGCGATCGCCGTGGGCACGTTCACCCTACGCGGCGTCAAGACGCCGCAGCGCGTGCCGGTAATCGCGTGGAAGGATCCGGCGAGTGGGGGGCTGCGGGTGCAAGGGCGGTTCATGATGGCCGCGGGAGATCTCGTGCACGTGTACGGCATGAACGCGGTGGCGCTCGGCTTGGCGGTGGTAATGCACCGATGGAAGAGCTTCTACATGGGGTTGGACCTCGTCCTGCAGGAAGCGGGGAATTGAGCCGCGCCTACCGGTCCGCCGAAAACGAGACACCGAGGTAGACAGTCCGCCCGGGCGCCGGCTCATAGTAGCGGCCCCGGGCGGCGTTTATGGTGACGGACCCCACGTACAACCTGTTGAAGGCATTGGTGATGCCGAGGAACGGACTCGCCCGCAGGCTTCCCCCGCCGACCGTCCCTTCCCAGCCCAGGCGCACGTTGGTCGCCCACCAGGGCGACGTCCGCGCGCTCAGCGTGTCGTCCACGAGGTAGCCCGAGGAATACGTCGTCTCCACCTCCGCCCAGCCGCCCCGGGCGAGCGCCGGAGTGAGGCGGAGCGCGGCATGCCCCCAGGACTGCGGTACGCCGGGCAGCGCGCGGCCGTCCAGCACGAAGGTGCGTGCGGTATCGGGGTTGAATCGGTAGCGCCCGTAACGAAAGTCCGAGTAGGTGTAGCCGCTGCTCACGGTCACACCGGGAAGCAGCGCCAGCTGCGCTCCCAATTCGACGCCCCGGTGCCGCGAGGTGCCCGCATTCCGGAAGAAGCGCCGCTGCGGGGAGCTGGGCACCTCGTAGGAGATCAGCTCGTCACGCACATCGGCCAGGAAGAGGGCGGCCGACCAGCTGAGGCGCTGGCCCCCGCCCCGCGCACCGATCTCGTAGTTCACGGCCTGCTGGGGCTGGAGCGCAGGATTGAATCCTCCCGCAGTATCGGGCCGATTGGTGAGCTCCGTGGTCGTCGGGGTCTCGAAGGACGTTCCCACGTTGGCGTACAGAGTGGCGACACCGCCTGGATTCACCGCGACGCCGAGCGAGCCGCTCAGGGCCGACATGAGTCGGCGGCCCGAGTCGTCCGGGTTGGTCGGCGTGACCAGGCGGTCGTCCACCCGGAAACTGACCCGGTCGTATCGCAACCCGGCCGTCACCGTGGTCCGGGCGGACAGGTCGATCGCCGTTTGCAGGAACGGCCCGACCTCGGTGACGTGCTCCAGCTGGTCGAGCTGCCGGGACGTGTCCGGCTGGGAGCCGGTGCGGTAGTCGAAGTTCACGCGATCGTCCCGCTGGCGCTGGAAATCCAGCCCGACTGTAACCCGCTGGGGCAGTGCTCCCAGATGGGCGGGATGCGACCCGGTGATGCGTGCCCCGTAGGCCACTCGGCTGAGGTCGATGTAGGCGAAGGTCTGGGGGTTCTTGAGATCGCGCGCGAGGCCGAACACCGTCACAGCCAGCTCGCCGCCACCCGCCAGCGTGCGCTGCAGCGTCATGCCGCCCTGCCCCTGAGTAACGTCCTTGCCGGCGGCACGTTGCAGATTGAGGGCGGCTGCCGAATCCCGGTTGGCATGCAGCTCGGCGAGGGTGAGCGCCCCGGGGTTATCGGCGCGCGGGTCGTCCCCGAGATCGGCGAGGGCCGTCAGGCTCCAGCGGCCAACCGGCACCCGCAGACGCGCGTTGAGGTTGCGCAGGTCGGCGGCGCTGTGATCGCGCTCGCCCTCATAGCCGAGCCGGGACACGGTGAGCTGTGCGTTGCCGCCGTCCTCGCCCAAGCGAAGCCGGGTGGTCGATAGCCACTTGGTCCAGTCGCGGCCAGTGTTTCGCCCGGAGCGGCCTGCAACGACGCGCACTTCCTCACCCATCCGCTCCGGCACTATGGGATCGCTCCAGATGCTGATGACCCCCCCTGAGGCGTTGCCGAACAGCGCCGAGGACGAGCCCCGCAGCACCTCGATGCGGTCAATGGCGCCAAGCTCGAGGTTGGTCAGCTGTCCCTGACCGTCCGGCAGCGTTTGGGGAATACCGTCGAGCAGGACCTTGATGCCGCGCACGGCGAACGCCGCCCGGCTGCCGAAGCCGCGGATGGAAAGGCGCTGATCGAGGGAGAAGTTGTACCGATTCGCTGCGTACACCCCCGGCACCGACGCCAGAGCCTCGTCGAGTCCCCAGGTCGGCCGGCCGCGGCTGATTTGCGCCCGCTCGATGAGCTGGACCGCGAGGGGGATCTTGGTGAGCGGGACTACAGCGCGGGTGACGGAGACGATGATCGGGGCGAGGGTGACCGGTGGTGTCGTATCGGGCTGCTGGGCGCGCAGCGCCACCGGCAGCCAGACGCTTCCCCCGCCGACCGCCAGAGCGCGGACGGCGCGCGCCGTCCACTGCGGATTCATGAGGGGTGGCGGAACAGACGGTGCCAACGGATGCGGAGGGGAGCGGTGGCGACGCTCAGGTAGATCAGGAGCGGCCGCCCTTCGATGTGGGACCGCGGCAGAAACCCCCAATAGCGGCTGTCGCGCGAGTCATCCCGGTTGTCGCCCATGACCCAGAAGCTGTCGCGCGGGATGACGATCGGGCCCCAGTTGTGCGTGTCGGGCCGATAGGCGGCCGGGTTTTTCCCGACGTAGTGCGGCAGCTGGTGGGCGCGCATTTCGCTCCGCACCAGGGGGTCATCGATGACGCCGCCGCCGCCGATGTACAGGGCGTACGGCTCCTCAAGCCGCCGCCCGTTGCGGGTGATTGTGTCGTGGACCATCTGCAGGGTGTCGCCCGGCTCACCCATCACGCGTTTGACGATGTCGAGGTTGGGCGTCGAGTCCTCGACCGACCGGAAGACCACGATGCCGTCCCGGTGCGGGTCCGCGTACCCCCCGATGTGGAGCAGCCGGATTCCGGTGAAGGGGATCTGCAGCGCGCCCCCGTAGGCCGCCTTGTCCACGAAGAGGAAGTCGCCCACCAGCAGGGTGTTTTCCATGCTCCCGGAGGGGATGCGGAACGCTTCGACGATGTAGGAGCGCAGCACGATCCAGACCACCAATGCGATCCCGATCGATTTCGCCCAACTGATGATCTCCCCGCGCACCGTCTTCGGCGACGGGGGGGGGGCCGTCGGCGCTGCCTTCACGGGCGATCCACCCAGTCCGCGATGAAGATATTCGTCTCGTGCGGCACCTTGCCGTGCCGGTTGGACGCCCACACCAGCCGCCGGCCGTCGGGCGAGAACATGGGGAAGGCGTCGAACTCGGCGTCCGTCGTGACCTGCTCGAGGCCGCTGCCGTCGACGTTGATCAGGAACAGATCGAAGTTCCGGGACGTGGGGTTGCGCCAGTTGGAGGAGAAGATGATCCGCCGGCCGTCGGGCGTGAACGATGGGGCGAAGCTCGCCCCCGCGAGATGGGTGATCTGCCGCTGGCCGCTGCCGTCGGCGTTCATGATCCAGAGATCCATGTTGCTGGGCCGCACCAGGTGGTCCGCGAGCAGGGCGCGGTACTCCGCGCTGTCGGCCGCGGTGGCCGGATGGTAGGCGCGATACACGATCTGCTTGCCGTCGGGAGAGAAGAACGGCCCACCGTCGTAGCCGAGGGTGTGCGTGAGGCGGCGCAGCCCGGTGCCGTCGGTGTGCATCGTGTAGATGTCGAGGTCGCCGTCGCGCAGCGACGTGAAGACGATGGTTTGGCCGTCGGGCGAGAGGGTGCCTTCGGCGTCGTAGCCGTGGTTGTCGGTGAGCCGGCGGCGGTGGGAGCCGTCGGCGTTCGCGACGTAGATGTCGTAATCGAACAAGCCCCACACGTAGCCGCGGGAGTAGTCGGGGCGCGGCGGGCACGCGGAATCGGCGTGCTCGGTGCTGGCATAGAAGATTCGCGTGTCGCGCGCGAAGAAGTAGCCGCAGGTATTACGGCCCCGGCCGCTCGAGATGCGGTGCAGCCCCGACCCGTCGGCGTTCATGATGAATTCCTGATCGCAGCCGGTCGGGTCGTCGGGGGGTTGGCGCTGGAGAATCAGCTGCTTGCCGGAGGCGGAGAAATACGCCTCGGCGTTCTGCCCGCCGAAGGTGAGCTGCCGGAGGTTGCGCAGATGGGTTTCGCCGGAATCCGGGGAGACCGCAGCCGTCTGAAGCACGAGGAGTAGTGGGAGCATAGGGACCTGAAACCTAACGCGGAATGTGGAGTGCGGAATGCGGAGTCACCCCGCCCGAAGTTCATACCGCACTCCGCAGTCCACGTTCCGCATTAGATTTGGCCTCATGCCTGACCCCAATCCCCAGCGGAAGTCCCGCGTTCCGTTGATGGACGCCCTCGGCAAGCTGATCATCGATGGGAAACAGTCCGCGGACTATCTGTGGCAGGTGCCCGACGACCAGGCGATGCGCGCCAAGATCCTCACCCTGCTCGACCAGATCGGCGCGGAGGGAGCCCGGCAGGGCCGCAAGGAGATGCCGAAGATCGCCGAGGAGCTGAAGACGGCGGCCAAGGCGAGCCCCAGCCCGCAGCAGGTGGACCTGCTGGTGAATGGTTTCGACCGGCTGCTGCAGCTCTGGGAGGCGGCCAAGTCGGGCCTCTTGTGATCGGAGCCAGCGCATGACGGACGTCGCGGCCGCGCCCGACGCGGCCCTGGACCAGTTGTGCGTCAACACCGTCCGCGCGCTCGCGATGGACGCCGTCCAACAGGCCGATTCCGGCCACCCGGGAACGGCGATGGCGCTCGCCCCGCTCGCCTATGTGCTGTGGCAGCGCCACCTGCGGCACGCCCCAGCGAACCCCGATTGGCCGGACCGGGACCGCTTTGTGCTGTCGTGCGGCCATGCCTGCATGCTGCTTTACAGTGCCTTGTATCTCACCGGCTACGACCTCTCCCTGGAAGAGATCAAGCAGTTCCGCCAGTGGGGCAGCCGCACGCCGGGGCACTCCGAATACGGCCTCACCCCGGGCGTCGAGGCGACGACGGGGCCGCTGGGCCAGGGAACGGGCAACGCCGTCGGCATGGCGATCGCCGAGGCGCAGCTTGCCGCGCTGTTCAACCGCCCCGGGCACGCCGTCGTCGACCATTACACGTACTTCCTCGCCTCCGACGGCGATCTGATGGAGGGCGTCTCGCACGAGGCGTGCTCCCTGGCGGGGCACCTGAAGCTCGGCAAACTGATCGGCTTCTACGACGACAATCGCATCACGATCGACGGCTCGACCGACCTCGCCTTCAGCGACGATTCCGCGAAGCGCTTCGACGCCTACGGCTGGCACGTGCAGCGCGTCCCCGACGGCAACGATCTCGCCGCCATCGATGCGGCGATCCGCGCGGCCAAGCACGCCGCCGACCAGCCGTCGCTCATCGTCATGCGCACTCACATCGGCTACGGCAGTCCCAACCGGCAGGACAGCGCCAAGGCGCACGGTGAGCCGCTGGGGGTGGACGAGGTGAGGCGCACCAAGCAGAAACTGGGCTGGCCCAGCCTCGAGCCGTTCTACGTGCCGGAGGAGTCGCTGGCGCATTGGCGCCGGGCCGGTGACCGCGGAGCCCGGCTCGAAGCGGAATGGCGCGAGCGCTGGGCGGCGTACGCGAAGGCTCACCCCGATCTCGCCGCCGAGCTCGAACGGCGACTGGCGGGCCGCCTGCCGGAGGGCTGGGATGCCGACCTCCCGGCGTTCACCCCCAAAGACGGCGCCATCGCGACGCGCGCGGCCTCGAGCAAGGCGCTCAACGCCATCGCGCCGAAGCTGCCCGAGTTGATCGGCGGCTCCGCCGACCTTACGGGGTCGAACCTCACCGACGTGAAGGGCGGCGGCGCCTTCGCCGCAGGCGCGCGCGCGGCGCGCAATTTCCATTTCGGCGTCCGCGAGCACGGGATGGGCGCGGTCCTGAACGGCCTGTGCTATCACAAGGGCTTCATCCCATACGGCGGAACGTTCCTGATCTTCTCCGACTACATGCGTCCGTCGATCCGGCTCGCGGCCTTGTCGCACCTGCACCCGATCTACGTGTTCACGCACGACAGCATCGGGCTCGGCGAGGACGGCCCGACGCACCAGCCGATCGAGCAGCTGGCGTCGCTGCGCGCCATCCCCAACATGACCGTGATCCGGCCGGCGGACGCGACCGAGGTGGTGGAGGGGTGGCGCGCGGCGGTGCGGCACGCGCGGGGCCCCGTGGCGCTCGTGCTGACGCGGCAGAAGCTCGCGATCATCGACCGCGCCAAGTACGCCCCGGCCAACGGCCTGCGGCTCGGCGGCTACGTGCTCGCCGACGCCAAGGCGGGCAAGCCCCAGGTCGTGCTGATCGGCACGGGGTCGGAAGTGGAGCTGGTGCTCGGGGCGTACGAGCAACTCATGGCGGCAGGTGTGGCGGCGCGGGCGGTGAGCATGCCGTGCATGGAGTTTTTCGCCGGCCAGCCGCAGAGCTACCGTGACGCGGTGTTGCCGCCCGGAGTGCCGCGCGTGGCCGCCGAGGCTGGGGCTAGCCAATCATGGCATCGCTGGGTCGGCGAGCACGGGGTGATCATCGGGCTCGACCGGTTCGGGGCCTCGGCGCCGTACCAGCGGATCTACAAGGAGCTTGGATTGACGGTGGAGCGGGTGGTGGAGGAGGCGAGGGGGCTACTCGGTTCAATCGGCTAGCCGCCCAGCACCTTTCGCGCCGCCTCTTTCCCCGATCGCACGCACGCCGACACGCCGGGGCCATCGTGGCCCGCGCCGCACAGGGCGATCGGCGGGAACGCCGCCAGCCGCTCGCGCACCGCGGCCAGCCGCTCCGCGTGCCCGCGGGCGTAGACGGGAATCCCCCGGGGCCAGCGGAACATCCGCGCCCACAGGGGCTCACCAGAAATCTCGAGGATGCTCGCGAGCCGCGCGTGGGCGAGCGTCCGCGCCTCGCCCTCTCCCCAGGCGAGGAACACCCGCAGCAGGACGTGTCCGTCGGGCGCGCGGCCCGCGAACTTGTGCGACGCGTAGGTGCAGGCCCGGACCACTTCGTTCGCCTCCGGTGCGGTCAGAAAGCCCGTGCCGTCGAGCGGCGCGCCGACTTGCTCAGCCCGGTAAGCAAGGGACACCGACAGGCTCGGCAGGTAGGTGACTTCCTGGAGCGGACGCGCGGCCTCGGCGTCCAGTCCGAGCAACAGCCGAGCGGCGGCGGCCGGCGGCAAGGCGATCACCAGACCCTCCGCCTCGACGCCACAGCCACTCAGCCGGTAGCCGCGCGCCGTCCGCTGGGCGGCGGTCACGCCGGTCCGGTGTAGCGTCCCCGGGGTCAGCGCCGCGGCCAACGCATCGATGATGTCCGCCATTCCCGTCCGGAAAGTCTGGAAGCCCGCCTGCAGATCGGCGGCCTTCACGCCGAAGCCCAAGAGCTTGGCGGCCTCACCCTCGGCGAGCGGCGCGAGGACCTTCCCGTTCCACAAGTGAGAGCCTTTCGCGTCCTGGCCGAGGATGCGGTCGGCGATACCGAGATCCGCCGCCAGCCCCGCGAGCTCGTGATCTGAGGCCAACCAGCTGTCCGGGCCTCCCTCGACGATCCACCGACCGCCATCCGGCCGCTCGGTGACGATCACCCCCCCCGGCCGCCGCTCCTGCTCGAGCACCACGACGTCGGCGCCCGAGCGCTGCAGCTCCCATGCGGCCGTCAGCCCGGCGATTCCGGCACCCACAACCGCGATCGTCATCCCAGCCAGCCCCGCTCGGTGGCGGCCCGGCGGACCAGGTCGGCGAGGCACGCGATGAGAGCGGGATCGTCATTGAGGGACCGTGGCCGCTCGAGCCGCACGCCGAGCTCCCGGGCGAGCGCCTGGTAGGCGACGTCCACGTCGTGGAGGATTTCCACGTGGTCGCAGACGAAGCCGATCGGCGCGATGACGAAGTCGGTGTGGCCCTCGCCCGCCAGCCGCCGTAACACGTCACCCGCCTCGGGGCCGAGCCACGCTTCGCCCGAGGCGCTTGCGCTCTGGAACGCGAGCTCCCAGGCCGGCAGCCGCAGGCGCCCCGCCACCGCTGCTGCGCTGGCCCGCACCTGGTCGGGATAGGGATCTCCCTCGGCAAGGATGCGCTGCGGCAGGCTGTGCGCGGTAAAGAGGACCCGCACGCCGTTCGGGTCAGGAAAGCGCTGCAGTGTCTCGGCGAGGTGCTCCGCCGCCGCATCGAGGAACCGCGGATGATCTCCCCAGCTGCGCACGAGGGCGAGCTCGAGCCGGCCGCGCACGGCTTCGAGGACCTTCTTCTCATAGGCGCCGACCGACATGGTGGAGTAGTGCGGTGCCATGACGATGGCGACGAGGCGCCGATGGCGGTCGGCGACGATCCGTTCCACCGTATCCGCGATGTAGGGGTGCCAGTGGCGCATCCCGGTGTACACGGGCACGCCGAGCTCGGCGGCCAGCGCGGCGCCCTGCGCTTGGGTGAGCGGCAGGATCGGCGAGCTCCCGCCGATGAGCTCGTAGCGGTGGCGGATCTCCTCCACCAGCTCGCGGCTGGTGGGCCTTCCACTCCGCACGTCGAGGAGGTAGGGCTCGACGTCGGCGAGGTTGCCGGGGCCACCGTAGGCCATCAGCAGCACCGCGAGCGATTCAGCCATCGTGCACCTGCTCCACGACGGCGCGCACGGCGTCCACAGACGTCTCGGGCAGCACGCCGTGTCCCAAGTTGAAGATGAAGCCGGGGCGCCGTCCCGCACGCGTCAGCACATCTCGCACCTGCCGCTCGCGCTCGGCGGCGGGGGCGAGCAGCGCCGCGGGGTCGAGGTTCCCCTGCACCGCACGGTCCGGACCGAGGCGCTCGCGTGCCCGGTCGATGGGGATTCGCCAATCCACGCCGATGACGTCACCCCCCGCGGCCGCGAAGTCCTCGAGGAAGGCCCCGGTGCCCGTCCCGAAGTGAATGACGGGGACGCCGGCCTGCCCCGCGCGCGCGAGGGCCCGGCGGCTGTGCGGCTGCACGTAGCTGACGTAATCCTGGGGGGACAGGCAGCCGACCCAGCTGTCGAACAGCTGCAGCGCGCGCGCCCCGGCCGCCGCCTGCGCCGCCAGGTAGTCGCCGACGAACTGGGCCAGCCGGGAGAGCAGCGCGTGCCACGCCTCGGGCTCGGCGTACATGAAGCGCTTGGTGAGGGTGAACGTGCGCGTCGAGCCGCCTTCGATCGCGTAGCTCGCGAGGGTGAACGGCGCGCCGGCGAAGCCGATCAGCGGCACCTGCGCGGGCAGCGCGCGGGCCACGAGTCGCACGGCCTCGAGCACGTAGGCGAGGCTCTCCACCGGGTCCGCGGCGGGCAGCCGCTCGACCGCTGCCGCGTCGCGAATCGGTCGGGCGATCTGGGGTCCCTCCCCCGCGGCGAAGGACAGTCCCAGGCCGAGCGGCTCGAAGGGCAGCAGGATGTCGGCGAAGAGAATGGCGGCGTCTACGCCGAGGCGCGTCACCGGCTGCAGCGTCACCTCGGCCGCGAGCGCGGGATCGTGGCACAGCTCGAGAAGAGAATGCGTGGTCCGGAGCGCGCGGTATTCGGGCATGTAGCGGCCGGCCTGCCGCATGAACCAAACGGGCGTGACATCCACCGGCTCGCGCCGGCACGCCTGCAGGAAGCGGCCGGCGTCAGGAGCGGGGGGCAACCGTCGGCTCGCGCGCCTCGACCGGAGGGGGAGCGATGAGGATCATGTCCCCTTCGACCTTCACGAGGAACGTCTGGACCGGCAGGCTGGGCGGGCCGGACAGCACCTGCCCCGTTTCGAGGGAAAACACGCCCTCGTGCCAGGGGCAGGTGACGGTGCACCGCGAGGCGTCCACCACGCCTTCCGAGAGACTGGCGCGGGCGTGGGAGCAGCGGTTGGCGATCGCGTAGATAGTGCCGCCGACGTTGAACAACGCCACGGCCTCCGCGGCGGCATACACCCGCTGGCTCGCGCCGGGCGGCAGGTCGGCGACGCCGCACACGGGCGTGAAGCCGTCCTCCCGAGCGGCGTGCCGAGCCACCGACCGCGTAGCACTCGCCCCACCCAGGGTGTCGAGCAGGTCCCACAGCGACATCTGCACGCAGGTCAAGGTGGGCGTGTCGCGCAGGGTGTACGAGGACGCCTCGCTCTCCCGCAGCTCCATCACGAGGTCGAGGAACTCGGCCGGATTGTCCCCCTCGAACGCGACCACGAACTCCTGGTCGTCCAGGCCGTAGGAATAGGTCGTATTGAGCCGGATCGTCGGGTACTTGCGCCCCACGCTCACATGCCCGTCCATCATGCGCTGGCGCTCGGCCTTGGGGAGCGAGTACCACGCGCGCGTCTTGATGAAGGGATAGACGAACAGGTACTTGGCGGCGCTGGGCCGGATCACGAGACGCTGCTCGTGCGCCGGATCGGCCGGGAACTCGTAGATCGAGCGCCGCGTCATCGCCAGGTAGCTGTACGGAATGGTCAGATAGGCGCCCAGGTCGGTGCGGTTGAGCGCCGTCTGCAGCTCCACCAGCGCATCCAGATCCTCGGCAACCTGCCACAGCAGGAAGTCGCAGTCCCCCCGGATGCCCACCAACCCATAGGGCCGCAGCAACAGGCGCCCGCGGTAGCGCTCGATCGTTTCGCCGAATTCGGCTTTCGCCGCCGCCTGCCGCTCAGCTGGGAGCCGGCGCCACGCGGGGTCCAGCTTGTAGAACGCGTAGCGGACGACTTGGCGACGCTCGGGGGGGGGCGTGGACGGAGGACGACTCATGGACCGGAATCTAATGCGCAGTGCGGAATGGGGAATGCGGAATGGCGGCGGCAAGCACGAATCACATGGAAGGTTTCTGAGCCACCTCTCAATTCCGCATTCCGACTTCCGCGTTCCGCATTGCTTTCTCCTTCCGGTACATCCGCCACAGCCACACCGCGATCGTCGAGAATATCAGGACCGGCGTGAGGGCGATGAGCACGGCGCTCCAGAAGTACACCTTCGCTAAGTGGGCGTCGTCCCCGTGGAACACTAGGAGCAGCGCGGCGAGCGGCAGGGGGGCGAGCGTCATCGACCCAGAAAGCGCTTCAGGTTGCGCAGGTAATAGGCCAGCGCGAGGGTCAGCACCCCGAACGTGGCGGACAACGCCAGCGTGCCCGCGCCGCCATCCGCCCGCCAGCGCCATCCCGCCCAGAACGACATCAGGGCGCAGAAGGCGATGGCCGTCGAGATCAGCAGCTTGTGGAAGGGGATCACGGAGCTACGCCGACACCTTATCCAGCACCATCAGCGTGAACAGGGCCGGCAGATAGAGGATGGACACGAAGAAGACGCGCCAGGCGGCGCGCGGCGTCGCGGCCCGGAGCAGCGGCGTCCCGACCCCGGCGTAGACGATGCCGAGCGCCAGGGCGCCGAAGAAGTAGAGCGCTCCCGTCAGTCCCAGCAGCGAGGGTACCAGGCTGACCGGCAGCAGCGCCACGGCGTAGAGCAACATCATTCGCGCGGTGCGGGAGCCGTCCGCGTCCTCGACGCTCAGCATGGCGAGGCCGCCGCGGCGGTAATCCTCGCGGTAGATCCAGGCGAGGGCGAGGAAGTGCGGGAGCTGCCACAGGAACATGATCCAGAACAACGCGAGCACGACGACCCCTAGCTCCCCGCCCGCAGCGGTCCATCCGCCCACGATGGGGAGCGCGCCGGGCACGGCGCCGATCAGCGTGTTGAGCGAGGTGCGGCGCTTGAGCGGCGTATAGAGGCCGACGTAGCTCACGAGCGTGAGTGCTGCGAGCCCCGCGGTGAGCAGGTTCACCAGCGCGGCGAGGTAGGCGACGCCGGCCAGCGATATCGCGCTCGCGAAAATTCCGGCGGCACGCGGCGTGAGCCGGCCCGAGGGGAGCGGCCGGCCGCGCGTGCGCAGCATCCGGGCGTCGACGTCGCGCTCGCCCAGCTGATTGAAGGCGTTGGTGCCGCCCGCCACGAGCGCGGTGCCGACGAGCGTGTGCAGCAGCAGCACGAGCCGCACGCCGTCCACCGAGCCGAGGTAGAACCCGGCAGCGGCGGTGAGCAGCACCAGCTGGGTGATGCGCGGCTTGGTCAACTCGAGAAAAGCTACCAGATGTGCTCCGTGATGACGGCCAGGATGAGGATCGCCGCCAGCGGCAGCGGGATGATGAACAGGATTCTCAGGTTCCACTTCTCGAATTTCAAGTGCATGAAGTACATGGCGACGAGGAGCGCCTTCCAGATCGCCAGGAACATGAGCAGGACCAGCTTCAGGTTCCGGGAGATCGGCAGCTCGAAGGCGAGGCCGAGCTCCAGCGCCGTGAGGACGGCCAGGTAGACCCAGATGAGGATGTAGTTGGGATGCTTGTGGGCGGTGTCCATGGGTCCTCAGATCAGGTAGACGATCGTGAAGAGGATGATCCAGACCAGGTCCACGAAGTGCCAGTACAGCCCCACGACTTCGACGCCGGCGTGGTCGTCTTTCGTGTACTTCCCGGGCAGCACCCGGGTGATGTAGAGGTAGAGCATCGAGATCACGCCGCAGGTGACGTGAAACCCGTGGAAGCCCGTCATGGTGAAGAAGGTCGAGCCGTAGAGCCCCGCGATCGTCTGCCCGTAGACGATGGGATTGGCCGCCGCCAGCTCGGCCAGCTCGCTGCCGTCGCGGAATCCGCTGGGCAGGAAGCCGTGGCGGATCAGGTGCGTGTACTCGTAGACCTGCACGCCCACGAACGCCGCGCCGCCGAGGATGGTGAGGCCGAACCACATTCGCAGCCCCTTTTGATCGCCGTGGGAGATGGCGGCGTAGGCTTTCACCATCGAGACCGACGAGCAGATCAGCAGGAACGTATTGAAAGCGGTGACCGGAATGTTCAGCACCTTGCCGGGCAGCGCCCACTCTGCGGGCGCCCCGAAACGCAAGATTACGTACGACCCGATCAGCGCCGTGAAGAACATGATTTCCGACGCCAGGAATACCCACATCCCCAGCTTCTTGTTGTAGACGTCCACCCCGCGCTCGGCCGGGAACGGCGGGCGCATGGCGGAAACAACCGCGGCGTGCGTCATGGTCGGTCCTTTCGGCGTCAGTCGCCCGCGGCCGGCGCCAGCACCGGCTCACGGTCGGTCGGGAGCTTGCGGGTCTGCGGCAGGTAGTCCTCCGCGACCTCGGGGGAGCTGAATTCGTAGGGCCCGCGGTATACCGTCGGCGGCTTTTCCCAGTTGCCGTGCGGGGCGGGGTTGGGGAGCGTCCATTCCAATCCGTTGTCGTCCCAGGGATTGGCCGGGGCTTTCTTGCCGCGGAACAGGCTGCCCACGAAGTTCACGATGAAGATGATCTGCGTGGCGAACAACAGGAACGCGCTGATCGAAATGAACTGGTTCAGGGGCTGGTAGGGCTTTAGGAAGTCGTACTGCGTCGGGTCGTAGATCCGGCGCATCGCCCCCCCCATACCGAGGATGTGCATCGGGAAGAACGTGGCGTTATAGAACAGGAACGTGAGCCAGAAGTGGATCTTGCCCCAGCGCTCGCTCATCATCCGCCCGAACATCTTGGGATACCAATAGGTGAACGCGCCGAACAGCGCGAACAGGCTGCCGCCGAACAGCACGTAGTGGATGTGCGCGACGATGAAGTAGGTGTCGTGAATGAACATGTCGAGCGGCGTCGCGGCCATGTAGATGCCCGAGAGCCCGCCGATCACGAACATCGAGACGAACCCCACCGCGTTCATCATGGGCACGTGGAAGCGCAGGTTGCCGCGCCACATCGTGCCCATCCAGTTGAACGTCTTGATCGCCGAGGGCACCGCGATCGCCAGCGTCGATACCATGAAAGTGGAGCCGAGCGTCGGGTTCATCCCGCTCACGAACATGTGGTGGCCCCACACGATCCAGCCGAGGAAGGCGATCGCGACGATCGCGAACACCATCGAGTGGTAGCCGAAGATCGGCTTGCGCGAGCCGTTGGAGATGATATCGGAGACCATCCCCATCGCGGGGAGGATGAGGATGTAGACCTCGGGGTGCCCGAAGAACCAGAACAAGTGCTGCCACAGCAGCGCCTGGCCGCCGGCGGCGGGATCGAAGAAGTGGGTGCCGATGGTCTGGTCGAACAGCAGCATGATCCCCGCGCCCGACAGCACCGGCAGCGCGAGCAGGCCGAGGATAGCCGTGATGAACAGCGCCCAGACCGAGAGCGGCATCCGGAACCACGTCATCCCGGGCGCGCGGTTGTTGATGATGGTGGTGATGTAGTTCAGCGACCCGAGAATCGACGACAGGCCGAGCACCACGATTGAAAGGCACCACAGGATCTGGCCGGTGGAGACGCCCGAGTACTCCGCACTCGCCGACAGCGGGGCATACATCGTCCACCCGGCGCGCGAGGGGCCGTCCGGCACGAAGAAACCGGCCAGCATGATCATGCCGGCCAAGAACGCCGCCCAGAACGACGCCATGTTGATGCGCGGGAAGGCCATGTCGTGGGCGCCGATCTTGAGCGGGATCAGGAAGTTGGCGTAGACCCCGACGAGCAGCGGCATGATGGCGAAGAACACCATGAACGTGCCGTGCATCGTCACCAGCTGGATGTAGTACTCGGGCAGGATCACCCCGCCCGGGGCCATCGTCTCGGGCAGGATCCCGCCGCCCGGCATCGGCCTGCCGGGAAAGCCCAGCTGCCAGCGGATCTGCATCGCGAGGATCCCACCCACCAGCAGGAAGAACAGGCTGACGAACAGGAACTGGATTCCGATGATCTTGTGATCGGTCGAGAAGATGTACTTGCGCCAGAAGCTCGTCGGCCCATGGCCGGCGTGCGGCATAGCATGCGGCGCGGCGGCGGTGGTCATGAGCCGGCTCCCTCCTGGGTGGCCTTCATCCACGCGTCAAAGTCCGCTTGCGTGTGCACGGTGACTCGCGCCCGCATCTTGTAGTGCCCCATCCCGCACAGCTGCGAGCAGCCGAGCTCGAAGTCACCCGTCACCGTCGCCTGGAACCAGGCTTTGATGTCCATGCCCGGCACCACGTCCTGGCGCACGCGCAGCTGCGGCACGAAGAAGGAGTGGATCACGTCTTCGGACGACAGGTGGACCTCGATCGGCCGCCCGACGGGGACGTGCAGCTGGTTGCGCACCGTGAAATCGTCGGCGGTGCCGAGCTTGCCGTCCGCCCCCGGGTAGGTGATCCGCCACTCGAACTGCTTCGCGTGAATCCCGATCGGGTACGCGTTCGGCGGCACGCTGTTGCGGCCTTTGATCTGCACCCAGTAGTGGTTGCTGAACAGCCCGAGCACCACCACGGTCACCGCCGGGATCGTCGTCCAGATCACTTCGGCGCGGTTGTTCCCATGCGTGTAGTAGGCTTTCCGGCCAGGGCGCTGGCGATACCGGAAGATGAACCAGATCAATCCGGCCTCGACCACGACGAAGGCGATCCCGGTGATGATCAGAATCGCGACGAACAACCCGTCGATAGGCTTGGCGAACGTCGACGCCTGTAGCGGCAGCCACCAGTGCATCGCGGTCTCCCTTAGTGGGCGGCGAAGGTGAAGTCCTGCGACTTCGAGCCGCCGGCGGTGACGGTCACCGTCGCGGTCTGCAAGCCGTACTTCTCGTGCCACGCCTCGATGGTGTACGTGCCGGGCGGCAGACCCTTGATGGTATAGCTGCCGTCCGCGCCGCTCACCGCGAAATAGGGGTGCGGCAGCACGCCCGCCCAGGCGTGCATCCAGCCGTGCACGTTGCACTCGAGCGGCACCATCACCTCGGGCGCGCTGAACGTCCGGTCGCTCGTCATCACGCTCGGCTGGCTGATGTTGAAGGGCCGGTTCTTCACGCCCTTCGCCTTGATGTTGTGGAGAATGCCGTCGGAGTTCTTGATCTGCATGGTCTGGCCCACCTGGATGCCGAACACGTGCGGATGATATCGACAGCCGTCCTGATCGAGCACCACCGGCGTCGCCGGCGTGGGATAGGTGCCGCCCGCCGGCAGGCCCGCCTTCACGTAGACGAAGACGTTCGCGAGCGTGCCGTTGGGGTTCACCACGACCATTTCCTCGTGCGGCGTCGCGGTGTACTTGGCCTTGCACTTGGCTTCCTCGCTCATGTCGATGGCCGGCATGGCGGGCTTGGTCCCCGTGAACTTCACCTTCCCCGTGATCGTCGCGCCGCCCTGAGACACCTCGTCCGACCCACCCCGCCCCGCCATGCCCAGCGCCGCCGCGCCCGCCAGCATCGTCACCGCCACTAGTCCGAGCTTACGCATCATGCCTCCTGTGAGAAGCTCACATGCCTGCCGATCGACGCCCTGACGCACTCCCCTTGGGTCGTTGGGCCCGCCACACGACCATCAGGCCGAGGCCCAACGTAAGCACCATCGCGACCACGGGTGAAACGTAGACCCGGGCGGGAGTGGGTTGATCGAGGGCGAGGAAATACCACGTGCTGACGGCCATTCGCGAGCCGGACTCCCCGTTCGACCCGTCCTGCGCGAAGAACGCCACGGGGATCGCGCGGCCCGTGCGGAACACAAGCTGGTTCGCCGTATCGGTCGTCGCAAGAGCGCGCGAGAGCACCAGCCGCCACTCCCCCTGGTCATACACCGCCTGGGCCGCCGGAGCCGCAGCGGCGGGAAACGCATCGAAGCGCTCGAGCCCGCGCGCCAGCCCCGCCACCGCCCCGCGCGGGGAGCTGGTCCAGCGCCACTGGTAGACCGGTTGCGTCGCCGCCCCCATCAGGAAATAGGGCCGCTCCATCCCTTCCGGGATCGCAACCGGGAACTGCACGATCAGCTGGTCGGGCCACGGTTGCGGCGCCGGCTTCGCCGAGTCGTCGCTCACCATGGTGCTGAGCACGCGCCGCTGGAACGGGAGCCACGTGGTGTCGGGGCTTTGCGACCGGTCGTCCCAGCTGAGTCGCAGCGCGATCACCGACCCGTTGTGGACCGCCTGCACCCACACGCCGCTCACCGCGGGCGCGAACCAACGCGGCTTGCGGATCACCTGGCCTACGAGCGGGAACCAGTAACGCGCGACGCCGTGCCAGGCCGAATCGTCCGGGGCGAGCGGCAGCGCGCCCGCCATCTGCGGGGCGTGGATCACGTCCCGCACTTCGGGCGCCGCCTCCGGCGACAGGCTGCGGACGTATTGCGCCACGCGCCACAGCTGCTCCTCGGTGAGCCACTTCTGGTCGATGAGGTCGCTGAACGACGGCATCGGGCTACCGTCGAGCCCGGTCCGCAGGCGGTGGTAGATGTCCTCCGCCGTGGCGCCGCCGCGGAAGCGCCAGCTCTGGTGCAGGTCGGCCGCGAAGATCGGGAAGTCGGCGTCGTCCTTGAGCGTCGGCGCCGACGGGCCGTTGCCGCGGCCCTGCATGCCGTGGCACTTCCGGCACCCGATGGAATCGTAGAACTGGCGGCCGACTTTCAGCGCGTCCACCCCGGTCCCGCCCCCGGGGGCGGAGCCGAAGGTAAGCGGCGTCGCGTGCTGGCTGGTATCGGTGAAGAAGGCTGAGAACGTCTTCAGATACGCGATCACATCCCGCCGCCCGCCGTCGGAGAGTCGCGTCTTCCACGCCGGCATCGCGGTCCCGGGCAGTCCCTCGTCGATGGCGCGCATCAAGTCGGCGTCCGTCGGCAGCTGCCCGCTCGCGGTCGAGCGGATCTTGTAGACGGCGCCTGTGAAGTTGCGCGGCTGCGGCAGCATGGTCACCGCCCCCGGCCCGTCTCCTGCCCCGGCGTCGCCGTGACAGCCGGCGCACCATTTCACGTAGACGGCCTTGCCGCGAGTGGTGTCCTGGGCGGAGAGTTGGAAGGTTGGAAGGAGGGAAAGCAGCGCCCCCACTGCCAGGCCTAACCCCCTGCCAACTGTCCAACGTTCCGCCCTTGCTCCCGGCTTCACTTCGCCCCCCCTTCCGCTTTCTCCCACGTGCGCGGTTTCCACCCGGTCTGATCGTACAGGAACGTGATCACCGACCAGATCTCCCGCTCGGTGAGGAAGTCTTCCCACTGCGGCATCGCCGAATTCCACGGCGTGCCCTCGCGCGGCAGGCCGGGCCCGCCCTTGGCGATGCGCCAGAAGACGAAGCTCTCGGTCAGCTGCGCGATCGTGCCGTTGTCCTGGAAATTGGCGGGTAGCGGGTTGAATCCCGCCGCGAAGTGCCCCAGGCCGTCGAGGTGGTCGCCGTGACAGGGGAGGCAGTTCTGGTAATAGACGCGCTTGCCCTCCGCGACGTAGGCGGGCAGCGAATCGGCGTGGGCGCGCAGCGGGTTTTCGAGCCCCGTGAGGGTGATCGTCTTGCCGCGAAAGGTGATTTCCGTCGGCGGCGCCGGATGGATCGAGCGCAGGTTGGGGGGCGCCTGGACGGTGGCCTTCACCTGGCCGTAGGTGACGAACCCGACCAGCGCGGGGAGCACCACCAGGCCCGCGAGGCGGACCGGTTTCAGGCGCGGCTGCACCAGCGCGGCGGTGATCGGCTCCTTGAAGCGGGTCCAGCGCTCCTCGCTGTCGCTCACGTAGATCAGCACGCCGACCAGCACCGTGGCCATGTACTGCAGCACGACGCTCGCCGGGACGATCGCGCTCCCAGGAAGCGCGGGGATACCCCACTCGATCACCACGAAGGCGAGGACGAGGATCGCGACCGCCTGCCAGAACGGATGGCTGCTGAAGCGACGGACGCCGGTGGTCGAGGACGTGGTCGCCATCATTTGTGGCTCGCCAGGAACTGGGCGAGTGCTTCGAGCTGGGCGGCGTTCATCATCGTGCCGAAGGTCTTGGGCATGATCCCCGCCATCCGCTCGTAGCCCTTGGCGATCGACGAGGCCGGGTCGAGGATTTTGTGGCGGATCGACTCCGCGCTGCGGCGCGCGCCGACGTGCGTCAGGTCGGGCGCGATCTGGCCGCCGGCGCTGCCCAGCTTGTGACAGCCGAGGCAGCCGCCGGCGTTGAGGATCGCCATCGGGTCGGTGCTCCCGTCCGCGAACGCCGGGCTCGACCCTGGGCTCGCGCCCGGGGCTGGGGAGGCTTGCGCCGGAATGTCGGCGCCGGTGACGTCCACCGTGCCGCCCTGGGATTCCAAAAATGCGATGATCGCCCAGATCTGGGCGGGTGAGAGCTGCTTGGTCATCACGGGCATGATCGGCTGGTAGCCCGAGACGACGTAGGCGGTCGGATTGTCGAGCGACTCGAACAGGTACTGCTTACAGGTCTTGCCGGACTCGCGCTTGCCGCAGCGCGCGCCGATCGACCCGCTGCCCTTCTCGTCGGTGAGCAGGTTGGGCGCCCGGGTACCGAGCCCGTGGCAAGCGACGCAGCCACCGCCCCCGTTGAACAACTTCTCGCCGGCGGCGACCAGCTGTTCGGGCGTCACGTTCGCGCCCAGCGACAGCGCCTGGGGCACCTCCGACTGCACCTGGGGGATCTTGTTGGCGATGAGGGTATAGAGCGCCAGCGTGCCCAGCACCACGCCCACGATCTTGAGGTTAGTGACCCACATGCGGCGCCTCCCCTCCCCCCTTACCTGTGGGCACGTACGTCGATTTCTCGGCGAGCCCGCCAAGCCAGAACACGAAGGCGACGAGCGAGAGGAAGATCAGCACGCACAGGCTGATCATGCGGGACGCGTAGCCCAGGGCGGGCGTCGCCGCGTACGGGCTGGTGTCCTGGACCACCTGCCACACGTGCCAGTGCTGGCGGATGCCGCTGCGGGCGAAGCCCATCAACCCCATCAGCCACGTGAACGTGACGGCGAGCACGAATAGGGCGTACTGCGAGCGCGCCGGCATCTTGCCCCACTGAATGGTGCCCAGCGATTGCGCCCCGCGCGCCATCAGGATGTCGATGATCGTGACGAACAGGATGCAGGCGAGCACCGCGCCGACCTGGTAGACGCTGAACCCGATGCGGACGATCGCCTCCACGAAGTAGCCGCGAATCCCGAAGAACAGCACCACCGCGGCGGCCAACACGAACATCGCGGCCTGCACCAGCGTGCCCGTCCGTGCCCAGGGGACGACGGGCCGCTTGTTGGCGCGGCGGTACATGAGGAAGGAGAGGAACGTCGTCAGGATCATCAGGTTCACGGCGGTGTTCTTGGCGCTCATGACGCCGAGGGCGCCCAGCAGCGGGTGGTGCGAGCCGCCCATCGCGCCGAGCTCTTTGGAGTCGGCGATCATCGTGTGCGGCGTGCCCCAGACCAGCGCGCCCAGCACCAGCACGATCAGCAAGTACTTGGTGTAGGGCCGGAACCGCTCGGCTCCGGGGATGCGGCCCATGCCGATCCACAGATAGTAGTTGCCGGCGAGAAACAGCACGGCGATCAGGAACGCCTGAATCACCCACAGCCAGCTCATGAAGCCGCCCATCATCGTGATGCCCATGGACTGGTCGTACTGGTAGATCTCGCGGCCCAGCCAGTAGCCGGCGAACGGCAGCACGATGAGCGCCGAGATCGCGATGAAGTTCCCGACGTAGCCCATCCAGTCGTAGTGGGCGCGCTCCTCGTCCGTCTTCGCCGCGAGGAAGCGGTAGCTCGCATACGCGCCCACGATCGCGCCGCCGAAGACGACGTTGGCGATGAGCCGGTGGATGTTGATCGGCATCCACGTCGCGTTGGCGATCGCGTGCCACAACTTGATGGAGGCTGGGTCGGTGGTGGGCGTGATGTCGCGCGGCGGGGACATCATATACGTGAGCCACGCGTTCGCGATGAGCATCACGATCGTGCCCCACACGTTGAGCAGGATGCCGAGGGTCCAGTGGCCCCACTTGGCCCGGCCCGTCTTCCAGCGGTCCCACCCGTAGTAATAGAGGTACAGGGTGAAGGACTCGACGAAGAACAGGCCGGCGTAGAGCCACATCGACGGCCCGAACACCGCCGTGAGGTAGGCCCAGAAGCGCGGGTACAGGGTGGACAGGAAGAAGGTCAGCACCGCCCCCCAGATCGCCGTCGCGCTGTAGGCGACGAGGAGCAGCCGCGTGAACTCCTTGCTCAGCCGGTCGTATTTCTGGTCCTTCCCGAAGATGCCGATCGCCTCGGTGACCACCGCGAACATCGGCACGCCGAGCACGAACGCCGCGAACATCAGGTGGACCTCGGCCGCGATCCAGACCGCCGCGCGCGCCCCGATGACGGGGAATTCGCCGTAGGCGCGGGAGGTGTCCGCCGCCGCTTGGAGCAGGAAGAGAGGCGTCATCCGTTCTCCGTCATCCGTTGTCCGTCACGAAAAACGGCTTGCGCTTGGAAAAATCGATCGGCATGGCCGCGCGGACCTCGGCCAGCAGCTCCGGCGTGATCTCCCGTCGCCCCTGCCGCCGGGCCCACTCCTCCACCCGCCCCATCACCACGCCGCGCACGAACGAGGGGATCCCCGCGACCCGCGCCCGCGCCGCCTCCGTCCACACCAGCGCCGGCGTGAACTCCGCCCCGTACGTGACCGGCCGCAGCCGCTCGATGAGGGGCCGATCGCCGGTCGGCTCGTAAACGCACGATGGATCGGCGGCGAGCACGTCCCCCTCGATGGCGAGCGCCCGGGCGCGGCACCCGCCGCACAGCGCGCGGTACTCGCAGCGGCCGCACTTGCCTCCCAAGGTCCCTTCCCGCAGTCGCCGCAGGAGCGGCGAGGCGCGCCACACCTCGGCGAACGAGCGCTCGACCAGGTCCCCCGCCACCTCGGGCATGTAGGGACAGGGGGTCAGCTTGCCGTCCGGCGTGATGCGACAGTACTGGGTGCCGCACGGGCAGCGTGTTTCGTAGTTCAGGATCGGCGACTCGGGGTCGAGCTGGTGCACGTGCCGCATGAAGTGCGGCGCGCACTTGGCGCGGACCAGCATCCGGCCGCGGTAGTCCCGCTGCCAGCGGGCGAGGTCGGCGAGGACCGCCTCGTAGTCGGCCGGCGCGAGATCCGACAGCGCGGCGCCGCGCCCGGTCGCCACCAGGAAATAGCAGTTGAAGGCGACCGCCCCTTGCTCAGCCGCCCACGCGGCGAGCTGCTCGAGCTCGGCGCGGTTGCCTTTGGTCGCCGTCGTCTGGACGATGAAGTCAAGCCGCGCGGCGGAGAGCCGCGCCAGGGCCGCCGTCGTCTCGGCGAGCGAGCCTTTGCCGTGCCGGAAGTTGTCGTGGTAGCTGGGCCGCAGCGAGTCGACGCTCACCGCCACGCCGCGCACGCCGGCGTCCTTCAGGGCGGCGATGCGGTCGGCGCTCAACATCGTCCCGTTGGTTCCCACCACCACCGTCGCGCCCCGCTCCGCGCCGTGCGCCGCGAGCCGGCACAGGTCCTCGCGCAGCAGCGGCTCGCCGCCCGACAGGATGATCAGCGGGGCGGGGCTGACCTCCAGGATCTCGTCGAGGATGCGGAGGCACTGGGCAGTGTCCAGCTCACCGGTCGCCGTCTCGTTGGGCCCGGCGGAGATGTAGCAGTGGGCGCACTCGAGATTGCAGCGCCGCGTGAGGTTCCAGGCTACGACGTGCGGGACGAAGTCCACGGTCAGCCGCCCGCCTGCTCCTGGAGGAGCCGCTCCACCGCCGCCTTCGCCTCCTCCGGCTTCACCCCGGCGAAGTCCACGGGGCACTTGTCCATTTTCTCCTCGATGTCCCGGATCGGGCAGCGGGTGATGCCCTGCGCCTTCGCCTCCTCGATGAACGCGCGCATCTCGGGCGACAGCGCGTCTTTCCCCTCCGCCTCGGCACGGATCTGCTTGGCCCGCAGCTCGGTGAACATCACCATCATCGTCTCGACATCGAATTCGTCGGCCTCGATCATCGCCTGTTTGTTTTCGTCCATCACCCGCGTGGTGACGCGCCAGATCGCGTGGTTGCGGGCGAAGCGCTCCACCGTGTTCCGCGCCAGCGGCCGCGCGATCAGCGGGACGAGCTGCAGCCGCTGCCACCCCTCCTCGGTCCACACGATCGGGTCGGTCGCGACCCGCGGGCGCTTGGACACCACCCCCGTCACGGGACACTTCACCTCGACTTCCGGGGACAGGGACTCGGGATCGGCGTCATGCCCCTGCACCTTCGTCGCCTTCATCTGCTCCTGAGCCTTCACCTCGGCGAGTACGATCTCCTCGGCGCTCCCGATCCCCATGATCAGCTGCATGTGAGTGGGCAGCAGCTTCTGGATCGCCTCGTCGAGCCACCTGTTGGTGATCGTCAATCCAGGCTCCCCGCTGTGCTCCAGAGCGTATTCCTCGACCGCGCGCCGAGCGATCCCCTGCGCGAACGGCGGCACGCGCAGGATCCGAACTTCGGCCTCCGGCGCCCACGGCAGCCCCGCCTGGCCGTCCTCTTCGATCCACGGAATGTCTTCGGGCCGGATCCCCACCGTGCCGGCGAGCAGCAGGTTGCACGGCGCGAGCCGAATCAGGTTCTCGGCCTGGGAGCCCAGGTCCGTGCCTTCGATGCGGTGCGCGCCGTGGCGCGCCACGACGAGCAGCGACGGCTTGATCTCCTCGGCCCACTGCATGATCACCTGGAACGGCTTGCCGATTAGGATCTGCGTCGTGAGCGGGACGTCGGGATACTCCCGCGCCATCACCTCAGCGCGCTTCAGGTTCGCCTGGCACAGCTTGAGCAACCCCTTGTCGATGATGTTGTTATGCAGCTCCTCCTGCTCCTCGAACTTGAACACCTTCGAGGCCTGGTAGGAGAGCACGTCCTTGATGTTGTGGAAGACGACGTGGTGATACTCAACGTCGAACGCGCTGCAGGCGAAGACCGAGCCGCCGAAGGCGTGAGCCAGCTCGAGCGCGGCCTTCATCGCTTTGTAGCCGTAGGACGACCCGTCCACGCAGACCTGGAAGCGCCCACCTTCCAGGGGCCGATCGTCGCGGACGATGAGCACGTCCTTCTCGATGCCGCGCAGGGCGCGGGCCACCACTCCACCGAGCTGCGAGTAGGGCTGTCGGCCCAAGCCGTGAGCCCCGATTGCGACGAGATCGTACTGGCGACCGGAGCTGCCCACGAGCCGGGCGGCGCTGTCTTCTTCCTCCGCCACGAGACGGCCGTTCTCCCCGACCTGCACGTCCCCGCGCACCTTGTCGCCGCCGTCGTAGCCGGCGGCCCGGTTGGGGTCGAAGCCGATCAGTCCGGGGAGGCGGCCGGCGCCGCGGTTCACTTCGTTGACGATCTCTTCGTAATTGATGCCCTCGAGGAGCTGCCGGGTCAGCGCCACGCCGGCCGCTTCGCATTTCTTGCCGAGCTGGTCGAGGAAGCTGTCGGCGATCAGCTGCAGCCCCTTCTCGATCAACTTGTCGTGGATCTTGCGCTGGCGTTTGATCTCGTCGGGGGTCTGGAACTGCGCGGGGAGGCCGGTCTCGAGTTGGCGGAAGCGGACATCGTGGAGTCGGGCGGCGTAGACATGGTTGCCGGTGATGCGCCCGCCGGAGCGACGACACAACTCGATGGCCCGTCCGACGGCCCAATCCGAGTGCTGCGAGTTGTCGACAGGTACGAAAACCTCGCGATACACCGGCACCTCCCTCAGGCGGGGGTGGACCGGGCATACACGACTCAGTCGCCGGGCCCGGGGTCTGCCGCCGGGTTCGGAGCTATCGGCAACGAGTCATGGATGTATGTCCGACCGTCACGGCGGGCGATGCCCGCCAAGGTATTTGCCGTACGGTGATGCCGGGCGAGTATGACGTGCTGGAATCTGGCTGTCAAGTAAGAAGGGGAGAGGGCGGCACGAGCTGCGTGCCCTGCGCATCCCACACCGTAATCGCGTCCACCGGGCAGGCGTCGCACGCCCGGAGCAGGCGCTCTCGCTCGACCGTATTCGGATCGACGAATACCGCGAGCCCGTCCGCGTCCAACTTGAAGCCTTCCGGCGCCTCAGTCACACAGTCACCGAACCCGACGCACAGCTCGCGGTCGATGCGGACCTTCAGGCCGTAGACGATCCGCTCGTCGGCGTCGCTCACATCCCCTCCAACCCCAACTCCACGCGCGCCGTGTCCATTACCGCGGTCGTGATCTCCCCGATCCCGCGCTCTTTCGCATAGTCCGTGTAGATCTTTTTCACCATCCCGCGCACGAACGCGGGCACGCGCCCCAGCCGCTCCTGTGCCTCCGCCGACCAGACAGGAGCGCCGGCGGCTGGCCGTTCGCCGTCCGTGAAGGCATCCGCGCGACCCGTCGCCACCATCCCCCGCACCGTTTCGAGCGGCTGCGCCGGCACGGTGCGGCCCCCGATCACCACGCCGAGCGAGGCGACGAGCTGCGTCTCCATCGGGTTCGTCAGCATCGCCACGACACGACCGCAGGCGGGACAGCTGAACGCGGCGGCCAGCGTGCCGTCGCCGGGCAGCTGCCGCTCCTCGAAAACCATCTGCTTGTCGCACCCGACGCAGAGGAACTTCATAGTGCGGAGCGCGGAATGCGGAATGCGGAATGGCTCATGTCGGGCTTCCGAGACGTCGGGCGAGGTCGTCCCACGCCCCGGCGTCGGGATGGAACGGCAGCCGGGCGAGCACGGCGACACCGAACTCCTCCGCCAGCTCGACTCCCGCGTTCCCGGAGAAGTCCCCGCCCGTCATGTTTTCCACGACGCCGAGCAGGCTCGCGCCGCGCTCGACGGCCGCGCGCATCGCCCGCCGCACCGCGTCGCGCGACTCCGGCGTCGGGATGGTCACGGTCAACACCTGGGGTGGCGCGGGCAGTAGATCGCATAGCTCGAGCAAGCGCTGCATCCCGGGCGGCAGATCGAGCAGCAGCATATCCAGCGCGCCCCACGCCACGTCGCCGAGGAACTCCCGCAGGGCAGCCGCTTCGAGCGTCCCACGCCACACAAAGCTCTCGGCCTGCGGGCCGCGGAAGGCGAGCGGCGCGCCGTCCTCGAGCAGCAGGTCCATGGACATGCACGTCACCCCATCGAGCCCGATGGCAGGCTCCACCCCGTCCGAGTGCGTGGTGCGTGGCGCGTAGGGAACCTCGAGCAGCCGCGGGATGGTCGGACCGTTCAAATCCGCGTCGAGGACACCCACGCGCCGTCCGGCGCGGGCCAGGGCGCGCGCAAGCTGCGCCGTGACGAAGCTCTTGCCGACACCGCCCTTGCCGCTCATCACGGCGATGAGACGCCCGACGCCGGCGAGGCGGTCGGCCACGCGGCGCCGCTGGGCCCCGATCTGCTCCGGCAGCCCGGAGCGGTCCGCCCCGGCGAGGTCGTGATAAGTGCGCACGTTGAGTGGCATTCCGGGACTATAATGCCTAGCTTCCCGGCTCGCCGCTATGATCGACGAACTGAAGCAGAAGCTCCAGGCCGAAGTCGAGCGCCTCAATCACGAGATCAACTTCGTCCTGCCGAAGGAGATCGAAAAGGCGCGCGCCCACGGCGACCTGCGCGAGAATTCCGAATTCAAGGCCGCTCTCGAGCGCCAGCAGTTCGTCACGTCGCGCCTCTCGCACCTCCGGCTGCGGCTTTCCAAACTGAGCAGCGTGCGTGAATCCGACATCCCGCGCGACCGCGTCGGCTTCGGCTCGCGTGTGACGGTCCGGGATCTCGACACCAAGCAGACCGAGGTCTACGCGCTGACCCTGGGAGAGTTCATCGAAGGCGACGACGACCTGGTCGAGATGCCGGTCTCGATGGCCTCGCCGCTCGGCAAGTCCCTGCTCGGCGGCACGGTGGGGCAGTCGCTGACGATCGCTCTGCCGATGGGGAAGCGGCGCTTCAAGATCGTGGACCTGGTGACGGTCCACGACATCGTCGCGGGGAAGGACTGAGCGCTACAGGGTGAGGTGGAAGACCATCGGACCCGTCGGCGCGCTCGCGCCCTGCCGGGCCTCGATGCTCATCGCGGCGCCCAGCACGCGGCTCGAGTCGCCCGGCATGTCGAGGGCGAGCACCATCGGCGTATCGGTGTTCATCGGCATCACCGCCGCGCTCCTCATTCCCTTATCCGTGATAAACCACAGCTGGTAGGACTGGTCGGGCTCGTTGGGCGCGAGCCCCTCACACCGCACCAGCCACCGGTGCTTGGTCCGATCGGCGAAAATCGTGATTGCTCCCACCCGCCCGTTGGTGGACACGGGGATCTGGATCACCCGTGACGTGGTCCCCACGACGTACGACAGGCTGTCCCGCGCCGCTTGGACTTCGGCCCATAGCCGGTCCCGCTCGCCGCGAAGAGTGGTGAGTGCCCGGTAGCCCCAGACCGCACCCGCGATCAGCACCATCACCGCGGCCACGGCGAGCCCTGCTCCTCCCCTCCATCGCACCCCCCTCACTCGCTGCCGCTCCAGCGCGCGCCCCAGCACCCGCGCCCTGAGCTCCGGGCGCGGCGCCTGCGGACGGGCCGACATCCCCAGCCAGTCGCTCATGCCATCCAGTCCCTCACCTGACGCAAGCTCTCCTCCAGTTTCCCCTGCGCGATGCGCAGACGCGTCTTCACCGTCCCCAGCGGCTGGCCGGTCCGCCGGGCGATCTCCGAGTGTGTGAGCCCCTCGAAGTACGCGAGCCCCACTACCCGGCGTTGCTCCTCCGGCAGCGCGGCCAGCGCCGCGTGTATCGCCTGGTGCACCGGCCAGCCCGGTACCGACGCCTCCGCCGGGTCGGGAGCAGGGATGTGATCCCCCGTCTCGGCCGACCGGGCCCGCTCCCACCGCTCCGCCTTGCGCCACCACCGGCGGCGGCGCCGCAGGGCGTCGAGAGCCCGGTTGCGAGCGATCGACAGTACCCACGGCACCAGCGCCCCCCGCTTCGCGTCGTGCTGGTCGATGTGGTCCCAAACCTGCACGAACACGTCGCTCAGGACATCTTCGGCCTCCCCCTCGTCTTGCAGGATCCGCAGGGCGAGGCCCAGCACCCAGGGAGCGAGTTGGTCGTACAGCTCCGCCAGCGCCCGCTCCTCGCGGGATTTCAGGCGCCGCAACAGCGCCAATTCGTGCTCTTGACTAAGACGTTCTGGCCGGGTCACTTAGATTCCAAGGTATCCACCGACTGGAGGGCCTACCAGGCCGTCCGTTCACTAGTCTTGCGAGGTGTCTCGAGTTATGGCTCTTGTTTCCCGCATGCCGTTCGGCGTGCTGCTCGCGCTTCCGATCGCCCTGACCGCCCAACAGAGCGCCGATCCAAACAACGCGGTGGCCGGCGGGGGTTCCCTCCCGGCCGGGTGGCACGCGCACACCGAACGGAACGCCCCGCTGGCGAGCGTGAAGTTCGTCGCGATGGGAAACGGACAGCACGTGACGCTCGGTCCCGCCGCGATCTTCTGGCGCGACGCCGACACCGTCTCGGGGCAGTATCACACCGTCGCGACGTTCACGCAGACCAAGGCGCCCCGGCACCCTGAGGGTTATGGCCTGCTGTTCGGCGGCCGTGACCTCGCGGGGGCAGGCCAGCGCTACACCTACTTCCTGGTGCGCGGCGACGGGACATTCCTCATCAAGCGTCGCAACGGCGATTCGCTCGCTTTCATCACGCCCGACTGGACGCCGAATGCGGCGGTCGTGAAGGCGGACAGCGCCGGCGCCGCCACCAACGAGCTAGGCGTGGCGGTGAAAGGGGACAGCGTCCGGTTCCTGGTCAACGGCAAGGACGTGTACGTCACGAAGGCCGGCAACGTGGACGTCGCGGGTTTGGTGGGCTATCGGGTGAACCACAATCTCGACGTGCACGTCAAGACCGTGGAGATCCACCGATTCTAACGCGACCGGTGGGATACGAAGAAGAGGACGACAAGTTCTCGTTCGCGCCGTTCACCCGGCACCCGTTCTTCGCGCAGGTGAACCGGTGGATCGTGGAGCGCGTGATCTGTCCGGGGCGCCAGGTGATCGTGGATCTCGGGTGCGGCCCAGGCGCCGTCACGAAGCTGATCCTCGAGCGCCTCGGTGACGCGCGCGACGTCCGGGTGATCGGCATCGACCCGTCGGCCTCGGCCATCGAACGGGCGCGGACAGCGATCAAGTCGCGAATCGCCGAGTTCGTGCAGGGCACCGCTGAGAGTCTCTCGCGCATCGTCCCGCGGGCGGACGCCGTGGTGTTCCTCAACGCCATCCATCTGGTGCCCAACAAGGCCCAGGTGATCGGCGAGGTGCGCAAGATCCTCCCGAGCGGGGGCGTCTTCGCGTTCAACTCGACCTTCTTCAACGGCGCCTATGTGGAGGGGACGGCGAAATTCTGGCGCCGCTGGATCGTGCGGGCGGTGCAGGCAGTGCGGGAGCGCGGCCTCGACGTGCATCATACGGAGAAAGCCACCGCGCGGGACTTCCTCACCCCCGAAGAGTACTCGGCCCTGTGCGTGGCGGCGGGGTTCCGCCCGCCGGCGATCGAGCTCGTCAAGGTCGACTTCACCTTCGAGAGCATGCGCGACATCGGCCGCTTCTCCCTCTTCATCGAAGGCGCGCTGCCCGGCGTCCCGCTCGAGGAAGGCGCGCAGGCGCTCGAGCTCGGCCTCACGCGGACCATGGACGAGCTTGGCGTCTCTACGGTACCGCGCTTCTGGATGGAAGCGGTCGCGACGGCGGCCTGAGCGACAGCGCCAGCGCGATCACCAGCAGCGCCCCCACCAAGATCACGTTGCCGGCTTCGAGCGCGTTGTTGACGCGCTCGCCCACCCAGAGCGGCGCGGAGAGCGACAGGCACGCGAAGCTCCCCCACCACAGCGCCCAGCGCCACCGGCCGGCCGGCTGCTCCGACGAGCGGCGACGCAACCGATCCCAGCAGAACACATACGCGGCCACGAGGGTGACGTAGTGAGCCTTCCACGCGAGCGGATCCACGACGATCAACGCACCCAGACAGATCGCCAGCTCGGCGGCCGTGCGCGGATCGCGCAGGTCGGGGGGATCGTGCCGGAACGCCCAGGCGAGCCCCGCGGCACCGAGCCCCGCGATCGCGTAGAACAGCGTGCGGCCGGCGCCCGGCAGTAGCCGCTTCAGCGCCGCGAGCAGCGACTGGTTGTAGTAGTGAGCGGTCGCCGCTCCCGCGATCTGCGCGTCCGACACCTCGCGCCATCGCTGCCAGAAGTGGACCGTCGCCTCCGGCCCGAACACCAGGGCGGGCAACGCGAGATTGAGCAGCACGAGGAACGCGAGGGTCCACGCCGTCTCGCGCCACGCGCGCTTGTAGATCAGGTACACCACGAACGCCACCGGCACCGCTTTGATGCTCGCCGCCAGCGCCAGCGCGAGCCCGCCGGCCGCCGGCCGCGCCGCGCGGAACCAATGGAACGCCAGCAGCACCAGGAACAGCACCTGCAGGTTGATCTGGGTGTGCTGCACATGCTCCTGAAACAGGCGCGCCATCATGACGAACGGCACCAGCACCGCGGTCGAAACGAACGCCAGGCGATCCTGCGAGCGAGGCCAGAAGGTCAGGGTGTCGCCACTCTCGAGATAAAGGCGGGCGCACAGTTTCAGGCAGCCCCAGATGGCGAGGACCCCACCGATTTGCCACAGGAGCTGCGCGCCGAGCAGGGAGACCCGGGCGAGCAGGGCGAGGCCGGCGCCGATGAAGAAGAAGAAGGGAGGCCAGGTATTGATGATCGCGAGGCCCCCGCCGTAGGGGGAATGGTGCTGTAGCACCGCCTCCCCCACCTGCACGTATCCGATGAATACGACGCTGTCCACCCGCCCCAGCGACCGCAACACCTCCGCACCCGCCCACAGCAGCACCGCCGCGTAGATCGCGACAATCGCGGCGCGGGGCAGGCGCGTGTCGCGCGGGACGACGAGCGCCGTCTTCACGCGGGCGCCGGCTCCAACACGAACCGCAGCCGGGCGTGGGCGGCGCGCAGCGCGCCCTCGACCGCCTCGGGTGTATCGCCCCTGGCGAAGATGAAGCCGGGGTAGCGCGACCCCTCGGGCAGCGGCACCAGCACCTCGCCCGGGTGCGCGGTGATGGCGACGTCATCCACCAGGGGCACCGCCCGCGCTTCGGCCACCCCGCGCACCTCCCGCAACCTGCCGGCGCCCGGGATCGGGATCATCATGACGCCAGCGGCCCGGCGCTCGCGCTCGAGGGCGGGCAACGGCATGCCGAGGGCGTGACGCAGGATCAGCTCCTCCAGCGAGACGTCATTCCCGAAGCGCAGCGCGGCGCTGCATCGTCCTCCGATCGGGCGCGCCGCCAGCTCGATCAGACACGGGCCGCGGTCGTTCCACCGCAGCTCGGCGTGCACCGGACCCTCGGCGAGGGTCAAGGCTCGGGCGGCGTCCTGCGCGCAGCGGGCCAGCGCTTCTTGCGCCGAGGCCGGCAGGCGCGATGGCGTCACGTAGATCGTCTCCTCGAAAAACGGGCCGTCGAGCGGGTCGGGCTTGTCGAACAGCGCGAGGACGCGCAGGGTGCCGCCGATCAGCAGTCCCTCGAGCGCGACTTCGGGCCCCCGCACGAATTCCTCGATCAGGAACTGCCGCGCCCAATCGCCGCAGACTGCCGGATCGGATTGCTCGATGCTTCGCAACCGCAAGTGCATCGTGAGAAACTCGGCGGGGGTGTCGGCCCGCATGACGCCGCGACTCGCCGAGAGCCGCAGCGGCTTGATCACGCACGGATAGACGACCCGCTCGGCGAGCTGCTGGATTGGTGCGTCCAGCGCATGGAGGGAGAAGCGCGGCACCGGCACACCAGCGGCCGCGAGCGCCAGGCGTTGCCGGTGCTTGTCGCGGGCGGCGAGCGCCGCCGCGGGAGGATTGCCCCTTAGGCGCAGCGCCCCGGCGATCCCCGCCGCGACGACCACCGTGTCGTCGTCCACGCCGACCACCGCGTCAATCGGGTGCTCGCTGGCAAAGCGCTGGGCCTGATCCGCGGCCCGCTCGGGAGCGGCGAAGTCGAGGGTCAGCAGGTTGGCCGGTTGCGCGGGCTCGAAGGTGCTGGGCTGCTCGGAGGCGACCGTCAGCTCCACGCCGAGGCGGCGCGCTGCCTCGACAAAGGCGGTGGTCCGGTACGTAGTGGTCGGGAGGAGAAGCAGGACCCGGGACAGATTACTTCTTCGACGCCGCGAAGTAGGGGTCGGCGCCGGCCGCATGGTCGGTGATATCGACGATCCCCTTGACCGCGGGGATCGACTGGTTGAGCATCGCCTCGATGCCTTGCCGCAGCGTGACGTCGGCCATGCCGCAGCCCTGGCACCCGCCGCCCAACCGCAGCATCACGACACCGTCTTGGACGTCGATTAGGTCGACGCGTCCGCCGTGTCGCGCCACCATCGGATTGACCTGGGCGTCGAACAGGCGCGCCACCTGGTCGTAGAGCGCGTCATCGTCCAGGGGACCCATCGGGGTGGCCTGTGGTTCCGCCTTCGGGGCGATCGGGGGCTGCGCGCCCGCCAGAGCGAGCCGGATCGCGCCGCCGACCGTCTTGCCGATCGCCGACCACGGGGTGGGACTGTCTTTCACGACGGTGACGAGGTTCCCCGAGACGACGACTTCAGTGATGCCGGCGCCCGGAATCGCGAAGAGGTGCTCGGCGAGCGGGCTGCCTTTCGCCTCCTCGGGCGAGGTGAACCGCCGCAGACCGGCCGAGTGCACCGGCACCCCAACGACGAACTTGCAGCGCTGCGCGTCGATCGGCTCCGCGGTGATGGAGATGGGGGGGGGGGGGGGGCGGTCCATGCCGGGAACCTAACCGGCCGCCGGATCGTAAGCCAGGTTCGGCGCGAGCCACCGCTCCGCCTCCGCCACCGACATCCCTTTCCGCGCCGCATAGTCCGTCACCTGGTCCCGCCCGATCCGCCCCAGTCCAAAGTACTGCGACTCGGGATGGGAGAAGTACCAGCCGCTCACCGACGCCGCGGGCAGCATGGCGCACGACTCGGTCAGGGTGATGCCGGCCGCCCGTGAGGCGTCCAGCAGCGCGAACAGCGTGCGCTTCTCCGTGTGCTCCGGGCACGCGGGATACCCCGGCGCGGGACGGATCCCGCGGTAGCGCTCGGCCACGAGCGCTGAGGTGTCGAGCCGCTCCTCGGCGGCGTAGCCCCAGAACTCCGTCCGCACGCGCTCGTGCAGTCGCTCCGCGAGCGCTTCCGTCAGCCGGTCGGCGAGCGCCTTCGCGAGGATGCTCGAGTAGTCGTCGTTGTCCCGCTCGAACGCCGTGACCAGCACGTCGAGTCCGATCCCCGCCGTCACGGCGAACGCGCCGACCCAATCGCGCTTGCCACTCTCCTTTGGCGCTACGAAATCGGCGAGGCAGAGGTTGGGCCGGCCGGGCTGCTTCTCCATCTGCTGCCGCAGCCCGCGCAGCACGGCGTGAACGGCGGTCCGGTCGCCGTCCGTGTACACCTCGATGTCGTCCCCCGCGGCGTTCGCGGGGAACAGGCCGAGGACCGCCCGCGCTTCGACGAGGCGCTCGCGCACGATGCGCTGGAGCAGCGCCTGCGCGTCCGCGAACAGCTTCCGGGCCTGCTCCCCGACCGTGGAATCCTCGAAGATCGCCGGATAGCTGCCCTTGAGCTCCCACGCCTGGAAGAACGGGGTCCAGTCGATGTAGGGCACCAGCTCGGCGAGCGGATAGCTGGCGAGCGCCGTCACGCCGGGCCGGCGCGGCGCGGGCGGGTCGTAGAGGGCCCAGTCGACCCGCAGCCGCCGCCGCCGCGCCTCGGCGAGGGGCAGGATCACCCGGTCCGCGTCCCGCGCCCCGTGCTGCGCCCGGAGCTTGGTGTACTCGTCGCGGATTTCGGAGAGAAACGCGTCCCGCCGGTCGGCGCTGAGCAGCTGGCTCACCACGCCGACGCCGCGCGACGCGTCGAGCACATGGATCGCGGAGCCCGAATAGGCGGGGGCGATCTTCACCGCCGTGTGGGCGCGCGAGGTAGTCGCCCCGCCGATCAGCAACGGGACGGTGAACCCCTGGCGGCTCATCTCCCGCGCGACGTGGACCATCTCGTCCAACGACGGGGTGATCAGCCCGCTCAGGCCGATGACGTCCGCGCCCTTCTCACGCGCCGTGTCGAGGATCGTCTGCGCGGGCACCATCACGCCCAGGTCGATCACGTCGTAGTTGTTGCAGCGCAGCACGACGCCCACGATGTTCTTGCCGATGTCGTGCACGTCACCCTTCACGGTCGCGAGCACGATCGTTCCGTTGCGCCGGACGCCGCCCGCCGCCCGCTGCTCCGCCTCGAGGTACGGGACCAGGTAGGCCACGGCTTTCTTCATCACGCGCGCGCTCTTGACCACCTGCGGGAGAAACATCTTCCCCGCCCCGAACAGGTCGCCCACCACGTTCATGCCCTCCATGAGGGGGCCTTCGATCACGTCGATGGGGCGAGCGGCGCGCCCGCGCGCTTCTTCGACATCCGCCTCGACGTGATCCATGATACCTTCGATCAGGGCGTGCTTGAGCCGCTCCGTCACCGGGAGGGCGCGCCAGGCCGCGTCCTCCTTGGCGACGACGGTGCTGCCGCGGTAGCGCTCGGCCAACGCCGTCAGGCGCTCCGTCGCGTCGGGCCGCCGGTTGAACAGCACGTCCTCGACCGCCGCGAGGAGATCGGCGGGAATGTCCTCGTACACGGCGAGCTGCCCGGGATTGACGATCCCCATGTCCATCCCGGCCTTGATGGCGTGGTAGAGAAAGGCCGAGTGCATCGCCTCGCGGATCTTGGGGCTCCCGCGGAAGGCGAAGGAAAGATTGCTCACGCCGCCGCTCACCCGCGTCCGCGGGAGCGTTTCCTTGATGCGGCGCACCGCTTCGAGGTACGCGATGGCGTAGGTGTTGTGCTCCTCGATCCCGGTGGCGACCGCGAAGATGTTCGGGTCGAAGATGATGTCCTCGGGCGGAAAGCCCGCCTGCTCGGTGAGCAGGCCGTAGGCCCGCGTGCAAATCGCCACCTTGCGGTCGGCGGTGTCGGCCTGGCCCTGCTCGTCGAACGCCATGACGACCACGGCCGCCCCGTAGCGCCGGACGAGCCGCGCCTTGGCGAGAAAGTCCGCTTCGCCTTCCTTCAGGCTGATGGAGTTGACGATCGGCTTGCCCTGGAGATTCTGGAGCCCCGCCTCCAGCGCCTCCCAGCGCGAGGAATCCACCATCACCGGCACCTTGGCGATGTCGGGCTCGGAGCCCACGAGCCGCAGGAAGCGCTCCATCGCGGCCCGGGCGTCGAGCATCCCCTCGTCCATGTTGACGTCGATGATCTGGGCGCCGTTCTCGACCTGCTGGCGCGCCACGTTGACCGCGGCTTCGTAGTCCCCCGCCTTGATGAGCGCGGCGAACCGCGTGGAGCCGGTCACGTTGGTCCGTTCCCCGATGTTCACGAACAGCGTGTCGGGCCGGAGGTTGAGCGGCTCGAGACCCGCCAGCCGGCAGATCGGGGCGACGTCGGGCAAGGTTCGGGGCGCCGCGCCCGCGACTGCGTCGGCGATCGCGCGGATGTGGGCGGGCGTCGTGCCGCAGCAGCCGCCGATGATGTTGACGAAGCCCGACTCGGCGAACTCGCCCACCAGCGCCGCCATCGCTTGGGGCGTCTGATCGTAGCCGCCGAACGCGTTCGGCAGCCCGGCGTTGGGGTGGCAGGTAACCGGTAACCCGGCGAGGCGCGACAGCTCCTCCAGGTATGGCCGCAGCTGCGCCGCCCCCAGGGCGCAGTTCAGTCCGACGCTGAAGAGCCCGGCGTGCCGCACCGAGTTCCAGAACGCCTCGACGGTCTGGCCCGAGAGGGTTCGCCCGCTGGCATCGGTGATCGTGCCGGAGACCATCAGCGGGACGTCCAGCCCCCGCTCCTCGAGCAGGCCGCGCACCGCGAAGAGCGCGGCCTTGCAGTTCAGTGTGTCGAAGATCGTCTCGACCATCAGCAGATCGACGCCCCCCTCGAGCAGGCCCTCGGCCTGGGTGCGATAGGCGGCGGCTAGCTGAGCGAAGGTGACGTTGCGATAGCCGGGGTCGTTCACGTCGGGCGAAAGGGAGCCCGTGCGGTTGGTGGGGCCGAGAATGCCGATGACGAAGCGGGGCTGCTCCGGGGTTCGCGCCGTGAACTCGTCCGCCACGCGCCGCGCCAGCCGCGCGGCCGCGACGTTGAGGTCGTACACGACCGCCTCGGTACCATAGTCCGCCTGCGAGATCACCTGCGCGTTGAAGGTATTCGTCTCGAGTAGGTCCGCGCCGGCCTCGAGGTACGCCCGGTGAATCTCCTCGATCACGTCGGGGCGGGTGAGGGAGAGGATGTCGTTGTTGCCCCGCAGCTCCTTGGGGTGCTTGTCGAGCCGGTCACCGCGGAAGTCCTTCTCCTCCAGTCCGTAGGACTGGATCATCGTCCCCATGGCGCCGTCGAGAACGAGGATGCGCCGCTCGAGGGCGGCGCGGAGCTGGGTGAGGCGGTGCTGCCGGTCGGTCATCGTTCCCCTAAATGAAAAGCCCCGTCGCCAACACGGACGCCGGGGTCCGGCGTTTTAGCGAGTTGTTTAACGTGGCTGCAATAGCCGCAAATCACCACGGATTCGATTGTGTGCTGCCGATCGAAAGCTAACGCCGCGTGGGCCTCACTGGTAGCGCTCGATCAACCGTGCGGCGCCGCCTCGGGCGACGCGGATCAGCCCGCCGCCCCCCCGCACCGTGGGGTCGACCGGCAGCAGGGTCACCAGGGCCCCACCGGTGTCACGCTCGAACTTGAAGACCTGCAGCGGGATGCTCCCCCACCCGTGCGCGGAGTCGTCGGCCTGGAGGGCGCGGACCGCCGCCGTCACCGCGGCGATGCTGTCGGAATCTGGGCCGCGTGCGCCCCGGACGCCGATCCCGGTGGGGGTGGCGCCGACCCCCGCCGGCGGCGATCCGCGCGGCAGCTGCCGTCGCATCTGCCGGGCACGCCGGCCCAGCGTCAGCGTCGCCAGCATCGCGATCACGATGATGATCGCGACTGTGCGCCCCAGCTGTCGATGCACGCCTCAATATAGCGCGTGTAAGCTGAGGTTAGGCACTTAGGGCTTCTTGATCAGGATGAAATCCACGCCAGCCACGTGCTCGGCGCTGCCGACCGTGACCGCCTTCGTGACCGTCGTGTACCCCACCGCGCTGTCGGCCACGGTGTAGGCGCCGGGCGGCATGAACCACAAGGTGTAGGCCCCGGTGATCGTGTCGGCGAGCGCGCTCGTCACCGTGTCCGTGCCTTGGATCGCGAATACGTGGCCGTGCGCGGCTGGCGGCGAGGAGGTACCGGCGATCGAGCCGGCGAGGTCCATCACGCTGCCGTGCAGGACGGGCTTGAAGAGCACGCCGTCGGGATGCGGGTGGTTGCCGAGAAAGACGAAGTTGCGGGAGATGTCGAAGTCGACTACGAGATCGGTCCGGCCCGGCGCGACGTCGACAGGACCGCCGAAGTTCACCTTCAACCCCGATTGACCGGCGCTCGGCGTCCGCATGGTCTTGGAGGTCGAGCCGTCCGCAAAGGTCATCCCGTCGGCGAGCGTCACGCGAGCGGAGTCCACCACCAATCGCAGCTGCTCGTAGTCGGCTGCCGGAATCAGGGAGCTGCCGAGCAGGGCCGTGACGCCGTTCTGGAGGGCCACGAAATCGTAGCGGGCCATTGTGTCTGCCACCGTGACGTGCCCCGAGTCGCCACCCACGAGATACGCCTTGGACACCCAGATCGTGGCGCCGGCGATCCCCGCCATCGGAGCGTCCGTGAGACGAACAGTTACTTGGCTCAGCTGAGGACCGATGCCGGACCCCCGCTCACAATTCGCGAGGACCGCGGCGCAAACGAGACCGGCGAGTGCGGGCACGCGCTTCATAGGTTCGAGGCTCCGTCGTCGGTTCGAGGCTCCGTCGTCGATACCCGACACTAAAGAGCCAGAAGCCCCGGGGAGGTAACGCCGAAATGCCTCAGGGACGATGCGGGTTGCCGGAGCCCTTGCCCGTCTTGGGGCCGCCGGGAGGAGAGCCACGCGCCGCGGTGGCTCGCGCCAGACCGGCGGCTGCTTGTGCAGGGGTCTGACCCCGCGCCATTTGCGCTTGCACGCTTCCCGGCAGGCGCTGGAGGTCCGCCGTCGCGCCGCCCGAGCGAACCGTCTCGCGGATCAGTTTCAAGGTGGCGGATGGCGGCACCCCCATGGCGGCGAGCGTCCCCGCCACGCGGAGCGTCGCCGCCGGCGTGTACGGGGGAACGCTCACCTTCACCAAGTCTCGGATCTCGGACCCGCTCAGCCCCGCCGCGACAGCGAAGGCGCCGGCCTCGATGGTCTCGGCGTCGGGCGCGCCGATTCCTCCCCCTCGGATCGCCCCGTCGGCGACGTCGAGCTGGGTGAGGACCAGGCGGACGGCCACCAGCACCCGTTCCGGGGCCACGCCTTTGGCGGCACCCTCGATGGCCTTGTCGACAAGGGGACCGGCGGGCAGTCCGCGAGCAACGGCCGAGTCGGTGAGCCCGCGGACCGCCGCGGCAACCGCCGGTGGCACTCGACCGTCCAGCCGAGCGGTGACGGCCTGCTGTGCAGTCAGACGGACCGGAAGGGCCGCGAGCAGCACGAGCGGCACGAAACACCTCACAGTGCGCGCCCGCCCCCGCCGACCGCAATCAGGCTGTTGCGGCGGCCGAACCCGTCGTCCACGGCGGGCGCGGCGGGATCAGGGACCCAGCGCCGCCCGTCCACCACGAAAGCGTACTGGTACTGACCGCGCGGCAGGACGAGGGTGACGGTCCACACGCCCTCCTTCCCGGCGCGCACGAGCGGTGCGGCCGACTGGTCCCACTGATTGAAGGTGCCGGCGATGGCGACGCGCGTCGCCGCCGGCGCATAGAAGACGAAGCGTACCAGGGCACTCTCCGGCGCGACCACCGCTGTGGATCCCCCGCGCCTCGGCGCCGGTGAGCGGTTTAGCAGCACCACCAACGCGGCGGCGGCGGCGAGTGCCGGGCCCACGACCCATGGCCGGACACGGAATCGCAGCTCGCGCGGCTCGAAGATCCAACGCCACAGCCGCGCAGATGGCGAGCGCCCTCCGGCCCGCACGGCCGTCATGACCCGGGCATCGAGAGCAGCTGGGAGCGAGACGGGCGTCCTGTCCGCGACCGCGAGCAGCCGCAGCGCCTCCGCGCCTTCGGCCTGCAGCTCCGGCGGCAGCTCGGCGAGCCTGCTTTCGCCGTCGAGCAACCGCTTCACCAGAGGATGATACCTCGTCATCGGCTCAGATCCTGTCCCTGAGGTGTACCCGGAGCCGGTCATACGCACGGTGCATCCGCATCTTGAGTGAAGGCACCGAGCCGCCGATCCGACAGGCGATCTCTTCGTACGACAAGCCCTCCACGTGCTTCAGTACGAATACCTCGCGCTGCTCCGGCGTCAGCGTCAGCAGCGCTCTCTGCAACGCTTGCCGCTGCTCCTTGGCTTCCACGAGGACGTCGGGCCGGTCCGACGTGGCAATCGCCCGGGCTTCCACGTCCACCAAGTCGTTTCCCGCGAATCGCTTTCCCCGTCGCCGCTCGGCAAAGCAGCGGTTCCGCAGGATGAGGAAGAACCATCCCGCGAAGTTGTCCGGTTCGCGGCATCGCGCCAACTCGTCGTACGCGCGGATGAAGGCGTCCTGCACCGCATCCTCTGCCGCGTCCACTGAGCCGAGCATGCGCGCTGCGTAGCGCGCGTAGCGGTCACGATAGCGACGCACCAGCTCGGCATAGCGTTCGACGTCGCCGGCCAACACGGCCCGCACGACCGCCCCATCAGTCGCCTCGTCCTGTAGACCCAATCCGGAGCCTCGTGAATGTGCTTCGATGCTAGGGGACCGCCGGGGCTCCGGCAACCGCCTATGCATAAAGAGCATGCGCCTGAGCGGAGGTAACGAGCCCCGTCGCACTGCGTTACCCCGAGGCCCGGCTGGGCGTCTTCATGACCGGATGACCACGGACCATACCCCCGACCTGCCAACGCCGGATCAGGATCTGATGCGGCGCATCGCCTGCGGCGAGGCACAGGCGCTTCTGGAACTGCGCGCCCGGCACGATGGCACTCTGTACGAGATCGCCTACGCCGTGCTGGAGGACCCCACGGACGCGACTCACGTCGTATCCGAGGCGTTCCTCCAGGCAGTCCGGGGAGCCATGCAATTCAACCCGGATTGCGGCTGTGTGCCGGTCTGGCTCACCGGGATGGTCCTGCGTCGCGCCTGCGACGTGCTGCTGACCCGCACCCGGCAGAATGCCGCTTGGCGGGTCTCAGGCGTTGGGGACGGGCCCGGAACCCAATCAACGAGGAGTTGAGGCCATGTTTCGCTTCGTTGCGACGATGCTCACGTCACTCGCAGTGCCGGCGCTGCTCGCCGCGCAAACGCCCCAGGTCCCGAACGCCCACCCATCCGACACCGCGAAGGCGAAGGTCGCCGCGGCGCAGGAGCACCGCGCCACACACATGCGCGGTAGCGTCATGGGCCCGGACAACCGTCCGATCACCCCGGCGACTCCAGCGGTGCCAGCCACACGCGCCACGCCCGCGACCCCGGCGTCGGGCGGCAACCCAGCGACCCCTGCTGTTCCGGCCAAGCCCGCAACGCCCGCAGTCCCCGCGGCACCCGGCGGCAAACCGTCGAATCCCGGGCGATCGGGGAGTCATCGCCCGTAGGACCGCATAGCTTTCCGGCAAGATGCGATGGCTCCTCCTGCCGGTACTGCTGCAAGCCCAGGCCTCCATCGGTTTCGGAGTCGGCACCGTACGCTACGCCGGGGGGTCGAGTCTCTCGGTCGCGTCACTGTCGCCCGGGCTGCAGTACGTCGCCCCGACTCTGGTGTTGCGCGCTGGAGCCGCGGTGGCTGCTCTCCCGCACGGCGACCGGTTCGCCCAGGGGCGCGCCGATCTCTGGGCCGCGACGCCACCACTGGCTGGTGGATGGCGCCTTGGAGCGGAAGGCAGTTGGAGCGCTACCACGCACAGTGCTGATGGAAAGACCACCGCGCTGCACGGTGTGGCGGAAGTGCTGTGGGTGCGGCCGGGGTGGGGTGTCGGCGTCGGGGCTGGTCCGTCGGCGGGCTGGATCTCCGGGACGACATCGGTCACGGCGCTGCGCACGCGGGCGCGCGCGTGGTGGCGCACCGGTGGGGCGGGCTGGACCGCGAGCCTCGAGCCGACACGCTTCGTAGGCGCCTGGTTCACCGATGTCAGCGCGAGCGTCACCGTTGAGGCGAGTCGCGTCAGCGCCACCGCCTGGGGCGCCGTGCGGACCAGCGCGGTCTACGGCTCGAGCGGCGCCGCCAGTGCGTTCGTTCAGGTGTTCCTGACTCCGTCCGGCGCGCTCGAGCTCGGTGGGGGCAGCTATCTGCGGGATCCGTACCAGGGCTTCCCGCGCGCGGGCTTTCTGACGGTCGGACTGCGACTGTTACGGCCGCCGCGTGCACCTCCCGCACGACCGACGACAGAACCTTCGTGGCCCCCGCTCATCCCGACCACACACGGCGACACGGTCACGATACGGTTCCAGATGCCGCACGCCGACTCCGTTGCCATCGCGGGCGACTGGAACGGCTGGGCCCCGGTGCCGCTTCGGGCGCTCGCAGGCGAGGTGTGGGAGGCGCGGCTGCGACTCGCGCCTGGCACCTATCATTTCAATCTCCTGGTCGACGGCAAGGAATGGGTCGTGCCGCGTGGCGTGGCCACGGTGCCGGACGGTCTCGGCGGGATCGTCGGGGTGTTGATCGTCAATTAGCCTGCAGCGCGGCCGCGACTCGCCTGCGTTCGGTGACCCAGTACGCGAGCGGGCCGAGCAGCGCGAGCCCCACGGCCACGACCAGGCCGGGCAGCCCGATCTCGCGGCTTTGCGCTTCGAGGGCGACGCCGCCGGCGAGCAGCAGGATGGGCAGGGCGGCGAGCACCGCCAGCCCCCCCACGCCGAGCGGGACGCGGAACGGGCCGCGCAGGGCGGGCTCGCGGCGCCGCAGCTGGAGCAGCGCGGCGAACTCCATGGCGAGCGCCGCCGTGTACAGCAACACGTCGCCGGCGAGCAGTCCGCCGAACGGGATCAAGGCAAAGCCCGAGTACGCGACCGCCGAGACCAGCACCGCGTTCCGCGGCGTGCCGCGCGCGTCGGTGCGAGTGAGCCACGCCGGGAGGAGCCCGTCGCGGGCGAGCACGAGGGGGATGCGCGAGTAGGCGAGCAGCAGCGCGTTAAACAGGGCGAACGCGCTCACCATCCCCGCCACCGCGAGCCACAGCGCGAGCCATGGACCGGCGACCGTGCGCGCGATCTCGGGCCAGGCGCCGTCGTGCCAGGCGGTCCAGTCGGTGAGGGCCAGGGCGGGAACGATCGCGAGCAGGTACACAGCGGTCACGAGCGGGAGCGTGCGGGCGAGCGCCCGCGGGTACGTCGTGCCCGCCTGCTCGATCTCTCCGCCGATGGTGGACGCGTTGTCCCAGCCGCTGTAGTTCCAGATGCTCTGCGAGATCCCGATCCCCAGCGCGCCCAGGAACGATGTACCCGCCACGTGGAACGGCGTGAGCGGCAGCGGCGCGAGGGGACCACTCGCCAGCAGCCAGCGTCCGAGCGCGACACTCGCGAGCACCGCGAAGGGCGCGAGCACCGCCGCGATGAACCATCCCGACGCCGCGCCCACCACGCGGGTGCCACGCAGGTTGAGCCAGGTAGCCCCCCAAATCACCGCGAGCGCGAGCCCCCAGGCTTCCCAGCGCCCCAGCCCCGGCGCGAACCAGCGCACGTACTGGATGAAGAGCACCGGGTAGATGGCCATGTCGATGGCGGAATACGTCCAGGAGAGCCAGCCGTTCAGGAATCCGGCGAACCGGCCGAAGGCGCGCTTCACCCACTGGTAGTAGCCGCCCTCGGCGGGCAACATCGACGCCAGCTCGCCGATCAGGAGGGTTTCGGGTACGCTGTAGACGAGCGGCGTGGCCACCAGGAGCAGCAGCGCGACGCCCGGACCCACCAACCCCACCAATCCTTCGAGGCCGAACGGGCCGCCGGACACGGTGAAGAACATCACCGCGACCAGCGGCCCGAGCCGGAGCTTCCCCCCCCTCCCCCCCCCCGGAGTGGCGCGCCGGCTCACGCCCACGAGATGCGGTAGCGGCACACCTGACCGCCACGGGCGCGGCACTCCTCCTCGGCGATCTTGACGTTGCTCGCCCCGCACAGCTCCAACGCCTTCCGGTGCCACCCCACCACCGTGAGGCAATCGGGGGCGGAGAACGTCTCGGCGTCGAAGGTGGTGAGGACCGCTTCTCTTTCCCCGGTCTTCTGGTATTCGCGGCGACCCTGCTCGTAGTAGAGCCGGTAGACCTGCGGCGCCTTGGCCAGGAAGCCGTGTGGATCGCCGGGCGTGAGGAACGACTTGTGGACGGTGCCGAGGTTCCTTTCGGCCGACGCGGCGCCGAGCCGCTCGAAGAACTGCGGCTTCCCCTCGCCCAACACGCGGAACATGGCGTCGTCGAGCCGCTTGCCGAGGTCGAAGGGGAACCACTGCACCGCGATGACGGTGTGCAACGCCTTCTGGTCCTCCGGGGACAGGACGGCGAGCACCTTGGCGATGGCGTCCTTCCCGAAATGCTCCTCGATGAACCCGAGGCGCGACTTGAGCACGCTGCCTTTGACTTGTTGCATGCCTTAGTGCTCCGCGTGATCGTGCCCGGCGCTCCAGATCACCGCCGGGTCGTCGCTCGCGAACGCCTGCACGTGCACCATCCAGCCGAAGATCCGCGGCAGGAACCGCCCGCCCACCGCGGCGCAGGCGGCTGCGTCGGCAATCGGCGACTTGGGGCCGAACACCGGTTTGCCGTCCCGGGTCTCGCGCCACCGTGCCGTCGCTCCGCGCGGAGGTATGCACCAGTTCACGTGCTCATGCCAGTGCGCGATGGACAACGGGATGCGGGCATCGAGATCGTCTTCCGTGGCCCGGGCCCGGTCTGCGTACATCGCACCGACCAGCTCGTAGCTGTCGCCGTTCTTCTTATAGAGCAACGAGGTAGGCCTCGCCGGGTCGAAGCGGAATCCTTCCTCGAAGGCGTAGAGGTAGTTGGTGAAGTGATAGATGGGCTGGGGCACGCCGGGGAGGAACTGACGGAACCCGTCGGCCAGGGCCACGTAGACGTCGCGGTACTTGGCCAGCGCAGCGCGCATCTGGGCGACGACGGCGACGGCGCGGGCGGAGTCCGCCGTGGTGCCCCGTCGAGTGCCGGTCATGCGGAGGTGCGGATCGGCGGCCATCGCTCCCATCCGGCTCATCACCTCGTGGGCCGCCGCCATCGCGTCGTGATCGCTCGAGTCCATGCCGGCCATGCTGTCGGCGGTGGCCGGCTGCTGGGCACGACACGCCGTCGCGATCAGGCCGAGGACGAGCACGCCGGCCAACGACCGCAGGGAGGTCGCGTTCATGACTCAAGTATACGTTAGACAGGTCGCCGCGCCGCCAGCTGGCGCGGGCCGCCGACTAGCGCCGAGCCGCCGGTTTCTTTCCCGCCACCGTTTGCAGGTACATCAGAATCTCGGTGGAGGCGTCGCCCTTGGGAGGCCGCACCAGCATGCGCTCCATGTTGCGCTCCATCCGGGCGTACACGGTCGGCCAGTCCTCCGGTGAGTGCACCCGCGGGTCCGGGAGCGCGTGGCACTGACTGCACACCACGGCGAACTGGTCCCGCCCGCGACCGACCGGCAGCACCGCGCCGCTGACTTTCAGGGCGTTTGCCGTGAGGTACTCGAGCATGACGAACCGATCGGCGGTGGTCGGCACCTTCACGCCGAGCGCGGGCGGCAGCCACTCCATTCGCAGCCACATGCGCCGAGCCACGCTGGGCCAGTCGGTGAGACTGTGCGTCGTGGGGGCCGGCAGGGCGTGGCACTGGGCGCAGTACTGGACGAGGAGCTGAGCCCCCCGGGAGGAAGGATCGGGCAGATCACCCGGGGCGACGCCCGGCGGAGGCAGCGCGACCTTGGCGGCAGCGAGGAGCAGCTGGTCGCTCTGGCTCAGCGATGCCGCGGGAGCGGCGGAGTCCGCGGACTTCCCCGGCGCCCCGCCACCCTGACAGCCGGTGAGCGCAAGCGCCAGCGCGGCGGCGCGAACGAACGGCTCCTGACGCATGATCCTCCTCCTGAGTGGAATCTCGAGGTTCAGTGGGCAATCTGCAGCTGGTCGTCGAGCGCACGCACGCCCGGCACCGACCGCGCCGCGTGCTCGGCAGCCGCCCGGTCGGCCAGGCTACGCACACGCCCCCGCAGCACGATCCGGTCGCCGTCGACGGCCACCGTGAGATTCCGCGGGTGCACGCCCGCGTGCTCCACCGCCGCCACGACACGCCTCGGCAGATCGGTGGTCGGCGGCCCCTCTCCCCCGACACGCAGGGTGATCCGGTTCACGAGGGCGCGAACGCCCGCGAGGACCGCCACGGCCTCCTCGGCGACCAGTCGCTGATCGTCCCGATCGACCTCACCTTCTAGCGTAACCCGTCCGCTGTCAACCGCGACAAATAACCGGCCGGCCGGCACGATTGCGTTCATCTCCAGCGCCCGCCGCGCCTCCTGGGCCACCTCCGCATCCGTCCGGGTCATGGTCTCCGGGAGGTAGACACAGAGATCGCTCCGCATGGCCTTCACTCCCGGAACGCGGGACACTGCGCGCTCTGCCGCGATACGCTCGAGGTAGGAGTGCACGACGCCGCGGATGGTCACGACTTCCCCCCCGTCGCCGACCTCCACGGTCAGGTCGGCTCCCTCGAGCAGCGGTTCCCACCTGATCTCGTCCCACACGCGTCGCTGCAGCGCCGCTTCTGCCGTCCGGTCCTCGCCCCGCGAGAGCCACACCTCGATGCCGCTGCCTCCTCCAAGGTCGTCCATACGCTCCTCCTGGGAGCTATGCCCCCATCCTAATAGCCGGGGGGCCGGATGAAGGCAGCGTGAACGCAAAGGGAAGCCCTCTTCGTGAAGACACTCTGAAGATCTCGGGTCAGATCGGCCGGGGCGTCGCACGTCGAAACGCGAGGCGCCGGACCGGGAAAGGAAAGCGCGTGTAGAATTCCCGCAGGTCACGATCCCCTCTCTTCCGCGGAGCCGTCGGTGCCCTCGATGCTCTGGCTCATCGCCGCCGCTGGCGCGTTGCAGCAGCCGCTCACGGCTCAGGCGCTGGACTCAAGGATTCCTTCGCAAACCGTTCAAGCGGGGCCACGGTTCGCCGCCGCGTTTCCCATCTTCGAGCCAGTGCTCGCCATCGCGGACACGGTGCACCGCCGGCGCGCGATCGAGTACAGCGACTTCTACGGGACGCGGCTCGCCATCCACCGCTACGCCAGCTATGCGACGCTGCCGCTGTTCGTCGCGGAGTACGCGGTCGGGCAGTCGCTGTTCAACCGCCCCGCCGACAGCACCTCGCAGTCGCTGCGCTCGGCGCACCGCGTCGTCGCCGCCGCGATCGGCGGGCTATTCGGCCTCAACACCGTCACCGGGGCGTGGAACCTGTGGGACAGCCGCAAGGACCCGGCGGGCCGGACGCGGCGCTACATCCACGCCGCGCTGATGTTCGCCTCTGACGCGGGATTCGTCGCCACCGGCACGATCACGCCGCACCACCGGCGGCTCCAGGTCACACAGGATCCCAGCCGACAGTCGCTGCACCGAACGCTCGCGATTTCATCGATGGCGACAGCGCTCGCCGGGTATCTCATGATGCTGGTCTGGAAAGACTGACCATGCTCGCCGTGGCCGCAGGGTCCCATCTCGTCTCCAGCTGGGCCAAGCTCTACAGCGACCAGAAGGCGGTGAGCGCGGCGGTCACCTACCTGCATTTCGTCGGCATCCTGATGGGCGGAGGCTTCGCCGTCGTCGCCGACCGGACGGCATTGCGGCTTTCCCCCGATCGCGACGCCGACTGGCTAGCCGAGCTGACGCGGCTTGCAACGGTGCATCGCTGGGTGATCGCGGGGCTCGCCGTGAGCGCCGCGAGCGGAGTGCTGATGATGCTGGCGGACCTGCACACCTACACGACGTCGGTGGTCTTCTGGACCAAAATGGGGCTCATCGTGGTGTTGATAGGCAACGGCTGGATGAAGCTGCGCGCCGAGGCCGAGGTGCGGGGGGCGACGGGGGGGGGGAGCGGAGCGAGCGGCGGCGGGTGGCGGCGGCTGCGCCGCACGGCCGTCACGAGTCTCGTTCTGTGGCTGGTCATTCTCCTGGCCGGCACGATCCTCAACGCCAGCGCCTGAGCGTGGAGGACCCCTGCCGCGATTGTCCGCTCGTCCCCCGCCGCGATTTTCTGCGGGAGGTGGCACTCGTGCTCGCCGCGGCTGGCCTCCCCGTGCGCTTCGCACGCGCGCTCGTCCGTGTGGGGGAGGATCACGTCTACCCGATTCCCGCCACCGACGGCGCGACGATCGACAAGGAGAACCAAGTCATCCTGGTCCGCTTCGAACAGAAGGCGTACGCCTTCGCGCTCTCGTGTCCGCACCAGAACACGGCGCTACGGTGGCATCCTGAGGATATCCAGTTCCAGTGCCCCAAGCACCACTCGCGCTACCGACCGGACGGCGTGTTCATTTCGGGCCGGGCAACGCGCAGCATGAATCGCTACGCCCTGCGGCGCGACGGAGAGACTCTCGTAGTGGACATCGACATCCTCTACCGGCAGGACAAGAACGGCGGCGAGTGGGAGGCCGCAGTGGTAGCGTTGTAGCCCGTCAGGCGGCTGCCTCGCTCTCCTCCGCGGTCAGCTCCGCCAGTGCTTGTAGGAACGCCTCGAACACCTGCGCCGACCACCACGTCCGGCAACGCGTGATCTCCGCGATCGCGGCTTCGGGCGTCATCGCCGGCCGGTAGGCGCGGGTCGTCGTGAGCGCGTCGTACACGTCCACGATGCCGACGATCTGGGCCGCCAGCGGAATCTCCTCGCCCCGCAGCCGGTCGGGATACCCGGTGCCGTCGTGCTTTTCGTGGTGCCAGCGGATGATCGGCTTCAGGTCCCAGGGGAACTCGACGCTGGCGAGCAGCTCGATGCCCCAGATCGGGTGCGTCTGCACGATCTCGAACTCTTCGCGCGTGAGCGGGCCGGGTTTGTTCAGGATCTCGTGCGGCACGCGCACCTTGCCGAGGTCGTGCAGGTAGGCGCCGAGCCGGATGGTGGTCTGCGTGTGCTCGTCCAGGCCGAGGAGGCGCGCGACGGCAACGGCGTGATGCGCGACGCGCTCGCAGTGGCCGTAGGTGTAGCTGTCGCTCGACTCGATCGACTGACCCCATTCCCTCACCACCGCCAGGTAAGTGGTCTCGAGCTCGGCGACTTTGCCGCCGACGTGGACCAGGTCCTTGCGGGCATCGAGGCGCCGGAACAGGCGGTGCGCCGCGTTCAGGAGGGTGAGCGCCTCCTGATTCCGGCCCATCGCCTGGTACAGCAGGGCCAGCTCGCGCGAGGCTTCGGCCTCGCTCAAGACGGCACCCGCCCCCGCGGCGATGTCGATCGCCGAGCGGAGGCGCGACTCCGCGAGCGCAGCGCGACCCGTCTCGCGATACACGATGCCGATCGCGCGGTAGGCCTCCGCCTTCAGCGCCTTGGCACCGAGCTGGTCGAAGATGGAGAGCGCCGACTCAGCGTTCCGCTGCGCTTCGTCGTAGCGCTGCCGGGCGATGTGCACCTCCGCGTGGTTCACCAAGCAGAGGCCCTGCAGGTAGACGTCCCCCGAGCGCTGGGCGATGTCGTAGCTCTCGCGGTAGTGGCCGTCCGCCTCGTCGTACAGGCCCTGATCCGCGCTCACCATGCCGAGGTTGTGGTAGGCGATGGCGCAGCCGTGCTCCTCGGTCGAGCCTAGATACGCCTCGAGCGAGCCCTGGTAGCGGGTACGCGCTTCGTCCAGGTCGCCCTGGATGTTGGCGAGGATGCCGAGGTTCTGCTCGGCGCGGGCCCGCAGCTCACGGGCCTCACCGCCCGCCTCGAGCGCCCGGAGAAAGCTGCGGCGCGCGTCATCGAGCGAGCCGGTCTGCAGGTCGATCACGCCGAGGGTGTTCAGCGCTTCTGCGGCCAGCAGCGTGTTGCCGGTCTCGAGCGCCACGGCGTGACTGCGCGCGCACAGCTCGCGCGCGGCATCGGACTCGTTGCGCTTTTGGTGCACCACGGCCAGGCGCCGCAGCGCCTCGGCCAGGACCGTCCGCTCCCCCGTCCGCTCCGCGCCGGCGATGGCGGCCGCATAACACTCCATCGCCTCGGGGATACATCCCGCTCGCTCGCGCTCGCGTGCGTCATGCAACAAATCCGCGGCGGGGCGCACCGCACCGGACGGACTCGGCATGCGAGGGCGAAGGGACGGGGGGAGGGCGGACGTCACAATGCTACCAGGCCACGGCGTACTCGGAGAAATGCTTCAGCCGCCCCGTGACCTGCTTCGTCCACACGATGTCGATGGACAGCAGATACTCGAGAATGTTCCGGCTGTCGTCGGTGTACGCGATCCGCTTCGGCAGCAGTAGGCCGAGCAGGTTGCAGTTCGCGTAGCTCATGGTGAGGTACGCGTTGTTGCGGAACTGCAGCCCTTCGGGCTTGAAGCGGACGGCGTTCACCGTATCCGCGGACAGCACGGCGGTGATCGTCGTCGCGCTGGTGAGCGAGCCCGGCGGGACCCAAAGCGTGTGCGGGCCGACGGTGAGCGAGCCGCCCAGGGGCCCGATCGTCTTGGTCGTCGAGTCGTAGGGCAGCGCCGAGCACTTGAGCAGGCCCAGGTGCTTGACGAGGTCCCCGATGAGGGATGCGTCGGGGGTGGGTGCGACGGGAGCGACACCCGTGGGCGTGCGATCCCCGCAGGCGAGCGTCAACGCCAGGGCGCACACGACCAGCAGGGGGAGCGCGAAACGAGTCCCCTTCATAAGCTCTTGTCTCCATCTAGGGCGCAGCGTTGGACCGGTGGCGGTGCGGAAACAGGCAGCCGTCCGCCGGAGAGGATGCTACGCAGGGTTTGTACCGGGAGGCCGTGTGACCGGCGTTACACCGAACTGGGGGACGGTGACACACGCCAGCTTGGAGCGTCGGTCCGCCAATGATCGGCAGGTGTTGCAGGGCAGCGACGGTGGACGGAATGTTCTAGCCGATGCTTTTCAACAGCCTGCCGTTTCTCTACGGCTTTCTACCCGTCACGTACCTCGTGTTCTGGCGGCTGCGGGGCCGGCGGGAACGCCACGTGTGGCTCACGCTCACCGGCTACGCCTTCTACGCGTTCTGGGATTACCGGTTCTGCGCGCTCATGGCATTCTCGACCGTGGTGAGCTACCTCGCCGGCCTCGGGCTGCGGGCCTGGGACGATCCGCGCCGCCGGCGCTGGTGCCTCGTGCTCCCCATCACGGTGGACCTGGCCCTCCTCGGCTTCTTCAAGTACTTCGGCTTCGCGGTCGGCACCGCCAACCGGCTCGGCAGCGCCCTCGGCATCCCGCTCGACCTCGTGGCCCCGGCGATCGTGCTCCCCGTTGGGATCTCGTTCTACACCTTCCATACCATCACCTACATCGTCGACTCCTATCGCCGCACCATCACCCCGACGCGCGACTTGTTCGAGTTCACCTGCTACGTCTCGCTCTTCTCCCAGCTCGTGGCCGGCCCCATCGTCCGCTTCCGGCAGATCGAGCAGGATCTGGATACGATCGACCGGCACGACCGGCGTCGCGGCTGGGCGCTGGGGTGGTCGTTCTTCGCGATCGGGATGATCAAGAAGGTGTTGATCGCCGACACCATCGCCGCCGTCATCAATCCCGCGCTCGCCCACCCGGGCGACCTCTCCACTGTGAGCGCGTGGCTCGCGATGCTCGGCTACGCCTATCAGATCTATTTCGATTTTTCGGGCTACAGCGATATGGCGGTGGGGCTCGGGCACCTCTTCGGCCTGCGGATTCCGCAGAACTTCGATTCCCCCTATCGAGCCCTGGACCCGAGCGACTTCTGGCGCCGCTGGCACATCTCGCTCTCCACGTGTTTGCGGGACTACCTCTACATCCCCCTGGGCGGCAGCCGCGGCTCGGGACTCGCGACGGCGCGAAACCTGATGATCACGATGCTCCTGGGCGGTCTGTGGCACGGCGCGAGCTGGACGTTCGTGGCGTGGGGCGCCTATCACGGCCTGCTGCTGCTCGGCTACCGCCAAGTCCGGCCGTGGTGGGACGCTCTCCCCGCCGCCGTCCGCCGCGGCGCGATGTTCCTGCTCGTCGTGGTGGGGTGGGTGTTCTTCCGGTCACCGGACTTCACGACGGCGGCGATGCTGCTTCACACGATGTTCGCGTGGCATGCTGGATCGCTGCTCGTCGGAGGAGCGTCGCTCGCGGCGCTGCTCGCCGTGGCGGGCGCCGTGGCGCACGGCGGCCGCAACACGTTCGCGCTGCGGCATGAGTGGCGGCCCGCCGCGGCTCTCGCGATCACCGCGCTGTTCGCGCTCTCGCTCGGCGCGCTCTACTCGGGCGCGGCGTCCCCCTTCCTCTATTTCCAGTTCTGAGGATGCCTACCCCTGCCCCCCGCGCCTCGCTCGGCACGCTGATCCCCGCGACGATCGCCCTCGCCTTCCTGGCCGACGCCGCGTTGCGCCCCCTGCCCCGCGCGGCCGTCAGCTTTCGCGCCTGGGAGGCGGCACGCACTCCGGGCGGCGATGGCCCGTTCTTGCCGAGCTTCACTTATCGGAATGCGCGCGCGTACGGGGATCTGGCGGGACTGGGCAATCTCCCGGAGGCCCGGGAGATTCACCCGGAGCTGTTCGTCACCGACTCGTTCGGGTACCCGAATCCACCCGGCACGTTGGACCGCGGGCCCGCCGACATCCTGCTCTACGGCAGCTCCTTTTCGGTCGGTGCCGAGGTGCCGGTGTCGGCGGCGCTGCCCGCGCAGCTCGCGCGGCGGACGGGGAACGTGGTCTACAACGCCGCGAGCGGAGACTACCGGCTCCCCGAGCTGCTCAGCGTCGCGCGGCGCGCGCTGAAAGCAGGTGGAACGGTCATGTTCGAGTATCCCGAGAATCGCGATCCACCGGGGATGCTCGCCGTCATCGCGCCGCGCGGAGTGGCGGCGTGTCGCCAGAGCCTCAGGCGGGTCGATCTTGCGGCGCTTTGTTCCCGCTGGTTTCCCCTGCGCCGGCACCTTGAATTCTCTCCGCTCGCGGTCCTGGCGCAGCGCGGGCGCAAACGGCTCGAGAACGGCCGGATCTTCCCCAATCCGTACGCGACGCGCGTGGTATCACGACGACTCTCGTTGGAGGAGGGCATCGCCGCCGACATGCTGTTTCTGGCCGACGACACCATACGCGTGCATCGGCCGCCGTCACTCGAGGGGGCGGCGCGCTATTTCCATTGGGTGCGCGGGAAGGTGGAAGGCGCGGGTTACCGGTTGGTGGTTCTGCTCGTCCCCGACAAGTACACCGTGTACCGTCGCTTGCTCGTCCCGCCCGATTCCACACCATTGCCGGGCGACCGTTACCTCCCCGATCTTGCGACCCGTCTGCACGCCGACGGCATCCCGGTCGCCGACCTCAGCGCCACCTTCCGCGAAGCAGCGACGCGTGGCCTGGGTTCAGGCACGACCATCTATTTCCGGGATGACACGCACTGGAACGCCCGCGGGATCGCGCTAGCGGCGGACGCGCTGACGGCCGCGCTCCGTGCACACGAACACCATCGCCGGCTTGCCGAGGCCGCCCCTCGGTCCGTGGCGCGGTGACGTCCAGCACACCAGCACCCGGTGCTTCCTGGCCACGGTCAGTCTGATGCAGATCGTCTTGCCTCTGCGTCGCGGCTTGATGGCACGGCAGCGCTTGCCGGCTTCCTGGAAGTGGCGCTTGATAGAGTCGGCGAGTGAGACCCCAGGGATGCTTCGGATCTCGAGCGGCACCTCTTCGACGTACACTCCCGGTGCGAGATATTCCGGCATCAAGCCTCCTCGGCCCGCTTACCTGTGGGTCTGGCGCTTCGCAGCGCCGGCCTGGAACAAGGCCAGATATCGTCCATAGCCTTCGGCTTCCAGGCGGTCGACCGGAACGAACCGCAGCGACGCCGAGTTGATACAGTACCGCAGCCCGGTGGGGGCGGGGCCGTCGTCGAACAGGTGTCCCAGGTGGGAATCGGCGTGCGCGGACCGGACCTCGGTCCGCTCCATGAGCAGACTGCGGTCGGTCTTGGCCCTGATGTTCTCCGCCTCGAGCGGCTTGGTGAAGCTCGGCCAGCCGGTGCCGGACTCGAACTTATCGAGCGAGCTGAACAGGGGCTCGCCGGACACGACGTCGATGTAGATCCCGGCCTGATGGTTGTCCCAGAACTCGTTGCTGAAGGGGCGCTCGGTCACCTCGTGCTGGGTCACCTGGTACTGGAGCGGAGTCAGCGCGCGACGCAGCTCCGCGTCGCTCGGCTTCTGGAAGACCACAGGGTCCCATCCTTTCTTCGCGATCTGAGCGGCGGCGGGCGGGGCGAGGGTGCAGACGCCGAGCAGCAGCGACGCGATCAGGGCCGGGGATCGAAGCATGGTTGGCCTCATCAGTGGAGAATGGCCACGGGCAGAATCAAGCTGCCGATACACGCACTCTCAGTCACATACTAACCCGTCTCCCGCCGTCCCTGTAGGTCCCGCAGCACAACCCAGGGTCCTTGCGCTTCGGGCCTGAAGCCTTGAACATGTCCTTGTGCAACACATCCATCTTGGCGCGATCGACTACGCGATCCTGATCGTCTATTTCGCGTTCGTGGTCGGCATCGGCTGGGTCCTGCGGCGATTCGTCAAGAGCAGCGACGACTTCTTCCTCTCGGGACGCTCCATTCCGGCGTGGATCGCCGGGCTCGCGTTCATCTCGGCGAACCTCGGCGCGCAGGAAGTGATCGGGATGGGCGCCTCGGGCGCCAAGTACGGCATGATGACGAGCCACTTTTACTGGCTCGGGGCGATCCCCGCTATGGTGTTCGTCGGGATCTTCATGATGCCGTTCTACTACGGCTCGCGCGCGCGCTCCGTGCCGGAGTATCTCAAGCTCCGATTCGACGAGAAGACCCGGGGCTTCAACGCGGTCACTTTCGCGGTGATGACCGTGTTCTCCTCGGGCATTTCCATGTACGCCCTCGCCAAGCTGCTCGAGCTCCTGCTCGGGTGGAGCTTTCACGCGAGCGTGGTCCTGTCGGCCGTCATCGTCCTGGTCTACATCTTCATGGGTGGACTGACCTCCGCGATCTACAATGAAGTGCTGCAGTTCTTTCTCATCGTCATGGGCTTCCTCCCGTTGGTGCTCCTCGGTCTCAAGGACGTGGGCGGCTGGGCCGGGCTGACGGCGAAGCTGCAGACCGTCGCGACGAACGCCGGGTTCGCCCCGGGCGCCTGGTCCGCCTCGTGGCGCCACCTCGACTCGCCGAGCGCCAACCCCATGGGCGTCGAGTGGTTCGGCATGGTGATGGGATTGGGGTTCGTCCTGTCGTTCGGCTATTGGTGTACGGACTTTCTGGTCGTCCAGCGGGCCATGGCCGCCGACTCGATGGCCGGCGCACGCCGCACCCCCCTCCTGGCCGCCTTTCCGAAAATGCTGTTTCCCGCCCTCGTGATTCTGCCGGGGATGATCGCCATCGCGCTGCACGTCACTCGCGGAGGACTGCTCCCGATCGGCAGCGATGGAACGCCGAACTACAATCTCGCGGTACCCGTGATGCTCGCGCATTACCTGCCGTCAGGCCTCCTCGGCCTCGGTCTCACCGCGCTCATGGCGTCGTTCATGTCCGGCATGGCCGGGAACGTCACGGCGTTCAACACGGTGTGGACCTACGACATTTATCAGTCGTACATCCGGCCGGGGCAGTCGGACGGGCACTATCTGCGGATGGGTCATGCGGCCACTGTGTTCGGGATCCTCCTCAGCGTGGCCGCGGCGTACGCCACGACGCGGTTCAACAACATCATGGACATGCTCCAGCTCGTCTTCGCGTTCGTCAACGCGCCGTTGTTCGCGACGTTCCTGCTGGGGATGTTCTGGCGTCGAACCACGGGCCACGGGGCGTTTTTCGGCCTGCTGATCGGTACGGCAGCGGCGGCGATCCACCACGGGCTCGTGCTGCCGCACGGCGCGGTGCCCGGCCTGAAGGGCGCGTTTCTGGGCACGGTGCTGCACACCTACCCGAGCGAGATGGCGCAGAACTTCTGGACCGCCATCTTCGCGTGGACCGCCTGCTTCGTGGCGACGATCGCGATCTCGCTCTTCACGAGGGGCACCAAGTCGGACGACGACCTTCGAGGGCTGGTGTACGCCTTGACGCCTCGCCTGACGGACCGCGAGATGCCGTGGTACAAGCGGCCCGCCACCCTCGGCGTGGTCGTGCTGGGGCTGACGCTCGTCCTCAACGTGATCTTCTGGTGATCGCTCGATGAAACTGGACCTGCGACTGCCGATCGGCCTGATGTTCACACTCTTCGGCGCGATACTGACCTCGTACGGGCTCGTGTCGGACGCGGCGATCTATGACCGGTCGCTCGGGATCAACGTGAATCTGTGGTGGGGACTGGTGGTGCTGGCGTTCGGGCTCGTGATGCTCGCGTTCGCGATCTGGGCGGGGGGAAAGCGGCCCGGCAGGACGTGAGGCTGCGCCGTTGTGAAGCGGGGGAGGGAGCGATGCGTCGCGGATCGTGGTTCCTGGTCGCCGGGTTTCTCTGGACGGGCTTCGCCTGCGCGCACGGCCGCGGCGCGGCCGCGGACCCCGGCACGGCTCGGCCCGCCGACGTCCTCGTAAACGTCACCAACAACTACGCGACCTCCATGGAGGTCCACGCCATCGCCTCCGGGATCAACTACCGGATGGGGACGGTGAGTCCGGGGATCCCCCGCCAGTTCGTGCTCCAACGCGCCATACTTGGCAGCGGTGGGATGGTCGAGTTCCTCGCTCAAGCCAGTGGTTACGGGCCGCGGGCCCGGTCCGAGCAACTCCAGCTCGTGCCGGGGGACATTGTGGACTTCGTGATCGCGACCAATCTGGAGGGCAGCACAGCCACGGTGCGAAAATAGCCGCCCACCCACCAAGGCACGGCGTACCATGAGCGAGCGCAGGAAGGTCGCGATCGTCGTCGCCGGCGGGCCGGCACCCGGGATCAACGCGGTGATCGGCGCAGCCACGATCCGCTGCGTCCTGGAAGGGGTGGACGTCCTGGGGATCCAGGATGGTTTCGAGTGGATCATGCGCGGCGACATCGATCATGTTCTCCCCCTCGACATCGCAACGGTGAGCCGCATCCACTCCCGCGGCGGGTCGATCATCGGCATTGCGCGCGCCAACCCCACCGCCGATCCCCGGCTTCTCGAGAACACGATCCTCTCCCTGCTGCGCCTCGATGTGACGCACTTGATCACCATCGGCGGTGACGATACCGCGTACACGGCGATGCGCCTCGACGAGCAGTCGGCGGGCCGCGTCCATGTCGTGCACGTGCCGAAGACGATCGACAACGACATCGCCTTGCCGCCGGAGATCGACACGTTCGGGTTCCAGACAGCCCGCCATCACGGCGCGGAGATCGTCAAGAACCTGATGGCGGACGCCCACACCACGTCGCGCTGGTACTTCGTCATCACCATGGGACGGAAGACAGGGCACCTCGCCCTGGGGATCGGGAAGGCGGCCGGAGCTACGCTCACGCTCATCCCTGAGGAGTTCGGGATCCGCAGGATCCCGTTCAAAGCGATTACCGACACCCTGGTGGGGGCCATCATCAAGCGGCTGGCCCTGGGGAGGCTGCACGGCGTGGCGGTCATCGCGGAGGGCGTGGTCGAAGGGATCGATCCGCGGGATCTGGCGGGGATCGAGGGGGTCGAGCGCGATGCGCACGGCAACCTCCGCATCGCCGAGGTCGCCATCGGGGGGATTCTGAAGCAGGCGGTGCAGGAGCGGCTGCGGCAGTTCGGGATCAAGACGACCATCGTCGCCAAGGACATCGGCTACGAGCTGCGGTGCGCCGACCCGATCCCGTACGACATGGAGTACGCCCGGGACCTGGGGTACTGTGCCGCGAAGTACCTGCTGTCCGGGGGCCGCGCCGTGATGGTCTCGATGCAGGGTGGCGAGTTCGTGCCCATCCCCTTCCGGGAGCTGCTCGACGCGGAGACGGGCCGGACGCGCATCCGCTACGTGAACATCCACTCGACGCGCTACGCCATCGCGCGCCGCTACATGATCCGGCTGCGCCGCGATGACTTCGAGAACCCGCACGAGATCGCGCGCTTCGCGGCCGCCGCCCATCTCTCGCTGGAGGAGTTCCGGGACCAGTTCGAGTCCCTGGTGCAGGACGAGCCGCCGCCGCTCGACATCACGGTACCGCCGCCGCAGTGAACCCTGGCGCCGGTGGCCGGGCGGACGTCACGCGGGCTGCGTTCGGCACAACCCCCAGCGGGAACCCGGTGGAGGCCTTCACCCTGACCAACAGCCACGGCCTCGAAGTGCGGGCCGCAACGTACGGCGGCATCATCGTGTCACTCTCCGTCCCTGATCGGGACGGACGCGCAGCCGATGTCGTCCTCGGGCACGACTCGCTCGAGGAGTACCTCAGCGACACCTCGTACTTCGGTGCGATCGTCGGACGCTTCGCCAACCGGATCGCCAATGCCCGGTTCACCGTGGACGGGAGGACGTACCGGTTGGCTCCCAACGACGGGCCCAACCACCTGCACGGCGGTCGCACCGGATTCGACCGGGTCGTGTGGCGCGCCGCTCCGTTTCGCACCGACCGGACGGCCGGTGTCGCGCTGAGCTACACCAGCCCCGACGGGGAAGAAGGCTACCCGGGCAACCTGGACACACGGGTCACGTATACGCTGACGGACCGGAACGAGCTGGTGGTGGACTACCTGGCCACGACCGACCGAGCCTCGCCGGTGAACCTCACGCAGCACAGCTACTTCAACCTCGCGGGCGCCGGTGACGTCCTCGGCCACCTGCTGCAGATCAACGCCGACCTGATGACGCCCGTGGACGAGAACCTCATTCCGACGGGCAGGGTCGCGCCGGTTGCCGGGACACCCTTCGACTTCCGCTCGCTCACCGGCATCGGCGCCCGGATCGCGACCGACGACGAGCAGCTCCGCCGCGGCCGTGGCTACGACCACAACTTCGTGCTGAACCGGGGAGAATCCGGACTGGTCCACGCGGCGCAGGTCGTCGAGCCCACGTCGGGGCGCACGCTCGATGTCCACACGACCGAACCGGGCCTGCAGTTCTACTCGGGCAATCACCTCCACCACGCGGGGCTGTGCCTCGAGAGCCAGCACTATCCCGACTCCCCGAACCAGCCTGGCTTCCCCTCCACCCTGCTCCGGCCGGGCGTGGAGTACCGCTCGCGGACGGTCTTTGCCTTCGGCGTGACCGGCTAATGTAAGGACGTATGCACCCGACTCTCGCCCTCGCCGTCCTGCTCGCCGCCGCGCCCTGCGCCGCAATGAGGCAGGCCGCCACCGATCCGGCCCCCGCATGCTGCACAGCGACGATCCGGGTGACAGTGCCGGAAGCCACGGGCACCGTCTATCTCGCCGGCAGCCTTCCTGAGCTGGGACCGTGGCGACCCGACGGCCGCGCCATGGTGGGCGCGGGGCGCGAGCGCACGGCGCGGGTCACGGCCCCGCGCGGCACGACACTCGAATACAAGTTCACGCTGGGCACCTGGGATCGTGAGGCGCTCAGCCCGGCCGGCGCGGTCCCGCCGAACAACCGGCTCCTCATCGATCGCGACGTCGAGGCCATTCACGAGATCACCGGCTTCAAGCGGGACCCGAGGGAGTACATGGCCGACTGGGCGGGCTCGGGAGTCGTTGGCCGCCTCGTCTACTGGACGGATGTCACGTCAGCGTTCCTGGGCCCCTCGCGCCACGTCGAGATCTGGCTGCCCCCCGGCTACGACAGCACTCGATCCACGCGCTATCCCGTGCTCTACATGCATGACGGGCAGAACCTGTTCGACCCGCGCATCGCGAGTACGGGTGTCGACTGGGGCGTCGATGAAGCGGTGATGCGGCTCGTCCGGCGCGGCGCGATCCCGCCCGTGATCGTGGTGGGCGTCTGGAGTACGGCCGAGCGGGGGCCGGAGTACTCGCCCTGGCACCGCGCTCCCGCCTACGCCCGTTTTCTCATCGAGGAGCTGATGCCGAGGGTCAACAGGGAATTCCGCACGCTGACCGGCCCGGAGAACACGGTCGTTATGGGCTCGTCCATGGGTGGGCTGCTGTCATTCTATCTCGTGACGCACCACCCGGACGTCTTCGGCGCGTGCGGCTGCGTGTCCACGCATTTCCCGCTCTCAGAGGCGGTGGTCGCGCGGAGCTTCCAAGGCCTCGCCCGCGTGGAAAACCCGGACACGACGCCTTACATCATCCGCGACATCGCAGCGGGTCTGCGGGTCCCCAAAGGAGCGCGATACTGGTTCGATTACGGCTCGCTGGGGCTCGACTCCGCCTACGGACCCACCCACGAGGTGGTGCGCGCATGGCTGCTGCGGCAGGGCCTCGTCGAAGGCCGGGACTTCGTGGTTCGTCGCTACGAGGGACTCACGCATAACGAAGCGTCGTGGCGCGCACGGCTCACCGACCCGCTGACCTTTCTGTTCGCTCGCTGAGGAGCACGAGGCCGTATGCGGTGGTGAGGGAGACGCTGCCGCTCCCTACTCTGCCCCTGACCCCCGAGTAACCGTCCACCACCTCGGTGCCGTCCGGGAACACGCCGAAGACGGGAATCGTCTTGGCGCCCGCTCCCTGATCCAACGCGATCAGCACGCGATCCTGCAGCCCGTTCGCGTCGAGGATGCGGCTGAAGATGTACGGCTGCGCCTGGAGCCGTCGGTGCACCCCTGCTCCCACGGCCGGGTGAGCCCGGCGGAACTGGCCTAGCTTGCGCCAGTGCCGCAGAATCTCGGCGGTGCGCCCCTCCCCTCCCCTGCGCTCCAGATCAGTCCAGTTCATGAACGAGCGAAGGTTGGCGTCGCCGGCTGCGCCCGCGACCCTGAGGGGCCGGGCCAGCTCGTCCCCGTAATAGATCTGCGCGCCGCCAGGGGCCAGGAGGAGGCGGGTTCCGGCGCCGAAGGGATCGGTTCGGTTCAGATCGTACGGCGATCCGTCATCGTGGGAGCTGACGTAGTTGAGGATCGCGACCCCGCGCAGTGCGCCTTCATGGAGCGCCGCGGAGTATCGCGTGAACAGGTCGTCCATCGGCCCGGCGGCGTCTCTCTTGAAGCCGAAGTTGATCAGGCCGTCGTACCCGTGGGCGAAGAAGTCCACCGTCCGGTCCCCGAAGTTGTACGCCCGCCCCTGGCTCGGCTCGTAGCCGTAGACCTCGCCCATCATGTAGAAGGGAAGGCTGTCCAGGACCTGGGCCGGATGGGCCCGCTTCCAGTCCGCAAACGCGCGCTCGGCTTCCCGTTTCAGCTCGGCGCTGACCGTCTCTCCGAAGTGCTTGGCGGTGTCGATCCGGTAGCCGTCGAACCCGAATTCGCGTACCCAGTCGGTGAGCCACTTGATGAGGTAGTAGCGAGGCGCCCTCGGGTAACCGGTGCGCGCGAAGAAGGCGTCGAGCCCGGCCCGCTCCCGATCCAGGCGGCCCTCCCGCCTCCACTGCTCGATCAGCGCCGCTGGAAGATCCACGGGATCGTCCCGATCGGTCCGGACGTCGGGGAGGGTGGCCACCAGCGTGCAGTCCACGGTGGTGGTGTAGTCCCGGTAGGTGCAGTTGGGGCCGGTGCGGACCCAATCGTCGGGCCACGGGGGATCCCGTGGCGTCACGGGCCCCGTGTGGTTGATGACGGCGTCCATGAGGACACGGATGCCGCGTCGGTGCGCAGCGTCGACCAGCGCGCGCAGGTCGTCCTTGGTGCCCAGCGCCGGGTCCACCGCGGTCCAGTCCCGCGTCCAATAGCCGTGGTAGCCGTAGGTTCTCCCCGTCCCTTCGTCCACGCTCCCGTGGATCTGCTCCACGAAGGGGGTCAGCCAGATGGCGACTACTCCCAGACTGTCGAAGTACCCCTCCTCCACTTTCCGGAGCACGCCCGCGAGATCCCCGCCCTCGAAGCTGCGCAGCAGCGCCCCATCGTGCTCGCGGCCCAGGGCGCGGTCGTTGCGGGGATCGCCGTTCTGGAAGCGATCGGTGAGGAGGAAGTAGATGGTGGCGGAGTTCCAGAACGCCGCCGGGTCCGCCGCTCCGGCCGCCGCGACGGTCCGGCTTCGGGCGGCGGACGCCGGCGCCCGATAGACCCGGCCGGCAACGACGAGCGCGGCGATGCCGATGACCGCCCCGACGCGGCTCATGCGCGCGCCGTCGCCGTCACGTCGTGCTGGTCCTGCACGCGGAGCATCAACGCCGCCGCGAGCACGAGCGATGCGCCACCGATCAGGAGGGCATAGATGGCTTCCCCGCCGAAGAAACGCCCGACGAAGAAGCCGAGGAGGGCCGCCGCGACGATCTGGGGGATCACGATGAAGAAATTGAAGACGCCCATGTAGTACCCCAGCTTCGACGGTGGCAGCGAGCCGGTCAGGATCGCGTAGGGCATGGCGAGAATGCTGGCCCAGGCGATCCCCACGCCCACCATGGAGCCCAGCAGGTATCGTGGGTCCGAGATGAAGTAGATCGAGAGTAGCCCTGCCGCGCCGCACAGCAGGAAGATGACGTGGGCGATCTTCGGGCTGGACCATCTCGCCAGGGGCGGGATAGCGAACGCCACCAAGGCCGCCACGCCGTTGTACGCGGCGAAGCCCACTCCCACCCAGTTGGCCCCTTCGTTGTACAGCGCCGAAGTCGTGTCGACGGTGTGGTAGACGTGGCTGGTCACCGCCGCGGTCGTGTAGATCCACATCGCGAACAGCGCGAACCACGAGAAGAACTGCGCCCAGGCCAGCTGCTTCATGGTGCGGGGCATGTCCAGGAAGTCGTTCAGGATGGTGACGAAGCCGTTGTCGTATCGGCCGCCGCGCTGCAAGAGACCGCCAGCCATCAGCAACATCCCGGCGACCCCGATCCCGGCCGACAGGATGATGACCTGGTAGAGCGCCTGCGTGGCGAGCCAGGCGCTGAGCAGCGCGCCAACGACCAAGAGGATGGCGCCGAGGCGGATCTGCCGGCGGCCGTTCAGGGCGTACTCCTCTGCGGTTCTCCGCTCTCTAGCGAAACCCTCTCTCGCCTGGTTCTCCTCGAAGGAGGCCATCTCCTCGGGCGCGTACTCCTTGGATCGGAAGACCGTCCAGAGCATCGCGGCGAAGAAGACCGCAGCGCCAATGTAGAACGAGAGGCGCACGGAGGCGGGGATCACGTGCGCGGGTGCTTCGTTGCTCACGCCGAACCGCGTGGTGAGAAGCCAGGGAAGTATGGAGGCTACGACGGCGCCGGTGCCGATGAAGAAGCTCTGCATGGCGAATCCGGTGACGCGCTGTGTCGAGGGGAGGTTGTCGCCCACGAAGGCGCGGAACGGCTCCATCGAGATGTTGATGGAGGCGTCCATGATCCAGAGCATGCCGGCCGCCACCCAGAGAGACGGGGAGTTCGGCATGGCCACCAGGGCGAGCGAGGCGAGCAGGGCCCCGCTGAAGAAGTACGGACGCCGCCGACCCAGGCGGTTCCAGGTGCGGTCGCTGAGGTAGCCGACGATGGGCTGGACGATGAGCCCGGTCACCGGAGCGGCAACCCACAGGATCGGAATGTTCTCCACCTTGGCGCCCAAGGTCTCGAAGATCCGGCTCACATTCGCGTTCTGCAGCGCGAAGCCGAACTGGATGCCCAGGAACCCGAAGCTCATGTTCCAGATATCCCAGAACGACAAGCGCGGCTTGGGTCGAGGGGCGCGGTTGGCAGCAGGTGATCCCATGATGGACCTGGCCTCAGGGGTTCCGAGTACGGTTGAGGCGACGGACTAACCCGTCGACCTCGGGGTCGCTGAATATCTCATCGAGGAGCCGCCGCATCGGGCGCTGCCAGTTCGGGCGCTCCGAGGGCCGCGTCCCGGGGAGGTTCACCGCTTGATCCTCGAGCCAGAGATCCTCGAGCCAGGGGACCACCAGCGGGCTGTCCGAGCGACCGAGCCACTCCAACAGCTCGGCCAGGAATGCAGCGGGCTCTTCCACACGGCAACCGAGCCGCCCGGCGAGCCACTGCGTGGCCCTCGAGCGTTCCTCTCGAACCGCGGGGGCTGCCTGCTCCGCCAGGAGACCGTAGCGAACCCGCTCGGCGATGTCGTTGCCCGCGAGCCACCCCGCGAAGGTTGGCGTGTCGTGCGTGCCCACGAGCGCCATATCCGCGGCGGTCGGGGGCGTCACATCCGAGCCGTTCGGTGCCTGGAACTGCGCCAGGTACATCCCCCAGATCCGGTGGCGCGGCAGCGCCTCATCGATCTCGCGAGGAACGGTTCCCAGGTTCTCGCCCACCACCTCGCACCGGTTGCGGTTCGACGCCAAGGTGAGAATGGCGAAGAGCTCCTCGGCGGGATAGGAGACGTAGGTCCCCTCGTGCAACCCGGACCCGCGGGGGATCCAGTAGAGGCGAGTCCAGGCCATGATGTGGTCCACCCGGAGCACGCCGGCGAGCCCCGCCTGATGGCCAATGGAAGCCGCCACGTACCGGTGACCCTCGCGCCGGGACGCCTCGGGAAGCACCGGGGCGAAGCCCCAGTCCTGCCCGCTCGGGAAGCCGGCGTCAGGAGGGGCACCCACCGACATCCCTTCGGCGAACAGCGTCTGTCGGGACCACGGATCGTAGCCATCCGGGTGGACACCCACCGCCAGGTCCAGCCCCAAACGGAACCCGCTGTGATCCAGACGGTGTCGGAGCTCGTGGAGCTGTCCGCGCAGCAGCGTCTGGGCCACGAGGTGGAAGCGCTCCTCCTCGGGATCGACTTGGTCGGGCTTCAGCATTCCAGCCTGTGCCTGCGTTGGCCAGGCCCGCCAGTTCCTCCCGAGCCGGACCTGGGCGCCGCGGAAATGTGAGTAGCGGAGCAACTCCTCGTCCATCAGCGACAGGTCCGGAGCCTGGTGGCCCGCCAGCACCGCCCGCACCTCGGCGTTTGCCCGGGTCACGTCCAGGGTCGAGGGGCGGTCCGTCGCCCGATGGGCATCCCCCAGATCGAGGATCAGCTCGGACCAGAATAGGCGGCTCACCGAGGAGTACGGGCTGGGCTCCGGCGGCTCCGAGTTGAACGTGGGAAGCAGGGGGAGGACGGTGACCAGGTCTCCGCCCCGCTCGCCCACCCATCGGCACAGCGACTCCAGGTCCCGGAGGTCGCCCACGGAGCGGCTGCGCGCTGAGCGGAGAGCGGCGAGCTGCGTTCCGACCCCCCAGCTCCGATGCGACGCCGGCCGATGCCACGCCTGCACGGGTGCGGCAATGACCGTGCACGTCTCGCGTCTGCCCGAGGCCTCGATCGTTAGGCGGTGGTAGCCGAACGGCAGAGGGCGCGTCTCAAGGGGTACCACGCCGCCGTCCTCGAGCTGGAGCTGCACATCGGCGGAGTGGGCGAGCGCGAGGGAAGGCAGCACTCCGTCCCAGGCGACGAGGACGGGCGGCACGAGTCTCGTGCTCCTGCTCGCGCGGTGTGCCCGCAACGCTTCGGCGGCATCGGCGGGGCGTGCGAGAGGGGCGCCTAACGCGGCGCAGACGCGCACGAGCGTCTCAGGAACCACCGTGACACGCTTGCCAAGGCCATCGATGTAGCGCGTGAGGACACCCATCGCCCGGGCAAGAGATCGGAGGTCCTTCAGCTCATCCGGCACGGAGCTACGCGATCATTGGGCCGGACGGATGCGGATCGCCTGGCCGCCCCCGGGAGCGAGCACGAGGCGCAGCCGCGTCGCCCTGGTCACCGGGCGCTGCGTGATGGCGACCGGCAGGGGATTGTCCAGCCAGTTTGCATTGGGGCCGTCGGCATAGATCTCAGCCACATACCGGCGGCCCGGCGTCAGGAACGAGAGCGGGACGTCGAGCGTCCGGGGTTCCTCGTCCGTGATGGCGCCCACGAACCAGGTCTGGCCGCCGCGCTCCCGGCGGGCGACCACCACGTAGTCACCGATCCGGCCGTCGAGTACGCGCGTCGTGTCCCAGTCCACGGCGACGTCGCGGATGAACTGGAACGCGGGCTGCCCCGCGTAGTTCTCAGGGAGATCGGCAGCCATTTGCAGCGGCGAGTAGATCACCACGTACAGCGCGAGCTGCTTCGCCAGCGTGGTGCGCACTCTTGGCTCGTCGGGCCTGCGGGCGTGTCCGCTGCTGCGCTCAAGGAGATCGAAAATCCCCGGCGTGAAGTCCATCGGCCCCGCCAGCGAACGTGTGAAGAAGAGAATGGTCTCGTGCTCCGGCGGATTGCCGCCGTCGCCGCTCCACGCGTTGTACTCCTGCCCCCGGGCGCCTTCGCGGCTCATCATGTTCGGGTACGTGCGCCGCTCGCCGGTGTCGTGCATGGGCTCGTGGACGTCCAACATGATGCCGTCCCGCGCGGCCGTCTCGATCACGCGGCGGTAGTGCTGCACCATGTACTGCGAGTAGTGCGAGTGGCCCTCGCTGGTCAGGTCCGTGACGTAGCCGGACTTGATGGCATCGAGGCCGAGCGAGCGGTACAGCGCGAAGGCGCTGTCCATCTGGCGCTCGTAGTTGTCGATCCCGCCCGACGTCTCGTTGTGCACGATCAACCGCACCCCGTGTTGCTTCGCGTACGCCGCAACCTCCGCGAGGTCATAATCGGGATAGGCCCGGGTGAACGAGAACGCGTTCCGGTTCGCGATCCAGTCGCCGTCCCACCCCACGTTCCACCCCTCCACGAGCACGCCGCCGAACCCGTTCGCCGCGGCGAAGTCGATGTAGCGCTTCGCGTTCGCGGTCGTCGCCCCGTGCTTCGGTCCCGAGCTCCAGGTCATCGCGCCGATGTGCATGCCCCACCAGATGCCCACGTACTTCAGCGGATGGATCCAGTCGGTGCGGGCCAGGGCGTTCGGCGGATTGAGGTTGAGGCCGAGCACCGAGGGAGCCAGGTCGGTGGCGCGGTCGGCGAGCTGAATCGTCCGCCACGGCGTGACGAACGGAGTGCGGCCGCGCACCTTGATCCCGTCGGCCCACGGCGCCAGGGCCGCGTGCAGGGTGCGGCCCTCCATGCGCGGGCCCCGCAGGAACATCCTCGCATAGTCCACGAGATTCGCCTCGTGGATGACCATGAACGTGCGGCCGTCCCGCGTCTCCATGGTGAGCGGCGTCTGCACGCTGTCCAGCGTGCTCACGGGTCCGGACGAGTACAGCTCCTCGGAGCGGTCTTTCCGCGGCCAGTTGGACGGGATCCACCACGCGCGCGCGTTGTCCGCCAGGGCGAACTCGGTGAGCTCGTCGGTGATCTCGAACGCGCCGAGGCCGGGCTGCGCGGGGACCTCGTAGCGGAACCCCACGCCGTCGTCGAAGGCGCGCACCCGCACGGTGAACCGCCGGTTCGGAGAGGCGGCCGCCGTCTCCTCAACGGAGACGGCCAGCTCGTTGTAGTGGTCGCGCACGCGCGCCACCTCGCCCCACGGCTGGGTCCACCACTCGTCGTGCGACTGCCTGGTGGTATCGGTGACGCGCAGCCCTTCGCGCAGCGGCGGCGCCCCCCGGAACTCGAAACCGAGCAGGGAGGGGAGGATCAGCGCCCGACCGTCGCGCGCCAGGCTGTAGTACAACCTGCCTTCGCGGACGTCGACGGTGACCTGGTTGCGGCCGTCGGGTGAGGCGACGCGGACCTGGCCCCGGAGGGAGGCGGGGGCGGCGGCCGCCGCAAGCGCAGTAACGGCTAGGGCGGGCACAAGGAAGCGAGCGTAGCGCAAAATGCACCTCTGGGAGTCAGCGAACATAGCCTCGTTCACCTGGCCCCGCCGGGCAGTCGGCCGAAGCCAAGGACGACCCACTCCACCTCCACGCCGTAACTCCCCGGCGTGACCGCGACGCCTCCCTCGCGCCGCAGGGAAAGCTGGAGCCGCTCCACCCGGTCGAGCCGTGGCCGGTCTGCGCTGCCGCCCCGCCCGGCCGCCGGTCCCACCCAGTAGCTCCACTCGCCCGGGAATCCCTGCGGGAGCAGCACGCCACGACCGAGGGTGAAGGCCGCGAGCGGAAGTGACCGCTCGATCCACGTGCTGTCCACCAGGACCTGGGTGCCCCAGCTCGTGCCGTCATCCTCCATCAGCGTGACGTGCAGGACCTGGCGTGGTCCCAGGCCGCGGAGCCGAATGTGCAGGCTGTCCCCGCCGGCAACAGTCTGTCGGGCCGCAATCCGGCCGTTGGTCACGAGGGACGCCGTATAGTCGGGCGGGCTCCAACCGCTCGCATCCACGGGCAGCTCGAAATGGAAAACTGGCTGGCCCGTGACGCGCGAAAACGCCAGGCGGAAGAGCCCGCGGCGGCCCGCATCGCCGATGCGGGTGAAGGCGAGTCGAGCGGCGTCCCGAGCGGGCGTGAACAACCGCAGCGGCGTCCGGGGGCCGACCACATCGAATTTCCAGGACGCGCTGCCGTAGTAGTCCCAGTCCCACGGCTTCAGGGGGAGGTCGCTGGGGAAGGTGATACTCGAGTCCCCACGGAACACCGTGATCACGAACTCGTGCGGCCCCTCCCGCAGTGCCTCCCCAGGGATGGACGCGGCAAACACGTATCCGATCTTGGGGCGCATCGCGAAGCCGCGGTAGAAGCCTCCGACTGCCGGTCGGATGAAGAGCACCACCGAGTCGGGCGGCGTGCGGTCAACGAAGCTGGCCTCGAGCTCAGCGCCCTGCCCCGCCAGGTATTCGGGCGCAGCGAGGGACCGGACCGACGACGGCACCGAGTCGGACGGAGGCGCGTGATATTCGGCGAAGCCGACCTGTCCGAGATACGCCGGCAGCGTGGCGACATCCACCGGTCCGGCCGCGCCCAGGACGTATACCCCAGGCGTCACCGTGAAGCGGCCGCCCGCCGCCTGCTCGGTGCGCGGGTTGCCGGCCGTGACCGGCTGCACGGTGAAGGAGGTGCCGAGGTCCGGCAGCGTGAGCGTCATCGGCCAGGCGCGGCCGATCGCGCGCGTAACGATTTTGCCGGGGTTGGGCGGCTCGAAGGGATCGCGGACCGGCACGGCGTCGGGGTAGACCTCGAGGCGCCAGACGCCCGGGCGCACCTTGTCCAGGAAGTAGATCCCCTCCCCGGCGTAGGTCACGGTGGGTGAGGAGCCGTAGCCCGCGATGCGACGCAGCACCGCCGGATTCGGAGGCGTGGAGCGCGTCGAGCCCGCATACAGGAACGCGTCGCGCGCCACCAGCTCGCCCAGATCACCCTCATACGAAACGTGGAAGTCGCCGAACCGCGTGTTCTCGGGATACGGGCCGTACGAGCGCAGCCGGGGCAGACGGTGCATCGCCTCCGCCGCGACGATCGCGCTCATCGCCTTGCGCGGGGTGTAGACCAGGTTCAGGTAGTGGGTCTGCCAGCCGAGGTTGCGTGAGGCGGTCTGCAGCATGTCGTAGGCGAACATCGCGGCGAACTGCGCGCCCACGGCACGGAACGTCCGTGCCATCGCCGGATACATGGTGCCGGCGCGCAGATCGGGGCTGTCGAATTCGTAGACGATGCGCGGCAGGCGGGCGAGCTCCGGGCGCAGCATGTCGGGGAAGGTGTCGGTGGTGCGGAGGTAGTTGCCTTCGAGCTCGTGGCCGGAGACCAGCCCGGTGGGATACCAGCCGAAGGTCACCCCCTGCGCCCGCGAACGCAGGATCGCCGCGCCGATTCTGAAGTCCTGGCTCACGTTATAGAAGACGAGCTTGTTGCACCCCGTGCTGCGCACCGCGTCGGTGAGGGCGTTGATGTAGCGGATCGAGCCCTCGAGGTCCTCGGGGTGATGCCACGGCTCGTTCACCAGCTCGATGAAGAGGATGGCCGGCTCGTCCTTAAGAGCCACGCCCGTGTAGGGATTCACGTGATTCAGGATCTGACGCAGGTAGTTCACTTGCGCCGTGATTGCCGCCGGGTCGGTGCCCATGCGGGCCTTGCCGAAGCGCCGGCCGAAGCCGGGTGGCGAGGTATCCTGCAACGCGTCCGGCCAGTTCGAGCCGTAGAGCTGGATGGGGCTGAACAGCATGTAGATGCCGCGCTCCCGCGCGCGGGCGATGAGGTAGTCCTGCAGGTCCAGATGGTCGTTGGCGATCAAGTTGCCCGCGCTGTCGGAAGCCTCCCAGTCGCCCCAGAAGGTCAGCCGCAGGCCGTCCCAGCCCATGCGGGCGAACTGCGCCATGTCCTCATCGATCATCTTCTTGCGGTCGGCATGGAGGTAGCCGGCGGCGCGGTAGTCGGAGGCCGTGGGAAGCACATAGTTCGCGCCGAAGAGCGTGACTTCGCTCCTGTCGTCCCGCCAGCGTACCACCCCCGCGCTGTCGAGGTAAACGGCCCTCTTGGCGAGCGCGCGCTGGGCGCGCGCCGCGGGGACCGCGACTGCGAACGAGGCCAGGAGCAGGGTGAAGAGTCTTCGCATTAGTGCGCTCCGAACGCCGGGGCGGCCGGCAGGACGCTTCCAGTGGAGTCGAACAGCGCAAGCGAACCGCCGCCCCAGACGAAGAGGCCGGGCACCGCGATCGCCTCCGGGTACCACCACACCGCGCCGGCGCCGTGGCCACCGGGCGTCGTCGCGACCGCGCCGAGTACATCGCGCACGAATGACGCCTGCCCCTGCGGCGAGACGGGCCAGGTCATGGCAGCGGTGTTCGTAGCGAGGCCTTCCCAGCCACCGGCCCGCCACGGGTAGGAGGTCTCGACCACCATGACGTCCACGCCGTACCGCAGCGCCGTGGCCCGGAGGTTGGCCTGGAGGTTGGCCAGCGTTCCGTGCCACCACGGGTAGTAGCTGAGGCCGAGGAGATCGTAGCGCACACCGTAGGAATTCACATGGTCGACGAACCACTGCGTGCCGCCCGTGCTTCCCCCCTGCGAATACTGCAGCATGATCCGCACTGGGGCCCAGCGCGCCGCGCACGCCGCGGATCCCGGCTTTGAGCAACCGCGTGAAATGATCCCACTGGTCGGGCGTGTCGTAGGAGCCGCCCACCCGGCCCAGGGGCCAGAGCATACCGCCGTCGATCTCATTGCCCACCTGCACGATATCCGGCAGCGCTCCGGCTTGCTTGAGCTGGGTCATGACAGCGGCGGAGTAGGTCTCGACCTGCTGCTCGAGAGAGTCGAAGGCCAGGCCGGCCCAGGCGGCTGGCGTGGTCTGGTGGCCCGGATCGGCCCACGTGTCGGAGTAATGGAAGTCGAGCAGGAGCATCGCCCCGGCCGCCTTGACTCGACCGGCCATACGCAGGGTGTACGGGAGGTCGTTGACCTGCACGTCCGAGTCATTGGGGTTCACGAAGAGGCGCAGCCGGAATCCGTTGGCGCCGTGCGCCCGGAGGATCGCGATGGCGTCACCGGGCTGACCGCCGCCCTTGAACACGCCGCCGGCCCGCTCGATCCGCTCCAGCGCCGAGATGTCGGCGCCCAGGAACATCGAGGACGTGGCCCGTCCGTCCGGCGGTGGCGCGTCGGGTGGGGAGCTAGCGCAGCCGGCCAGCAGGGCGAGCGCCAGCTGACGCGCGTGCTGGTGCATCACCGAGCTGGTGGGATCACGTCGGGCGCGTTGCCTCGCACCACCCACACGCTGACACTCGCCGGGCGCAGGCCGTCCGCGTCCGCGGTCAGGCGCAGCAGCCCGGGCTGTGCCGCACGCAGGATCGCCAGCCCGCGACCGTTGAACGCGTGACGATGGTCGGAGCGGTAGGGGTCGTGGTCCCGGTGGTCGGCGTTGTCGAGCGCCAGGATGCTGCCGCCGGTCACCGCGACGTGCACGAGGTTGTCGGCGGTGGGGACGACCGTGCCGGCCGAGTCCACGATCTCGAAGGTCACGAGCGCCACATCCCACGGATCGGCGGTGATGGTGTCGCGGTCCACGGAGAATCGGATGGCCGCGGGCGCGCCCGCGGTGCGCACGCTGGCAACGCAAGCCCCCTCGCCGTTCCGCCGCCGCCCGAGGGCCCGCAGCTCGCCCGGTTCGTACGGCACGTCCCACCGCAGGTGCAGGTCGTTGGTCGTGGCCCTGACGACTGGTAGCGCATAGCTGTTCCAGCCACCGGATGTCCCCTGCGCCGGGAATTCGAAGCGCTGCTCGCCCAGGGAACGACCGTTGAGGAACAGCTCGACGCTGTTGCAGTTTGTGTACGCCAGTACCGGAATTACCTGCCCCTCCCGCCCCTGCCAGCTCCAATGCGGGAAGAGGTGGAGCACGGGTCGATCCGTCCACAGGCTCTGATACAGATAGTAGGAGTCCTTGGGATCACCGGTGATGTCCATCGCCCCGGAGGCAAACCCCTTGAAGGGCCAGGCGCTCTCTCCCAAGTAGTCGATCCCGGTCCACATGAAGTTGCCCGCGAAGTAGTCGTGCAGGGTGACCCACTTCCAGAGCCGCTCGGCCTGGATCATCCCGCTGGTGTAGTTGGGCCGCGCGACGGCCGGGTCGTTGCCCAGCGAGGAGCGCTCGTCGAAGGCTTGGAATATGGAGCCGCTCTCGGTGCCCACCATCTTCCACTCGGGATGGTCGTGCCGGTCCTGCTCGGCGAAGAGCTCGCGGCGCTCGTGCCAGCGGTCCACGTAGTTGTAGCCGACCACGTCGAGGGCGTTGAGAAACGCCAGGGTGGCCGGGTGGCCATCGGCGACGATGTTGTCGTTTCCGGTCGTGACTGGCCGCGTCGGGTCCTCGCGGTGGAAGATGTCCACGAGCCGGCGCAGCACCTGTGCGCCGTCCGGCGTGCTCTGCTCGCCGATCTCGTTGCCGGCGCTCCAGAGGACGATCGAAGGGTGGTTGCGGTCGCGGTGGACGAAGTCCGTGACGTCACGCTCGGACCACTCGGCGAAGTACTTATGGTAGCCCTCGGTCACTTTGCCGATGGTCCATTCGTCGAATGCCTCCGCCATGACCAAGAAGCCCAGGCGGTCGCAGAGGTCGAGGAACTCAGGGGAAGGCGGATTGTGCGAGGTGCGAATGGCGTTCGCACCCATGGCCTTGAGCACCTCGAGCCGGCGCTGCCAGACTCGCTCCGGCACCGCCGCGCCGAGGCCGCCCCCGTCGTGATGCAGGTTGACGCCCCTCATCTTGGCCTGCCGGCCGTTCAGCAGGAAGCCGCGGTCCGCGTCGTAGGCGATGGTGCGGATGCCGAACGTCGTGGCGGCCACGTCGGTGGCGCGAGCGCCATTCAACACCTCCGAGCGAAGCCGGTACAGGTTCGGCGTTTCGATGGACCACAGGTGCGGCGACTCGACCCGCAGCTGCTGCTCGAGCTCGACTTTCTGTCCGGCGGTCAGCGAGAACGGCGTTTCAGTGCGCGCGACTTCCCGGCCAGCGCCGTCCACCACCACGGACCGAAGCACACCCCGGCGCGCGGCGCCATTGTCGTTCTCGACGCGCGTGCGGACCACCACGTCCGCGCCGGCGGAGTCCGCGCGCGGGGTGACCACGGACGTGCCCCAGTGGCCCACGTGCAACGGATCGACGAGGGTCAGCCAGACGTGGCGGTAGATGCCGCTGCCGGTGTACCAGCGGGAGTTGGGCTGCCGCGAGTTGTCGACGCGCACGGCGACCACGTTCACACCGGGCACCAGGTGCTTGGTAATGTCGTAGGCGAAGCTGATGTAGCCGTAGGGACGCCGGCCTAGCTGAACGCCGTTGATCCAGACGTCGCTGTTCATGTAGACGCCGTCGAACTCGAGCCAGGCTTCCTGACCTCGTGAGCCGGCGGGCAGGCCGAACGCCTTGCGGTACCAGCCGATCCCCGTGGGGAAGTATCCCACGCGCCCGCCACCGGGGGCGTCCTCCCGCGGCGTCCCCTCGATGCTCCAGTCGTGCGGCAGGTCCACGCGGCGCCACCCGTGGTCATCGAAGCCCGGCCGCTCGGCGCCGGCCGGGTCGCCGAGGGTGAAGCGCCAACCCGGGTCCATCGCCAGTCGCCGGCGCTGGGCGGCGGCCGGACCGGCCGCCATCGCCAACGTCGCCAGGCCGAGAACGAGTGCTGCTGCAGAGCGGATCATGCGCATCTCTCCGTTCCTCCCGCCGGGTGGAGGTGACCGCTACATTGCCCCAGATGCGGAATCGCCTTGCCGCGCTGGCGGCCTGCTTCTCGTTCGCGACAGCATACTCCGTTGTTGCCCGGCCCGCACCTGCGCAGGCAACGGCGCCCGCTCTGGCGCCGGACACGTCTTGGGTCGCTCGCAGCGCGATCTATGAGGTCTTCGTCCGGGACTTCTCGCCCAGGGGCGATCTCCGGGGCGTGACCCTCGGGCTGGACCGTATCCAAGCGGTCGGGGCGAGCGTCGTGTGGCTGATGCCGATCTACCCGATCGGGGTCCTGAACCGGAAAGAACCGCTCGGGTCGCCGTACTCGGTGCGCGACTACCGCGCGATCGATTCCGCGTTCGGGGCCGCGGCGGATTTCCGGGCACTCGTCCGCGCCGTGCACGCTCGCGGCATGAAGCTCATCCTCGACTGGGTTCCGAATCACACCGCGTGGGACAACGTCTGGGTCCGGGAGCACCCCGACTTCTACATCCGTAACGAGCGCGGCGAGATGACCGTGCCACGCGACGACAAGGGCAAGTTGACCGACTGGACGGACGTGGCACAGCTCGATTACCGGAATCCACAGCTGCGGAGCGCGATGATCGCCGCCATGCGCTATTGGCTGGAGGAGTTCGGCATCGACGGCTTCCGCGTCGACGTCGCCGGCTTCGTCCCGGACGACTTCTGGCGCGAGGCCGTACCGGCGCTGCGCTCCGCCGTCAGGCGGCCGATCCTGCTCCTCGCCGAGTGGGGCGATCTCAAGATGCACCGGCTCGGCTTCGACCTCACGTACGCGTGGGACTCCTACAGCCGTCTCAAGGCGGTGTGGAGCGGCGCGCCGGCATCCACCTTCGTCCAGCGCGAGCTGGCGGACATGGTGGCCATGCCCCATGGCGGCATGCGGCTGCGCTTCACCACGAACCACGACGAGACGGCCTGGGACAATCCGCCGGTGACGCTGTTCGGGGGCGCTGCGGGAGCGCGCGCGGCCTTCGTGGCGATGGCGCTGTTGCCGGGCCGGCCGCTGATCTACAACGGGCAGGGGGTCGAGAGTCCCCAGAAGCTCGGCCTCTTCGTACGGGAGCCGATCGCGTGGGATCAGCCCCACGCCGCGCTTGCCCGCGCCTTCTATCGACGGGTCCTGGACCTGGCGCGTACGGATTCCGCACTCATCGGGGGAGATCTCCGGGAGGTCGAGACCAGCGCCCCCGACGACGTGATCGCCTATCGGCGCGGCGACGCGGTCGTGCTCGTGAACGCGCGGCCCCACGAGGTACGTGTCGCCGTGTCCGGCTTCGCCGTGGATGGCGCGCGTGATCTGCTTTCAGACCGCACTCGGCACGGCGCCACGCTCACCCTTCCGGCGTACGGGGCGATGGTGCTCCGCCGCCCGGCTACCGGCGAATGAGGTCGAGAACAAGGCTCTCCCGCGGCCCGATCGCGTCCGGAACGTAGCCCCGAATACGCCCGTCGCGTCCCACCCGCAGCATCGCACCATCCGGACCGCCGAGCAGGTTCCGTGGCGTGTACCTCCCGGGCGGGAGCGCGCCTTCCCCGGAGCCGATCACGAGGCCGGAGGCCGCCGCGGCGCCCAGGTTCGCCACCACGAGCACGACGCGGTCAGCCGCTCGTCGGAGGTAGGCGGCAACCTCGGGGCGGCTGGTTGAGAGCGGCACCAGCCGGCCCGTCGCCAGCGCGTCGTTCTGCTTACGCAGGTGGATCAGCCGGCGATACAGGTTGAGGAGCGAGCCGGGGTCTGGGCGTTCCACCGCGACGTTCGTCGTCATCGAGTCCGGCTGCGGCGCCTCCCAGGGCGTGCCGGTGGTGAAGCCTACGCCGGTGCGGGGACTCCACTGCATCGGCGTCCGGAGCCGCGGATCCGGCTTGTCTCCCGTCATCCCGATCTCCTCGCCGTAATAGATGAAGGGCAGTCCGGGGAGCGTGAGCAGGAGGGTCGCCGCGACCCGCGCGCGGGCGACGTCGCCACCCAGGGCCGTGAGTGTACGGGTCCCGTCGTGGTTGCTCAGGATCGGCGACCAGCGGTACGAGGGAAGCGTGTCCTGCAGCCGCAGGAAGCCCGGCAAGAGCCCCGCCGCCGATCCGGTACGGACCACCGAGAGCAGCGAATCGGCGAGCTCAAAGCCGAAATACGAGGTGAGCTGGTCCGGATAGTAGGGCAGCAGCACATCGAGGTTGCCCCACGCTTCGCCGACGGAATACGCGTCCGGCTTCACACTATCAATGTGCGCGGCGTAGGCGCGCAGGAACGCGTGAGTGCCGGGGCACCCCGTCAGGCAGTTGCCTTCCTCCACGAGGTACGGCACCGCGTCCAGGCGGAAGCCGTCGACTCCCATCTCGCGCAGCCAGAAGGTGGCGATCTTCATCGCCTCCTCCCGCACGGCGGGCGTGTGGTAGTCGAGGTCCGGCATCCCGCTCCAGAAGACGCCGTAGTAGTACTCGTCCCGCACCGGGGAACGGTGCCAGGCTTCCGCGCCCCAGGGACCCTTGCCCAGCGGCGTCGGGGAGAAGCGGTACCAATGGCGGTAGGGGGACGTCGTGTCCTTGAGCGCCGCCTGGAAGGCGGGGTGCTCGCTCGAGGAGTGGTTCAGCACCATGTCCACGAGCACTGTGATGCCGCGGCGGTGCGCCTCCGCCACCAGCCGCTTGAAGTCTTGGTTGGTGCCATACGCGGGCTCGACGCGGTAGTAGTCGCTGACGTCGTAGCCGTGGTAGCTGGGCGACTGCGCCACCGGCATGAGCCAGATGCAGGAGGCGCCGAGGCCGTTGATGTAATCGAGCTTCCGGATCAGGCCGTTCAGATCACCGATGCCGTCGCCGTCGCTGTCGTAGAAAGAGCGGACGAACACCTCGTAGCAAACGGCGCCGCGCGTCCAGAGCGGCGCGGCGTGGGGCGGGGCGGCCCCCCCAACGAGCGCGAGCACGCCGGTCAGGACGACGTGGAGCGGCCGTGCGGAGCTCACTGGCGCGTCGCGGCGTCGATCGCTACGCCAGAATTGGCTGCCAGGGTGAGCTGGACCGCGCCGGTCGCGTCCACGACGACGGACGTGCCGACACAGGCCGCGCCGGCGCGCCCGCCGGTCAGCAGATCGCAGTAGGTGCCCGACGGCATCCCGGTCGGGATCGTGGCGACGACTGGGATGCCTTCCCGGTTGATGGCCACAAAGCCTCTGTCCCCGCGCGAGAAGGCGATGGCGTTGGCGCCGTCGTCCCACCAGTGGTTGATGTCGGCGCCCGCGACGAGGCGACGGAAGCTCACCATGTTCCGGATGTGGAGATCCCGGTGCTCGCACACCCACTGGCCGATCGTCGCCGTCTCGAGGCTCGACGCGCACGTCACTGCATTCGTGTTTCCGCCGGCATCGGACGGCGGACCCATCGCGTTCCCCGCCGGGCAGGAGAACGCGAAGCTCGACAGGATCGACGGGTAGCCGTAGGGCTGCGCCAGCATCCACACGTTCGCGAGGCGGAAGACGCTGCCGTCGCGATAGCCGATGCCGCACTGGTGCTGGGTGTCGTGATTCTGGAGGAATACCACGGCCTTGTCGGAGGGCATCAGCCCCCACGCCGCCTCGGAGAACCGGTTCCCGGGGGTGCCGTTGGGGTTGAGCTGCGAGATGTGCTGTCCGCCCAGCCCTCGGAACTTGTCGCCGACACCGACGAAGGTGAACTCAGTGATGTCGGCGGCGCCGCCCGAGCTGTACCCCTCGCCGAAGTAGTCGCGCGGCGACAGCGCCTCCCCCGCGCCCCCGATCACCTCGAGGAAGACGTACGGCAACGGTCTTCCCTCGCCGGCGAGGGTCCGATTGACGCGGCCGATGATGTCGTCCAGCTCCACTTGCTGAATGTGCTTGGCCGCATCGACGCGGAATCCCGCCACGCCCAGCCGGGCGAGCATGATCAGGTAGTCGGCTGTCTTCTGCCGCACCGAGGCCAGCCCAGTGTTGAGGTCCGGCAGCGACAACAGCTCGCAGTCCTGCACGTTGGCCGCGTCCTGATAGTTGGTGACCGTGCAGGGCGAGTGGAAATCGCTCGGCGTGTACAAACCGGGATAACTGTACTTGGTGTACGCGGTGCCGTTACTGCCGACACCGGGGCTCGGGAAGTTCGTCATATGGTTGATGACGGCGTCGACGATGATGTCCACGCCGACCGCCCGGCACCGGTTGACCATGTCCACGAATTCAGCGTCGGTTCCCGAGCGGCTGCGCGCGATACTGTAGCTCACCGGCTGGTAGCGCTCGCTCCAGTCATACGTGGGCGTGATGCTGTGCTCCTGGGGCGGCGAGACCTGCACGGCCCTGAAGCCGGCGGGCCCGAGCACGTTCTCGCATTCGACGGCGATGTCGGTCCACTTCCACTCGAACAGGTGCACGAACACGTCGCCGGCCGCCATGTGACCGCTGGGGCGGTAGGTCGCAGGGAGCACCGGCCGATCCGGAGGAGGCGAACCGCTGACGCGCGGGGAGGCCGGCGCACCGGAACACGCGGCGAGGGCAAACACGAATCCCCAGCTCCGCCTCTCGAGACGGCGGAGCTGGGGACTCATGAATGATGGTGCCGTCCGGCGCTCAGTAGCCCGGATTCTGCTTCAGGTTCGGGTTGGTCACGAGCTCGGACGCGGGGAGCGGAAAGAGATCCAGATAGGCAGCCGTCGCCGCTCCGGCCTGCGTGCCGCCCTTCCAGGCCCAGAGGTAGGTGCCGCCTGTGAACAGACCGTAGCGGACGAGGTCGGTCCGGCGGTGGCCTTCCCACAACAGCTCGCGACCGCGCTCGTCCAGAATGAAGGGCAGCGTGAGCTGGGGGGCCGTGATGTCACCGCTCGTGCCCCCGTAGGCACGCTGCCGCAGGAGGTTCACGTATGTGAGTGCCTGTGCCGCGCTGCCGCCGCCGCCGCGCACGTTGGCTTCGGCGTAGATCAGGTATGCATCAGCGAGGCGGAACAGGGGGAAATCCGCGTCCACAAACGTCGGGTTCGAGCCGGCAGCCCCGCCCGAGGTCTTGTTTTGGAACTTGGGCGCGGCGATCCCCTTGGTAAAGTCGGAGATGGTGGTCACCGCCACCGTCTGACCGGTCGAGTAGAAGAACGAATTCCGGGTGTCGCCTGCCGGGTGGTCGGCCGTGGTGTTGAAGCGGTTGTAGGCCTCGGGCTTCAGGCGCACTCCCCCCCAGCAGTAGTCGATGCCGTAGGCGCCGGCGGACATGCTGCCCCCGCAGGAGGCGTGGATCAGGAACGTCATGCCCCCCCACGTCTGCGTATGCGTGCCATCCTGCGTGATGGCGAAGATGATCTCGAGCGACGTGTTGTTGTCGGCCTGGAAGAGGTGCTGATAGACGGGATCCAGGGTGTACGGACCCGCGATGACCGCCTGGGCGGCAGTCAGCGCCTTGTCATAGGCCGGCGTGCCGGTGTAGACGCCGGCGTTCAGGTAGAGCTCGGCCAGCAGCATGTCCGCGGCCGGGGCCGTCGCGCGACCGTAGTTGCCGGCGCCGGGGGTCGGCAGCGAGTCCTTGATGGCGGTCAGCTCGCTCACGATGTAGGCGTAGACGGCCGCGCGCGTGCTCTGCTTCGGCGGCGTGGAGCCCACCAGGTCCGCTTCGGTCACGAGCGGGATATCCCCGAAGAGATCGATCCCGTGCCAGTAGCTGAGGGCGCGGAGGAAGCGGGCCTCGGCGCGATATTGCTGGATCTGGACTCTGAGCGGGGCGCTGACGTTCCCGCGCCCGTCCAGCTTAGCCGCCGTCGTCTGACGCAGGAACTCATTCGCCAGGGTGACCTGGAAGAAGACGCGGTAATACATCGCCACGACCATGGTGCTGGTCGACGACCAGGTCTGCAGGTTCATCTCGGGGAGGCCGATATCGCCCCAGCCGATGACCGCCTCGTCGGTCGGCAGCTCCTGGTGCTCCCAGTAGAGACGCAGGTACTGCGAGAATCCCTCGTCAATCCCCTGGATGTCCGGGTTCCCGGCCGCTCCCTGTTGTCCGCTGACCGCCAGACCCGCGTAGATCCGCGCGAGGAACGCCTGGTAGGAAGCCGGATCACTGAAGACGTTGGCGTCGGTGGTGTTGCTTTTCGGCGCCACCGTCGGATCGGTGCACCCGACCGCGGCCACGCACAGGAGGGCAGCCGCTATTCCCGGGGCTTTCCACGTTCTGAGGTTCATGACTCCGTCCCTTCTCGAATGGTCGAAACCATGGCCACGTTCACAGCCGGGCGCTCAGGCCACCGCTGAAGATTCGCGAGCGCGGATAAATGTTGTTGTCGAGACCGTTCAGCCCCGCCGTTGGATCTACGCCGCTGTAGCCCGTGATGGTGAAGGCGTTCTGCACGGTGGCGAAGAGACGCAGCGGCTGCCCGCGATACGTGAGCGAGTAGCCGATGGTGATGTTGTCCATGCGCAGGAACGACGCATCCTCCACGTAGTAATCCGAAAGGTACTGCGGAGTCACGAAGCTGGTCTTCAGGACCGACGCGTTGAGGTTGCTCGGCGATCCTCCGTTCGTGAGCCCGTTATAGGCGCCGTTGCTGGAAGATACGTTGTTGTACGTCCAGCCGCCCAGGTACGCCCGCAGGGTGAAGCTGAGATCGAAGCTCCGGTAGGTCAGGTATGAGGAGTGGCCCAGAATCCACTGCGGCGCCGGGTCGTGGAACGCCCGACGCTCACTGTTGTTGCAGCCCGTGAGGACGGTGTCGCCGACCAGGCTCAAGTACTTTCCCTCGACCGGCTTCCCGCTCTGGTAATACTGCCGGCAGACGAAGAACGAGTAGATCGGCTGGCCCGGCTCGAGGACCTGGATGGTGGTGCCGACGCCGCCAGAGACGCCGCCGGTCAGGATCTGCGCGACGCTGCGGCTCGGGTTGATGCTGACGAGCTCGTTCGTATTGTGGCCGACGGTGAAACTGGCGGTATAGGCCAGGCCGGTGCCGCGTCCCTCGAGCAGGCGGGCGTTGAGGCTGAGCTCGATCCCCGAATTCTTCATGCTGCCGATGTTGGTCGTGAGAAAGTTCGAGAAGTTGGTGCCGGCGGCCACGGGCACCGTGAAGATCAGGTCGGTGGTCTTCTTGGTGTACCAGTCGATCGAGCCGTTGAAGCGCTGGCCCAGGAAGCCGAAATCGAGGCCGATGTCGTAGGAGCTCGTCGCTTCCCACTTGATGTTCGGATCGACCGCGCTGGGGCGGATCGTCGTCACGAACTGATTGCCGAACTGATACTGCGTCTGCGCGTCGCTGAAGGTGTACGTGGCGTACTGTTGGTAGTCCGCGAACGCCTGGTTGCCGGTCTTCGCCCACGACGCCCGGAGCTTCAAGTCCGAGAGCGCCGTGATGCCGCTCATGAACGGCTCCCGCGAGAGTCGCCAGCCGAGCGACACCGAGGGGAAGGTGCCCCACGCGTTGTTCGGCCCGAAGCGCGAGGAGCCGTCTCGCCGGAGGCTCACGGCCGCCAGGTAGCGGTCGGAGACGTTGTAGTTGATCCGTCCGAAGAAGGAGATCAACTTGGTGTCGACGACAGTCTTGAGGTTCTGAACCGTCCCGGCCGTCGGAATGCCGTTGTCGCCGAGCAAGTTGCTGTTGAGGTTCGATTCCTGGAAGAAGGGGTATTCGGCGTGCGACTTCGCGTACGAGTAGCCGCCGGTCAGGTCGATGCTGCCGGGCCCCACGCTGATCGGGGGCGCGTAGTTCAGGTACATCTCGAGCAACGAGTTCACCTGGCTGTTGTTCGCAAGCGAAAGGTAGCCGTGACCCTGTCGCGTCTGGTTGGCCAGGTTCCCGGGGAAGAAGCGCTCCCGATCGGCCTCGGTGAAGTCGTAGCCGAGGTTCAGGTTGGCCCGCAGCCCCTCGAGGAAGGGCAGACGGTAATCGGCCTGCACGCTGCCGAGGCTGCGCCAGGTCGTGCCGTGGTCGGTAGCGAGGTTCAGGCTGGCCAGCGGGTTACTCGCTGACGCGCCGGTCGTATTCCAGTCCCAGTAGCCGGTCAGGCTGGTCGGATCATAGACCGGTTGCGTCGGTGCCATCCCGACGGCGTTGCCGAGCACATCGCTGGGGGTGAACTGGTCGTTCGCGCGCGAGCCCTTCAGGTTGAGGCGCACGCCGAGATTGTCGTTGAGGAGGCGCTGATCGTAGTTCAATCCCAGGGAGAGCCGGTCAGCTGTGGTACCCCGGAGGATGCCGTCCTGGTTGAGGTAGCCGAGCGACAACCGGTAGAACGAGCTCCCCCCCGTGCTCGAGAGCGCCACATTGTGCTCCTGGCCGAACGCGGTGCGGGTGATCAGGCTCAACCAGTCGGTGTTCGCGCTTCCCAACGAAGCGACCCTACCGGGTGCGTACTGTGCCACCGCCGCCTGGAACTGCGCCGTGGTCAGCATCTGCGGCAGCTTGGTGACGGATGAGGAGGACATGCTGCTGCTGTAGTCGACCGCCGTCCTCCGGCCCCCGCCCCCCCCGCCTGCCGATTTCGTCGTGATGAGGACTACACCGTTGGCGGCGTTCGCTCCGTAGATCGCCGCGGCCGATGCGTCCTTGAGCACGGTGATGCTCTCGATGTCGTTGGGGTTCAGGAAGTTGAGCGGGTCGCGGCCGGCAGAGAGTCCGCCGCCCGCACCGCCACCCACCGGCATGCCATCGATGACGTAGAGCGGATCGCTGTTGGCGTTGACCGAGGTCGCGCCGCGAATCCGGATCGCCACGCCGCCGCCCGGCTCGTTGTTGTCCGAGACCTGCACGCCCGCGACCTTGCTCACGATGAGCTGCTCCGGACTGACAATCCGCCCGGTGTTGAACTCGTTCGAGTTGACCTGCTTCACGGCGCCGGTGATGTTGCCCGCGGTTTGACTCCCGTAGCCAACCACCACTACCTCCGAGAGGCCCACGGCCTGCGCGGTCAGCGCGAGATCGACGGTGAGCGTGTCGCCCCCCGCGAGCGTGACGGACTGTGCGGCCGGCGCGTAGCCGAGCATGCGCACCCGCAAGGAGTCCGTGCCCGCCGGAACCCCCGTGAGGAGGTAGTGACCGTCGGCCTGGGTCAGCGCCGCGCGACCCCCGACGGTGACCGTCGCCCCAGCCAGCGCCTGCTGCGACGCGCTGTCGGTGACGCGTCCGCGGATCGTGCCGGTAGGCGCTTGCGCGCGAAGCGGCGCCGACCAGACCACTGCCAGGAGCCCAACGGTGAGTGCCCGTACCCGTCTCATACACGCCCTCTCAGCTGTGGGGATGCAGGGGAATGCTGCCGATACTGGGCTTTTGCGGGCACGACGTCAAGACCGCGCTAGGCGCGAGGTCAGGTTGCGCAGGGGAACAGGTGGGGGAGTATGAAGGAAACGCCGCGACAGCGCCGACTTAGAGCGCTGTGCTGTCAATGGCCAGGGGCAGAATCGAACTGCCGACACACGGATTTTCAGTCCGTTGCTCTACCAACTGAGCTACCTGGCCCGACGCAATGGGAGAGGGATAATAGACGGTGAGGACAAAGACGCCAAGGGAGACGCCGAGGTGCCAAGACGCTGAGTGGGGTCGAGGGTAGATGTGCAACTCGACACTATTCCCTGTTACTTTGCCAGGCCATGCCCCCCCCCCCTCCCCTCCCCCCCGCCCCCGTCAACCCCTCGGCCGGCACGCCCAGCATTCCCGAACGGATCAATGGGCTCTGGGACGTCGCCGGAAATCTCTCGTGGAGCTGGAGCCGCGACGCCCGCGCGCTGTTCCGCGGGATCGATGAGGTGCTCTGGCACCTCACCCGCCACAATCCCATCGAGCTGCTGCGACGCGTCGATCCCAAACGCCTCGCCGCCTGCGCCAAGGACCCGGAATTTCTCCGGCTCTACGACACCGTCGCGGCCGCAGCCCAACGCGATCGGACAACCGCTGGGACCTGGTTCGCGTCCGCCTATCCGGAATCCGTGGACCGGCCGATCGCCTACTTCTGCGCCGAGTTCGGGCTCCACACCTCGGTGCCGATCTACTCCGGGGGCCTCGGGGTTCTCGCCGGCGACCACTGTAAGGCCGCGTCGGACCTCGGCGTGCCGCTCGTGGGCGTCGGGCTGTTCTACACCAAGGGCTACTCGGACCAGCGGCTGCGGCTCGACGGCTGGCAGGAAGACGCCGAAGAGCGCTTCGACGTGGCGGCGATGCCGTTACAACCGGTGCGCGGCCAGGGGAAGGGGGGGGAGGGGGGGAGCGACCCCTGCCTCGCGACGGTGCAGGTATCCGGACGCTCCGTCGGGGTTGGGGCCTGGCGCGTCACCGTGGGCCGCGTGCCGATCTTCCTCTTGGACACGGACCTCGAGCAGAATGACCCGGCGGACCGCGGGTTGTCGCACCGCCTCTACGCCGGCGGGCCGGAGCTGCGGCTGCGGCAAGAATGGATCCTGGGCGTCGCCGGCGTGCGCGTGTTGCGGGCCCTGGGGTACGACCCCGTCGCCTGGCACGCTAACGAAGGACACGCGGCCTTCATGCTGGTCGAGCGCGTGCGTGAGCTGGTGGCGCGAGGGACTCCATTCGAGGAAGCCGTGCGCCGGGTCCGCACGACCAGCGTCTTCACGACCCACACTCCTGTGCCGGCGGGGCACGATACGTTTTCCGCCGAACAGCTCGAGCAGTGCACGGGTCCGGTGTGGCAGGAAATGGGGGTCAGTCGGGAGCAGGTCTTGCGCCTCGGCCACCACCCCACCCTCGACCACGACCGCTTCCACATGCCGGTCGCGGCGATCCGGCTCTCGGCGCGCGTCAACGCGGTGTCGCGCCGCCACGGCGAGGAGTCGCGCCGGATCTGGGCCCCGCTCTGGCCGGACCGCGAGCCCGCGCGGGTGCCGATCGGGTACGTCACGAACGGCGTGCACATCGCGACCTGGATGGCGTCCCAGCTCGTGACCATTCTCACCTCGCATCTCGGGCCGGACTGGCTGCAGCGGGTGGACGACCCGGCGCTCTGGACCTCGGTGCTGGAGCTGGACGGCGCCGCCTTGTGGGCGGTGCACAGCGAGCTCAAGTCCCACCTGATGCGGAGCATCCGGGAGCAGGCGCGGCGGCGCTGGGCCGACCAGTGGAAGGAAGCCCTGCACCTCGTAGGCGCGGGGACCTTGCTCGATGAGGAAGCCCTGACGATCGGCTTCGGCCGCCGGTTTGCCGCCTACAAGCGGGCCGACCTGATCTTCCGCGATCCCGACCGGTTGCAGCGCCTGCTCGTCAACCCGTGGCGCCCGGTGCAGATCGTGTTCGCGGGCAAGGCGCACCCGGGCGACGAGCCCGGGAAGCAGATTCTCCAGCGCGTGTACGCGCACACCCGGGAAGCACGCTTCGAGGGCCGCATCGCGTTCATCGAAGACTACGAAATGCACGTCGCCCACCGCCTGGTTCAGGGCGTGGACCTCTGGCTCAACGTGCCGCGGGCACCGCTCGAGGCGTGTGGCACGAGCGGCATGAAGGCGGCCCTGAACGGCGTGCCGCAGCTCAGCACGCTGGACGGCTGGTGGAGCGAAGGTTACGATGGCTCGAACGGCTGGGCGATTCCTGCCTCACTGCAGGCGGGCGCGGACGTCGACGCAGCCGATGCCGAGCAGCTGTACCGTCTGCTCGAGCACGAAGTTGTTCCGCTGTTCTATGACCGGGATGCTCAGGGTGTCCCGCGCGGCTGGGTGGACAAGATGAAGCACGCGATGCAGAGGGCGGGCGAGCGGTTCGCCGCGCAGCGCATGGTCCGGCAATACGTCACCGAGTACTACGCGCCCGCGATCCGGGGCGAGCTGCCCGACGATCCGCCGACGGCCTGACCGATGAGCCAGTGGAGGCGACCATGGGCGCGCTGAAACCAGCATCGAGGCGCTCCCCCCCCCCCGCCGGGTGCACGCTGCCCCGCCGCGGCGGGCGGCCGGTGCGGCGGCGCCCGTGGCGCAGATCTCCGTTGCCGAGCGGATCGGCGTCACCCACCTGACGGCCGAGTACTGGCCCTTTGCCCGCACCGGCGGGCTGGGTGAGGCGGTGAGCGGCTTGGCGACTTTCCAGGCGGCCGCCGGCCTCCCGACGACGGTCGTCATGCCGCTGTACCAGCTGGTGCGCGAGACCACGCCGTCGCTCGAGCGCACGGGCCCGCCGCTCACGATCACGTTCGGCGGGCACACCGAGCGAGCGTGGGTGTACCGCACGCCGCCCGGGCCGCCTCCCCTCGGTCCGCAGGTCTTCTTCATCGAGCATCCAGACTTCTTTGACCGGGCGGGCATCTACGGCGACAACGGCGCGGACTACCCGGACAACGCCCGGCGCTTCGCGTTCTTCTGCCTCGCCGCGCTCACGGCGCTTCCCGAGATCGCGCCGCACGCTCAGGTGTTGCATGCGCACGACTGGCACACGGCCCTCGCTCCGGTCTACCTGCGCACCGCTTTTTCCGCCGAGCCGTTCTGCAGCCGCCTGGCGGTCGTGCTGTCCGTGCACAACGCCGGGTTCCAAGGGCATTTCCCTCCCGAGACGGTGACCGAGCTGGGGTTTCCGCCGGAGCTGTACAACGTCGGGGTGTTCGAGTGGTACGGGCGTATGAACGCGCTCAAGGGAGCGTTGGCCTTCTCCGACGTCGCCGTGACCGTGAGCCCGACGCACGCCCAGGAGCTGCGCACGCCGGAGGGCGGGTTCGGCTTGCACGATACGTTCACCGCCATGGGCGACCGCCTGGTCGGTATCCTGAACGGCATCGATCCCGTCCTCTGGAACCCCGAGACGGACCCCGAGATCACGGCGAATTATTCGGATGACGACCTTGCCGGGAAGCGGCGGTGCAAGGCGGCGCTGCAGCGGGCGTACGGTCTGATGGGCGGAGCACATACGCCGCTTTTCAGCATGAGCGCGCGCATGGTGGCGCAGAAGGGTCTGGACCTCGTCCTCGGCGCAGATCTCCTCTCGACGTCGGACGCGCAGTTCATCTTCCTGGGAGCCGGGGAACACCGCTACCACGAGGCGTTGGGAGACCTCGCCGCCGCGGCCCCGGATCGCGTTGCGGTCGAGTTCATGTTCACCGATCACCTCGAGCACCGCCTTCTGGCCGGGGCCGACGCGCTACTCATGCCGTCGCTGTACGAGCCGTGCGGGCTCACGCAGATGCGGGCGCAGCACTACGGCACCGTTCCCGTCGCCCGCCGCGTGGGCGGTCTGACCGACAGCATCACGGACGGCGTGACGGGGTTCCTGTTCGACGAATACTCGCCCGCAGCGCTCCAAGGGGCGATCGTGCGGGCGGTGGAGAGCTACGCCGACCGCACGGCGTGGCGCAAACTCGTCCGTGCGGCGATGGCGCGGCAGTTCGGTTGGGACCGTTCCGCCGGGCAGTACCTGGCCCTGTATCGCCGGGCGCTCGCCCTACGGTCGGCCTCCACTTGACCGGCACCGCGATGGAGTTCGTCCTCGCGCTCCACAGCCATCTGCCCTACGTCCTGAACCACGGCCGTTGGCCGCACGGCAGCGACTGGCTGTGCGAGGCCGCGCTCGATACCTACCTCCCCCTGTTGGAAAAGCTCGAGGAGCTCTCGGCCGAGGGAACCCCCGCGCCCCTGACGATCGGATTCACTCCGGTCCTCGCGAACCAGCTGGCGAGCCCCGCCTTCGCCCGCGAGATGGAAGCGTTCTTCACCCAGCGACTCGCGATGTGCGACGAGGCCCCCGCGTCGCTGGCGCAGTCCGGCGACGCGGCGCTCGTGCCGCTCGTCGCGTTTTGGAAGGCGCGGCTCACTCGCCTGCGGGCGCTGTTCCGGGCGATCGACGCCGACCTCGTCTCCGCCTTTCGACGCCTCCAGGAGCGCGGCCGGCTGGAGATCATCGGATCCGCGGCCACACACGGCTATCTCCCACTCCTCGCCCGGGACGAGAGCATCCGGCTGCAGCTGGCGGTAGGGCGCGATGAGCACCGGCGGTTGTTCGGCGTCGCCCCGACTGGCTGCTGGCTGCCGGAGTGCGCCTATCGGCCGCGCGGCAGGGGGCGTCGGGGCATCGAAGAACACCTGGCGGACGCGGGGTTCCGCTACTTCTTCACCGACGCGCATCTCGCCCACGCAGGAAACCCACTCGGCGGCTCCAGCGAGATTCCGCTGGGTGCGGAACGGTTCGACGCGGAGCGGCACGACGCCTCGTCGCCGCCGGCCGCCGGCGGGACAGCGGGACGATCGCCCTACCGCGCGTACCGGGTCTCCCGGGTCTCCCGTCGCGGCGGGCCCGCACCGGTCGCGGCGCTCGTGCGGGACCCCCGCTCGTCGATGCAGATCTGGAGCCGCCACCAGGGTTACCCGGGCGACGAAGCCTACCTCGAGTTCCACAAGATCCGCTGGCCGGGCGGGCTCAAGCTGTGGCGGGTGAGCGGCGCGACCGTGGACCTCGGCGCGAAGCGCCCCTACGAGCCGCCCGTCGCGTTCGCGCGGGCGGAGACTCACGCCTCCCACTTCATCCATCTGCTCGAGGGCCTGGCTGTGGGGAAGCCAGCGGACCGGGACGGCGTCATCGTGGCGCCGTTCGACACCGAGCTGTTCGGGCACTGGTGGTTCGAAGGGACGGACTTCCTGGCCGCGACGTACCGTGCGCTGCGGGGCCGGCCCCCGGAGAGTGGGGGTGTACGCGCGGTGACGGCCTCGCAGCACCTCGCGGCTCATCCGCCCCGCGTCGCGTTGCAGCTGGCCGAAGGCTCCTGGGGAGCGAACGGCGATCACAGCATGTGGCTGAACGAGCGGACGGCCTGGACCTGGGACAGACTCCGGGGCGTGGAGAGTGGGTTCTGGAAGGTGGCGCCCGCGGCCCTCGCTGTCCCGGCCGCGCGGCCCATCCTCGCGCAGGCGGCGCGGGAGCTGCTGCTGGCGCAATCCTCCGACTGGCAATTCATCATCTCGACCGGCGCGGTGGTCGACTATGCGGAGCGTCGCTTCACGCTGCACTGTGACGACGGCGAGCGGTTGGTGAACGCACTCAACACCGGCCTGGACGGGGATGGTGGGTCTTTGGAATCAGGGGTGCGAATCGCGGACGAGCTCGCCGAGCGGGACGCTCTGTTCCCCGAGGTGCTCGGCGCGGTGGAGGAAGCGCTCGGCGGTTGATGCGGTCCATCGTCATCCACGGCCATTTCTATCAGCCGCCCCGCGACGACCCGTGGCTCGGGACCATCCCCCTCGAGCCGTCCGCCGCGCCGTATCACGACTGGAACGCACGCATCGAGCAGGAGTGCTACGCCCGCGTGGCCGGGTCGCTCGCGTCCCTCAGCTTCGACTTCGGGCCCACCCTGCTCACGTGGCTGGAGCGCGAAGCGCCCGAGACGTATGCCGCAGTGCTCGCCGCCGACCGCGCCAGCATGGCGCAGCACGCCGGGCACGGCAACGCGATCGCCATGCCGTACCACCACACCATCCTGCCGCTCAGCCCGCGCCGCGACAAGACGACTGAAGTGCGCTGGGGGATCGCCGATTTCCGACGCCGGTTCGGGCGCGAACCGGAGGGCATGTGGCTGCCTGAAACGGCGGTCGACGATGAGTCGCTCGACGTGCTGGCGGCGGAAGGCATCCGCTTCACGATCCTCGCCCCGCACCAGGTGGAGCGCACGCCTGCCGGCGGGCTTCCCGGCTGGTATCGCACGGCTGCCGGCCGCCGCATCGCGCTCTTCATTTATGATGGCCCCCTCTCGCACGGCGTCGCGTTCGGGCCGTTGGTCAGCGACGCCGCCGCATGGGCCGAGCGCCTCACGTCCGCTGCTGCCGACGTCGTGGCGATCGCGACGGACGGCGAGACCTACGGGCACCATCATCGGGGCGGCGACGTCACACTGGCTCGGGTGCTCGACACCCTGAAGCAGCACGGCGCCGTGCGCGTCGAGAACTTCGCGGCCGTCCACGCTCGGCACCCCCCGCGGGAAGAGGTGCGCCTCGTGGCGCCAAGCTCGTGGAGCTGCCCGCACGGGGTCGAGCGGTGGCGCGCCGAGTGTGGTTGCCGCGCGGCGCCCGAGCGGGCCACGCAGCAACGCTGGCGCGCGCCGCTGCGCGCGGCGCTCGAATGGCTGGCGCAGGAGCTTCACGCCATCTTCGAGCGTGACGCCGGCGCGCTGTTCCCGGACCCCTGGGCGGCTCGCGACGCGTATGGCGCCGCGCTCGGGGGAGGCGGGGTGGCCGGGGGGGCCGGGGGGGCACCCGGCCACGGACTGCTCGAGCTCGAGCGACACGCTCTCCGGATGTTCACCTCGTGCGGCTGGTTCTTCGACGACATCGCCGGGCTCGAGTCCGTGATCGTGCTGCGCTCAGCCGCCCGGGCGATCCAGCTCGCGGGCCCGGCGGGGGCCGCGCGCCTCGAAGCGGGCCTGCTCGAGCGGCTCGCGGCGGCGCCGAGCAACGATCCTGCGGCAGGCTCGGGGCGGGAGATCTACCTCGAGCGCGTGAAGGCTCGGCGCAAGACTGAGCTCCAATAAAGAGGAAGGGGCCCGCCGCCGGGCCCCATCCACCATCCGACTATCCGCCTATCCGCCCGTGTTACGGCCGGAACTCCACCAGCTTCATCGTCGTCCCGTTCGACCCGTCCTCGTCGTTCATCACCACCGCGAGCGGCAGGCCGACGTTGGGCGAGACGCACATGTCGATGATCACCTTTTCGTTCTCCCGCAGCACGCCCCGCAACCCGTTCACCCCCGCGTACTGGCAGGTGGACTCGACCTTGAACGAGCTGGTCTTGCCATTGTGCGTGCTGGTCCAGTAGGAGCCGACCTCCCACTCGTGGCCCATGAACAAGAACCCCCACATCGGATTGAACAGCGCGAGCACCGCCGGCCCGAGTGAGGCGAGCTGCATCATCGGAATCCCCTGCCCTGGCGTGATCACGACCGACGACCCGTAGGAATCGCTGCCGAGGTGCCCGTCCACCGTGAGCCGAGTGCGGTTCGGGCCCGCGGGCTGGGCGTCGAAGGTGTAGTAGCCGGTCTTGTTTTCCCCACCCTCGTTCTGGTTGACGTCGTACTTGAAGTGCTCGGTCCCCTTGAACGTGTACATCCCCCAGCTGAACGATCCCGTGATCGGCGCGGTGTAGAGCGCCGGCAGCACCACGTGGCCCCCCCCCCCTCCACCACCGCCGGATGGCGGCGAGGGAGCAGCCGGTTCCGGCGACGCCGGCGCGGGTGCGTCGGGAGTGCTCGTGGGACAGGCGCCCACGCAGTCGCCCACTTTCGCCGGACCGCCGCTGAGCGTACCCTGCGCCGAGGCGTCGTCGGCCGACGTGATCTTCAGCTTGCCGACGTTGGTCGTGGTACGGCGCAGCACGCGGCCCGTCGCCGGATCCTTGATCTCCCGGCCCGGACGCAGCACGTCGTACTCGGCGCCCACTCGCACACCGGCCCCGGTGCCGACGTTGATGACGATGTCGCTCCCCGAGACGTCGGCGATCAAGGCGTGGATCTCGACCTTGGTCTCCTGGATCGTGGGCGCGATCGCGACGAGCTGGCTAGTGAGGCTGTCCACCGCTGCTCGCGTCGCCTCGCCGAGAATGGTGTTGCCGAAGTTGGAGCTGCTCATGTCGAAGGCGCCCGCCGCGCCGACGCCGCCGATCGCGGCGCCGCCGACCAGGCTCGTGCCGGATCGCTTGGACTCCCCGTGGCCGGTCGCGACGCCGAGGATCTCGGCCGTCTGCGTGCTCACGACGCGGGCGTCGATCTGCACCACGGCCTTGGAGGTCTTGCGGCCGAGGCCGCCGATGCCGATGCCGCCGACGCGTACGCCGCCGCCCACGCCCAGTTTCTTGTCGTCCCGGCCGAACTGGGTGATGCTGCCGATGACGATCGCGTCCACGCCGAGCAGGCGGGCGAGCTTCACGGCGCTCGAGGCATCGGCGCGGCCGCTCTGCTGGAAGTTCTGCTCCTGGAGGATGCGGTCGAGCTGCTTGCGCTCGATCACCGAGTAGGTGCCGTTGCGCACCAGGTTGGTGACGAGCATGTCGGCGATGCCCTTGCCGATGTCCTGGTCGCTGCCGAAGGCGTCCAGCACCCAGGCATGGACCGTGGCGTAGTCGAAATCCAGCACCGCGACGCGCCGCTTGGTGGGGGCCTGAGCCGCGAGCGCGGTCGTCACGCCGGCGACGAGGAACAGCTGGGCCAATACGCGTTTCATACGACGGCTCCGTCCGTTGAAGTCGGGGGGTAGGAGGGAAGAACATACCGCGCCGCCGCGCGCTTGCAACCGCGCAGGCCGGGCGTAGGTTGTGCCCCATGCCGCCCCCCCCCGCCGCTTTCGCGAACTTGACGGTGCTGGGCCACCCGCTGATCCAGCACAAGCTGTCGATCCTGCGCGACAAGCGCACCAGCACGCGCGATTTCAAGCAGCTGGTGAACGAGATCGCCATGCTGATGGCCTACGAGGTCACCAAGGACCTCCCGCTGGAGCCGCTCGAGGTCGAGACTCCGCTCGAGCGGATGCGGGGGGCGCGCGTGGCCGGCAAGAAGCTCGCCCTGGTACCCATCCTGCGGGCCGGGCTCGGGATGGTCGAGGGGATCGCCCAGCTGATCCCGTCGGCGCGGGTCGGGCACATCGGCATCTACCGCGACCACGACACCCTGGAGCCGGTGGACTACTACTTCAAGATCCCGGCGGGCGAAGACGCCCGGGACTTCATCGTGCTCGACCCGATGCTCGCGACCGGCGGCTCGGCGGTGGACGCGGTGGCGGCGCTGAAGCACGCCGGCGCTCAGCGCATCCGGTTTCTGTGCCTCGTTGCCGCCCCCGAAGGGGTGGCGGCGATGCTGGCGGCCCACCCCGACGTCCCGATTTACGCCGCCGCGCTCGACCGGGAGCTGAATGCCAAAGGCTACATCCTCCCCGGGCTGGGGGACGCGGGGGACCGGCTGTTCGGCACGAGATGACAGATTACATCATTAATTGACAAAATGATGTAATTCGTCATATCTTGATGTTGTGAAGAAAACCGACATCTACGTCGCGCTGGTGTGCGACGTCAGCGGCTCCCGCCGGCTCTCCCCCCGCAGCCGCGCGCGGCTTCAGGTCGATCTCCGCGCCAGCCTCCCTGAGCTCAATCGCACCTGGCGGAAGCACCTCGCCGGACGCTTCGCCATCAGCGGCGGAGACCAGCTCGAATGCCTGCTCGACGACGCCGCCCCCGTGTGGGACATCGCCCACGGCATGCGCCGGAAGTTCTGGGTGGTCGATTGGGTGATCGCCTGCGGCCGCGGCCCCCTCACCACGGCACCGCACCCGCGCGCCACCGCGCCGGAGCTCGACGGGCCGTGCTTCCACCTGGCACGCGCCGCGCTCGAGGCCGCCAAGCGCGAGCGCCGCGTCTTCGCCTTCGGCGGCTTCGGCGACCGCGTGGACGCCCTCGCCGCCTACTACTCGGCGCTGTACTGGAGCTGGACCCCCAAGCAGCGCCGCGCCGCCGCCGAGCTCCGCTGGCTGCGTCCCGCGCTCGACCACCTCCATGAGCGGCTCGGGGTTCACCCCACCGCCGTCTCCCACATGAAGCGCCGCCTGGCCTGGCCGCTGGTGCAAGCCGGGGATACAATGTTCCGGAAGGCTCTCCAAGAGGCTCTGTGAATCCGCTGCTCGTGCTGCCGCTGATCGCTTACTCCCTGGTCGCCGTGCGCTGGCCGGCCCAGGTCGATACCCACCGCCGCGGCGCCACACTGCTCCTCACCGAGCTGCTCGCCCTCGGCGCCGGCGTCGGAGCCGGCCGGCTGCTCGGCCCGCTCGCTGTGCCGAGCGCCGCGGGACTGCGCTGGGGCGTGGTGCTGCTCCTGGTCACGGGCTACCTCTACATTTGCGGCCGCGGCGTCGTGCTGGTGCGCGCGGTGCTCGAGCTGCCCGCGCTCCAGATGCGGCGCGACGAGGACCGCACCGCCGGCGCCGTGGAGATCTCGCGCGGGCGCATGATCGGCGTGCTGGAGCGCGCCATCGCCCTCACCTTCGTGCTGCTGGGCCAGTACGGGGCCCTCGGCCTGCTGATCGCCGCCAAATCGCTCGCTCGCTTCAAGGCCCTCGAAGACCGCGAGTTCGCCGAGTATTTCCTGATCGGGACGCTGGCCTCCCTGCTGCTCGCCTTACTGGGAGGGCTCGGCATGAAGGCGCTGCTCGCCTGGTAAGGGGTCTGTGGGTTTGAGGGTAGGTGCGACTTGACGGTGCGACAAGGAGTTGCGGTCTGCGCCGGGAGGTCCCACCAACCCACCCACCCACGCCCTTCGCTCCGTAACCCTTTGCCCCCCAACCGTGTCCAACCAGTAGTTCGAAGGCCGGCCCGTCGCTCCGGAGTTTCGTGGACGAACGAGATCTGATAGCCCGCGTCCGCGCCGGAGACGGCGCCGCTGAGCGTGCGCTGTACGACACGCACGTGGATCGCGTCTACCGGCTGGCCTACCGCCTGGCGGGTGACGACGATCTGGCGCGGGACTTCACACAGGAGACGTTCATCCGGGCATTCGAGCGGCTGGATTCCTTCCGCGGCGAGTCGGCGCTGTCGACCTGGCTGCATGCCATCGCGACTTCGGTGGTGCTCAACGGACTCCGGAAAGTGAAGCGGTTCCGGGGACGGGAGGCCGATCTGGAGGCGGCGGACGCCGTGCCGGGGGGGGGCGGGCGCAGGGCGGCGGAGCCGGACTTGAAGGAGCGGTTGCACCGGGCCATCGATGGGCTGCCGGAGAAGTACCGGATGGTGTTCGTGATGCACGACGTCGAGGGATACACGCACGAAGAGATCGGCGTCGCCCTCGGCGTCGAAACGGGAACATCGAAGGCGCAGCTGTCCCGGGCGCGGGCCAAGCTGCGCGAAGCACTGGCGGATTTCGCCGGGGAGTGGGTGTCATGACGGACAACGATCGATTGAACGAGCGGCTCGAGCAGGCGGCGCGGGAGTATCACCGCCCGCCGGCGACGCCGCGCGAGGAGATGTGGGCGCGGATCGCGGCCGAACGCGCCGCCCGGCGTGAGGCGCCGCGGGTCATCGAGCTGCGTCCATGGCTCAGGTGGGGACTCGCGGCGGCTGCGGTGCTGGTGGTCGGCGTCGCCATCGGGCGCGTCACGGCGCCCCCCTCCAGCGACCGGGCCGCGAACGTGGCCCAGGCCACGGCGGCTTCATCCGACCTAGCCTACCGCGTGGTCGCGGCACAGTACCTGTCGCGCACCGAGGCGTTGCTGACGGGGTTCCGCGCCGAGGCGCGGGGCGGGCGGCCCGACGCGCAGTTCGCGGGGCAGGCGCGAGATCTGCTGCTGACCACCCGCCTGATGCTGGATTCTCCCGTTGCGAAGTCGCAGCGGATGCGGGTCCTGCTCGAGGACCTCGAGGTGTTGCTGGCGCAGATCGCCACATTGCCCACGAGCGGGAACAAGGAAGACGTACAATCAATCACTCAAGGACTTGAACAACGAAGCGTGCTGTTGCGGTTGCGGACAACGGTCCCACCGGGCACGCAAGGAGCACTCTAATGCAGGCGATGCACCTGTTGCTGGCGGCCGTCACGACGTTTTCTCAGGGGCGCGCGCCGAAGGCCCCCCGCGCGGAGCGGCACCCGCGCATCCTGACGGTCCCCGACGTCGGCTCGCTCGTCGCGGGCGCCGAGGCGCTCTCGGATGCCGCGACGCTCGCGGGGCTCGCCGGGCTTCAGAGCCTCGCGGGACTCGAGGGGTTGGAAGGACTGGCCGGCCTGCAGGGGCTCCAGAGTCTCGAGGGATTGCAGGCAGGACTGCAGGGCCTGGAGGGGCTCGATGGGTTGGCGGCCCTCGAGGCGCTGGACGGCCGCGAGCTGGAACTGGACGAACACGCGCGGGTCCACCGGCCGCCCGCGGGCTGGGACCAGCAGGACCCGGGCGACTCGTTGTATCGCGCCGCGCGGCGCGCGTTCAATCGCAGCGACTACGTGACGGCAGCGGACCTGTACGTCCAGCTGACCAAGCGCTACCCCCGGTCGTCGTACGCCGGCGACGCCCACTACTGGGCGGCGTTCGCGCTGTTCCGGACGGGTGATGCGGACAATCTGAAGCAGGCGCGCACCCTGCTCGACACCCAAGCGCGGAGCTACGCCCAGGCCGGCACACGTCGCGATGCCGAGCAGCTCAAGGCGCGGATCCAGACCGCCCTGGCGCAGCAGGGAGACCAGGACGCGAGCATCTGGGTGCGTGACCACGCGGCGCCGCCGCGCGCTCCGGCGACCCCGCGCGCGCCGACCGCGGCCGCGGCCCCAACACCCCCCACCGAAGCTAGCGCGCCCGCGCCGCGCGGGAGCTGCCCCAGCGAGGACGACGACGACGACGTCCGCATCGCGGCCCTGAACGGCCTGCTCCAGATGGACGCCGAGAACGCCGTCCCGATCCTCAAGCGCGTGCTCGCCAAGCGCGATGCCTGCTCCGCCGCGCTGCGGCGCAAGGCGGTGTTCCTCATCTCCCAGAAGCGCAGCGACGAGACCGAGAACACGCTGCTCGACGTGGCGCAGCACGATCCCGATTCCGAAGTCCGCCAGCAGGCGGTGTTCTGGCTCTCGCAGGTGCCGACCGAGCGCGCGGTGTCGATGCTCGACTCGATCCTGCGCACCACGACGGACGAGGAGCTGCAGGACAAGGCGATCTTCGCGCTGTCGCAGCAGCACAGCCCGCGGGCTGGGGCGATCCTGCGCGCCTACGCCGAGCGCGCCGATGCGCCGACCGAGGCGCGGCAGAAGGCCATCTTCTGGCTGGGCCAGCAGCGCAGCCCGGAGAACGCCGCCTTCCTGCGCGGCCTGTTCGCCAAGCTCACGGACGAGGAACTGAAGGACAAGGTGATCTTCTCCCTGTCGCAGATGGGCGGCGCGGAGAACTTGCGCTGGCTGATGGACATCGCGATGAACGAGCGCGAGGACATCGAGGTCCGCAAGAAGGCGCTGTTCTGGGCCGGCCAGAGCAACGGCACCGACCTGACCCAGCTCACCGGGCTGTATGACCGGATGCAGAACCATGAGATGAAGGAGCAGCTCATCTTCGTGTACTCGCAGCGCCACGAGGCGGCAGCGCTCGACAAGCTGATCGACATCGCGCGGCACGAGACCGACCGCGAGCTGCGCAAGAAGGCGCTGTTCTGGATCGGCCAGTCGCACGACCCGCGCGCCGCGCGGTTCCTCGAGGAGATCATCAACCAATGACCGGGTGTCTCGCGGCCCTCCTGGGTCTGGTCGCGGCGACCGCCGCGGCCGGCCAGGGCGGAGACCTCGGCCGGCGCGTCGCGGGGGCGCCGGACGGGCAGGTGCGCTTCTCCTACGCCGCGCGACCCGGCATCTACGGCAACGGCCGCACCATCATCAGCTGGGACTGCCGCAACGGTCGGTGCCGCAACCAGCAGGTGGATGGCAACTACTCCGACGTGGACGACGAGGACCGGCACACGGCCTGCGATTCGGGGCCGGTGCGGATCGCCCTCACCGTCCGCCGCGGCGCCGTGACCGGCCTCAGGACCTACGTGGGCGGGGAATGGCGCTCCGGCACTGGAGCGACCGACCTTGGCACCGTCTCAAGCCGGGACGCGGCCAGCTTCCTGCTGAGCCTCGCCACCCAGGGCGGGGGCCACGTCAGTCGCGAAGCGATCTTCCCCGCCACCCTCGCCGACAGCGTGACAGTATGGCCCGATCTCCTCAAGATCGCCCGCAACACGAGCGTGCCCGGAGAAACGCGCCGCTCGGCGGTCTTCTGGCTCGGCCAGGCGGCTGGGGCCGCCGCCACCAAAGGTCTCTCCGACCTCGTGGACGACGACAGCATGGAGATCGAGGTGAAGAAGAGCGCCGTGTTCGCCATGTCCCAGTTGCCGCATGACGACGGCGTGCCGGCCCTGATCCGCGTCGCCCGCTCCCACAAGAGCCCCGAGGTGCGCAAGAGCGCGCTGTTCTGGCTCGGTCAGACGAACGACCCGCGGGCCATCGCGCTGTTCGAGGAGATTCTCACCAGGCCATAACCGGGGCCGCTGTATATTTGCCCCATGCCGTTCTGGACCCTCCGCCGCCGCTTCACGGCGGCGGTCGCTCTCCTCCTGCTGCTCAGCGCCGGCTGGGCGGCCGTGGTAGTCGCGGTCGCGCTGACCGGGGCGCGCGACCAGGCCACCACCGCCGACGCGATCGCGGTGCTCGGTGCGGCGCAGTACAACGGCCGCCCCTCCCCCGTGTTCAAAGCGCGCCTCGATCACGCGGCGACGCTGTACCAGCGCGGCTTCGCCCCGGTGGTGCTCGTCACCGGCGGCGTCGGCTCCGGTGACTCCCTCAGTGAAGCCGAGGTGGGTCGGCTCTACCTTCTGAAGGCCGGGCTGCCTCCCGAAGCCGTCGTCGCCCTGGCGCCGGCGACGACCACCCACGCCTCACTCGAGGCCGTGGCGCAGTGGTTCGACGGGCGCAGCAGCCGGCGCGTCGTGCTCGTGAGCGACGGATTCCACATGCTGCGGCTCCGGATCATCGCCGCGCACCTGGCCCTCGCGCCGTTCACATCGCCCGCCGCGGGCTCGCCGATTCACGCCAGCCCACGCCGCAACGCCGGGTACATGTTCGCTGAAGGCTTCAAAGTCCCCATCGCCTGGCTCTTCCACCGCTAGAGGCCACCGATGCAGCTCTCGAGCCGCCGCGTCCACACGGGACGCGTGATCAACCTCGACGTCGACACCGTCCAATACCCCGACGGCTCGAGCGGCGAGCTGGAGATCATCCGGCACCCGGGCGCCGCGGCGGTGATCCCTTTCGCCTCCGATCCCACCGGCCCCGACCCTACCGTGCTGATGCTGCGGCAGTATCGCTACGCCACCGGCGGGACCTTGTGGGAGATTCCCGCCGGCCGGCTCGGCGCCGGCGAGCAGCCGGAGGACTGCGCGCGCCGCGAGTTGTTGGAAGAAGCGGGAGTGACGGCCGGGCGGTTGGAGCGTCTCACCAGGATCTGGACGACCCCCGGCTTCACCGACGAGGCCATCCACCTTTACTGGGCCGGGGATCTCCGAACGGAGCGCCCTGCCCGGGAGGCGGACGAATTCATCGAAGTCGTGCCGCGACCGTTGTCGACGGTGCTGGCCGGGATCCGTGACGGCGAGATCTGCGACGCTAAGACGGTGGTCGCCATCCTCTATATGGCGGGATTCCGGTTGGGACTGTAGCATTCTGGTGTCCCCGGCAGGGGACAGGTGGACATCGGGTATGACGCGGCGTGGGTACGCAAATCCCCCGTGGACCGGTGGTTACCGGGAAACACCATGCGGTACGGTTCGTGCCACTTCACCACCAATGAGGAAAGGGAGGAAACGGCCTAGCGGTTCCAAGTTTCCGTCCGAGACAAGGGAGTGAGCCATGCGGGCAGTCCTCAAGCTGATCACCAAGCCGGGCGCGCGGGCGCTGGAGCGGGCCGCGCTGCACGAGCTGGACGACGGCGGGGTGGTACAACGACACCTGGCCGGGGATCCACAAGCGTTCGGCACGCTGGTCGACCGCTACCAGACGCGGCTGCTCAATTTCGTCAATCGCACCATCGGGGATCGGGAGCGGGCGGAGGACCTGGTGCAAGAAGTGTTCATCCGGGTGTTCCGGCACCTGCACCGCTTCGACCAGACCAAGAAGTTCTCGACGTGGATCTACACCATCGCGTCGAACCTGGCCAAGAACGAGCTGCGCAACCGCAGCCGTAACCCGTTGGTGCTGTTCCAGACGATCAAGAAGAACTGGGAGGCCGACCACCGGCCGTTGCAATTCGAGGACACCACCGCCCGGCCCGACGACCTGTACCGCAAGCGGTTCCTGAAGGACGCGGTGGAGCAGTGCGTGGCGCAGCTGCCGGAGCACCACCGCGTGGTGTTCGTGCTGCGTGAGCTCGAAGGGAAGAGCTATCAGGAGATCGCCGAGATCACGAGCTGCAACCTGGGCACCGTGAAAAGCCGGCTGAACCGGGCGCGGAACAGCTTCGCACAGCTGATCGGGCCGATGCTCGAATAGGGGCGTAGTGGCGTGGGGGCACGGAGGCACAGGGTCCTGCTCGGCCTCTGTGCCTCTCTGCCTCTACGGAACTCTCACTGTCCGAGGCGGTATATACTCCGCGCCCATGACTTGCACTGAATTCCGCGATCGCCATAACGAGTTCCGCGACGGCGTGATCACCGCCCCGCGGGAGTTGCGGCGTTTCGAGCGCCATCTGGCGCGCTGCGCCGTTTGCGCCGCGTACGATACGGCGTTGCGGCGCGGCGTGCTCGCGCTGCGGAACGCGGTGACGATCGAGCCGAGCGCCGGGTTCCGCCGCCGGCTGGACGCCCGTCTGCGCCTGGAAGGGCTACGGCTCGCGGAGCCGCCGCTGCGCGCCCGGGCCGGCATTGCGGCAGCGTTGTTCGTTGCGGCCGCGCTGGCGTTGGTGGCCATCGAAGGTGTGCGACGGAGCGGGCCGCAGCAGGTCGCGGCGCTGCCGCCGGTGCCCTTCCCCAAGCCCGTCGCCCAGGCGGGAGTCCCGTTCGTCACGTTCCAGGACCCACGCGCCAGCGTGGTGTCGGGGAACCCGAACCCATACGGGACCGCGCTGGTGCAGCCCGCGAGCGCTCGCTCGGAGCCCGCGACCGCCGGCCGGTAGCGTTCCACCTTTCATACCGCCAGGGGGCGCGGTAACTTCCGCGCCGTATGGCCGCTCTCACATTCGACGCGCTCCTGCGGGGTCTCAAGAAGGGCGCGCCCTACCCGGTGTACCTGCTCCACGGTGAAGAGGACGTCCTCAAGGACGAGGCCGTTCGCGCCCTATTGGACCGCACCATCGACCCCGCCATGCGCGACTTCAACGTGGACGTGCGCGCCGCCGGCGACCTGGACCCCGAGGCGCTGCACGCGCTGGTGGACACGCCGCCGATGCTCGCCGAGCGGCGCGCCGTCGTGCTGCGGGGCGTCGAGCAGCTGCGCAAGAAATCGAAGGCGCTGGGCGAGCTGCTGCGTTACCTCGCCCACCCCAATCCCTCGACCCTGCTGGTGCTGGTGCTGAGCGGCGACGCCGAGCCGGACGCGGATCTCGCAGCCCACGCGACCACGGTGGCCGTGGGGCGGCTCGCGCCCGAGCGCGTCCCAGGCTGGATCGCGCATCGCGCGGGCCAGCTGGGGCTCACCCTCACTCCGGACGCCGTCTCGCTGCTCATCGCGGCCGTGGGCGGGGGAAACGACCTCGCCGCGCTGTCCCAGGAGCTGGACAAGCTCAGCGCGCTCACCGCAGGCGTTGGTGAGGTGGGGGGACGCACCGCCACGGCGGAGGACGTCACCGCCGCCGTCGGCGTGCGCCGCGGGGAGACGCTGGACGATCTGGTGCAGGCGGCGCTGGAGCGCCGGGCGGCCCGGGCCGCGCCCCTGGTCGCCCCGGTGCTGGAGCAGGCGGGGATGAGCGGCGTGCGGATCGTCACCGCGCTGGGCACAGCACTGGTGGGCACGGCGCTCGCGCGCGCCGAGCTCGATCGCGGGTTGCCGCGGCCGCGCGCCCAAGACGCGATGTTTCAGCACCTGCTCGCGGCGCGGCCGTTCGGACTCGGCAATTACAAGGACGTGGCGGCCCGATGGATCCGCTGGGCGGACGCCTGGAAGGCCGGAGAGCTGTCCCGCGCGCTGCGCGCCGCTCTCGCTGCCGACCGCGCGCTCAAGGAAACCACCGTCACCGACGATCGGGGTATCGTGTTGGAGCTGGTACTGGGATTCGTGGTGCGGCGGGAGGTGGCGGCGTGAGACAGAAGCGAGTGGAAGGACGGAAGGATGGAAGGAGGGCGGTGGGCGTCGTCCTGATGCTACTTTCCGTCATTCCCACCTTCCGCCGCCTTTCGGGACAGTCCGACCCCCGCCTCCAGGCCGCCGTCCAGCTCGCCCAGAGCGGCAGGGCGGATTCGGCGCGCGCGATCGTGCGGCGCCTGCTCGCCCAGCTCTCGCCCCAGGACTCGATCTACCCCCAGGCGCTCTACGTGCACGGCGTGCTCGCCGCCGCCCCGACCGCGTTGCAGCGCGTGGTGGTGGAGTACGGCACCTCACCCTGGGCCGACGACGCGCTGTTGAGCCTGGCGCAGCTCCACTTCGCGCAGAGCGATCCGGCTGCCGCGGTGCAGGCGGTGGAGCGCATGCGGCGCGACTATCCCGACTCCCCCCTCAAGCCCCAAGCGGACTTCGTCGGAGCCCAGGCGTACTTCACGCTGCGCGACGAGCCGCACGGCTGCACGTTGATCCAAGAGGCGCTCGCTGGGGCGGGCGACAACGTCGAGTTCAAGAACCGGGTGAGCTTCTATGCGGCACGCTGCGGCGCCACCGCTCCGACGCCCACCGCCACGGCAGCCACCACCACTCCCACCTCGGTTCCCGCGGATTCCGCTAAGGCCACCGCCCCTTCCCCCGCTCCAACGCCCACCGCCTACTCGGTGCAGGTGCTCGCCGTGAAGAGCGCCGCGCAGGTGGACGAGCTCCTCACCCGGCTCAAGGTGATGGGCTTCGGCGACGCGCGGGTGGCGCGGGATACCACCGGCTTCTTCAAGGTACGGGTGGGCCGCTACGCCACGCGCCAGGAAGCGCAGCGCACCCAGCAGCGGCTCAAGACCAAGCTCGGCGGCCAGCCGTTCATCGTGGAGGAGCCGTGAGCCAGCGCGTGGAGACCGACACGCCGCTGATGCAGCAGTACCGCGAGATCAAAGCGCGCCATCCGGGCACGATCCTGTTCTTCCGGATGGGCGACTTCTACGAGATGTTCGAGGACGACGCCAAGATCGCCGCGCGTGAGCTCGGCCTCACCTTGACCTCCCGCAACAACGGCGGCGCCGCCGAGGTGCCGTTGGCCGGCGTGCCGGTGAAAGCGGCGACCGAGTACCTGCGGCGGCTGGTCGCCAACGGCCACCGCGTCGCGATCTGCGAACAGGTCGAAGACCCCCGTCTCGCCAAGGGCATCGTGCGCCGCGAGGTGATCGAGACGATCACGCCCGGTGCCGTCCTCGCCGACGACTGGCTTGCGCAGGGGCGGAACAACTACCTCGCCGCCGCGCTGCCGCAGGGCGAGCAGGTCGGACTCGCCGCGCTCGACCTCACCACCGGCGAGTTCGTCTGGGAGACCGTGTCCGCCGCCGATCTGGCGACGGCGCTGGCACGCTACGAGCCGCCCGAGCTGGTGGTCCCGGCGGGCGCCACGCTGCGCGTCCCGTCCCTCACCGTTACCGAGCGCGAAGCGTGGGAATTCGATCCCGAGCTGGCGCGCGAAGAGCTGACGCGCGCCTTCGGCCTCGCCTCGCTGGATGGGCTCGGCGTCGAGGCCGGTGATCGCCCCGCGGTTGGGGCGGCCGGCGCACTGCTGCGCTACGCCCGGGCGCTGAAGCCCGGCGGGTTGCCGCACCTGGCCCGCCCGCGGCTCGTCCGGCGCGGCGATCTGCTGCCCCTCGACGAGATGACGCGCCGCAATCTGGAGCTGGTCGAGCCGCTCCGGCCGGGTGCGGCGGGCACGACGCTGCTCGAGGTGCTGGACCGCACGCGCACGCCGCTGGGCGCGCGCTTGTTGCGCCGCTGGCTGCTCGCGCCCCTGGTCGATCCCGCCGCGATCATCGCCCGCCTCGACGCCGTGGAAGTGCTGGTGCGGGATCCGCGGGGCCGGGACCGGCTGCGCGAAGCGCTGGACGGCGTGCGGGATCTGGAGCGGCTCGCCGGCCGGGCGGCGCTAGGACGGGCCACCCCGCGCGAGCTGGGCGCGCTGCGCGATTCGATCCTGCGCCTTCCGGACGTGCGCGCCGCGCTCGACGGCGTCGAGCACCGCGAGCGCAGCGCCCTGCTCGAGGCGGGCGCCGACGGCTTCGACCTGCTGGCCGATCTGGGGGACGAGCTGGCCCGCGCCCTGGTGGATCGCCCTCCGGCCCAGCTCCCCGACGGCGACGCGTTCCGCCCCGGGTTCGACCGCGCGCTCGACGACCTCAAGGACGCGCGCGACGGGGGCAAGACGTACATCGCCGGCCTGCAGGCCCGCGAGCGCGAACGCACGGGCATCGGGTCCCTCAAGGTCGGCTTCAACAAGGTGTTCGGCTACTACATCGAGGTCACGCACACGCATCGGGACCGCATCCCTGCCGACTACGAGCGGCGGCAGACGCTGACCGGCGCCGAGCGCTACGTCACGCCCGAGCTCAAGGAGTACGAGGCCAAGGTGCTGGGGGCCGAGGAGCGGATCGCCACCCGCGAGGCGGAGCTGCTGGAGGCGCTGCGCCGCCTGATCGGCGTCGCCATCGCGCGGGTGCAGCACACCGCGACCATACTCGCCCAGCTCGACGTATGGGCGGCGCTGGCCGACCTGGCCGACCGCGAGCGCTACGTGCGCCCCGAGGTGAACGCCGGCTTCACGCTGCACCTCGAAGGCAGCCGCCATCCGGTCGTGGAGCGTATGATGGCGCGCGAAACGTTCATCCCGAACGACGTGCTGCTAGACGACGCGGGGCGGGTCATCCTGCTTACCGGCCCCAACATGGCGGGCAAGTCCACGCTGCTGCGGCAGGTCGGGCTGTGCGTCTTGCTGGCGCAGATCGGTGCATTCGTCCCGGCGTCGCGCGCGGTGGTGGGCGTGGTGGATCGTCTGTTCACCCGCGTCGGTGCCTCGGACAACCTGGTGCGCGGGCAGTCCACCTTCATGGTGGAGATGAGCGAAACGAGCGCCATCCTGCACGGCGCAACGGCGCGCAGCCTGGTGCTGCTGGACGAGATCGGGCGGGGCACCTCCACCTACGATGGCGTGGCGATCGCCTGGGCCGTCACGGAGTGTCTCCACAACAGCATCGGCTGCAAGACGGTGTTTGCGACGCACTACCACGAGCTGACCCAGCTCACCGAAGAGCTGGCACACACCCGAAATTTCAACGTGGCGGTCCGCGAGTCCGGTGACGAGATCGTGTTCCTACACCGTCTGGAGCCCGGCGGAGCGGACCGCTCCTACGGCATCCACGTCGGTCGGCTCGCGGGACTGCCCGCACCGGTCGTGGCTCGCGCCTGGGAGGTGTTGCGGCTGCTCGAAGCGGGCCACCACGTAGCCGACCGCCAGCCTCCGCCCAGCCCTGACGTATCGCAGCTGGGCCTCTTCGGGGCCGGGGTGCCGCACCCCCTGCTCGCCGAGCTGGCAGGCTTGGACCTCAACGCGCTCTCCCCCATCGAGGCGCTCAACCGCCTCGCCGCGTGGAAGAAGCAAGTAGAGGAAAAGGGAAAGGGGGGGGCGTGAGGAGCAGCGCGTGGTGGCCGACCGCCGCACTCGGCGCAGTGCTCGCCTGTGGGCGCGGAGCCCCTCCGCCTTCGGACGGGGCAGCGGCCGCCACCGCCCTACCCCCGCCGGCCCAGGAGCCGCCGGTGGCGCTGAATCCCGATCCGCCGATCCAGTATCCGCCCGCGCTGTTCGACCAGCAGGTCGAGGGCACCGTGGTGCTGCGGTTGTTCGTGGATTCGACGGGAAAGCTGAGCGCCGAGTCGACGCGGGTCAGCGAATCGAGCGGATATCCGGCGCTCGATTCGGCGGCGGTTGCCGGCGCCGGCAAGCTGCAATTCGCGCCGGCCAGGCGCCACGGGATCCCCGTCGCGACGGTGTTCCTGCAACCGATCGAGTTCCACCACCCGGTGACCGCCGGCGCTGCCGCACCGGTCACGCCACCGGTGGTCGCGCCCAAGCCGCGGCCGACCGTCCGCCGGGCGAGGCCCGACTCGACCCCGGCGCACCCCGACACGGTCAAGCCTCGAGCGGACACCACTCGAGCGGACACCACCCAGAAGACGGACACGAATGCCGTCGCACACTAAGCCCTACGCCAACGTCCTGGAGACGATCGGCTGGACGCCGCTGATCCGGCTGAACGCGGTCACCCAGGGGATCCGGACGCCGGTGTACGCCAAGGCCGAGTTTTTCAACCCCGGGGGCTCGGTGAAGGACCGGATCGGGGTTGCGATGATCGAAGCGGCCGAGCGCGAGGGGCGACTCAAGCCGGGCGGCCTCATCGTCGAGGCGACGTCGGGCAACACCGGGGTCGGTCTCGCGATCGCGGCGGCGGTGAAGGGCTATCACTGCATTTTCACGATGCCGGACAAGATGTCGCAGGAGAAAGCGCGGCTGCTACGCGCCCTCGGCGCGGAGGTGATCATCACGCCCACCGCTGTCGCGCCCGATCATCCCGACAACTACATCATGAAGGGCCGCGCCATCGCCGCGGCCCATCCCAACGCGATCTTCGCCGACCAGCACTTCAACCCGGTGAACCCGGAAGCGCACTACCGGACGACCGGTCCCGAGATCTGGACGCAGACCGAGGGGCGCGTGACACACTTCGTATGCGCGCCCGGCACCGGTGGCACCGTGACCGGTGCCGGGCGGTACCTCAAGGAGCAGAACCCCAAGGTTCGCGTGGTGGCGGGGGACCCGGTCGGCTCGATCTACACCGAGTACGCGCGCAGCCACACGAAGTCCGAGGGCGCCCCGTACAAGGTGGAAGGCATCGGAGGCGACAAGATTCCGACGTCGCTCGATTTCGCGGTGGTCGACGACTGGATGTTCGTGAGCGACAAGGACGCCTTCCTGATGGCGCGGCGCCTGGCCAAGGAAGAGGGCCTCTTTTGCGGCGGCTCGACGGGGGTGAACGTCGTCACCGCGCTCGACGTCGCGCGCACGGTCAACGACCCGCAGGCCCTCGTCGTCACGATCCTGTGCGACACCGGGGAGCGCTACCTCTCCAAGGTCTTCAACGACGAGTGGCTGCGGGAGAATCAGATCCTCGAAGCCGAGCGGCTCACCGTCGGACGACTCGTCGCAGCCAAGGATCGCGGCGCACCGCCGCTCATCTCGGTAGGGCCGCAGGGCACGGTGCGTCAGGCGCTCAACCTGATGAGCACCTACAACATCTCCCAGCTCCCGGTGCTCGACGGCGCGGATGGGGTGGGCGCGGTCTCCGAGCAGGGCCTGATGGCGCACGCCATCGAGGATGCGGCGGCGCTGGACCGCCCCGTGCGCGAGCTCATGGATCCGCCGTTTCCGGTCGTGGATGGGGACTGGCCGGTGGAGCGGCTCACGGCGTTGCTGTCGCGGGAGATGCCCGCCGCCCTGGTGCGGTGGGAAGGCAAGCTTACGGGCATCGTCACCCGGTACGACCTGCTCCACCAGCTCGCCGGCATCCGCTGATGCGCGTCACCGTTCTCACCGGCGGCGCGACCGCCGAGCGCGCCGTGGCCTTCGCCAGCGCGGCCCAGATCGTGAGCGCCCTCCGCTCCCGCAGCCACGAGGTCTACGTCGTCGACACCGTGAGCGGCCTGCTCACCGCGGAACAGGAAGCCGATCTGCTCGCCGGCACGGTCGCAACGAACCTCCCTGACGTGGCCGAGCTCGAGGCGCGCGAGCGCGAGCTGCTTTCGGGCGGCCTCGCGGACCTCCCCGTCGTTCAGGGAGCGGACGTGTTGTTCCTCGCCCTGCACGGCGGCATGGGCGAGGGCGGCACCCTCCAGGCGATCCTCGACGTCATCGGCGTGCCGTACACGGGCAGCGGCCCTCTGGCCAGCGCCCTCGCGATGGACAAGGACCTCTCCAAGCGGCTGTTCCGCGACGCCGGCGTGCCTGTCCCCGCCTGGTTCATGACGCCCCCTCCCGTGGCGCCGAAGGACGTTTCCACCGTCCTGGGCTGGCCGGTGATCGTAAAGCCGTCCAAGCAGGGCTCCACGGTGGGGCTCACGCTCGTCAAGCAGGCCAAGGACCTCCCCGCTGCCATCCGATTCGCTGCGCAGTACGACGACGAGGTGCTAGTCGAGCAGTTCATTCCCGGGCGCGAGCTCACCGTCGGAGTGCTGGGGGAGGTCCCCCTGCCCGTCGGCGAAATCCTCCCGCAGCACGAGATCTTCGATTACGAGTGCAAGTACGTGCCGGGGATGTCCCAGGAGATTTTCCCGGCCAAGCTCGGAACGAAGCTCGCCCGCGCGCTCCAGGAGCTCGCCCTCACCGCACACCGGGCCCTCAAGCTCGAGGGCTACTCCCGGATCGACTTCCGCATGAACCCCGACGGGGACATCTTTTGCCTGGAAGCCAACACCCTGCCGGGGATGACCAGCACCAGCCTGTTCCCGCAGGCCGCCCGGGCCGCCGGCATCGAGTTTCCGGAGTTGTGCGACCGGCTCTGCCGGCTCGCCCGGAACACCGGGCGGGGGCCGGGGGATAAGGACTAGGCGCACCGCCGCCTGGACGCCAAGGACGAATGATGGGCCCGCAACGGATGTACGGCATGACCCCCTGGGTCAGGCGCCTGCTCGTCGTCAACCTCCTCGTCTTCCTGCTGCAGAAGACGGTCTTCCTCCAGCTTGCCACCCAGCTGGGGCTCGTGCCGCTGCAGGCCTTCGCCCGGCCGTGGACGTTCTTCACCTACATGTTTCTGCATCTGGGCGTCATGCATCTCGCGTTCAACATGCTCGCCCTGTACGTGTTCGGCCCGCCGGTGGAAGAGCGGATGGGGAGCCGCGCGTTCCTTGGCTACTATCTGACGTGCGGTCTGGGAGGCGCAGGCCTGTCGTATCTCCTGATGCAGTTGGTCCCGGTGAACCTGGTCGTGGGAGCCTCGGGGGCGATTCTCGGCGTAGCGCTGGCGTTCGCGTGGTACTGGCCCGACGCGCCGATCTTCGTGTTTCCGATTCCCGTACCGATACCGGCGAAGTGGCTGGTCACGTTCGCCGTGGGGATCGATCTCATGCTGGCGTTGTTCCCCGCCAATGACGGCGTGGCCCACCTCGCCCATCTCGGTGGCATCGCGGCAGGCTTCCTCTGGCTCAAAGCCGGCGACTGGCGGCTGGGGCAAGCCGAGCGACGGCTCCGCGGCGGCGGGCGGGAAGCGACCGAGCCGGGCGTCCTAGTGCACCCGGCGGCGCGCGTGGCGCGCGGCAGCGATCCGGTCGCGAAGCCGCGGCCGGTGAACGTCGACCGCACCCAGGCGGAGATCGATCGGGTGCTCGACAAGATCTCGGCCCGCGGCATGGGAAGCCTGACACCGGCCGAGCGGAAGTTCCTCGCCGAGATGAGCCGGAAGATGCGGGACCGGCATTGAGCCGATGCTCGCTCTGATCGCCGCCCTGCTACAGCAGGATCCCGGGTTCGCCCGAGCTGAGTCGCTGCTCGCTGCCCGGAATCTTGCTCCCGCCCGATCCGCGGCCGAACGCCTCATCGCCGCGAACCCCACGGACGCCGCGGCGCACCTGCTGCTCGGCCAAGTTTGGTACGCCTGGCCTACGATCGGTCGCTACCAGGCGCTGGATGAATTCCGGACCGCCGCCCAGCTGGCGCCCGCGAACCCGGAACCGCTCTATTGGCAGGTGAAGGTGGGCGACTACCTGGGGAGCGACGAGGGCGAAGTGCTGATCCGCGAGGCCATCATCCGGATCTTCGCCCTGGACCCTGACTACCGCGATTGCTGGGAGCGGTTCGCGCAGCTCTACCACGACGGCGGTATCTGGCGCCGCGCGGAGCGCGCCCTCGCTACCCACCCGGACGACCCGAGGAGCCTGGAGCACCGCGCGGAGATCGCCCTGGCGCTCGAGGAACCCGGGCGGGCGGACTCACTCGCCGCGGAGGTCCTGGCCCGGCGGCGCCCCGACCTGCCGGCGTATCTGGCGCGGGCCCAGGCCGCATTTCTCGATCACCGCGACACGGTGGGGGAGGCTTGGTACGACTCGGCCCTGGTCTTCGCCGACTTCGACTCGACCGGTGTCCTGTGGGATCAGGTCTGGATGATCGCCTCCCCAGAGGAGACGGCCCGGCAGGATGCCACTCCTCCCGGGGAGCGTAGGAAGTTCTTCGAGTGGTTCTGGTCGCAGCGGGATCCGAACCTGGTCACACGCGCCAACGAGCGCATCGCCGAGCACTTCCGGCGCCTCGCCGAGGTGCGGCGCTTGTTTCGGCTGCTCCACCCGCTCATCCGGTTCCAGCGCTCCCGCACCTACCGCGCCCTCGCGGCCACTTACCTGCACGACGCGGTCTTGGCGCTCGCGGCGTCCGACAGCGGCCTCGATAAGATCCGCCCGAGCGCGTACCCGTTCGCGGATCCACTTCTCGTCAACGACGCGGCCGGCCCACTCACGGCCTACGCCCGCGCCAACCTCAGCGCGCGGGGGCTGATCTGGCTACGCCACGGCCGCCCGGACTTCTGGGACCGCGAGCGGGGCGACTTCTTCGACGTCCACGAATGGACCTACTACAGCCCGGATGGTCCGCTCACCATCGATTTCACCGGGATCCCGGGCGCCCTCGGGGCGCATGGGGATTACATCGTAGCCCCGCCTCTGAATCCCCATCAGGCGCGCCAGGTCCAGACCCTGGTCACCACTGACGGTACCAAGATCCCCGCGCCGCTGGTGGCCCGCGGGTGGTCCGCCTTCTTCAAGAGTCCGGAGCCCGGGGGCACGGATGTCTACCTTCAGACCGCCCCGGATACGGCAGCCGCGGTCCTGTGGACTGCCGCCGGCGATGAGGTCGCTCGCGTCGTCGGGCCCGGCCTGCTTCAGATTACGGCACCTCCCGGACGCTATCGGTTCGGACTGGACGTCGATTCGGCGGGCGTCTTGGGACGGTTGCGTCAGCAGCTCCGCCTGCCCGCCTACTCGTTGGCGGCGCTCGGGCTGTCGAGCCTCGTGCTCGCCCCGGGGGACTCGGTGACAGACCGGGAATCCACGCTGCGCGGCATGCCGGCGGACCTGGTTTTTCCGGCCGGTCGCTCGCTCGCGGCGTACACCGAGATTTACGGGCTTTCGGCGGACGCGCAGGGCCGCGCGCGCTATATGGTCCGCTACACCTTCGCGCCCGCCCGGTCGTTCCCCGCGCGGCTGCTCGGCGGCGGGTCGCCGGTAGAGTTCGAATTCACCCGCGAAGCACCGGCCCGCGGCATGATGCCGGAGCGCATCGTCCTCGAGCCCGGTCGCGTCCCGCCCGGCCGCTACCGGGTCACGCTGGCGGTGACCGATCTCGCGCCAAATGTCAAGTCGCAGACGGCCGTGCTCGAAATCACTATCCGCTGAGCGAGCCTTGTTTCGCGCGTAGCGGCTTCCCAAATTGGGGCCGGCCACCGGCCCCATGCTCGTCGATCTCGTCCCGGAGTTCCTCGCCTGCGTTTCTGCGCCCGACCCCGTCGCGGCGTACCACGCGTATCTCGATCGCCACCAGGCCGTCCTGCGCAGCTACTGGCACAACTACGTCCTCGACCCCGACTCGTCGCACGCCGAGCGCGTGATCGCCGAAGCGCTGCGCGCCGACCGCAGCGATCTGCTGCGGCTGCGCGAAGACGTGGACGCGGGACAGATCGCCGAAGACGCGTTGCGCCGCGCGCTCGAACAGCTCGAGGCGGACTGCCCGGTGGATCTCTACTTGATGGTGGGGATGGGGGCCGCCAACGCCGGCGAGCTGGTCGTGGGCGGGCGCGGCATCGCCTTCGTCTGTCTCGAGCACTTCACCGGTCGCGCCAATCCGCAGACCAACGGGCTCGGCCTCGCCCCCCATCTGCTCCCGTTGTGGATCGCCCACGAGGTGGCCCACGCGGTGCGCTACACCTCCCCCACCAGCCGGGCCACGCTGCGCCGGCTCGTGAGTGAGCAGGCCGGGCAGTACGACTACTGGGAGACCGGCAGCCGCGCCACACTGCGGGAGCTGCTGGTCAACGAGGGCGTCGCCGTGGCGGCGGCCCGGGCGGTCGCGCCGGGGTTCGAGCCGTGGGAGTACTTCGGATACACTCGCCGCCAGTACCGGCGCATCCGCGAGCTCGACGCGTTCCTGCGGCGCGTCGCCGTGCCCGAGCTCGACGTCAGCGGCCTCGGGCTGCGCCTGCGGTTCCTCTCCGGAGGAATGAGCCCGGCGGCGCGTCTGGCCGCGGGGAAGGTGCTCCCAGAGCGCTCCGGCTACTACCTCGGGCTGCGGATGGTGGAGAGCTACCTGGCCGAGCGCGGGCTGGGCTCGACGGTCCGGGCCCCCGCTGTGGAATTCCAGCAGGCCGACGATCGCGCGCTCGGGATTCAGACCGCATGAGCCCGCGCAAGAAGGACCTCTCCGAGCGGCGCACCAACCGTCCTCTGCGCGAGGTCCTGGATGAGTTCCTGGCGCACGCCCGAGAGCTGGCACGGCGGGCCAAGGACATGGCGCCCCCGGAGCTGGACTACGCCCAGCAGCGGCTGGAGTGGCTCGCCGACGAGGTCTGGCGCGTGGCCACCGGGCAGGAGGCCGCGCCGCCGCAGTAGCCCGCCGCGCCGTGTTATCTTCCCCCTTCTATGAGCCCTCGCGGGGTGTTTCGGATCGCGGTCACCAAGGAAGACTTCGTCTTTGCCGCGGCTCATTTCATCACCTTCGCCGGCCACCGCTGCGAAACCCTGCACGGCCACAACTACCGGGTCGGGATCACGCTCGAAGGCGAGCTCGAGCCCGATAGCTGGTACGTCGCCGACTTCTCCGTGGTCAAGAAGATCATGCGGCGGCTCACCGACGAGCTGGACCACAAGGTGCTCCTGCCCACCGGGAGCCCGATCGTCGGCGTGGCGCGGGAAGGCGCCCGGGTGAGCGTCGCGGTGGGCGGCGAGCCGCGCTATGTCTTCCCAGAGCGCGATTGCGTGCTTCTCCCGATCCCCAACACCACCGTCGAGATGCTCGCGCGACACCTGACGGGACGCGTTCGCGAGGAGCTCCGGACGGCGGGAGTCCGGCGGCTCACCTTGATTCAGCTCGAAGTCGAAGAGAACTTCGGCCAGTCGGCCACCTACCGGGAGACGCTGTGACGGCCAAGGAGACTTCGTACACCGACGCCCAGCTCGCGGAACAGCTGCGCCAGCTGCCGGGATGGCGGCACGAGCGAGGCGCCATCCGCCGTACCTACCAGACCGACGGCTGGCCCACCACCCTCATGCTTGTGAACGCCGTCGGTTTCCTCGCGGAAGCCGCGGACCACCACCCCGATCTCGCGGTCAGCTGGGGCCGGGTGGAGGTCGCGCTGAACACGCATAGCGCCGGGGGGATCACCGCCAAGGACGTCGAGCTGGCGAAGCTGATCGAGCGGACCGCCCTGTGGCGCCCCGGCCCGGGGGCCCCGTTCCGCGGCACGCCCAAGAAGTTCGTGACGCCGGGCGACACCACCACCCCGTGAACAGGTCGCTGGTCGCGGAGCTGACGCCCGCTCCCGACCCGCTCGAGACCTGCGCCCGGTTCCTCGGGCTGCCACACCTTTGCTTCCTCGACAGCGCGGCCGCGGACTCTCGTCTCGGCCGCTATTCGTTCCTCGGCGCCGATCCGGTCGCGGTCATCCGCACGCCACCGGAGCGGGATCCGCTCCGAGCCGCCCGCGGGCTGCTCGCGCCCCAGCGTCGTGACCCGATCGCCGATCTCCCGCCCTTCCAGGGCGGACTGATGGGCTACCTCGGCTATGACTGGGGCGCCGAGTTGGAGCGCGTGGCACGGCCCGGCCGCAACGCCCTCGCCGTGCCCGACGTGGTGCTCGGCCTCTACGACTGGGTGATCGCGTGGGATCATCTCGCGCGGAGAGCGTGGATCGTCTCGACGGGAATCGGGGAAGGCGACAGCGCGAAGCAGCCAGAGACAGCTGCCGGACGGCTCGCGTTCGTGCAGCAGCGGCTCCGGTCGAAACTCGTTGTGTCCGACCATCCGCCGGCCCGCCGCTCCACAGCCGTCTCCAACTTCTCCCGCGCCGAGTTCGAGTCCGCCATCGCCCGCGTCAACGCCTACATCGTCGCCGGCGACATCTTCCAGGCGAATCTCTCGCAGCGCTTCGCCGCCCCGCTTGCCGAGCCGCCATTCGCCTTGTATCGCCGACTGCGCGAGCGGAATCCCGAGCCGTTCGCAGCGTATCTCGACTTGGGTGACGTGACGCTCGCGAGCGCCTCGCCAGAGCGATTTTTGAGCCTGCACGGCAGCCGAGTGGAGGCGCGGCCAATCAAGGGCACCCGGCCGCGCGGACGCACGCCGGCCGCGGATGCCGCGCTGGCACGCGCGCTCGTCACGAGCGAAAAAGACCGCGCCGAGAACGTGATGATCGTGGACGTGCTGCGCAACGACCTGGGACGCGTGTGCCGGTTCGGAACCGTGACGGTGCCCGAGCGGTGGGCGCTCGAGTCGCACCCGACGGTGCATCACCTCGTCTCCACCGTCTCCGGCGAGCTCGCGAGCGGGCGGGACGCCTTGGACCTGCTGGCCGCGGCGTTCCCCGGCGGCTCGATCACCGGTGCGCCCAAGATCCGGGCGATGCAGATCATCGCCGAGCTGGAGCGGTGCCCGCGCGGGCCGTACTGCGGCGCGATCGGCTATCTCAGCCTGACCGGCGCGCTCGACACCAGCATCGTGATCCGGACCTTCGTCGCGGCCGGCAGCACAGTCTCATTTCAAGTGGGAGGCGGCATCACGGCCGATTCGGATCCCGCGGCCGAGTATCAGGAAACACTCGACAAGGCGGCGGCGCTGCTCGAGGCGCTCGCTACTTCCCCACGCAAAAGCTCGCGAACACCCGCTCCAGCACGTCGTCCGGCGTCACCACGCCGATCAGGTCGTCGAGCGCGGTAACCGCGGCGCGAAGGTGCGTGGCCGCCGCCGCCGCATCCACACCACCCGCCCGCGCCGCGTGGAACCCGTCCAGCTCGGCCAGGGCGCGCTCCAGCGCCGCGCGGTGCCGGGCGCGCGTCACCACCGGCTCCACGTCGCCGAGCGCGAGCAACTTACCGAACGCCACTTCCGCCAGGCGGGTCCTGAGTGCCTCCAGCCCCTGACCGCTGACGACAGAGACGGTGAGCCGGTCGGGCGATCCGGCCGTCGGGCTGTCGGCGAGGTCGACCTTGGTCTCCACCACTACGACTGGTGCCTGCACCAAGGCAAGGAATCCGTCGCGTCCCGGATCGGACCACCCCCCACTCCCCACGGCTTCTTGGCAGAACAGCACCAGATCCGCCGCCGCGAGATACTTCCGGCTCACCTCGATCCCGATCTTCTCGACCCGATCCTCGCTCGTACGCAACCCGGCCGTGTCCACGAGGCGAAACGGGAATCCGGCGATCACGGCATGCGCTTCGATCGCGTCGCGCGTGGTGCCCGGCACTTCGGTGACGATGGCGCGCTCGCTGCCCAGGAGCGCGTTGAAGAGCGAGCTCTTGCCTGCGTTGGGCCGCCCCGCGATCACGCACACGGCGCCCTCGCGCAGCCGCTCGCCCTCAGGCGCCGTTTGCAGCAGCCCGGCCACACGGTCGCGGGCGGTACGCCACGCACGCTCGACCCGCTCCGGGCTCACCGGCCCTTCATCCTCTTCGGGGAAGTCGATGTCGTAGGCGATCAGTGCGTCGAGATCAAGGAGCTCCTGGCGCAGCGCCTCGAGCCGCCGGGACAGCCCCCGCTCGAGCTGGTGCAGCGCGCGGCGTCGTTGGGCGGGCGCGCCGGCGTCGATGAGGTCCGCCGTCGCTTCGGCCTGCAGCAGGTCCATCTTGCCGTTGAGCACGGCGCGGCGCGTGAATTCGCCCGGCTGGGCCGGCCGCGCCCCGGCCGCGGCGAGCGCCGCCACCCCCGCTGCGGGAACGACGAGTCCACCGTGCGTCGAGACTTCGACCACGTCCTCGCCCGTGTAGGAGTGGGGTCCAGGGAAGCAGCAGGCGAGCACCTCGTCGATCGGCTCGCCGCTCACGGGGTGGCTGAGCGTGGCTCGGAACACGGCGCGGGCCGGGGGAGGCGTGTCGGCGCGGAACGGGGAAAGACAGCGGGCCGCGAGGGTGAAAGCCCCGCGGCCCGAGAGCCGGATCAGCGCTACCGCCGAGCGGCCGGGAGGCGTGGCGAGGGCGACGATCGGATCAGTCAGCACCCTTCTTCTTGCCCTGCTCCCGCAGGCGGCGCTGGGCGAGGAAGTACTGCTGCGGGATGCTGATGAGGTTCGAGACCGCATAGTACAGGTTCACGCCGGAGGCGAAGCGAAGGAACAGGAACGTCATGAACGCCGGCATGACGTACAACATCATCTTGGTCTGCGGGTTGGGCGGCATCCCGATCTGCCCCACCTTGGAGAGTCCGTACATCGAGAGTCCCATCACGATCGGGATGATGTAAGTCGGATCGTGCCGGGACAGGTCGGGCAACCACAGGAACGGCACGCCGCGGAATTCGATCGTATTCGCGAACACGAAGAACAGCGCGATCAAGACGGGCCACGGTAGGAGCATCGGCAAGCACCCGCCGAGCGGGTTGACCTTGTGCTCCTTGTAGATGCGCATCATCTCTTTCTGGAGCTTGTCCGGCTCGTTCTTGTAGCGATCCTGCGTCTCCTTGATCAGCGGCGCCACCGCCTGCATCCGGAGTTGCGAGGCCATCGCCTTCTGGTTCAGCGGCCAGAGGAGCAGGCGCACCAGCGCCCCGAACAGGATTAGCACCCAGCCGTAGGCCATGTGCAGCCGCTCGTGCATCCACAGCAGGATGTTCACCACCAGCACCGACACCGGTTTAACGATCGGGCGGAAGATCCAGCCGTAGGGGTTCGCGTCCGCGAGGTCGTGTCCCAGCGCGGCAAGCCGCCGGTACTCGAGCGGACCCGCATACAGCTCGTAGCGGAAATCCCCCGCCGGCGGCACGGGCAGCGTGAGCGTGAGGCCAGCGCGCGTCGCGATCCTGCCGCTCCGCGGCTCCCCAACGGCGAGCGCACCGGTGAACTGCGGCTGCCCCTCCTCCAGCGCCAGCGCGGCGACCATGAAGTACTTCGACTTGATTCCCACCCACTCGAACGGTCCGTCGAGCACCTGCACCGCGCCCGGGTCGATCGAGCTGAAGTCCTTGCGCTCCGTCTTCGACGCCTTCGTGACCACCGAGTAATGGCGGTAGTCGTCCACCGAGTCCGCCTCCACGGAGCGCAGCCCGTCGCCCAACCCGACCAACAGTACGGCTCCCGAAGTGCCCAACCCGCTCACCTGGCCCTGCACCTGGAAGCGGTACTCGCCGGGAGAGAATCGGTAGGTAACCATCACCCTGGCTCTGCCCCGCTCCGCGGTGAAACTGAGCGGTGTGCCAGCCGCGCCTACCCGCACCGCCGGGCCGCTCGGATGGAAGTCGAGATCTGCGATCGAGACTGTGTCCCCTCCCACCACGAGCCGGTGGGCGAGCCAACTGTCGCCGCCGGGTACGAGCTGGACGTTCGGAGTGGGGTCCCCGGGACTGAAGGAGCGGTAGCCCTGTAGCTCCGCCCACACGAGGCGCGCGCCGTGGGTTGTGAAGCCGAGCCGGTAGAGAGGGGACGTCACCCAGACGGTGTCCGTGGGGGCGGTGCGGGCCGGGTGGACTGGACGAGGCGGGGTCGACGGTGCAGCCGTAGGGATGGTGGGCGCCGTCACGCTCTCCCTGGCCACGGAGCCGCTGTCGGACGGTCCACCCGGCTTCCTGCCCGCCGGCTTCTTCGGCGGAAACAGCAGGCTCGGGATGACTGCCACGATGAGCATCAAGACAATTGCCAGAATGACGCGTCGTTCCACGATCAGTCCTTGCGTGCCTCGGCGTCTCGGCGCCTCGGTGACTGGATGTTATGGCACCGGGTCGTAGCCACCCGCATGAAAGGGGTGGCACCGGAGGATACGGCGTGCACCTAGCCAGCTTCCTTTCAGCGCGCCGTAGCGCTCGATCGCCTCATACGTGTAGTGCGAGCAGGACGGCGTAAAGCGACACTGCGTGAACACCAGATGCGCCAGCGTCAGCTGGTAGCCGCGGATCAGCGCCATCTCCATACGACGCGGCCAGAGCGACGGGTTCATGCGAGGCGGTCGAGCGCGTCCGTCAATTCGGCGCGCAGGCCTGCAAAGGAGGCGGCATACGCCGATCGTTTCGCCCGCAGGACAAGATCAACGGCTGGAAGCACCTGGAGGATCCCACGCCGCAGAATCTCCCGCAGTCGCCGCCGCAAACGATTGCGGGCCACCGCGGTGGACTGAAAGCGGGGAACGATGATCCCCGTCCGCGGGTGGCCCGTCTGATTGGGGCGCCAAGCCAAATCGAGATGCGTGAGGCGCAGGCGCCGCCCCGTTTCCCAGCAGGCTGTGAGGTCCGAGCCGCGTGCCAAGCGCACGGCGCGCGGATACCGCTCGCGCGTTATCGACTCCGGTGCTTGGAGGGCAGCCGGACGGTGAGGCGCTTGCGCCCCTTCTTCCGGCGGCGGGACAGCACCGCGCGACCCCACTTGTCTTTCATTCGCGCGCGGAAGCCGTGCTTATTGATGCGCCGCCGATTGCGCGGCCGATACGTCGGACCCATACATTCCTCTCGTGAGGGCGGGAAAATTACGTCGGCCGGCGCAGACCGGTCAAGGTTGACTTTCCCACAGGGGGCCCGTACTTTCGGGCCGCCCTTGCAGAACGTCCCACCTATTCAATCGTCGATGGAGCAGTCAGCGAAAGAAGCCTGGAAGCGCCTTCTCGAAGAGGCGCGGCGCGAACTTCCCGACGCGACGGTGCGGACCTGGCTCGAGCCAGCCGAACCTATCGCGCTGGACGACGGGCGTCTGATCCTCGGCGCTCCGGATCAGTTCGCGGTCGAATGGAACGAGTCGAAGCACGGCACACTGCTGGCACGCGCGGCGGAGCGCGTCTTCGGCCGGCCGACCGCGGTCGTGTTCCGCGTGCAGGAAGACCGGCAGCAGCGTCCGCAGATGGACTTCTTCGTGGCGCCGCGGACTGGTGCTGTCGCGACCGAGCGCGGGGCCGCCGGCGCGAACACGCCGCTGAACGAGCGCTACACCTTCGAGAGCTTCGTCGTTGGCAAGTCGAACGAGCTCGCCGCCGCCGCGGCCCACGCCGTCGCCGAAGCACCCGGCCGCACGTATAACCCGCTCTTCATCTACGGCGCGACCGGTCTCGGCAAGACCCACCTGATGCAGGCCATCGCCCACGCCGTATTGGAGCGTAACCCCGACACCCGTCTCCTCTACGTGGGCGCGGAGCAGTTCATCAACGAAGTCATCGAGAGTATTCAGGCGCGGACCATGCCGGAATTCCGGCGGCGCTACCGCAACGACATCGACCTGCTCCTGGTGGACGACGTGCATTTCCTCGAAGGCAAGGAAATGACCCAGGACGAATTCTTCCACACCTTCAACGCCCTGTTCGAGGCCCGCAAGCAGATGGTCCTCACCTCGGACCGGCCCCCCAAGGAGATCCCGGGCCTCGAGGACCGGCTCATCTCCCGCTTCGAGTGGGGGATGGTGGCCGACATCGGCCAGCCCGACCTGGAGCACCGCATCGCGATCCTGCGCAAGAAAGCGCAGCAGGATCACCTCGAGCTCACCATTCCCGATGACGTGCTCCGGTTCATCGCCGAGCACGTCCGCTCCAGTGTGCGCGAGCTCGAAGGCTGCATCATCAAGCTGCTGCTCTTCGCTTCGCTGAAGAACCGCGAGGTGACGATCGAGCTCGCTCGCGAAGCGCTCTCCGACAAGATCCGGCAGGGTGAGGATGCCGGCAGCTACGGCAGTCAGCCCACCCCGAGCATCGACCGGGTGCAGGAGGTCGTCGCGCGGCGCTGGGGTGTCACCCCGGAGGGCCTGCGCTCCAAAGCCCGCACCAAGACGCTCACCGTCCCGCGGCAGATCGCCATGTACCTGGCCCGGGACATGCTGGGCATGCAGCTGGTGGAGATCGGGCAGGCATTCGGCGGGCGGGACCATTCCACCGTCATCCACAGCGTGGACAAGGTGGAGCGTCAGATGATGCGGGACCGGACCTTCAAGGAGCGGATCGAGATGGCCCGGCAGGAGTTGTCCGCACTATAGCGAACATGCGGGACGGGAAATGTGAGGAGGGGTGGGATTTGCGGACAACGTTGTACCTGTCCCCAAAGCGCCAACAATGCCCACACGTGCCCCACACGGGTGAAAGGACCGCAGAACGTGCGCCGACAGCAGGTTCAAGAATCGGTGCACTTATCCCCGTCCTCTACTACTACTACTAGTATTTCTATATAGAATAGCAGTAGTAATTCTTCCCTCAGGAGAGGCGCGACCAGCGGCATGAAGTTCACGATCACGCGGGAACAGCTCCAGGAAGGTCTCACGGCGGTCGCGGCAGCGATTCCTGCCAAGACTACCCTTCCCGTCCTAGCAAACGTCCTGGTGGAGGCTACCAAGTCGGGGCTTCGGCTTTCCGGGACGGATCTCGACATCGCTGTGAGCACCACCGTGTCGGCAGAGGTCGATGCGGAAGGCGCCGTGACGCTGCCCGCCAAGAAGTTGATCGATATCACCCGAGAGCTCCCCACCGCACCGATCCGGTTCACCGCCGTCGGTGAGCAGCGGGTGTCGATCGAGTGCGGTCGATCCAAGTTCAAGCTGCTCGGCCTGCCGCGCGAGGAATTTCCCTCCTTCCCCGCCGTGAAGTTCGACGGCGCTTGGAAGGCCAGCGCCGGGGTCGTGCACAAGCTCGTCAGCCACGTCGCCTTCGCGGCATCCACCGAAGAAAGCCGCCCCATTCTGAACGGCGTGCTCTGGGAGTTGCGCCCCGACCGGATGCGCATGGTCGCTACGAACGGGCATCGGTTGGCCAAGATGGATGTCCCGGCGACGGGCGGTACGGCGGCCGACCTCATCGTACCACCCAAAGCCCTCGAACAGATTCGCCGGCTGTTCGCACCGGACGCCGCGATTGAAGTGGCCAAGAGCGACAACCACCTGGGATTCCGCTCGACCGGGAAGCTCGTGTTTTCCCGGCTCATCGAGGGGCCGTATCCGAATTACGAGCAGGTCATCCCGCGGGAGAACGACAAGGCAGCCACGATCGACAAGGGCGCGATGGGGGGGGCGCTGCGCCGTATGAGCGTCGTGGCGAGCGACCAGACCCACCGCATCCGGCTCGCGTTCAGCGGTGGTACGGTGAAATTCTCGGTGCAGACGCCCGACCTGGGTGAAGCGCAAGACGAGCTGCCGGTGACCTACGAGGGCGAGCCGCTCGAGATCGGGTTCAACGCGACCTACCTGTTGGAGATCCTCAAGTACATGCCGACGGATGAAGTCCGATTCACCTTCAAAGCCCCCGAGCGCGCCGCCACGGTGGAGCCGGTGGGCTGGGACGATCCGGCGAGCTACATGGCGCTGGTCATGCCCCTCCGCCTGGTCGACTAACGCCGAGTCCGCCGTCCTACGTCGTGTCGTGTCTTGCCGTGCCGCTGTCGGTAACCACTGGCACGACCAGGGTGTCGGGCAGCGGAGGGATGATCGGCGCCGGGATCGGCGGGATCGTCAGGGCGGAATCGGGATCCTCACCGGGCGGGATGAACACCTCCACACCGTGATAGCGGGCCAGGATGAGGTCGCGGCGTGCGAGCATGCGCCCGGGCCGGAACGCCGGATTGGAAGTCCGTGGAAACGGCAAGGTGGCGGCGAGCGCGGCCGCCTGCGTCTCACTGAGGTTGGCGGCTGACACGCTGAAGTAGCGCCGACTCGCCGCGTCGACTCCCCAGAGGCCGGGTCCCCACTCCACCAGGTTCACGTACAGCTCGAGAATCCGGTCCTTGGGCAACGCCAGCTCGAGGCGCAACGCGGTGACGGCCTCCTTCAGCTTGCGCAGCGGGTTGCGTGAGGGGGAGAGGTAGAGATTCTTGGCGAGCTGCTGGGTGATCGTGCTCGCCCCCCGGATCCGGTCGCGGTGGCGCCAGGCGGTGCGCGCCGCGGCCCAGCCGCCGGCGTCGCGGTCGAGTCCCAGGGCATCCCCGATCTCCACGAAGTCGATCCCGTGATGCGTGCGAAAGCGGGAGTCCTCCCCGATGATCACCATGCGCTGGAGGAGAGGGGAGACGGCGCTCACCTCGGTCGGTCGGATCGTCGGACAGTCCGGTAGCGTGACTGCGGAAGTCTCATTGGAGGTTCGGAGTCGCATCATCGCCGTGCATCGGGGCCAATGACTGCGCCACCACAGCGGCGGCGGCCATACGCCGAGCAGCCAGATCGCCGCGAGGGCGCCCAGCCCTAGCGCGGCCCTCCGCCGGATTCTACGTTTCGCGACCGCGATGCCCATGGATATCGCCGCCCTGCAGGCGCGCCTGCAACATGCTGTTGGAGACGAATTTACCGTCGGGCCCCTGCTGGGGCAGGGCGGCTTCGCGGCGGTATTCCGGTGCCGTGACACCAGCCTGAACCGCGACGTCGCGGTGAAGGTGCTCGACGTAGACCTGGCGCCCTCTCCGACGCTGGCCGAGCGCTTCGTGCGCGAGGCCCAGACCATCGCCCGCCTCGAGCATCCCAACATCGTCACGATCCACGGGGTGGGGAAGCAGGGTGGCGTGTTGTTCATCGTGATGCGCTGCGTCGATGGGCCCTCCCTGCGCCAGTTGCTCGCCCAGCACCAGCGGCTCTCGGTGGCGGACGCGGCTCGGGTCGCCCGTCAGGTGGCCGACGCGCTCGCCTATGCCCACAGCCAGGACATCGTTCATCGCGACGTCAAGCCAGACAACATCCTCATCGACAAGAAGATGGGGCTGGTGCTCGTCACCGACTTCGGGATCGCCAAGGCGGCCCATGCGGCGGCCGCATCGGGTGCCCAGCTCACCGTCGAGGGGATGATCATCGGCACGCCCCAATACATGAGCCCCGAGCAGGCAGCTGGAGACACGGTCGACGGCCGCTCGGACATCTACTCTCTCGGGATCGTCTTGTATCACATGCTCGCCGGGGCCGCTCCGTTCGATGGGACGTCGTCCGCGGCGATCCTCGCCAAGCAGCTCACGACCACGCCCGAGCCGATCCGCCGGCTGCGCGCCGATGTCTCGCCCGACCTCGCGGCGGTCTTGGACCGCATGCTGGAGAAGGACCCTGCCAAACGGTACCAGTCTGCCGTGGAGGTGAGCCAGGCGCTCGTCGGGGTACTGCCTACGGCGGCCCGGAGCCGGGTGAAGGTGAAGCGTTCGCTGATCAGCACCACGATGAAGTACCTCGTGGGGGTCGGAACGGTGGGGTGCCTGGTGTTCCTGGCCTTCGCGGCCGGTGCGGTGGCGGTCACGTGGTTCGCGCTGTCCTACCCTCCTCGGCTGGCCGTCGGGGCGCCGGTGCCGGATAGCATCACCTCCATGCTCCGCAGCCGCGGCATCACCAAGCCCGCGGACACCGTGACCTATGTGTTCCAGCCGGCCGGAAGCGACGCTCCGCTGCTCGTGCTGACGAATCGCGGCCCTATCGTGGCGACCACCGCCGGCATTCGGCGCCACCCGCGCGACAGCGTGGCGGGCTACGACGACGATCTGCACTGGGAGCACGGGCCACACTTCGTGGTCTACGTAAAGCTGCGCAGTGGCCAGCGCGACACGGTGTACAGCGATCTGACCGTGCGCCCGTACTTCGCTTTGGCGAAGCGGTTGGAGTTGGTCAAGATAGAAGACGCATCCGCCGGCGGTGGGGTGCGGGTGCGCACCAACGATCAGCCGCGGCGTTGACTAGCGCCGGCGCGTCACCAGCGAGCGGGTGGAGACCCCGTACACGCTCACGGCTTCGACGCCGCTCACGTCCCCCGGGGTGGCGGCGACGATCCCCAACATGTCACTGCCGCCCAAGGAAAGGCCGAACGCGAAGGCGCCGCGACGCAGGGCGCGGTCGGTGTCGAGCCGCGCGAGCAGCTGCAGGGGCCTCCGCATGGCCCAGCGCCACCGTACGCCGAAGGAGTAGCTCACGACCTCCGCGGTAGTGATCCGCGCGTGAGCCGACAGGGCGGCTTTGGGGCCTAGGGGGTGAAACGTGGCGGCGGGCAGAAACTCTGTACGTTGACGGAACCCGCGGACCTCCGGCTGCCCCACGTTCGCGATCACGCCGCCCAGCGTCACCGCGGACCCGAGGTCGTACCGGATCCCGAGATCGAACCCCGTTCCCTTCGTATCGCCGCGATACAGCGCCATCGCCACGCCCACCGCGAGCCCCGCCGAGGAGCCCCCGAGCCCGAGCCGATAGGTGTGGCCGCGCACACCACCGTCGAAGACGTCGCGCTGGTAGCCGAGGGAAAGGCCGCGCGAGTTGAAGCCGGCGGTCAGCTGTCGCAGGCGGCCGCGGGCGCCCGGGTCGCCCACAGTCACATCCAGGTGGACCGAGGCCTCCCGGACCGTGGCGAGCCCGGCGGGGTTGACCCAAAGGGCGCGCGCATCCTGAACGTCGGTGGGATGCAGATACGTCGTGGATCGATTGGGCGCGACCTGAGCGCCCGCCACGCGCGCTCCCCCTCCCCCCGCGCCTGCCAGGACGAGCCCGGCGAGGACGAGGCCGCGGGCGGGGCGGATTACGGGAGCACCTGGACGAGCAGGTGCGTCACGCGCCGGACCGGGACCGCCAGCCCCTGCTGCGGCAGGGTGAACGTCAGGTCGGTGGAATCGAGCGACTCACCGCCCAGATAGCGCCCGTCCACCGCGACGAACTCGATACTGCGGCGGCTTCCGGTGCCTTTCACGGTGAGGGGTTGCCCCCCCTGCGTCCCGCTTCCTGCCAGCGTGATCTGCGATCCGATGTCGATCCGCACGCTGTGTACGCCGCCGCGGTCCTCGATGGCGCTCGCGTGGGAGTTGTTGATCGCCGTGATGGTCAGCTTGTCGAAGGCGCCGGCCGCGTCGCTGCGAGAGATGGTGTCCGTCCAAACCGCACCGAGCCTCAGGCCGCCCGGTGGCAGATGGGGGTAGAAGTCGCGGAATGTGCCCAGGATCTGTCGCAGCCCCAGCGCGATGGCGGAATCCGAGGCGATCGAGTTGAGGAACTCCCCGTCCTGGCGCAGGACTCCCGTGAAGGTGAGTCCCCGTGCCGCTGCGAGATTGACCGTTACGGGCAACGCCAGGCCGGAGTCCGCGATGATGGAGTCGACGGTGAAGGTGGCAGGGTAGCCGGCGCTGACAGCGGGACCGCTTACCGTCGCGGTCGTGAAGACCCGGAACCCGAGCTGCGAAGAGGATTCTTGCCCCTGCGCGGACTGGTGGAGATCGACATGCTGCGCGATGAGGTAGTGCAGCACGCTCGGGCCGAAGCGGATCGGGTCCGCCCCGGGTCGCCGGGCCGGTGTCGAAGCGGGTGGGGTGGGAGGCGCCGCGGCCGCGGGGATGGCGGCTGGGGTGGGGCGCGCACCAGCGCCCGCGCACGCTCCAACGGCCACCACAGCCGCGCCGAACGAGAGGCGACGGATCACGATCGAGAAGATGCTCCCCCGGCAGCGCTGCGGTCGGCCTTAGTACGCCCGAAGATCGCGACGAGTTCCGGGCCGTCGCTCGAGACGCGGAGCAGCTTCCAGCCGCGCTTGCGCATGTCGGCGCGCCAGCCGAGGAGCTTCTCCCATTCCTCGGACGTCGTCCGGAACACCCGCAGGTCGGCCACCGACTCCCACTGGGCCGGATAGGGTTTGGAGCTCACGAGCGGAATCGGGAGGTCGGTGGGGCCATAAGCCGAGTTCTGTGTACCCGCCGAAACGGGTAGATGGTCATCTCTCTGGGATAGCTGTCGCCAGCCACCTCAAGCGGCCTACCCGCAGCTCGAACGACCCGGGCCGGGTCTCGCTGCTTACTTGGCCTTGCTCCGACTGGGGGTTACCGTGCCGCGCCTGTTGCCAGACGCGCGGTGGGCTCTTACCCCACCATTTCACCCTTACCCTTGGATACAGGGCGGTCTGTTTTCTGTGGCCCTGTCCGTCGCCTTGCGGCGCCCAGGCGTTACCTGGCAGTCTGCCCTGCGGAGCTCGGACTTTCCTCGGCGCGCCCGTACTGCCGGCGCGTCGCGACCATCGGCCCCACCCCTCCCTGCTTGAAAGCTACCGGGCCGTCCGTCCCTCGGGCAAGTCGCGTTCGGCGAACCACCTACCGCTCCTTTACTAGGCGGCGGATCAGCCGCCCCAGACTGTCCGGGGTGACGGGCCCCTCGGCCACGTGCGCGGCGCGGAGCAAGTCCTGGATCGGCCCGACCCAAAACCCGTCATTCTCGCCGAACGCCACCTTGGCCAGGCGCGGCCACGCGCTCGCCGGAATGCGGGCGGGCATGAGCCCGACGGCGTGGACGGCGACGATTCCACGGGCGCGCGCCCGAGCGAGCAGGTCGCGCGGGCGGAGCTCCGGCGACCACAGCAACACCGGTGTGTCGGGCACCGAGAATCCCCGCAGCAGACCCAGCGTGTACCAGTCGACCGGAGGGCGTCGAGTGATGAACGCAAAGGAGAGGTCCCCCCGGATGCGGCGGACTTCGGTGCGGAGGGCGGCCGCTCGCGCGGCTGTCGCGTCTTCGAGAGCGGCGTAGTAGGCGCCCAGCAGCCCGCTCTCGAGCAACGAGTCGTACCGTGCGGCCGGCGGCAGCGCGGCGAACCGCTCTGCACGCGCGGGCGGGAATGCGGAGTCACGGGGGAGCCCGGCGAGCGCGACGCGCCACGCTCCGTCGCAGAAGGGATCGTCGGAGGGCCGGCGGCCCGGGGGGGGAGGATCGAGGTCGAGCGCGATGGCCGGGATCAAGTCGGTGCGCGCGGCAGCGAGGCGCGCGAGCGCGCGGTAGCTCGAGGCCATCCCTTCGGACCAGTAGCGCGGGTCGAGGGCGCACCAAGCGGCGAGGGTGTCCCCCGCCGCGGACTGCACGGCGCTGTCGCTCGGGAGGCGGAACTCGTCCGGCTCGACCGCGGGAATCCAGCGCTGGCTCGTCGTCTCCAGCGCGTCCCCCAGCTGGCGCCACGCCGTGCGAACCGCCTCCCGCTCCCACGGCGCCGCGTGGATCGAGTCGGCGAGCGTCGCCGCGTGAGCGCTCCCCGCGAACACCGTGAAGGCCCCCATCTCGAGAAACCCCACGAGGGAATCGATGCCGCGCTGGCGTTGAGCCGCGGGCGTCGCAGGCTGCAGCGACTCGAGCCGCCCCCACACGATCCGCAGGCCCCCCCGCGCGATCCACAATGGCAAGTTGGGTGGGCGGCCCGCGGGCGGCGTCGGGAGGAGCCAGACCGCGGCGCCCGCCGGGGGCGTGAGCCGTGGCGGCGCCGGCACCACGGGACGCGGAGCGCCGCTCAGCTGGAGCGGGCGCCGAGAGCGGCCCGGCGGTATCCGCGCCCATTCGGCCGGCCGCCGGGTCCAGCGGGCGAGTGAGACGAGGAATGCGTCTGCAGCGGACAGGTCGTCGATCGCGAGGGCGGGAGCGGTGCTGGGGCGGGTTCCGGTTCCCGGGGCCGCGAGGGCGTCGCGGCTCACGACGATGACGAGACCGTCTCCCAGCCGGCTCGCCGCGATCACGGGGGCGTTGCGCCGCGCGGCCGGCTTCTGCCCCGATGGTCGGACAAAGGCGTTTCGCGTCGTGCGCGCGAGCACCTGCTCGTCGCTGGCGACGACCAGCGCTACGGCGCGACCGGCGGATAGCAGGGCGACGCCGGGATCCTGCAGCGGCAGGTCGTGCTGAGGCGCGACGGCCGGTTGCGGGTCGAAAGCACCGGCTGGATGCTGGGTCGTGTCGCGCAGCGCATGGTCTCCGATCGTGACCCCCGCGCCTTTCCAGGCGAGCCACCGGTTCATCAGCCACCGGTCGAGCGATCCCTCTCCCGCTTCGTCGGTTGGGTAGCCGAGCACGACTACGCCGCCACCGTCCACCCATTCCGACAGCAGCGCCAAGTCTCCCGCCGTGAGCGCGTCGGAGGGGCGTGCCGGCGCGCGCCCGCCGAGCAGGAGGAGGGTGTGGTACCGAGCTCCGTCTGCCCGTGTGAGATGCGGATAGAAGCGGCGGTACTCGACGGTGTAGCCCGCCTCGCGCCATGGTTGCGCCGTCGCGTCCAGGGCTAGGGGATCCGACAGCGAGAGGTCCAGGATCAACACCCGCCGGGCTTGCGGTTGGCAGGCGGCGGCAAGCGAGGCGACGAAGAGCCAGACAGTGTCCCGCAACCTCATGGTGGATCGGCGGTCACGCAGTCAGGTGGAACGCGTAGGCGGCAGCAGGGCCTCCCGCATCTCGCGCGCGGTTTGCCACCGCTCGGCGCGGGATTTGGCGAGGGCTTTGGTGATGGCGGCGGCGAGGGGCGCCGGCACGTCGGGCCGCAGGGGGCGGAGTTCGGGTGGGGCGTGATGCTGCTGCATGTCCAGCACCGCTGCGGCGCTCGGCGAGGAGAACGGGGGACGCCCCGCCAACGCTTCGAAGAGCACCACCCCGAGGGAGTACAAATCGGTGCGGCCGTCGATATCCGGCGCGCCCGCCGCCTGCTCGGGGCTCATGTATTCCTCGGTGCCGACGACGAAGCCGCTGCGGGTGACCCGGTCTTCTCCCGACTGGGCGATCGCCCGCGAGATCCCGAAGTCGACGAGCACGGCCCCCTCGGGGGAGAGGACGATGTTGTCCGGCTTGATGTCGCGATGCGCGAGGCCGTGCTCGTGCGCGTGGGTCAGCGCCTCCAGCACCTCGCAGCCGATGCCCGCGGCGCGATCCACCGCCAGCATTCGGTCGCGCCTCAGCGCCTGGCGCAGCGTCTCCCCGGGAACGTACGGCATGACGTACCAGAGCAGATACTCGGTCTCGCCGCTGTCGAGCAGCGGGGCGACGTGGGGGTGGTGCAGCTGGGACGCGTATCGGATCTCGCGCAAGAACCGATCGGCCGCGACCGATACCGTCAATTCCGGGTGCAGCACTTTGATCGCGACCTTGCGCCCCGCGGTGTCGTAGGCGCCGAAGATGGACGCGGTGCCCCCCCGCCCCACCGCCGTGATGACGTTGTAGCGATCCCCGAGCGCCTTGCGCACGCGTTCGATCAGATCTCGGGCAGCCACGGACAAGAAAATGCGGTTGCCCGCCCCCTGCCGGAAGGTAGCTTCGAAAGCCATGCGACTCCTGATGGTTCTTGCCGCGTGCGCCGCGGCGGGGCGCGCCCAGACGCCCGCAAGCCCCGGCCCCGGTCGCTACGACCCCGCCAGAACGCAGGTGGTGTTGCTCGGCACCGGCACGCCAAACCCCGACCCCGCGCGCTCGGGGCCCGCTCTGGCGATCGTGGTGCACGGCGCCGCGTACCTCGTCGATGCGGGCCCCGGTGTCGTCCGCAAGGCCGCGGCGGCCCAACTGGCAGGGGTCGCAGCGCTGGCCCAGCCGAACCTGAAGATCGTGTTCATCACCCACCTGCACTCCGACCATACCCTCGGCCTGCCCGATCTGATCTTCTCACCGTGGGTGCTCGAGCGCGCCGTTCCGCTCGAGGTGTACGGGCCACCGGGAATCGCGGCCATGACCGATCACCTGGAACGGGCCTACGCCGAGGACGTGCGGATCCGCACCACCGGGGGCCAGCCCCACACCGACAGCGGCTACGTGGTCCATGCCCATGAGATCGACAGTGGCGTAGTGTATCGCGACTCCAACGTGACCGTCACGGCGTTCCGAGTGGATCACGGCGGCGTGCGCGACGCGTTCGGATACCGCTTTGTCACGCGCGACCGCACGATCGTCGTTTCGGGGGACACGCGTCCCACTGAGGCCGTCGTCACCCAGTGTGCCGGATGCGACGTGCTGGTGCACGAGGTGTACTCCCTCGAAGGCTGGCGGACCCGTCCCCCCGGGTGGCAGCGCTACCACGCCGTCGCGCATACCTCCGGCGAGGATCTCGGCCGCCTGGCGGCGCGCGCGCAACCCAAGCTGCTCATCCTCACCCATGGCCTCACCTGGACCGCGACCCCGGCGGAAATCGTGAGCGAGGTACGCCGGCATTTCGCCGGGCCCGTCGTGTACGCCAACGACTTGGAGATCTACTGATCCTCATCACCAGCGCGCCATGACCGGAGCAATCATCGACGCCGTCCAGGGTGACATCGCTACCGAGCGGCTGGATGCGATCGTGAACGCCGCCAACTCATCCCTGCGGAGCGGCGGCGGTGTGGATGGCGCGATCCACCGGGCGGCGGGCCCCGAGCTGCTGGAAGCGTGCGGTCTCCTCGGCGGGTGCCCCACGGGGGAAGCGCGCATCACCAAGGGCTATCGGCTGCCGGCGACATACGTGATCCACACGGTGGGACCGGTCTGGAATGGCGGCACCCATGGCGAGCCCGCGCTGCTCCGCAGTTGTTACCTGAGCGCCCTGACGCTGGCGGCGCAGCACGGTGTGACGTCGATCGCATTTCCGTCGATCAGCACCGGGGCGTACGGCTATCCGGTCGAGGACGCGGCCCCGATCGCGGTGGCGGCGGTGCGCGAGTGTCTGGACCGGCCGACGCCGATCGGTCTGGTGCGCTTCGTCTGCTTCAGCCCCCGGGACCTGAAGGTCTACCGCGGCCTGCTCGATCGGCCCCTTCCGCCCCCCTCCTGACCGCCCAGGTCCGGTCCGATCAGGTGGGCCAGCGAGTCTCCCAGATTCGCCGGTGCCGTCGTTCGCAGCGCCCGGATCTCGTAGAGCGAGCGCACCTGGTTGTTGCCCACGTCGAGCAGCCGCGCCACGAGTCGGACCGAGTCGGACCCCTGCGCCCACAGCTGCGCCAGCACGACCCACGCCGCGCCGGTACGCTGCGCCAGGCGGACGGCCGCTTCCGCCGGCGCGGCTCGGTCGTCCCAGGCCTCGAGGGTCGCCGCGGGCGGTACGGGGCGAACTGTGCCGGATTCCCCAAGCCGCCGGGTCAGTGTCTGCACGATCGCTGGCCCAGCGGAGTCGAATCCCGCGATGCCCACGGCGAGGGGTGCGACCGCGAGTAGCCCCGGGTCCAATCGGGTGCGGTTCGCGGCCCGAACGAACAGCATCGCGCCCACCGTGCCGCCGACGACCGTGAGCACGAGCAGCGCCGCGACGATCCACGCGGTCCTCCGCCGTTGATCGGCGGTTGAGGGGGTCGGAGCGCGGTCGGCGGCGCCGGCGGGCGCGTTCACGCGACCTTGACCCATGGTTGAGGGTGCATTGCTATGCTCTCCTGCGTATGGTCACCGTTTGCACGCTGCTGCCGCCGCCCGAGCGCGCCCGCGTCGACGCTGCCGGCGACGGCTGTTTCGCCACGGTTCACACCGATTCGCCGCGCGAGTTGTTGCGCGCCGCGCGCCGCCGGCGCGTGGACGCCCTGGTGATCTCGGTCCACCGCTGCGGAGGTGCCGAGCTGCCGGCGGTGGCTCGATTCGTTCGCGAGTTTCCGGCCATTCCGGCCGTAGTGCTCGTGTCGCGCCACGGCCGGGAAGCCACCGAAACTCTGCTGCGCCTCGGCGCCCACGGAGTCCGGGCCGCTGTCGACTGCACCGAGCCCGGGGGATGGCGCCGACTGCGTGACCTCGTCGGGCATCCGGCCTCTCCCGTGGCCGCCTGCATTCTGGCCCGCGTCCTTCCCCAGCTCGATGAGGCCCCCGAGGACGCGCGCGTCTTCTTCGAGGCGCTCGCACGTCTCGCGCCGGTTCTAACCACCGTGCGGGCGCTCGCCCGTCATCTGCGAGTGTCCTCCAGCACGCTGATGTCCCGCTTCTTCCGCTCCGGGCTCCCCTCACCCAAGAGCTATCTGGCGGCGATGCGCCTGCTGCACGCCGCTTACCTCTTCCAGAACCCGGGACTCTCCGTGGCCGACGTGGCGTACCGACTCGACTTTTCGTCGCCCCAGAGCTTCGGCCGGCATCTGAAGGCCATGCTCGGGGTGACCGCCGGCGAGTTCCGGCGCCGCTTCCCGTTCGACGTGGCGCTCATCCGCTTCGTCGATCTGCTCGTGACCCCGTACCGGGACGCCCTGCGCGCGTTTCACCCCCTCAATGCGGGGCTTTGGGACCAAGGATCCGACGCAGTCGTGGCGGCGTCCCGGGCGGGGTGACTTAGTCGGCGGCTTGCGGCTGCGGTATCGAGAGCCGCGCGGCGCGGTGCTCGGCGGTCGCTTGGTCGCGGCGGAGGACGGAGAACCGCGCGATGCTCCCGCGTAGCCGCTCGGCCAGCTGCGCGAGCTGCTGCGATGTGGCGGTGAGGTCGCCCATGGACGTGATCTGCGCCTGTGTGGCGGAGGCGGCTCCGTCGGCACGCTCCGACGAGCTGCTCGAAATCGTCGCGACTTCTTGCAGCGACAGGGCCAGCTCGGCCAGTCGCTGCGCCTGGCTGCGGGACACCTCCGCGGTCGCGTTCACCAGGTCCCCGATCAGCTGCACCCCCTCGTGCAGCTCCTGGAGCGCGCCGTCCGCCTCGGCGGCGACCGCGCCGATATCCCGCACCTTCGCTTCTCCCGACTGCATCGCCCGGGCCGCCGCCGCGATGCCCTCACGCAGGTCGCTCACCAGCTCGGCCACGTCGCGCGCGGACTTGCCCGCCTCCCCGGCGAGTGCCCGCACCTCATCCGCCACCACGGCGAATCCCTCTCCATGCTCCTCGGCGCGCGCCGCTTCGATCGCCGCGTTCAAGGCGAGCAGGTGGGTCTGGCGCGCGATGCGCGCAATCGTCTGCGCGAACACGCCGATCCGTTCCGACATCGCCGACAGCCCGACCACCGTCGACGCCGTCGCCCGCACCTCGTCGCCGACGGCACGCAGCGTCTGACTCGCGCGCTCCACCCGTTCCCTCCCCCGCGCCGCCGCGGCGACCAAGCGGCGGGCGTCCACCTGCATCATCTCCGCCCGCACGCGCAGCGACTCGGCCTGGTCGGCGGCCTTGGCGCTTTCGCCGCGCGCCGCTTCCGCCATCGTGCGCTGTTGCCCCAGGTCGCCGGCCAGGTGCTGCGCCGTATGGGTCACCGCCTCCGATGTCGCGTGAATCTGCTGCGCCGACGCGGCCAACTCCTCGGCGAACGCTGCCACCTCGTCCGCCTCCCGCTGCACGGTCGAAATCGTGGCGCCGATCTCCTCCAACATCCGGTTGAAGCTCTTCTCGAGGAACCCGAGCTCGTCGGCTTCCGCCGCCGACGCCCGCACGGCCAGGAACCCCTGCTCCGCTTCCCCCATCACTCCGCGCGCCAAGCGGATACGCTCGATCAGCACCGCCGGGATCTGCTTCAGGACCATCGCGACCACGATAAACACCACGGTCTCGAGGCCGGTCGCGGTCGATTGCCAGGTATCCGCGGGGTAGAGCGCGGAGTGCAGATAGCTGGCGCCGAGGTAGGCGAGCGACGCGACAAGGATGAGGAACTCCCCCACGCCCTTGCCCTGGTCGAACGCATAGGGGAGCACCGCGATGAACAACACCACGATCAAGGCGCCGTGGCCGTACCACAGGATCAACACCGCCACCAGGAGCACGTCCAGCAGCGCGAGCACGTAGATCAGCCACCAGCGGTACCAGCCGCGCTCGTTGATCACCCCCACGAACGCGTTGAGCACCAGGCCGGCCCCCAGTGCGCCGACCATGGTGGTCGGGGCGGTGCGCACGACCCCGACCCCCCAGCCGAATAGGCCGAGGAGGAAGACGCCGAGCGCGATCCCCCACCGGCGGCGGTGGCTGCGGGCGAATGTATCGAGGTCTTTGAGGCGCTGCTCGAGTCCCGAGGCGTCGTCGGTCCACCCGCGCAGCCGTGCGGCGAGGGAGGCCCGGGGGTTGAGGACGGGAGAGGGAGGGTGGGCGGTCACTCCAGCATCTTACACCACGACTTCGGGGACACAAGCCGACACCAAGTCAGCCGAGTCTTGCCGCGATGTCCTGCGCCGCCTTCATGGCCCCGAGACGGGTGTACAGCTCGCGCGCTTGCTGCCGCGCCTGGCGCGCGCCGACGGCGTCGCCCCGCGCTTCGAGCGCGACACCGAGATCCCGTTCGATGTCGGCGAGATTGTAAGCGGCGCCCAGGGCGCGTGCCCGTTCGGCGGCGCGCTCGAGCAGTGCGACCGCCCCGTTCAGGTCGCCGCCTGCGCTGGCCACGGCGGCCTGCACGCGCCACACTTCCGCCAACCCCACCTCGTAGTGCACGCGGTCGTAGGCCTCCGCCGCTTGAGCGAGCTCGGCCGTGGCGAGCAGGGCGTCGCCGAGCAGGAGGTGGAGCTCGGCGCGGCCCGCCAGGGCAAGTCCGAGGAGGCTATCGTCATGCACTTGCAGCGCGAGACGGACGGCCTGATCCGCCGCCTGGAGCGCGCGCCGGAAGTCGCCGCGATCTCGCCAGCTGATGCCGATGTTGTGATGCGTCTCGGCGATGCCGCGCGCCAGGCCGGCCTGCTGATAGGCCGCGAGCGCGAGATGGTAGCTCGTGAGCGCGGCCTCTGGATCGCCCCGCAGGTTGGCCACGATGCCCAGGTTGTTCAGGCACCGGGCCTGCATCGAGTCGTCGCGCACCGTCCGCGCCAGATCGAGCGCGACCGCGAATTGCCCCTCCGCCTCGTCCACGTCGCCCCGTCGTAGCGCGATCAGCCCGCGAATGTTCACGGCGCGCATCTCCGCCCGGGGCTCCCCACGCGCGCGCGCCGTCCGGAGGGCCGCCTCGCTCCAGCGCACCGCCTCAGTGTGCCCGAGCCGTCCGTGCGCCTCGGCCGCCAACAGCGCGAACGGTGTGCGCTGCTCCACCACGTCGGGCGCCAAAGCGCCGAGCCGCTCCAGCACGTCGTGATACCGCCCTTGGTCGGCGAGAGCGCGGAGCTCTCCGAGTAGCGCGGAGTCCTCGGCAGGGGTCTGGATCACGGCGAACCGCTCACTCCGTCACCAGGCCAGCGCGTAGTCAGTGAAGGAGAAGATGTTGGCGTTGATCTCCTCCAGCTCTTCGAACTTCACCGCCCCCTGCTTGAACCACAGCGTGTCGGGCGGATGGCGCAGCCACAGGTCCAGCAGTCCCGCTAAGCGAACATCCGCAGAGTCGGTCTTGCCGTCCCCGTCGAGATCGTGGTCACTGTGTTGGTATTCGATCTTCAGGCGTGCGGGATTCGACGGGCTGAACTGCAGACCGGACGGCGCGAACTGAAAGATGAACTTCTTGGCGTCCACTACGGTGACGGTGATCAGTACCGAGTCACCGGGCTGGAACAAGGTGCCGTCCGGCTTGCGCAGCAACCCGTCGCGCGGAACCTCGAATCGAAGGAACTCCTCCCCCGTATCTCCCGGTGCTGCGCCCTGGTAGAACATCCGCACGGCGCGATCCTGGCCCACTTTGGCGTAGAAGCTCACCTGGGCCGCCAGTAACGGTGGGGCGGCCTTGTCCTGCGTCACGAAGTGGAGCTGGGAATTGGGCGTCGGCATCGGCGTGGGACCGCTGCTGTCGCTGCACGCCACCCAGGCGAACGCGGCCAGCGTGGCCAACACGGACAGGAAGCGGCGCATCACGGGTCCTCCAGGCACGGGGTCGCCCCGTTGATTGGCAAGCGGCGCGCCATCGTAAGTCGTTGTCTGCCAATGGGCTACTAAGCAACACCTGACTCGGTGCAAGCCAGATGTCTCAATCCGGGTCAACGTCGGCCTCCCGTTGGTCCTCGCCTTCCAATAGCCGCTGCAAGCGGGAGCGCGACACTTCCAGCCGGCGCGCCGCCTCGGAGCGGTTCCCCGCCGTAGCGTCGAGCATCGCCCGCGCCGCCGCCCGTTGGATCTGACCCAACGTGGCCGGGAAGGGAATCGGCCCTGCCACCCCATGTCCGGGCGCGCGAGGCCGTTGCAGCGGGTCGAGATTGAACGTGCCGGGGGGAGAGAGGAGCACGGCCCGCTCGATGGAGTTCCGCAGCTCGCGGACGTTGCCTGGCCAGGAGTGGGTGAGCAGGGCGCGGCGTACGTCCGGGGTGAGAACGGGTTGGGGCAAGCGGTACTGGGCGCTGAACTTGCGGAGAAAGAAGTCGGCCAGCAGCAGCACGTCGTCACCCCGCTCGCGCAACGGGGGCAATTCCAGCGTGATGACGTTCAGGCGGTAGTAGAGATCTTCGCGGAAGCGGCCGGACTGCACGGCCTCGGTGAGTTCGGCGTTCGTCGCCGCCACGATGCGGACGTCGACCGTGCGACTCGCGGTCGCGCCGAGCCGGCGGATGGTCTTGAGCTCGATCGCGCGCAGGAGTTTGCTCTGCAACTCGGGCGCCAGGCGGTCGACTTCGTCGAGGAACAGGGCGCCGCCATGGGCGACTTCGAACAGACCGGGTTTGGCCACCTTGGCGTCGGTGAACGCGCCGCGCTCGTGTCCGAAGAGCTCACTCTCCAGGAGCTGGGGCGGGAGAGCCGCGCAATTCAGCTCGACGAACGGTGCGGCGGCGCGGGGCCCCCCATAGTGGAGTGCCCGGGCGAGCAGCTCCTTGCCGGTTCCCGTCTCACCAGTGATCAGGATGGTTGCGTCGGCGTGGGGGAGCACACGCGCCGCGCGCTCGAGGGCCGCCCCAAGCGCCAGGCTCTCGCCTACGATCTCCCGGAACGCGTGGGCGTGCGACTCGAGATCGGCGAGCGCGGCCCGATTCAAAGCCGCGCGGCGCTGTTGGAGCGCGGCGCCGAGAGCGTCCCGGAGCCCGTCCCGGTCGTCGGGCAGGGCGAAGTAATCTGCGGCGCCGGCCCCGACGATCTGCGCCGCGATGCGGTGGGATGTCGTGCCCCCGACAACGATCACGGGGATGTCCCGCGGCACCGACAGCCGCGCGAGCAGGGTGGGGACTTCGAGTTCTTGGCCGCCCGCGGCAACGAGGACCATCGCGGCACCGGACGGCGGCGGGTCGTCAGCCTCCGGGTTCCACTCGACGACGGGAGCGCCGGCCTCACGGGCGAGCAGCGGCCAGAAATCGCTGAACGAGTCGCTGAGCCGGACGACGAGCAGCCAGACGTCGCCCGGCCCCGTCATCGCAAGCCCAGCTCGGTGGCGGTGACTAACGCCTCCACGTGGTAGCCGGCCTGCTCGAGCGTCGAGCGGCCGCCCTCCTCCCGGTCCACCACCGCCACGACACCGAGCACGCGACCTCCCTCCTCCTCGACCGCCCGGATCGCCTCGAGCGCCGATTGGCCGGTCGTCATCACGTCTTCGACGACGACGGTGGCTGCGCCCGGAGCGAAGCAGCCTTCGATCCGCCGGCCGGTGCCATGGGCCTTGGCCTGTTTGCGCACCGTGAACGCGTCGAGTGCCGGGCGGCGGCCTGCGCGCCGGGCGGCCGCGGCGATGGCGTAGGCGACAGGATCCGCGCCGAGGGTCAGGCCACCCACGCACGAGGGCTCCCAGCCCCGGGTGGCAAGCCGGTCCAGGGCGAGGGTGCCGATCACGTCCAAACCTTCTCCGGACATGGTCGTGCGTCGGGCATCGATGTAGAAGTTAGAGCGGGCCCCTGAAGCGAGTATGAAGTCGCCATGGGTGACGGAGCGCTCGTTGAGCAAGTCGCGGAGGCGTTGTTGCAAGTGGGCTGTAGGTGACATCACAGATCGTGAGTAGTAGCCACTACTACTACTACTGCTTCCCCTTTTCACGTGGTCCGCGGGACATCATCTGCTTCAGCGCCCCCAGGAGTCCGCCTCGCTCCGGGCTCGCCGCAACCGCCAGCGTCCCCGCGGCCACCTCGTCGGCGAACCCGACGACGGTCGGCTGGCGCTTGGCCGGATCCCGCGCCAGCCCCCGCATCACCGCCGCCTCCAGCGCCGGCGGGAACTTCCGTCCCGCCACGGCCTGGTTCAGGGGGAGCGGCGGCTCCGTCAGCAGCTGCTGGAACAACTCCCGTGGATTGCGGCCGGTGTACGGGTGGCGGCCGGTCAGCATGAAGTAGGTGATGGTGGCCAGGCTGTAGATGTCCGCCCGCCCATCCACCAGCTCTCCGGACAGCGCTTCCGGCGCCACGTACTGCAGGGTCCCGACGAAGAAGCCCGTTCGCGTCAAGCGCTCCTCGGGCGGCAGCTCGGCGTCGCGGGCGATCCCGAAGTCCAACAGCTTCACCTGGCGGGTGGCCGGGTCGATCATGATGTTTTCGGGCTTCAGGTCCCGGTGGATGATCCCGGCCTCGTGCGCGGCCGCCAAGGCGTCGGCGAGCTGCTGCACGATTTCGACCACCGTCGGCGGAGCTAGGGGTCCGCTCCGGTGTAGGAACTGGGCGAGCGACTCCCCGCCCGCCCATTCGAGCGCGAGATAATACAGACTGTCCGCCTCGCCGAAGTCGTAGGTACGGACGACCCCGGGATGGCGGACCCGCGAGCCGTATCCCGCTTCCCGGAGGAAGCGCTTGACGGCCGTGGGGTCGCCCCTGAGCCGCGCGCGCAATACCTTGAACGCACAGGCGCCGCGTTCGGGGTGCTGCGCCCGGTACACCTCCGCCGTGCCGCCCTCGCCCACACGCTCGAGGAGCTGGTAGCCGGCGATGGTCCGGCCGACGTAATTCTCACTGGCCATGGGGACGCGCGAAACTAACGCCCTGATTTGAGGTTGAGCAAGTGATGCGACACGGAGCGGTCTTCATCGTGCTGAGTGCCGGGGCCCTCGGCTGCGGTGCCTGGCAGCGGGTCGGCGCCCCGGAACATCCTCAGCCAGGCGTGAACGTGGCGCGTTTGTTCGACGCTGCCGACGTCTACCGCTCCATGGGCTTCTATGTGAGCGGGCCTCCGCTGCCCTTCATCGGCTCGGTGCGCTTCCTCCGCGCCGCCTCGCCCGACTCGACCCTCGCGTTCTGCGCACTGTCGCTCACGAACAACGCGCTCAGCTTCCGCCGTGATGGCAACGAGTTCGTCGCCGAATACCATGTCGAATTCGCCTTCCGCACCGATTCGGGCGCCGTGCGCCAGACGGCAGCCGACCAGGTGGTGCGGGTGCGCGGTTTTCAGGAGACCTTGCGCGGCGACGAGACCATCATCTTTCAGCAGTTCCTCGCCCTGCGGCCCGGCGTGTACCACGTGACGGTCCTTGTGCGGGATCGCAACGGCCCGGGCCTGGGGCATCAGGAGCGGGTGGACACCGTCCCCGCGTACGTGGGGCCGTCGCTCGCCTCGCCCCTCGCGTTCTACGAGGGGACCGGCCGCCGGGACGCGAGCGAGCCCCCGAAGCTCCTCGCCAATCCGAAAGCCACTCTGCCCTACGGCGGCGACACCCTCCGCTTCTACGTGGAAGGCTACGGCTTCGGGGACCGGACACGCCTGGCGGTCCGGGCCGTCAATCAGGGCGGCGATACCGTCCTTGAGGATACCGTGCCGTTGAGCGGCGGTCCCGGGCTCGCGACGGCGGTGATCGCGCTCGCGCCGGATCGCCTCCCGATGGGCCAGGCGCGGCTCGTGCTCGCGTCGCTCGACGGGAGCGCCCGCGCCCGAACGCCCTTCCTCGTCAGCTTCTCGAGTCAGTGGGTGATCACCAATTTCGACGAGATGATCAGCCTGCTGCGCTACTTCGACCGCCAGGACCTCCTCGACTCCTTGCGCACGGCGACTCCGGCCGAGCGCCCCGGCGTGTGGAAGCGATTCTGGAAAGCGACCGATCCGGTGCCGATCACCCCCGAGAACGAGGCGCTGGACAACTATTTCCGGCGGGTGCAGGTCGCCAACCAGCGCTACAACGAGGCGGGGGACCCCGGCTGGCTCACCGACCGCGGGGAGGTCTTCATCACCCTGGGAGAGCCAGACGAGGTGTACGATCTGCGCGGGGATGTGAGCCGCGGCGGGACGGCGGTGGTTCGGTGGACCTATAACACCCTGCAGCTGGTGCTCGTGTTCACGGACCAGACCGGCTTCGGGCGCATGCGGATGACCCCCAGCTCGCGCGCGGACTATCAACGCGTGCTCACGCGCGTGCACCGGATGCAGTGAGCGGCCGGGCCGCAGTCCTCCTGTTCCTGCTCGGTACCTCGCCGCTCGCGGCGCAGGAGGCCGAGCTGGCCGCTCAGCGCGCCGAATCCCTGCACGCTGCCGGACGGCCGTGGCATGCGGCTGAGACCCTGCTCGCCGCCGCGGCGCGCGAGCCCCGCCAGAACAGCGCGTTCACCGTCCAGAGCGCTCGCGCCGAGCTCCGCGCCCGGCGCTACGATCGCGCCCGCAGCCTCCTCGCCGGCCAGCCGTGGCTCGACGACTACCCCGAGGGCGAAGCGCTCGCGACCCTCGCCGAGGCGGAGGCGCGCCTGGGAGCGCCCGCCGCCGCCGCGGCGCACTTCGTCGCCGCGCGTGCCCGCAGCACCGGCGCTCGTGCGGCGCTGCTCGCGGTGCGCGCCGGGCTCGCCTTCGAGTCGGCAGCCGCACCGGACAGCGCCGCCCGCTACTATGCCGCCGCGCGGGCCGGTGGTCTGGCGATCATCGATCCCTGGCTGCGGCTGCGCCAGGCGCGGGTGACGGCCGACACCGTAGCGGCCTTCCGGCTCCTCGTCGATCTCCCCCCCGAGGCTGCACGGGAGGCGCCGGCTGCCCGGGCGCGGGCGCTGCTGGTAGCCGGGGACTCGGCCGGCGCCCTCGAGGGGCTGACAGACGCCTCCCGGTTGCTCGACGCGGCGCGCCTCGCGCTGGCCCTGCGCGACACGGCGCGCGCGCGCTCCGCGCTGTATGAGCTGCTCACCCACACTCCTGAGAGCGACGACGCGGCTGCGGGAGTGACGCTGGCGCGTGCCGGGCTGCCGCCGCGGCTGCCGGCCGAGCGCGTGGCCCTCGCCCGGACGCTGCGCCTGCACGGCGACGTGACGGCCGCGCGCATTCAGGTCTCGCGCGCCGTGGGACAGGGCGATTCCAGCGCCGCGACCTTGATTTTCTACGGCGAGTTGTTGGCCGCCGCCGGCCGGCTCCCTGAGGCGGAGCGCGCCTACCGCGCCGCCGTCGGCGACTCGGCGCTGGGGCCTCTCGCGATCTACCGCCGGGCGCGCCTGCTCCTGCGGCTCGGCGACCCGGGCGCGATCGCAGCCCTGTCAGGATTCGCCCAGACCTATCCGACCGATACCGCAGCCCCCACCGCGCTCTACCTCGCGGGCGACGTTCTGGCGGACCGCGACGATTGGGCCGGAGTGGCGCGGTGGTTCGGAGAGCTGTCGGCACGCTACCCGGTGGACCTGCGCACGTCGCATGCGCGGTTCCGCCTCGCCGCCCGAGCCCGGGACGAGGGGCGGCCCGACAGCGCCGCAAGGTTGTATCAAATGGAGGTGGACGCCGGCGGCCTCCAACGCAACGCGGCCCGTTTCTGGCTCGCGCGCCTCAGCCGCGAGCGCGGCGATTCCGGCAAGGCCGTGGCCCTCTGGACCGCACTCGCCCGCGATGACTCGATCGGCTACTACGGGCTGCGCGCGCGGCGCGAGGCGGTGCTGCCCCCGCTCCGCATCAGCGATGCGCCCGCCCCCCTGACGCCTCTGCCCGGGCCGCTGGGCGTCGCCTTCGCGCTCGGGGCTATCGACACCCTCGCCCTGGCGGGTCTCGACACCGAAGCCCAGATGCAGGTGCGGGCGGTGCTCGCCCGGCCGCCGCAGGACACCGACGCGCTGCTGGCTTGGAGTGCGGGTCTCGCTGAGCGAGGCTGGGGACCCGTGGGTGTGCGGCTCGGCTGGCAGGCCGCCGCCCGCAGTCCCAACGACCAGCGCGCGCTCCGGGCGATCTTCCCCTGGCCCGAGCGCGCCGCCGTGGAAGCCGAGGCCCGCGAGTTCGGAGTCGACCCGCTGCTGCTCGTCGCTATCGTGCGGCAGGAAAGCGTATTCGACCTGGAGGCCCTGTCGACGGCCGGCGCGCGCGGGCTCGCGCAGCTGTTGCCCGGCACGGCGGCCCGCACCGCGCGCAGTCTCGACGTCACGTTCTACGCGGACTGGATCACCGTTCCCGACCTGAACCTCCATCTCGGGGCGGCCCACCTTGCCGATCTGGTGCGGCGCTTCGGCGGGCGGATCGACGCGGCGATCGCCGCCTACAACGCCGGGACGACACCGGTCACGCGCTGGCTGACCCGGCCGGGGGCGGGAGACCCCGATCAGTTCATCGAGCTGATCCCGTATCAGGAGACCCGCGGCTACGTCCGCGCCGTGCTCCGCAACCGCGAGTTGTATCGCGCGCTGTACGGCGGTCCCGCTCCAACCAATTGACGGACTGCGGCTTAGCGCGCGCCTCGCGGCACCGGCGCCGCGCTTGACAAGGTTTCCAGCCTGCAACATTTCTATCGCGCGCCGCACGGAGGGTGCGGAGCAGGCGGACACGCCTCACGTGCGGACCCGGCAGGAGGCAGCGCGAATGATCAGGGGAAAGGTGAAGTGGTTCAATGACGCCAAGGGGTACGGCTTCATTGAGCAGGAAGGCGGCGACGACGTCTTCGTCCATTTCTCGGCGATCCAGATGGACGGGTTCAAGACGCTCGCGGAGGGACAGGTCGTGGAGTTCGAGGTGAAGCAGGGCGACAAGGGACTTCACGCGGCGAACGTCACCCGCGTCTAGTCGGTCCCCTCGCCGTTCGTCGTCCCCGCCCGCGGCTCGCGTGGGCGGGGTTTTCGTTTGCCGTCTATTATTCGCCCTATGCCGGACGCCAGCCGTGACGCCCGCGAGCGCTTGTTTCTGGTCGATGGCTACGCGCTCATCTACCGCGCCTTCTTCGCCATGATCGCCCGACCCCTCACCACTAAGAGCGGCGAGAATACATCCGCCGCCTGGGGCGTCACCAATTTTCTGCTGCGCCTCCGGCAACAGCACCGACCCGACTACCTCGGCTGGGTGAACGACGTGGGCGAGTCCTTCCGCCATCAGACGTACCCCGCTTACAAGGCCACCCGTGAGAAGCTCGGCGACGAGCTCCAGCAGGACTTCAACCGCTCGTTAGAGCGTATCGCGCAGATTCTCGAGGGATTTCGCGTTCCCGTGATCGGAGTGGAAGGCTTCGAGGCCGACGACGTGATCGGGACATTGGCCGTCCAGGGAGCGGCGCGCGGCCTCCTGGTCGTGATCGTGTCGGGGGACAAGGACCTCTATCAGCTCATCGGTCCCGGCATCGCGTTGCTGAACCCCGGCCGTGGCGGCCCGGCCGCCGTCGAAGAACACTGGGTCGACGCTGCGAACGCCCACGAGCGGCTCGGCGTACCTCCCGAGCGCGTCGTCGACTACCTCGCACTGGTCGGGGACAGCTCCGACAACGTGCCGGGTGTGAAGGGGGTCGGGGAGAAGACGGCCCGCGAGCTGCTCGACGCGTACGGGGACCTGGACGGCGTCCTCGCCCACGCGGCGGAAATTCCAGGCAAGCGCGCCCGGGAGGCGGTGCAGCAGCACACGGACGAAGCGCGCTTGTCCCGCGACCTGGTGACCATCCGGCGCGACGTCCCGGTCACCCTGGACTCCGAGGGACTGCGCGTGCGCACGCCCGACGTGCCGCGCCTCACGCAACTGTTCACGGAGCTCGAGTTCCGATCCTTGATTGGGCGCCTCGACACGCTAGGAGCCGCGGGCCCGCCGGCGGAGAGGACGCTGGTTTCCGCATCTCCGGTCGGCGCGCCGCTCCCACGGACGCCGGCACAGGTGCTCGACGACCCGGCGCAGATGGCGGCCGTAGTGGCCGAGTGCCGCCGCGCGAAAGTGGTGGCGCTCGACACAGAGACCACGTCGCTCGATCCGATGCGAGCGGCTCTGGTCGGGCTTTCGCTCGCCGTCGCGCCCGGCCGGTCCTGGTATCTCCCGTTCGCGCATGTGGCGCCCGAGGGTGAGCTCGCCGGGGGTGTGCCGCCACGCAACCTGCCGCCCTTGACGGACGACTCCCTGCGGGCGTTGCGCGAGCTGCTCGCGGACGCCGCCGTGCCGAAGGCCGGCCACAATGTGAAGTACGATTGGCTCGTGCTGCGGCGCGCCGGAGTCGAGCTCGGTGGTGTCTCCTACGATTCGATGCTTGCGGGTTTTCTACTCGACCCCGGCCGACGTTCTTTCGCCATCGACGAGCTGGCGCGGGAGGCGCTCGGCGTCGAGCTGCAGACCTACGGCGACGTCGCCGGGCGCGGTCGGGGCGAGCGCCCCTTTGCGGAGGTGCCGATCCCGGCGGCGGCGCGCTACTGTTGCGACGACAGCGAGACGGTGCTGCGGCTGCGTGAGGCGCTCGCGGCGACGCTCGAAGATCACCGCCTCCGCCCCCTGCTCGAGACGGTCGAAGTACCGCTCATCGGGGTGTTGGCGGACATGGAATGGACCGGCGTGCTGATCGATCGCGGGCTGCTCGGCGAGCTGTCCCGCCGCTTCGCCATCGAGCTTGGGGAGCTGGAGCGGCAGATCCACCGCGCCGCCGGGACCGACTTCAACATCAACTCGACGCCGCAGCTGCGGACGGTGCTGTTCGACAAGCTCCAGCTGCCCGTTCTGAAGAAAACCAAGACCGGGTCATCCACCGATTACGACGTCCTGGAGCAGCTCGCCGCGATGGGGCACGAGGTGCCCAAGCTGCTGATCGAGTATCGCGAGCTGACGAAGCTCAAGTCGACCTACGTGGACGCGCTCCCAGCGTATGTAAACCCGGCGACGGGCCGGGTCCATACTAACTTCAACCAGACCGGCGCCGCGACCGGTCGCCTCTCCAGCGCCGAGCCGAACCTTCAGAACATTCCGGTACGGTCCGCGCGCGGCGAAGCCATCCGCCGCGCGTTCGTCGCCCCGCCCGACGCGGTGCTGCTCACGGCCGACTACTCGCAGATCGAGCTGCGGCTGCTGGCCCACCTCTCGGGCGACCCGGCGTTCGTCGAGGCGTTCGAGCGGGGCGGCGACATCCACCGCCAGACCGCCGGCCTCATCTTCGGCGTGGCGCAGGAGCAGGTCACGGCGGAGATGCGCGCGCGCGCCAAGACGATCAACTTCGCCACGATCTACGGGCAGGGACCGTTCGCGCTGGCGCGCCAGCTGGGAATCTCGCAGGACGAAGCCAAGGAATTCATTCGCCAATACTTCCAGCGCTTCGCCGGCGTTCGGGCCTGGCTCGACCGCACGGTGTCCCAGGCGCGAGAGAAAGGCTACGTGGAAACGCTGTTCGGGCGGCGGCGCTACGTCCCCGAGCTGAAGGACAAGAACTACAACATCCGCGCCTTCGGAGAGCGCACCGCGACCAACTCTCCGTTGCAGGGCTCGGCTGCCGATCTGATCAAGCTCGCCATGATTCGCATCGCCGCGGCGCTGCGCGCCGACGGATTGCGGACCCGGATGGTGCTGCAGGTGCACGACGAGCTGGTGTTCGAAGTCCCGTCGGCCGAGCAGGGGAGCGCCAAGGAACTGGTAAAACGCCACATGGAGGGGGCGGCGTCGCTGCGCGTCCCCTTGGTCGTAAGTCTCGGTGTCGGCGAGAATTGGGTGGAAGCGAAGACTTGAGCACGGCTCTTGCAGGTTTCGCACCTTGCGCCCTACTATATGCAGCGCTGGGCCTGGTGCGGCAGGGACCGGGTTTCCTGGGGTGCAGGGAGGGTCATGCTGTGAAGTCGCAACGCGGTTTCACGCTGATCGAACTGCTCATCGTGGTGGTGATCATCGGGATCTTGGCGGCCATCGCCATCCCGAAGTTCGTCAACACCAAGGAGAAGACCTACGTCGCCCAGATGAAGTCCGACCTGCGCAATCTCGCGACCGCGGAAGAGGCGTTTTTCTACGACAGCACCAAGTATACGAGCAGCATGGCGGCGTTGAACAACTTCGCGACCAGCTCGGGCGTCACCATCACGGTGAACGTGTCGCCGGGCGGCTGGAACGCCACCTCGGTACACGCGCAGACACCGCGTCAATGCTACCTATTCTCCGGGACCGGGCCGCCAATTGGCACGGCCACGATCGAGGGCCGCATCACCTGCAACTAGCCGGCCCGCTCCGGGAGTTCCCGCGCCGCCGCGATGGGCTGTGTTTCGCCCTCGACGGCGGCGTTTGGCTTCATCGGCACCGGCTGCGCGACGAGCCGATGGCGCACTTGGTGAGCAGCGACCAGGAGCAGCTGCTCCGCGTGGGACGCGCGCTCGGCCTCCATCCCGCCTGGCTCCAGTACAAGCCCCTGAAGGACCCCCGAACGGGGCAACGGGTGCCCGCGTGGCACTGGGACCTGTGGGGAGAGCGGCTGCGACGCCTCGACGCCAGCCTGCCTGCCTAGTCGTTGTTCCCTGCGTCCAGCTTCGGCGCCCGCACGCCGGGCCACCAGTTCCATCGCCCGGCGATGTGCATGATGGCCGGCACCAACACCATCCGAATCAGCGTCGCGTCGAGCAGCACCGCCACCGCCAACCCGAAGCCGATGAACTGGACGGCCAGCACTCGCGAAAAAGCGAATACGCCGAACACGGCGATCATGATCGCGGCGGCGAAGGTGATGGTGGAGGCGGTGGCCGATAGCCCTTCCATCGTCGCGTAGTCGTTGCGTCCGGTCTTGTCGAACACCTCCTTCACGCGCGCCAGCAGAAACACCTCGTAATCCATCGAGAGCCCGAAGACGGTCGCGAACACCAGTACCGGAACGACCACGAAAATGGCCTCCGTCGGCCCTTCCAATCCGAAGAGCCGGCTGCCGTAGCCGTGCTGGAACACGAGGACCGTGACACCGAACGCGGCGCTCACCGACAAGCAGTTGAGCAAGACGGCCTTGAGGGGCACGAGCAGCGATCGGAAGGCGAAGAACAGCATGATCGCGGTGATGCCGAGGATCATTCCCACGATTCCCGGCATTCGGCTGAGCAGATGGTGCTGCAAGTCAACGCTCGCGGCGGCGAATCCGCCGACGGCGATTTCCGCGCCGTTCAGGCCGCGCACGCCGTGCCCGATGACCGCCCGCATGTGGCGCACGCCCTCCATGAGGCCGGTCAGCGATACCGTGTCGGACGGAATGACGTCCACGAGGGTGGTGCGGTTGTCGGCGCTGAGGTAGGCGTTGAAAAACTCAGGATAGCGCGCGCGCACGGCGTGCAGGTCGCTGTAGAACATCGCCAGCTGCAGCCGGGACATCGGTCGCAAGGTGGCGATCCCGCGGACCTGCTTGACGCGCGGATCCCGCCGCAGCGAGTCGCTCAGCGTCTTCAGGCCGGCCAACCGCCCGGCCGAGAGCGCCGACTCACCTTCGGGAAAGCGCACGACGATGCGCATCGGCTGGATCACCCCGCTCGCGCCCATCTCCCGGAGCTGGTCGAGCCCCTGGCCGGATTCCGACTCCGATGGGAACCAGTTCGTGGCCGGCAGACCGATGCGGATCTGAGTGAGCGGTAGGGTGAGGAGCCCGATGGTGAGCCCCCCCCCGGCGATCGCCCGCCAGGGACGGTGTCCCAGCCAGCGGGCCCACCGCTCCCACCCGGTGGGGGCGTGGATCCGGGCGAGCGGGCGGGCGAGCCAGCGCGGGCGGTCGATGTTGCGCCCCAGGATCGCCAGCGCCGCCGGCAGGAAGGTGGTGGCCAGGAGGACGGCAATCCCCACCACGAGGAGCCCGCCGATGCCGACCGACCGCGTTTCGACCAGCGGGGTGGTGAGCAGGGCGGCGAATCCGACGACGACCGTCAGCCCCGATGTGATCACGGCCGAGCCGGCCGTCTGCATGGTCCGCACCGCCGCGTCCGCCGGAGTCAGGCCGCGGTTCAGCTCCTCCCGGAACCGAGTCACGATCAGCAGCGAGTAGTCGATGCCGACCCCGAGCCCGACCATCGTCGTGATGTTGAGCACGAACACCGACATCGTTTCGAACTGAGCGGCGATGGTCACGACACCGAGCGCGATCGTGATCGCCAGTACCCCGACGGCGAGCGGGAGCAACGCCGCGACGAGGGCGCCGAAGGCGAGCACCAGCACGACCAGGGTCAGCGGCGCGAGGCGCCGCTCGCCCTGAGCGGTGTCCTCCGCGCTGATGGTTCGGATATCGTAGTCCAGCGCCGGGTCTCCAGTGACCTTCACTTCGAACCCCGCGCCGCCGGGGAGGCGGCGCAGCGTGCGGGCGAGCTCGGCCCGCAGGTCGGGAACGTAGTTCTTGGTGATGTCGCTCGTGCTGTCGGGGGTGAGGGCGGCGATGAGGAAGGTGGTGCGCTGGTCCGGCTGGTCGAGCGCGGAGTCACCGATGGACCGCAGGGAGATGACCTGGCTTACATAGGGCCGGCGGGCGACCGCCGCGGAGATCGAATCGAGCACCGCCCGAAAACGCTGATTCCGCTGCGCGACCGGTCCGTGCACGACCACCGCCACGTAGTCGGCGACCGGGCTGGGGAACGCCTCCTTGATCAGAATCGCCGAGCGATGGGACTCCGTCGATTGGTCGGAGCTGCCTCGCACGGCGAGCACCTGCTGCACGCGCGCGGCTCGGGGCGCGAAGAACACCGCCAGCGCGCCCCACGCAACGAGCACCCACCGGCGCCGACGGACGATCAGCTTGGCAGGGAGTCGAAACACTTAGCGTCCAAACATAAGCAGGTCACAATCATAGAGACGCGCGGAGGGCAAAGCTAGCGGCGACGCTCCGCGCGTCGGCATATTGCGCGCATGGCTCAGGGCTCCAGCTCCCGCCTCATCGGCGCCCTCGCGACGCTGATCGTGCTGGCCGTGGTCTGGGACGCACTCACCTCCCGCCACGGCGCGCCGGCCGCCCCGGCGGCGGCACCGGAGCCGGCGCCGGTGCCGATTGTGCGGCGAGCCCCGCCGCCTCGGACGGTGGTGTCCCAGGGCACCAGTACGCCTGATCCCGTGGCCGGCCCCGGCTACTTGGAGCTGCTGGCGCGCTCGGAAACGCGCCGCCGTATCCGCGCGGGCGCCGGCGCCACGTACCTCAACGAGATCGTCGCCGAGAGCCAAGACTCCGCCCTGCATCGCTGGAGCAATCGCTCCGTCGACCCGGTCCGCGTTACCCTCACTCCGGGAGAGGTCGCCAACTACCGCCCGGAATTCCTCGCTGCGATCCGCACCGCTTTCCACCAGTGGGAGCAGACGGGCGTACCGATCCGCTTCGACCTGGATGCGGACTCGACCCGCGCTGAAGTCACCTTGCGCTGGAAGGTCCGGTTCGACATCGACCGGACGGGGCAAACCGACCTGGAGTGGGACCAGGACGGTCACATCCTCAAAGCCGTCGTGACGATCGCCACGTTCGATCCCAAGGGACGGCCGCTCGGCGTGGACGACGTGCGCGCCGTGGCCCTGCACGAAATCGGGCACGTGCTCGGTCTCGATCACTCCCCGGACTCGACCGACCTGATGTACGCCCGGGAGACCGCACGCCAGATCACCGAGCGCGACGTCCGCACCGCGGTGCTGCTCTACCACCTGACGCCAGGCAGCGTGCGGTGATCCGCCACGGCGGTTCCAGCGACGGCGCATACTAGAGGAACCGGCGCCCTCATGCCGCACCGCAGTATCATCCCGTTGCTGACTCCCGACGCGCCGCCTGGCGACGGCGGTACTGCCGCGCTCGCCCAGCTGCTCGACGCGCGAGTGCGCCCGGGTGTGCTGGTAGAGGGCCTCGAGGACGGCGCCGTGCGGTGCTTCGCCTGCGGGCACCGCTGCTTGGTCAAACCCGGCCGCCGCGGCATCTGCAAGGTGCGGTTCAATCGCGCGGGCACGCTCTACGCTCCGGCGGGCTACGTGGCGGCGCTGCAATGCGACCCCACCGAGAAAAAGCCGTTCTTCCACGCCCTGCCGGGCTCCGACACGCTCACGTTCGGAATGCTGGGATGCGACTTCCACTGCGGCTACTGCCAGAACTGGCTCACCTCGCAGGCGCTGCGCGACGAGACCGCTGGCGTGCTGCCGACCGACGTGACGCCCGACAGCCTGGTGCGGCTCGCCCTCGACCAGGGGGCGAGGCTGGTCGGCTCCTCCTACAATGAGCCGCTGATCACCGCCGAATGGGCGGTGGACGTCTTTCGGGTCGCACGCGGGCACGGGCTCAAGACCGCCTTCATTTCCAACGGCAACGCGACCCCCGAGGTACTCGACTACATCCGGCCCTGGACCGACTGCTACAAGATCGATCTCAAGGCGATGGACGATCGCCGCTACCGCGAGCTCGGCGGGGTGCTGCAACACGTGCTCGACGCCATCCGCATGGTCTACGAGCGCGGTTTCTGGCTCGAGGTCGTGACGCTGGTCGTGCCGGGCTTCAACGACGACGATGCCCAGCTGACCCGCGCGGCCGAGTACCTCGCGTCCGTGTCCCCCGACATCCCCTGGCACGTGACGGCATTCCACAAGGACTACAAGATGACGGACCCCGACGATGCGACGCCCCAAACGCTGCTGCGGGCGTGCGAGATCGGGGCGCGCGCCGGCCTCAAGTTCGTCTATGCCGGCAACCTGCCCGGCCGCGTAGGCCGCTGGGAGCACACCTACTGCCCCGGATGCGGGGACCTTCTGATCGAGCGCTCCGGATACGTCATCCGCCGCCAGCGCGTCGGCGCCGACGGGCGGTGCCCCTCCTGCGGGCGGCCCATTCCGGGGATTTGGTGCTGACGGTCCTGTTGCTCGTCCAGGCGGTCGCCAGGTTCGACGCCGCCACGTTCGACCCGGTAGTGCAAGCGGGGATTGGCCGCGGCGCCTACCCGGGCGCCGCGCTGGTCATCGGGCGCGTCGACACAGTGCTGCTGGCGCGGGGGTATGGGCACTTCACCTGGTCGCCGGGCAGCCCGGCCGTCGACCCCGACAGCACCCTCTACGATCTCGCCTCCGTCACCAAGGTCGTTGCGACCACCACCGCGCTGATGCTACTGGTGGACCGCGGCAAGATCCGGCTCGAGGCATCCGTGGCCACGTACGTCCCGGAGTTCCATGGCCCCGGCACCGCCGCGATCACCGTGCGGCACCTGCTCACCCATACCTCCGGGCTTCGGCCCACGCTGCCGTTGTACCGCGAGGCAGCGGACTCGGCCGCGGCGCTGGGGCTCGTCTTCGCCGCGACGCCGATCGTCCCTCCGGGCACGCGGGTGATCTACTCCGATCTCAACGCCATCCTGCTCGGCGAGATCGTGCGGCGCGCCGCCGCGGAGCCGCTCGATGCGTTCGCGGCCCGCGAGATCTTCACCCCGCTCGGCTTGCGCCAGACGTTGTTCCGCCCGCCGCCGCGGCTGCGGCGGCGCATCGCTCCCACCGGCGTGTGGCGCGGACATCCCGTTGCCGGCGTGGTGAACGACCAGAATGCCGTGCGCTTGGGCGGCGTCGCGGGGCATGCCGGGCTGTTCGCGAGCGCGCGAGACCTGGCCCGGTTCGCGCAGTTCATCCTCCGTGGCGGAACGCTACCCGATGGCCGGCGGCTCGTGCGCGCCGAGACGGTGCGCCTGTTCACCACCAAAGCGGCCGACTTCGGCCGGGGCAGCGAGGCACGGGCCCTCGGCTGGCAAGCCGTGCCCACCGGCGAACGGACCAGCAGTGCGGGCCTGCTGTTCGGTCCCCGCAGCTACGGGCACACCGGCTGGACGGGGACGTCGCTCTGGATCGATCCCGACCGCGGGTTGTTCGTGGCGCTGCTCACGAATCGCGCGTATGCCCCGCGCGCTCGCACCGCATTCACCATTCTGAAGGAAGTCCGCGGTCGCGTCGCCGACGCTGCCGCGCGCGCGCATGACGATGCATCCCGCTCTCCCTGAGCGGCCGACCCTGATCTATGACGGGGAGTGCGACCTCTGCCGCTCGCTCGCGGCGCGCCTGGCCGTCTGGGACCGGGAACACCGGATCGCCCTCGTGCCGTTTCAGGATGAGGGCGCGGTGGCGGGATTCGGGATCGGCTTGCCCGCGCTCGCCGCCGCGATGCACCTGGTGCTTCCGGACGGACGCACGTTCACCGGAGCGGACGCGATTCCGGAGCTGCTACGACTACTGCCCGGGCCGACGCGGTGGTGGCGGGTCTTGTTCGCGGTTCCGGGAGTGCGTCCCATCGCCCGAGGTGTCTACCGGCGGGTCGCTGAACGGCGCCGCTGCGTCGTGCGGGGACCCGGTGGCGCATTGACCGCGCCGCGGCCTCGCGGCTAGGTTGGCCCGGCAGGAGGAAGCGTGACAACAGCGACGGTGACTGAAGAAGCGGTGCGCCAGGCGCTCCGGACCGTCAAGGATCCGGAGCTGAACCTGAGCATCATCGACCTGGGGCTGGTCTACGACGTCGAGGTCGAGGACGGCGCCGTGCATATCCGCATGACCCTCACCTCGCCCGGCTGCCCAGCGGGCCCCCAAATCATGAACGACATCCACAAGACCGTGCGTCCCCTGGAAGGGGTCAAGGACGTGGACATCGAGATCGTGTGGGAGCCCTACTGGACGCCGGAGAAAGTCGATCCGCGCCTTCGGGCGATGATGGGGTTCTAAGCGAGGGCGGCGAGCAACGCATCCCCGAGTACTTCGAGCTGCCAGCGCCGGAGCTCCCCCACACGGGCGAGCCCGGCGCGATCGTTTGGAGCCGCCCGCGCCACCGCCTCGAGCGTGGGCCGCCCGCATAGGACGCCGGGATCGAGGCCCAGCTCGGCAGCGAGGCGGGTTCGCGCCGTCTTGAGCTTTTCCACGCGCTCCTCGAACCGCGGATCTCGAGGGGCTCGCGGTGCCCGCGCGGGCCGCGGCAGATCGGAATCCGGCAGCGCGCGCGCGCGGTGCACCGCGTCGAGCATCGCGGCCCCGTGCCGGCGAGCCAGCGAGGGTGGCAGGCCGTCCACGCGCCCCAACACCTCCGCCGTTTCCGGCAGTGCGCGGCTCACGGCGAGGAGTGGGTCGTTGCCGATGATGCGGAAGGGCGCCTTGTCCTCACGCCGGGCGAGACCCTCGCGCCAGGCGTGCAGCTCGCGAAATGCCGCCAGCTCGCGTGGCCGCAGTGCCTTGGCCCCTTTTACCCGCAGGTACGCCTCTACACCGTTGTCCGTTCCCTCCCCCCCCCCCCCCCCTCCCCCTCCCCCTCCCCCTCCGGTCCATCTCCGTTCCTCAAGCCGGGCGAACTCCTCGGCGGCCCAGGTCAGTCGGCCCCGCGCGCTGAGCTGCGCCTGCAGCGCATCACGCAGCCGCGGCAGGTGGCGGGTGTCGTCGGCCGCGTAGGCCAGCATCTCGGGGGGCAGGGGCCGCTGGGACCAATCGGCCTTCTGGTGCGCCTTCGAGAGCTTCACCCCGAGGTGCTTCTCGAGCAGCGACCCCAGCCCGATCGCCGGCTCACCGAGCAGCTGCGCCGCGATCCGCGTGTCGAACAGCCGCGCGGCGCGAACACCGTAGTCGCGGTCGAGGATCCGCAGGTCGTAGTCCGCGTCGTGGAAGACCTTTTCGACGGCGGGGTCGGCGAGCAGCATGCCGAGCGGCGCCAAGTCGGCCACCGCCAGCGGATCGATGATGGCCGTCCGGGTGCGGGAGGACAGCTGCACCAGATAGACGCGGTCCACGTACTTGTGGAAGCTCGCGGCCTCGGTGTCCACCGCGACGAGCGGCCCGGCGCGCAGCTCCGCAACGACCGCCGCCAGCTCGGCGTCCGTGCGGACGTAGCTATCCACGCACTATTCTTCTTTCCCCAGCTGCTCCATGCCGCCGGCGATTTCCTCCAGCGCTTTGGCCAGCGTCTTGTAGAACTCGGCATCAGGGGCCTGCGCGGGAGCAGGGCCGCCGAACGGATCGCCCGCGTACTTGCGCGCGGCGCGGGCGGCGTGGCGGATGTAGTCGGTCGCGACCTGCATTGGTTTCGCTCGGGGCAAGGGGGGCAATGGTGACGGATCCGGTCCAGCTCTCGGAAAAGATACGCGCCGCGCTCGCGCCCTGCAGTCTCGGCCGCTGGCCCACGTCGCTCGAGGCCGCCCCCGGCGCCGCGGCGGCACTCGGGCTCGCGCATCTCTGGCTGAAGCGCGAGGACTTGTCCGCTGCGATCTGCGGAGGCGTCAAGGTGCGCGGGCTCGAGTTCCTGCTCGCCGGTGCCCGCCCGGACACCGTCTTCGTCACTATTGGCGGGACCGGCTCCACGCACTGCCTCGCTACCGCCGTCCACGCGCGGGCCCTCGGATACCGGAGCGCGCTGGCGCTGTTTCCGCAACCCGACACCGACACGGCACGCGCGGTGGCCGTGGCGAGCGCCGCGGCGGCCGACATCGTCGTCCGCGCGGGGTCGCTCTTCACATTCCCGCTGGCCGTGCTGTCCGCATGGAGGGCGGCCGGGCGGCTGGGCCGCCCGCGTTGGATCCCCGGCGGCGGCGCCCACCCGCGCGGCGTCGTGGGACACTGCCTCGCTGGCCTCGAGCTCGCTTCCCAGCTCCTCCCGGCGCTTCCTCCCCCCGATGCTCTCCTCGTCCCCCTCGGCTCGGGTGGTACGGCGGCCGGCCTGCTTCTCGCCGTCGGGTTGCTCGGCTGGCCGACGACGGTCGTGGCGGTGCGGGTGGCCCCGCGTCTCGTGGCGAACGGCTGGCGTGTCCGCTCGCTGGCGCTCGGAGCGGCCGCCCTGCTTCGACCGCTCGGCGTCTCGCCCCACCTGCCGCTTCCCGCACTCCGCCTCGTCGACGGGTTGGGCCCGGGCTATGGGCACCCGAGCGCCCCCGGTGAGTCCGCTCGCCGTTTCGCCGTCGCGCACGGCCTCGCGCTCGACCCGACGTACGGTGCCAAGGCGTTCGCCGAGCTGAGGCCGCTCGCCGCGAGCGGGTTCCGGCGCGTGGTGTTCTGGCATACGTTTGCGGCCCCGCCCCCCCCCCCCCTACCGTGATGCCCATCAACAAGGACGTGATGCGGGTCGAGACGGACGGCGCCACCATCGCCGTAGAGGTTCGCGGCAAAGGCCTGCCGCTGCTGCTGGTCCACGCCTTCCCGCTCGACCGCTCGATGTGGATGCATCAGCTCGCCGCCCTCAGCCGGTGCAAGCGCATCGCGCCCGACTTGCGCGGGGCCGGCGCTTCCACCGCACCCCCCCTCGACGCCGGGTACTCGATGGCCCGCTACGCCGATGACCTCGTTGCGGTGCTCGATGCCGCGGGCGTGGACCGGGCCGTCCTGTGTGGAGTCTCGATGGGAGGGTACGTGGCGTTCGAGCTGCTGCGGCGCCATCCCGACCGGTTGCGGGCCCTGGTCCTGTGCGACACCAAGGCGACCGCCGACTCGCCCGACGCCAAACGGGGTCGCGACGAGCTCGCTGTGGTGGCCGAGCGGGAGGGCATTGCGGCGGTGGCGGACCGTCTGGTGCCGAGGCTTCTCGCTCCGGTGACTCGCGCCACGCAGCCCGACGTCGAATCGTTCGTGCGGGCGATAATCCTACGCACCTCCGTCGCCGGGGTGGTGGGTGCGTTGCGCGCGCTGCGGGATCGCCCCGACTCGACCGACCTGTTGCCCCGAATCGGCGTGCCCACCCTCGTCTTGGGCGGCGCCGACGACGAAATCTCGCCACCCGCGGGGATGCGGGCGATGGCGGCGGCCATTCCGGGCGCGCAGTTCGCGACCATCGCGTCCGCGGGGCACTTGGCGCCGCTCGAGCAGCCCGTCGCGACCAGCCGCCTGCTGGCGGAGTTCCTCGGTGCGCTCGCGTGACTCTTCCGTTCTCCCGCCGGCGTCGGTAGCGTACCCACATGCCTGCCCCGCAGCACGCCGATGATATCGAGCCGATTCGCCAAGGCTTCGTCGGCTATATCCACGTCGACGCACTGCAATGGCGGGTGATGCTGCGCCTGCGTCTTGAGGACGAGGCGTGGTGGCGCGGCCGGCTGTGGTTCTCCGAAAGCGGCGGAACCGAGGTGTGGGACAAGGAGGAGCTGATCGCGCGCAGCCCCGAAGAGCTGCTGCGGCAGGCACGCTCGCTGCCTACCGAGGAGCTCACGCGGCGGTTCCGCGCCTCCTACGACGAGCGGCGGCGCTACTTCGCGCTCCGCGCCCTCATGGACGATCTGCTGGAAAAGGGCCGCGCCTTGAACCGCGTGGCGGTGCGGGCCGGCGTCGGCGAGATGGACCCGGCGCGCGCCCGCGCGGAGCTGGATCGGATCAAGCTGGAGATGCGCGCCCTGGTGGACGGGATGCGGGACGTGGCGGCGCAGGAAGGCCGCCTCGCGGGGTGATCAGGAGCCTTTGCGCTGCGGCTTGCCGGGCGGATTGGCGCTCTGAAAAACGTCGCGGTTCTTCGCGATGAAGTCCTTCCACTGCGGGGGCACGTCCTCTTCGGGGAAAATCGCCGTCACCGGGCACTCCGGCTCGCACGCTCCGCAGTCGATGCACTCGTCGGGATGGATGTAGAGCTGATCCTCGGCCTCGTAGATGCAATCCACGGGGCACACGTCCACGCAGGACCGGTCCTTCACGTTGATGCAGGGCTCGACGATGATGTACGGCATCTCGTACTCCCGAAATAGCGCCCGTTCCGGACTCGCGGTACCAGGCGGATGCGAAACATAGAAACGACCCCTAACGCGTCAAGGCCTGGGACCCCGGCAACCCTGTCGTCAACGGCCGCGCGCACGCGGTCGCCGTGGAGCCGCGCACCAGTCTGCTCGCCGCGCTGGATCCGTCCAAAGCGCCTTCATCGCCGCCGACGCACCGCAATGCGGATTCTGCGCGCCGCCAAGTCCTCTCTGCCGTGGCGTTGCTGCGCGCACATCCCGCCCCGATCGGCGCGCAGCTCGCGCGTGCGATGGCGGGGAACCTGTACCGCTGCAGCAACTACCCCGAGATCCGCAGGGCGATTGCGCTCGCCGCGCGGGGCCGCCGCCGCCGCACATGAGCGGCAACCGGTTCGTCACCACTACCGTCGAGATCGAGGGTCGCGAGGAGCGTACCGTTGAGCAGATTCCGATGTTCGCCGACATTCCGGAGATCGATGCGCGCATCATCTCGGTCGCCGATCCAGTGGCGAATCACGTCGGGCCAAAGTGCTTGCCGAAACCGCCGATCATCCACGGCACCCGCGATCGCCGACGCCGAGTTTGACGCCCTGGGAGTCCAGGTGCGGGAACTGCCTCTCACGCCCTCCATGGTGCTGGCGGCGCTGGCCACGCTCCATTCATAGATACCGAAACGTATCTGTGATACCAATCGGAAGCTTCGCTCAATGCTCCCGGCGCCAGTAGGCCTCTGGGGTGCTCCGAGGTTGCCACTGAGATTCTTTGTCGTATCTTTGATACCAATGGGAATCATCCATCAGAGGCGCAAAACGGAGACCCGCACCCTGCTTCTCGAGGCCGGCCTCAAGCTGTTTGCCGAGCGGGGGTTCGAGGCCACGTCGCTCGACGATGTCGCCGAGGCCGCGGGCTTCACCAAAGGGGCGATCTATCGCCAGTTCCCCTCTAAGGGCGCCTTCCTCCTGGCGCTGTTCGAGCAGTACGCCGCGGTGGCTCGCGCCGGCACCGGTGCCAGGCGCGCGCCGTGGTTCATCCCGCTTACTATCCATTTCGCCGCGCAGGCAATGCGCGATCCTCTGCTGCGGCGTCGATTTGCGCTGGTACTCAGCGAGGCGTCCGATGGCGGCACGCCCGACGGGGCGCTGCTCAAGGCCCTCGCGCGCGTGCTGCCGGCACCCGTGCAGCCGGCCGCGTGAACCGCGTCACCACATCGACGAACCACGTCACAGGGGGTTGCTGATGGAGCGGGAGGTGATGACCACGGCGCGCGAGAGCTACGAACGGGCCTGCCAGGCACCCGACTTTTTCCCCGGGTTCTACGGGAACTTCTTCAAGCTGTGCCCCGAGGCAGAGCCGATGTTCGCCGAGACCGACTTCGAGCGGCAGCACAAGCTGCTGCGCCACGCGATCGGCTTGTTGCTCAGTTTCCCCGATCAGCCCCTCAAGGAGCCGACGATCCTCAGCCGGCTCGCCGAGCGGCACGGCCACCGGGATCTCAAGATTCGGGCGGAGCTCTACGGCCCCTTCGTGGACGCGCTCCTGATGAGCATCCGCCAGCACGATCCGGAGTTCACCCCCGCGGTGGAGCGGGCCTGGCGCAGCGCGCTGGCCCCCGGCGTGGCGTACATGCAGTCGAAGTACTAGGGCCGCAAGCCGTGTCTCCCTCCCACCGGCTCGTCGACGTGAGTCACGAGGTCGAGCACGGGATGGTGACCTACCCCGGCCTCCCCACACCGGTGATCGGTGACTGGCTGAGCCGTGAGGCGTCCAAGACCCGCTACGGCCCGGGCACCACGTTCCAGATGGGGCGGATCGAGATGCTGGCGAACACCGGCACCTACATCGACGCTCCGTTCCATCGCTACGCCGACGGGGTGGACCTCGCGGGGTTCCCGCTTTCCGCCGTCGCCGATCTGGAGGGCGTGGTGATCCGTGTCACGACCCGGCAGGACCGATCGCTCGACGCGCCGCTGTTCAGTCGTCGGGAGGTTCGTGGCCGGGCGGTGCTGGTGCATACCGGGTGGGACGCGCACTGGCGTACCGATCGCTACGCGCAGGGCCATCCGTTCCTTACCCGCGGCGCGGCGCAGCATTTGGTGACCGCGGGCGCCGTGCTGGTCGGGATCGACTCCCTCAACATCGACGATGACACCGATCCCTCACGGCCCGCCCACACGATTCTCCTGGGCGCCGGGATCCCGATCGTCGAGCACCTTTGCAGCCTGGGAGACCTGCCCGACGAGGGCTTCCGCTTCTTCGCCGTGCCGGTGAAGGTCCGCGGGATGGGCAGCTTTCCGGTGCGGGCGTTCGGGATGGTGGGCTAGCGCTTCAATCCGCGGGCACGGCCTCGCGCGTGCCCTGCATGCGCTCGATCTCCCGGGTGATGTGCATCGAGCAGAACTTCGGCCCGCACATCGCGCAAAACTCGGCACTCTTGAAGTACTCGGCCGGCAGCGATTCGTCGTGCAGCGCGCGCGCGCGGTCGGGGTCGAGCGCCAGCGCGAACTGCTCCTTCCAGTCGAACGCGTACCGCGCACGGGACAAGGCGTCGTCGCGGTCGCGTGCGCCGGGGCGCCGCCGCGCGAGATCCGCTGCGTGAGCCGCGATCTTGTACGCGATCACGCCCTCGCGCACCTCCTCGGCGTTGGGCAGGCCGAGGTGCTCCTTGCGCGTCACGTAGCACAACATGTCCGCGCCGTGCCACCCGATCATCGCCGCTCCGATCGCGGACGTGATATGATCGTACCCCGGCGCGACGTCGGTCACGAGCGGCCCTAGAGTGTAAAACGGCGCGTCGTGGCACAGCTCCTTCTGCAGCCGGACGTTCACCTCGATCTGGTGCAGCGGGATGTGGCCTGGCCCCTCGATCATCACCTGGACGTCCTGCGCCCACGCCCGCTCGGTCAGCTCGCCCAGCACCACCAGCTCCGCGAGCTGCGCCTTGTCGGTCGCGTCCGCGAGCGATCCCGGCCGCAGTCCGTCTCCGAGCGACAGGGTCACATCGTAGCGTCGCGCGATCTCGAGAATCCGGTCGTAGTGCGTGTACAAGGGATTCTGCTGCTGGTGGGCCGACATCCAGTAGGCGAGCAGCGAGCCTCCCCGCGAGACGATCCCCGTCACCCGGCCGAGCGCGAGCGGCACGTGCTCACGCAGGATGCCGCAGTGCACGGTGACGTAGTCCACGCCCTGCCGCGCTTGGTGCTCGATCACGTCGAGCAGGCCGTCGGCCGTCAGCTCCTCCACCTTCGCTACCTGCTGCACCGCCTGGTAGATCGGCACCGTGCCGATCGGCACTGGGGAGGCGTCGATGATCGCCTGGCGGATCGCGTCGATCTCGCCGCCGGTCGAGAGGTCCATCACCGTGTCGGCACCGTAGTGCACGGCGTGGTGCAGCTTCTCGAGCTCCCCGTCCAGGTCGCTCGTGACCGCCGAATTACCGATATTGGCGTTGATCTTGACCTTGGCCACCGTCCCGATGGCCATCGGGTCGAGCCGTTTGGCGAGGTGGTGAATGTTCGCGGGGATCACGAGGCGACCGGCGGCGACTTCGTCGCGAATCAGCTCGGCGGGCAGGTCTTCCCGCTCGGCCACCCGGCGCATCGCGTCGGTCACGTGGCCCTGGCGGGCGAAGTACATCTGGGTGACGCAAGTCATGTCCGACTCCCTTCGCCGGTACGAACCGGATCAGGTTCCGAGGGTGTGATCTCAGCCCGCCGCGCGCACAGGTGGCGGGCACCCCTGTCACCGCTCAATCTAGACGCCGGGTCGCCCAGAAGCCAAGGGACAAGCGTGCAACGGGGAGGAGGCACTGCTCGCCTGGCGGGCATGCTCCTCGATCAGCGTCATAGCATCTCGCGGGGTTTCGGCGGTCCGTACCGCTCGGCGGGGTGATGCAGCTTCTCCCATTCCTTCCGGAAAGCGAATGGATCGAGTCCGCTGGCGCGGTCTACCGCGAGGATTCCGTCCAGGTGGTCGATCTCGTGCTGCAGCAGCTCGGCCATCCCTTCTTTGAGCTCAAGGGTGTGCGTTTTGCCCTTCAGATCCTGATAGCTCACGGTGATCTGGTGAGCGCGGGTGACGCGCACCAGCAGGTTGGGAAATGAGAAGCAGTCGTCCCACACCTGGAAGTCGTCGGCGCCCACGTCGGTGATCTCCGGATTCACCATCGTCCAACGCTGCTTCTCGGTCTCAATCACCACGATGCGCACCGGGGCGCTGATCTGTGGCGCGGCCATCGCGCGGCCCATCTGGTACTTGCGCCGGGCGGCCCGCAGGGTGTCCCGCAGGTCGTCCGCCACGAGGCGAGCGGCGGCGGACTTTGGATCTTGGACGCGCTCGCAGCGGACCCGGAGCACAGGGTCGCCGAGCTGGCGGATGCGACGGACGGCCATAGGCCGCGAAATGTGGCGATTTGGCGCCGACCTGCAACTCGCGGTATGATTCTGCCGTGTCGATCGCCGGCGTCGTGCTCGCGGCCGGGCGCTCCGTTCGCATGGGCTCGCCCAAGGCCCTGCTCGACTTCCGCGGCCAGCCGTTCGTGGTGCGCATTCTCGAGGCGTTCGAGGCGCTGGACCTCAAGGCACGCGTGGTCGTGGTCGGGCCGGACGCCTCCCGTATTCGGCCGGTGCTCGCGGGGCACGACTGCCTCGTCGTCGAGAATCCCGACGTCGAGGGCGGCCCGATTGCATCGCTGCGCTGTGCGCTTGCCGCGCTCGCGTCCGCGCGACCCGCCGCGATTCTGGTCTGGCCGATCGATCTCCCCCATGTCCGCATCGCCACGGTCGAGCGCTTGATCGAGGCCTATCGCCGCTCACCGGCGCCCGCGGTCGTCCCCGTGTTCGGGAACCGCCGCGGCCACCCCGTGATTTGGGACGCCGCGGTGTTCGGCGAGCTCGAATCGGGCGAGGCGGCAACCCGCGCCGGAGCCCGCGCCGTGCTCCACGCGCACGCCGCCGAAGTCGTCTCCGTCGTGGTCGAAGACCCAGCGGTGTGCGACGACCTTAACACGCCGGAGGACTATGAGCGCCTAATCCGCACGCTCAACCGTGATATCTACTGACGCGACAATATGTTACACATTCGCACAATTCTCCTTTGATTTAGTTGACAATCCCGAATCCTGTACGTAGGATTCTCCGCATGACCCTTCCTCTGCCGCATCTGCCGGCGCACAAAGGACTTCGGGGTGAGGTCCTGCAGGAGTTGAAGCGCGCCCCGCCGCTTACGGCCCGGGAGCTGGCTGAAAAACTCGGCGTCTCGCCCAATGCGATCCGGCATCACCTCAAGGAGCTCGAGACCGAGCGGCTGATCGTGTACGGCCGCGAGCAGCGCGGACTGGGCGCCCCCACCTTCGCCTACCGGCTGAGCGACGCCGGCGAGGCGCTGTTCCCACGCCGCTACGAGGAGACGCTCACCGAGCTGCTCGAGCGCGTCACCGAAAAGGCGGGACGGAGCGCGGTGGTGGAGCTGTTCGATGATCACTACGCGGCGCTGACGCGCAAGCTCCGCACCGAGCTCGAGGGCGTGGCGGGGAGCGATCGCTTGGAGGCGATCACCCAGCTGATGTCGGAAGCGGGGTACATGGCCGAGTGGCAGGAGACCGAGGGCGCCTTCCGCCTCGCCGAGCACAACTGCGCGATCCGCTCGGTGGCCGAGCGATTCCCGGAGGTGTGCGCGGCCGAAGAGAAATTTCTGCAAGTCGTCCTCGGCGCTGCCGTGGATCGCCGGACGCACATCGTGAGCGGCTGCAACGCGTGCGAGTACGCCATTCAGTTCGAGGCGGCGGCCTCCGCGACGACGCCCGACTCTGCGCCACCGTTGGAGCAGGTATGACGTCGATCGAAGCGCAGGTTCTCCAGCCCTACAAGTACGGGTTCGTGACCGATATCGAGGCCGATGCCATCCCGCTCGGTCTCAACGAGGACATCGTCCGGCTTATTTCGAGCAAGAAGGGCGAGCCCGAGTTCATGCTCGAGTGGCGGCTCAAGGCCTACCGGCACTGGCTCACCATGAAGGAGCCGACCTGGGCGAACGTGCGGTACGATCCCATCGACTATCAAGCCATCCGGTATTACTCGGCGCCCAAGCAGCGGCCGAAGCTGGAAAGCCTGGAGCAGATGGACCCCAAGCTGCTCGAGACGTTCGAGAAGCTGGGGATCCCGATGGCCGAGCAGAAGCGGCTCGCCGGCGTGGCGGTGGACGCGGTGTTCGACAGCGTCTCGGTCGGCACGACGTTCAAAGAGACGCTCGCCAAGTCTGGCGTCATCTTCTGCGCCTTCTCCGATGCGGTGCGCGAGCACCCCGCACTGGTCGAGCGCTGGCTCGGCTCGGTCGTGCCTTACACCGACAACTTCTTCGCCGCGCTGAATTCGGCGGTCTTCTCGGACGGCTCCTTCGCCTACATCCCCAAGGGCGTGCGCTGCCCCCTCGAGCTCTCGACCTACTTCCGTATCAACGCGTCGTCCACGGGGCAGTTCGAGCGCACGCTCATCGTGGCGGAGGAAGGGGCCTCTGTGAGCTACCTCGAGGGCTGCTCGGCGCCGATGCGTGACGAGCATCAGCTCCACGCCGCGGTTGTCGAGCTCGTGGCGCTCGATAACGCCACCGTCAAGTACTCGACGGTGCAAAACTGGTATCCCGGTGACGCGGAAGGCCGGGGCGGCATTTACAACTTCGTCACCAAGCGCGGCAAGTGCGCCGGGAAGAACTCCAAGATTTCCTGGACCCAGGTCGAGACCGGTTCGGCGATCACCTGGAAGTACCCCGGGTGCATCCTCCAAGGCGACAACTCGATCGGGGAATTCTACTCGGTGGCGGTCACCAACAACCGCCAGCAGGCGGACACCGGGACCAAGATGATCCACATCGGGAAGAACACCCGCAGCACCATCATCTCCAAGGGCATCTCCGCCGGCCGCGGACAGAACACCTACCGCGGCCAGGTGAAGATCATGAAGGGTGCCGAGGGCGCGCGGAACTACTCGCAGTGCGACTCGATGCTCATCGGTGACCAGTGCGGCGCGCACACGTTTCCCTACATCGATGTGCGCAACAGCACGGCGATCATGGAGCACGAAGCGTCCACGTCGAAGATTGGCGAAGACCAGATCTTCTACTGCAAGCAACGGGGCCTCTCCGCGGAGGACGCCGTCTCGATGATCGTCAACGGCTTCTGCAAAGAAGTCTTTCGGGAGCTGCCCATGGAGTTCGCGGTCGAAGCTCAGAATCTCCTGGGCATCAGCTTGGAAGGCAGCGTAGGATGACGCTCCCCCCGATGCTCGAGATCCAGAACCTCCACGCCTCCGTCGAGGGAAACGAGATCCTCCGGGGCGTCGACCTCGCGGTCCGCACGGGCGAGGTGCACGCCATCATGGGGCCCAACGGCTCGGGCAAGAGCACGCTCGCGCAGGTGCTGGCGGGCCACCCGGCGTACACCATCACCGCCGGCAGCGTCCGGTACTTCGGGAAGGACTTGCTCGACATGGCGCCCGAGGAACGGGCCCGCGAGGGGGTGTTTCTCGCGTTTCAATATCCCGTGGCCATTCGCGGTATCACCAACTCCTACTTCCTGCGGTCGGCGGTGAACGCGCTCCGCAAGCACCGGGGGCTGCCCGAGCTCGACCCGCTCGACTTCCTGCAGGTGTTGGAGGAGAAGCTCAAGGCCATCGGCTGGGACGACAGCTTCCTGAACCGGGCCGTGAACGAGGGGTTCTCGGGCGGTGAGAAGAAGCGCAACGAGATCCTCCAGCTCGCCGTGCTCGAGCCCAAGCTCGCAGTCCTCGACGAGACCGACTCCGGCCTGGACATCGACGCCCTGAAAACGGTCGCCGAGGCGGTGAACATGCTGCGCGGCCCCGAGCGCGCCTTCGTGCTCGTGACCCACTACCAGCGCCTGCTCAACTACATCGTGCCGGACTGCGTCCATGTCCTGGCCGGCGGCCGGATCGTCCGGTCGGGCGGGAAAGAGCTGGCCCTCGAGCTGGAAGAGAAGGGCTACGACTGGATCAAGCCCGAGACGGCGGTCGCATGAGCGTAGCCGAGCGGTACCTGGCCCAATACCGGGCATTCTCCGGCAACGGCGCCGCCATCGCGCCGGCGTGGCTGCAGCAGATTCGCGAAGCGGCCATCGCGCGCTTCACCGCGGTTGGCTTCCCGACCACGAAGCAGGAAGAGTGGCGCTTCACCAGCGTCCAGTCGATCGCGGAGACGGTGTTCGTCCACTCCAACGCGCTGTGGACTACCGGGGGGGCGCCGCCGCCCGGGGTGACGGTCACCACCCTCCGGGAAGCGACGCGGACCCACCGCGACCTTTTGCAGGCCCATCTCGGCCGCCACGCGAGCATCGACCGGAATCCGTTCACGGCGCTGGCCACCGCGTTTCTCGACGACGGCATCTTCCTTTTCGTTCCGCCGCGGACCGTGATCGAGCAGCCGATCCAGCTCACCTGCCGGCTCCCGTCCGCGGGCGGCAACCCGATCGCCCACCCGCGGGTCCTGATCATTGTCGGGGACCAGGCGCGGGTGACTGTCGTCGAGTCGCACGAAAGTGGAGCCGAGGGGAGGGGGGGGGAGAGCGTCTCCCTCAGCAACGCCGTCACAGAGCTCGTTTTGGGAGAAGGCGCCCGGCTCGACTACGTGCGGGTCCAGCGGGAACGCGAGAGCGCTTACCATGTCGCGACGACCCAGTCGATGCAGGGGCGGGACAGCGTGCTTCACTCCACCACCGTGGCCCTGGGCGCTGCCCTGTCGCGCCACGACATCGGCGCGGTCCTGGGCGGGACCGGGGGATCCCTCGTCTTGAACGGGCTTTCCCTGCTGCATGGGCGCCAACACGTCGACCACCATACGACGATCGACCACGCCCAGCCGCACTGCGAGAGCCACGAGCTCTTCAACGGGGTCTTCGAGGCTCGGTCACGGGGTGTGTTCAACGGTCGCATCATCGTGCGACCCGGCGCGCAGCGCACCGACTCCAAGCAGACCAATAACAACCTCCTCCTCTCCGAGGACGCGCGCGCCGACAGTCAGCCCCAGCTCGAGATCTACGCCGACGACGTGAAGTGCACGCACGGCGCGACGCTCGGCCCGCTCGACCCGACCGCCCTCTTCTACCTCCGGAGCCGCGGTGTCGGCGAAGCGGAAGCCCGTGGGCTGCTCACTTACGGCTTCGGGGTCGACATCCTGTCGCGGATCGGCGTCCCGGATGTGCGCGAGGCGCTCGACCGCATCGTCCGGGCGCGTCTGGGCGTCGGCGAATGGCGGAGCGCGGCCGCGTGACGACGGTCCAGCGGGCCTCTCCCTCGTCACCCGCGGCGCGGCCGGGGTTGGACGTCGCCGCCCTGCGGGCCGACTTCCCACTGCTCGCCCAGCGGATGCACGGCAAACCCCTCGTGTACCTGGACAACGCGGCCACCAGCCAGAAGCCGCGCGCGGTGATCGAAGCGATTTCGCGGTACTACGAAACGTCCAACGCCAACGTCCACCGCGGCGTCTACGCCCTGAGCGAGCGGGCCACCGCGGCCTACGAGGGCGTGCGCGAGCGGGCGCGGGTCTTCCTCAATGCCCGCGAGGCGCGCGAAATCGTCTTCGTCCGCGGCACGACCGAGGGCGTGAACCTGGTCGCCTCGAGCTTCGGGCGGACCAACCTCCGGCCGGGCGACGAAGTCCTGGTCTCGGCCATGGAGCACCACTCGAACATCGTTCCCTGGCAGATGATCTGTGAAGAGCGTGGAGCCAGCTTGCGGGTGATCCCCATGAACCGCGCGGGCGAGCTGCTGCAGGACGAGTACGAGCGGCTCCTGACCGATCGGACGAAGATCGTCGCGCTGGTGCACGTGTCGAACTCCCTCGGCACCATTAACCCGATCCAGCAGATGGTCGCGTCGGCGCACGCGCGGGGCATCCCCGTGCTGGTGGACGGCGCCCAGGCCGCGCCCCACATGCCGGTAGACGTGCAGGCGCTCGACTGCGACTTCTACACGGTCTCGGGCCACAAGATGTTCGGCCCGACCGGTATCGGCGTGCTGTACGGCAAGGCGACGCGGCTTGAAGCGATGCCTCCCTACCAGGGCGGCGGCGACATGATCAAGACGGTCACGTTCGCCAAGACCAGCTTTGCCGACCTGCCGGCGAAGTTCGAGGCGGGGACCCCCCACATCGCGGGCGCGGTGGGCCTGGGCGCCGCCATCGACTACCTCGGCCGCCTCGACTGGCGCCGGGTCGCCGAGCACGAGGCTGACCTGTTGGCGTACGCCGCCGCCCGGCTGCAGGCGGTGCCGGGGATCCGCCTGGTCGGCACCGCGGCGCACAAGGCGAGCGTGATCTCCTTCGTCGTCGAGGGTGTGCACGCCCACGACGTCGGCACCGTCGTCGACCAGGAAGGCGTGGCCATCCGAACCGGCCACCACTGCACCCAGCCGGTGATGGACTTCTTCGGCGTGCCGGCGACAGCGCGCGCCTCGTTCGCGTTCTACAATACTCGCGAGGATGCCGACGCCCTCGTCGCGGCGCTCGCAAAGGTCCGGAAAGTGTTCGGGTAATGTCCGACCTGACCGAGCTGTATCAGCAGACCATCATCGATCACAACCGTACCCCGCGAAATTTCAAGAAGGTGGACGACGCGAATCGCGTGGCTCAGGGGAACAACCCGCTCTGCGGCGACCGCATCACGCTGTACCTGCGGCTCGACGGGGACGTCATTCGCGACATCGGCTTCCAGGGCTCGGGCTGCGCCATCTCCCAAGCGTCGGCCTCACTGATGACCGGCGCGGTACAGGGGAAGACCAAGGCCGAGGCGGAAGGCCTGTTCCGCGCCTTCCACGACATGGTGGCGGGCGGCGCGAATGCTCCGGCGGACCCCAAGAGCCTCGGCAAGCTGGCCGCGTTCGCGGGCGTGCGGCAATTCCCTGCTCGAGTGAAATGCGCCAACCTCTCTTGGCACACCCTCAAGGCCGCCTTGGCGGCGGCGGCGGAGCCGGTCACGACCGAGTAGTTTTCCCCGCTATGACAACTTCCATTCTCACCTTGGACCGCGTCACGAAGCGGTTCGCGGGCCACACCGCGGTGGACGCGCTGTCCCTCAACGTGCCTGCCGGCGTGATCTACGGACTGCTTGGCCCCAACGGGGCCGGTAAGAGCACGACCATCCGCATGATCATGAACATCTACGCCCCCGACGGCGGGACTGTGCGGCTGTTCGGCGAGGGCGGCACGGGCCACGACCACTCGGCGCGGATCGGCTACCTCCCCGAAGAGCGTGGGCTCTACCCCAAGATGCGGGTGCTCGATGTGCTCTTGTTCCTGGCGGAGATGAAGGGCATGGATCGTCGCGCCGCCCGTCCCAAGGCCCTTCAGTGGTTGGAGCGGCTGGGGCTCTCGGACTGGCGGATGCGAAAGGTCAACGAGCTGTCCAAAGGCATGCAGCAAAAGGTCCAGTTCATCTCCACGATCCTGCACGACCCCGACCTGCTGGTGATGGACGAGGCGTTCTCCGGGCTCGACCCCGTCAACTCGCAGGTGCTGAAGGACACCGTCCTCGACCTGCGCAGCCGCGGTAAGACCATCCTCTTCTCGACCCACATCATGGAGCAGGCCGAGAAGCTGTGCGATCACGTCTGTATCATCGCGCGCGGCAAGATGCTCGTGGACGGCACGTTGGCGGAGATCAAGCGCACCCACGGGGGCAAGCACGTGATCGTCGGTTTCGACGGGGCGATGGGCGGGGCGGACCGGATCTTCGCGGACCGACGCCTCGTGGCCAAGCAAGACGGCTCGGCGCAGTACGCGGAGCTCGAGCTGGCGCCGGGGGCCGACGCCCAGGAGATCCTGAAGGGCCTGGTCTCCTCCGGGGCCCGGCTGTCGCGCTTCGAGCTCGCGGAGCCGTCGCTCAACAAGATCTTCATCGACTTGGTGGGGCCCGATGCGGCGACCGCGGCGGCGCGGCCGGAGGAGGCGGTCCGTGCATAAAATCCTGGCGGTGGTACGCCGCGAGTTCATCGAGCGGGTGCGGCAGAAGTGGTTCTGGGTGATCGTCCTGCTCGGTCCGTTGTTCTTTGGCGGCGTCTTCCTTCTGCCGACTCTGCTCGCCAGCGGCGGCGGGGCCAAGCGGATCGTGGTCGTCGACGGCACCACCGCACACCTCGGGCTGCGCGTGGCGGACAAGCTCAATCAGAGCAAGGTATTCGTCGCGTCGAGCATTCCGGCGGGCGGCCGTGCGGTGGACAGTCTGACGGACGAAGTCACCGCGAAACGGCTGGATGGGTTTCTGTTGCTCACGGACGCGCTCATCGATTCCGGCAAGGCCGAATATCGCGCGTCGAATGTGTCGGCATTCAATGCCATCGGCGCGCTCCAAGGCAGATTGACCGCGCTGGCCAGCTCGGTCCGGCTCGAGCGAGCAGGTGTCGATCCGCGAATCGTCGCGCGGGCGCAAGTGCCGCTGAACCTGGAGACCAAGAAGATCTCGGGCGGCAAGACCACGAGTGAAAGCGCGGCACAGTCGTTTTCGCTGGCCTACTTCATGGGCATCATCCTCTACATGGCGATCCTGATCTACGGGATCAACGTGATGAGTTCGGTGCTCGAGGAGAAGACCACCAGGATCGTCGAGGTATTGGTGTCGTCGCTGCGCCCGTTCCAGCTGTTGTTGGGGAAAATCATCGGTGTGGGCGCCGTCTCGATTTTCCAGTTCCTGCTGTGGGGGCTATCGGCCCGGTTCCTGTTCGCCCAACGCAGCCACATACTGGGCAGTCGCGGTTTGGGCGACGCCGGACAGGTCTTCCAGGTCCCGCACGTTACGGCGGCGACCGCCATCGTCTTCGGGGCGTATTTCCTCGGCGGCTTCTTCCTCTATTCCGCGATGTTCGCGGCCGTGGGCGCCATGTCGTCCAACGAGCAGGAAGCCCGTCAGGCACAGCAGCCGGTGACCATGCTCCTCGTCGTTTCTTTCATCAGCATGTTCGCGATGCTGAACGACCCCGGTTCCACCCTCTCCATCACTCTATCCATGGTTCCCTTCAGCTCGCCCATCGCCATGCCGGTGCGCTGGGCCGCCGGCAACCTGCCGGTGCAGGAGGTCGCGCTGTCGCTCGGGATCCTGGTCGTGTCCATCTTCGGCGTGGCTTGGGTTGCCTCTCGGATCTATCGAGTCGGGATCCTGATGACCGGGAAGCGGCCGAATCTGAAGGAGTTGGTGCGCTGGGTGCGGGCGGCCTGACGAGACGGCGAGGGAGAACCGAGACGGCGGGGAGACGCCGAGGCGCCAAGACGCCCAGTGGACGCCGAGGCAGTAGGGCGTAGGAAAGGCACGGTACGCGAGGTTCTGGTACCGTGCCTTTGCCATATCCCCGCATGTTGCGTCATGTCGCACTACAAGACCCTCAAGGCCTGGCAGCATGCCCAGCGGCTGGCGGTCGAATGCTCGAAGTCGGCGCGAGGGTTTCCCGACTACGAGCAGCACGCGCTGGCCGACCAACTACGGCGTGCCTGTTACTCGGTGCCGTTGAACATCGCCGAGGGGAACACTCGCCAGGGGGCGCGTGAGTACCGCAGGCTCCTGGACACCGCCCGGGCCTCGCTCGCTGAAGTCGAGACTATCATCGAGATGGCACGGGACCTCGAGTACATCCGTCCCGCGGAGTTCGGGAGGCTCGAGGCCCTCGCAAACGAAACGGGCCGCACGCTGTACGGATTGCTCCGCAAGGTGAGCGGTGCGGCGACACGAATTCCTGTCCCCTAGCACCTCACCTCCACTCAGCGTCTCGGCAACTCGGCGCCTCCCTAGGCGTCTCTCCTCTCGGCGTCTATTATTCCGTCATGTTGGATTACGACGTCATCATCGTCGGCGGCGGCCACGCCGGCACCGAGGCCGCAGCCATGTCGGCCCGCCTGAACGCCCACACCCTCTTGCTCACGGCCAACCTGGACACCATTGGCCAAATGAGCTGCAATCCCGCCATCGGCGGCATCGCCAAAGGCACCGTCGTCCGCGAAGTCGATGCCCTCGGTGGGATCATGGGCCGCGCCGCCGACCGTGCCACGATCCAGTTCCGCATGCTGAACCGTTCCAAGGGTCCGGCTGTCTGGGCCCCCCGGGCGCAGTGCGACCGCGTGCTGTATCGGCGTGCCGTGCGCTCTTTGCTCGAACAACTGCCGAGCCTCGATCTGGCCCAAGGCATGGTGCGCGGACTACTCGTCGAGGGTCAGGGCGTGCACGGTGTGGAAACGACCGATGGCCGGCGGTTCACGGCGCGCTCCGTGATTATCACGGCGGGGACGTTCCTCCGCGGGCGCATCCATCTCGGCACCGAGACCCAGATCCCGGCCGGGCGTGCGGGGGAGCAGCCATCGCTTGAGATGGCACAAGCCATTGAGACATATGGACTTATATCATCTCGCTTCAAGACCGGCACGCCGCCGCGGGTTGATGGGCGCACCGTCGACTGGTCCCAGGTCGAGCGTCAAGACGGCGACGGCGCGGAGTATCGCTTCTCTTTCTATGAACGGGTCGAGCTCCCGCGCCAACTGCCCTGCTGGATCACCTGGGCAGGCGAGCCGGTCAAAGAGATCATCCAGCGGCACCTGACCGAGTCGGCGCTGTACGGCGGAGCGATCAGCGGCCGGGGTCCCCGATACTGTCCATCCGTCGAGGACAAGATCGTGAAGTTCCCCGACGCCAAGCGCCACCAGGTGTTCTTGGAGCCCGAGGGCCTGGACACCGACGAGCTGTATGTGAATGGGCTCTCCACTTCCCTGCCCCCAGCTGTGCAGCTCGAGTTCCTGCACGCCGTGCCCGGACTTGAGCGGGCGAGGATGACTCGTCCGGGCTACGCCATCGAGTACGACTACTACCCGCCCACGCAGCTCACGCCGTGGCTCGAGACTAAGCCGGTCGAGCGGCTGTTTTTCGCCGGGCAGATCAACGGGACGACAGGCTACGAAGAGGCTGCGGGTCAGGGCGTGGTCGCCGGCATCAACGCAGTGCGCCGCCTGCGTGGGCAGGAGCCGGTGGTGTTCGGGCGTGACGACGCCTACGTCGGTGTCCTGGTGGACGACTTGGTCACTCGGGGAGTGGACGAGCCGTATCGGCTGTTCACCTCCCGTTCGGAGTTCCGGCTGTTGCTGCGGCAGGACAATGCGCTGCGGCGGCTGTTCCCCCTCGCGGAGCGGCTGGAGCTCCTATCGGACGAAGAGCGGCGCACCGCCGATCGTCGGCTCCGTGAGGAGGATGAGATCCTGGAGGTGGCAGGGGAAACGACAATCGCCCCAGCAGAGGCCGCTGTTGCTCTGGCGGGAGTCGGGACGCCGCTCACACAACCAGAGCGCGTGAGGTCCTTGGTGAAGCGTCCTGGTGTGTCGCTGAGAGGACTGCTCGAGGCGGCAGGCGTGCCCTGCTCTTCCTACAGTGATGAGGTCGTCGCGGCCGCGGAGATCGTGATCAAGTACGACGGCTACCTGGCGCGGGAGCGGGAGGCGGCGGCTCGGCTGGCCGAATTGGCGGCGTTCGTGCTCCCGGTGGATCTCCCCTATTTGCAGCTCCGCAGTCTTGCGACTGAGGCTCGCCAGAAGCTCGATCGGATCCGTCCGGCATCGCTGGCCCAAGCGGCCCGCGTGCCGGGTGTCTCTCCCAGCGACTTGCACAATCTGGTTGTGGAGACGGCGCGGTGGCGCCGACACGTCGCCTAGGCCACGAATCATCCTGCAGCGCTTGTTTCACGTGAAACTTTGCCATCGTTTCACGTGAAACGACGGCCCTTTCCACCGGTCCAAGAAACGTGTATATTGGACTCGCGAATTCGTTAATTATATAAGTTATTGTATCACAACATCTTATAAAATGACACGTGTAATAGCAATCGCGAATCAGAAGGGCGGCGTCGGCAAGACGACGACCGCGGTGAATCTCGCGGCGTCGCTCGCCACCGCCGAGCGCAAGACGCTGCTGATCGACTCCGATCCCCAGGGCAATGCAACGAGCGGGGTCGGTATCGAGCGCGATCGCATCACCCGCTCGCTGTACGACGCACTGATGGATGGCCGCCCGCTCGCCGAGGCGCGGTTCGCCCACGTCCATTTCCCCTACCTCGACGTCATTCCGGCTACGCAGGACCTTGTCGGAGCCGAAGTCGAGTTGGTGAACCGGTCGGCCCGCGAGACGGGGCTGCGCCGCGCCCTGCGCGATGTGCGCGAGCAGTATCAGTACGTCATCATCGACTGCCCGCCATCACTCGGCCTCTTGACGCTGAACGTGCTCACCGCCTCGGACAGCGTGCTGATCCCGATCCAGTGCGAGTACTACGCACTCGAGGGGCTCTCCCAGTTGCTCAACACGGTGAAGCTGGTGCAGCGCAACTTCAACCCGGCGCTCGCCATCGACGGTGTGCTGCTCACGATGTACGACGCGCGACTCAATCTCTGCAAGCAAGTAGCCGAAGAGGCCAAGGAATACTTCGGTGCCAGGATGTTCTCCGTGACAATTCCGCGGAACGTGCGGCTGGCGGAGGCACCCAGCTACGGGAAGCCGATCGCGCTGTACGACGTGCAATCAGTGGGCGCGCGCAGCTACCTGGCCGTGGCGCAGGAGCTGATCCGCCGCGTGGAGCGCGCCGGCGCTCCGCATCCTCCCCTCCCCCCTGCCCTGCCTGCTGAACCGCTGCCGGAGGTGACCGCATGACCGAAACCACCACAGGACGCCGCCGGCTCGGACGCGGGCTCGAGGCCCTGCTGGGGCCGACACGCGAGGAAGCCGAGCGCGAAGGCAGTCTTGCTGAGCTCGCGATACGCGAGATCAGGCCCAACCCCTTCCAGCCGCGTCAGGACGTGGACCCAACCGCCCTCGAGGAGCTCAAGTCGTCGATCCAACAGGCGGGGCTGTTGCAGCCGGTGGTGGTGCGCACGCGGGCCGACGGCGACGGCTATGAGCTGATCGCCGGTGAGCGCCGGCTGCGCGCCTGTCAGGCACTCGGCTGGGAGCGCATCCCGGCCGTGAAGCGCGACGTAGACGATCGCACGGTGCTGACGCTGGCGCTCATCGAAAACCTGCAGCGCGACGATCTGTCGCCAGTGGACGAGGCGCGCGGGTACGAGCGGCTGATCGCCGAATTCAGCCTCGCCCAGCAGGACGTCGCGGACGCCGTCGGACGGGATCGATCGACGGTCGCCAACGCACTGCGGTTGCTGAAGCTCCCGGAGGCCGTGCTGCAGATGCTGCACGAGGGGCATCTGTCGGTGGGTCACGCGCGCGCGCTGCTCGCCATCGACGATCCCCGCATGGTGGCGACGCTGGCCCGAGAGGCCGTGGCGCAAGGGCTATCGGTGCGTGAGGTGGAGGATCGGGTGCGCGGCGGTCGGGCGCCGGAGCGGCGCCCGCGACTCAAGAAGGGGCTGGGGCAAGCGCCGGAGGTACGGCGCGTCGAGGACGCCCTTCGCCGACGGCTCGGGACCGATGTACGCGTTTCGCTGCGCGCGAAGGGCAAAGGCCAGCTCCACATCGCGTTCTACTCGAACGACGATCTGGCGCGCTTGCTGGAGCTGATTCTGGGCGTGCCGTTCGACGGATGAGAGGCCGCGGCGTCACGATCGTCGTGCACGCGGACGGCGATCTCAACACCCGGCAGTATCGGCTGCCGTTATGGGCGTTCACGGCAGGGAAGTGGACGGCGCTCGTGCTCGGTTTGATGGTCGTGCTGTTCTTTGCGTTCGCCGGTCCGATTACCCGCGCGGCGGGGCGGGTACCGGGTCTCGATCGGGAGGTCGCGCGACTCCGTGAAGAGAACTCTCGCGTGCAGCAGCTGGCGGCCGCGCTGAACCGCGCCGAGCAGAACTACCAGCAGCTCCGGGCCATGCTCGGGGTAAAGGCCCCGGTAACTCGGGGGGGGGGTGGGGCGGGGGGGGGGGGGGGAGGAACCGCGACGCCACACAACGCTGAAGACCTGATGCGGGCGAATGACGTTGCAGCGAGAGCGCCGGGCGCCCCGTCCCGTTATGAAACGGGGCCATCGGCACCGAGCCACTGGCCGCTGGACGTGCAGGGGTTCGTCACGCGGGGCCAGGTGCGGCCGGGCGATCCGGCGGAATCGCATCCGGGCATCGACATCGCGGTACCCATCGGGACGCCGGTGCGGGCCGCCGGCGGTGGAGCCGTCGCGGCCTCGGGAACCGACCCCGACTACGGACTGTACGTACTCTTGCGGCATCCGGATGGGTATGAGACCATGTATGGGCACGCTTCGCGGCTCCTGGTCCGCGAAGGCGATGCGGTTCAAGCGGGCCAGGTGATCGCCCTGACGGGCAGCTCGGGTCGGTCCACCGCGCCCCATCTGCACTTCGAGATCCGACGCGAGGGTCGATCGCTCGATCCGCGCACGCTGGTGAGAGAGGGGAACTGATATGGCCGTTTTCACGGAGAGACGACCCGGGGGTTCGGACGCGGATGCCGGGCTGTCGATCATCGGGACAGGAATGCGGGTTGAGGGCGACATCACGGCCGATGGCGTGGTGAAAGTCGAAGGGGCGATCGTCGGCACGGTGCGCGCCGCACGCCAGGTACTCGTGGCGAAGGGCGGCCTCGTGGAGGGGGACATCATCACGCGCGAAGCGATCGTCGGTGGGGAAGTGCGGGGCGGCATCCAAGGCTCTGAGCGCGTCGAGCTGCAAGCCACCAGCGTCGTGCATGGCGACATCACGACACGCCGGCTGTTCGTTCAGGAGGGCGGGGAGATCAACGGGATCCTGCGGATGGGTGCCGACGTGGTCGAACAATCCGATGGCCGTTCAGTTGCTGGGAAGATCGCACCCCAAGCTCGTCACTGATTCAGGAGCCAATTCGGATATCCACATATCCTGTGCTTTGACATGTGGATAGCGTAATATGTTGTCAAGTAATGACTTACAAAACGTCGGTGTGGGAATCTCGCCCATAGTTGTGGAATAACTGTCATAAAGATACTCCAATACTGTCGCTTCACTGTATCCATGCCAAGTAGGTTCGGAACGCACCCATGCAGCTGAAGCGGCTCACGGATTATCTCGACGGATACCTGCGCGTCGAGGAGATCCCTGACGCCCCCGAAGCCCTGAATGGACTCCAAGTGTCCAATCGCGGTGACGTCACACGGGTGGCGGCGGCTGTGGACCTGTGCGAAGCGACGATACGCTCGGCGGCCGACGAAGGCGCCGATCTCCTCCTCGTCCATCACGGTCTATTCTGGGGCGGACTCCGGCCGCTCACCGGTCCGCAGCTGCGCCGCATCACCGGCCTGCTCAGCCACAACATCGCGGTGTATGGCGCGCATCTGCCGCTTGATCTCCACTCCGAGGTCGGGAACAACTCGGTTCTGGCACGTGCGCTCGGAGTGGTTTCCCGGGGCGTGTTCGGCGAAACCCGAGGCGTGCCGATCGGTGTTTGGGGTGAGCTGGCGGTGTCGCGTGACGAGCTGGGGCGGCGGTTGGGGCGGACGCTCGGTGCAGAACCGAAGCTGATGGCGTTCGGTCCGGAAACCACGAGCCGTGTGGGCATCGTGACCGGGGCGGCGGGCTCGATGATCGGACAAGCGGCGGCGGCCGGGCTGGACACGTTTATCACTGGCGAAGGAATGCACCACGCCTACTTCGACGCTGAGGAGCTGGGCCTCAACGTCCTCTTCGGCGGGCACTACGCGACCGAGACCGTGGGCGTCAAAGCCCTCGCCGAGCATCTGCACGTGAAATTCGGGCTCCCCTGGGTTTTCCTGGATCACCCGACAGGGTTGTGACGGCGCGCCGCGTCCTCGCGCTCCTGGCCGCGGCGGAGCTGCTGGCGATGGCGCCGTGGTTCAGCGCCTCAGCGGTGGCGCCCGCGCTCACGAACCTGTGGCAGCTGTCACAGGCCGGAACGGCCGGCCTCACCGTCTCCGTGCAGCTCGGCTTCGTCGCGGGGGCGCTCGTCAGCGCGGTGCTTGCGCTTTCCGACATCTGGTCGGCACGCCGGTTGGTGGCAGGCTGCGCCGCGCTTGCCGCGGTGGCGACGGTGGGCGTCGCCACTTCGCACGGACCGGCCCAGGCGATCGGGTGGCGATTCCTCACGGGCGCGGCGCTCGCGGGCGTTTATCCACCCGGGATGAAGATCGCCGCAGGCTGGTTTCGCGAGGCGCGCGGCTGGGCGATCGGCATCCTCGTCGGTGCGCTGACGCTCGGCTCGGCTGCACCTCATCTCGTACGTTGGATCGTGCCGGCAGGCGCGTGGCGCGCCGTGCTCGAGGTGGCCGCGGCTTCGGCGCTGGTGGGCGGGCTGCTCGTGCTCCGGATTCCGAGCGACGGCCCGTTTTCCGCACCTTCTCCGGCATTCTCCTGGAGGGCGGTGCCGGAAATCCTGCGGGATCGCGCCGTACTGCTCGCCAACTTGGGCTACCTGGGGCACATGTGGGAGCTGTACGCGATGTGGACCTGGATGGCGGCGTTTGTCGGGGCCAGCGAGGCCGTGCGCCGCGGGGCGAGTGGAGGAGGGGGGGGGGGGAACACGACTGGCGCGCTGCCGGCGCTCATCACGTTTGCGGTCGTCGGCGTCGGGGCGGTCGGCTGTTGGCTCGGCGGGAAGTACGCCGACCGGCTCGGGAGGACGTGGGTCACGAGCTGGGCGATGGTGCTGTCGGGAAGCTGTGCCCTGACTGTCGGATTGCTGTTCGGCGCAACGCTGTGGATGCTCGTACCGCTGCTTCTGGTGTGGGGAGTCACGGTCGTTGCGGACTCGGCACAGTTCTCCACGGCGGTGAGCGAGCTGGCGCCGCGGGAGTACGTGGGCACGGCGCTCACCCTGCAGACGAGCCTCGGGTTCTTGCTCACCTGCGTCACGATCTACCTGCTGCCCCTCATCGCTGCTTCCGTCGGATGGCGTTGGACCATGAGCGTCCTCGCCGTCGGTCCGGCGCTCGGGGTGTGGGCGATGCAGATCTTGCGGCGGCGACCCGAAGCGGCGCAGCTGGCGGGGGGCAGGGGATGACGCCGCCACACCACCATCCCCGGGGAGGATTCCGGAATCCCTGGCCCGATGGCGCGCTGCAACCATTCACCGGACTTCTGAAATGGCAGCTCGACCGCCTCACGAAGCCGCTACCGGCACAGCCTGATCCCACCGTTTTTCGGTCGCAGATGCCGGCATTTCCGCCGCGCGCCGGCGAGCGCCGCCTGGTGATCACCTGGGTCGGGCATGCGAGCTTCCTGCTGCAGATCGGCGCGGTGAACGTCCTCACCGACCCGGTTTGGAGTGATCGCGCGTCGCCGGTCGGATTTGCCGGGCCGCGGCGTTGGGTGCCGCCCGGAATCCGGTTCGCGGAGCTGCCTCCGATCGACGTGGTGTTGATCTCCCACAACCACTACGACCACCTCGACGACGCGACGGTGCGGCGGCTCGTCGCCCGCGAGCCCGGCGCCCGGTGGATCGCGCCGCTCGGGCTCGTGCCGTTCCTGCGCGCGCGGGGTGCGCGGCACGTGCTCGAGCTCGACTGGTGGGAGGAGACGCGCTTCGACGGCCTCGCCATCGCCTGCACACCGGCGCAGCACTTCAGCGCTCGGGGCTTCGGAGACCAGAACCGTACCTTGTGGTGCGGCTGGGCGCTGGCCAGCGCGAGTCACCGGGCCTACTTCGCGGGCGACACCGGTTACCACCCGGAGTTCGGGGCCATCGCCGACCGGTTCGGCCCCTTCGACGCGGCGCTGCTGCCCATCGGTGCCTACGAACCGCGCTGGTTCATGCGGCCGGTCCACATGAATCCCGAAGAAGCAGTGCAGGCGTTCCGCGACGTTCTCGCGGGGCGGCCGCGCGTTCCGGGGGGGGGCCTCGACCGTGATGGTGCCGATGCACTGGGGCACGTTCAAGCTCACCGACGAGCCGATGGATGAGCCGCCGGTGCGGGTGGCGCGTGCCTGGCGGGCGGCCGGACTCGGGTCGGAGGAATTGTGGGTGCTCGCGCACGGGGAGAGTCGTGCACTCTAGCCGGGGCTGGAGAGTCCCGATGGCTTGGCCGCCCGCGCCCCTCCAAAGGAGATTGTGCATGAGCCGTCGTCTGTTCGGAATGGTGCTCCTCCTCACCGCGTGCGTCCGCCACCCCGGTCCCGGCACGGCCTCCGTCCCGGTCGCCGCGGCGCCGGCACTTCCACCGCAAGCCGTTCTGCGAGGTCCGCCGCGCGAGGCCGACTGGGCGGCGTTGGGGGGAGAAGCGGCGGCGCTGCTGTCGCAGTACATCCGGATCAACACGACCAACCCTCCGGGCAACGAGCTCCAGGCGGCGCGCTGGCTCGCGGCCGTGCTGCGGCGCGATGGCATCCAGAGCGAGATCTTCGAGCCTGCGCCAGGCAAGGCCAACCTCGTCGCCCGGCTGAAGGGGGACGGCGGCGCGCGACCGCTGATCCTATTGAACCACATGGACGTGGTGCTCGCGTCGCCCGAGTTCTGGCGGGTGGCCCCGTTCTCCGGAGAGGTGCGCGACGGCTACGTGTGGGGCCGCGGAGCGCTCGACATGAAGGGACAGGGGATCGTCGAGCTGCTGGCCATGGTCGCGCTGAAGCGCGCCGCGGTGCCGCTCAAGCGCGACATCGTTTTCCTCGCCACGGCGGACGAAGAAATCGGAGCGGGGGTCGGGGCGGGCTGGATGGTGGACCATCACCCCGAGCTGGTGCGGGAGGCCGAGTTCCTCATCAACGAGGGAGGGACCATCCGGGCGGACGATCCCGGCCACCTCGACTATGTCGGCGTGGGCACGACCGAAAAGTCTCCGTTCTGGCTCGAGGTGACGGCGCGCGGCACGGCGGGGCACGGCTCCCGGCCCACCCCAGACAATCCGGTGCACCGGCTGGTGCGGGCATTGGCGCGGATCGCAGCCTACCAAACGCCACTGGTGGTGACTCCCACGGTGGAGCGCTACTTCCACGACCTAGCCGGCATCGAGAGCGATACCGCGCGTCGAGCTGCGCTCGACAACATCCGAACGGCGATCCGGGACTCGGCCGCGGTGCGGCGGCTCACGAGCGATCTCACTTTCAACGCGCTGCTCCGCAACACGATCTCGATCACCGGCCTCGCCGGGAGCGAGAAGACCAACGTAATCCCGCCGTTGGCCACCGCGGCGATCGACGTCCGCTTGTTGCCGGGACAGGTACCCGAAGCGTTCCTGTCGGATCTGGTGCAGGTCGTGGGCGATTCCGCTGTGACGATCCGGCCGCAGGGGCCGAGCTGGCCTGCCACCGAGAGCCCGGTGGAGACGGACTTGTTCCGGGCGATCGTCGCAGCCGCGCACGCACGTGCGCCCCGCGCGCTGGTGACCACGCCGGTGCTGGCCGGGTTCACCGACAGCCACTACTTCCGACGCCTCGGCATCGTGAGCTACGGAGTCTCGCCGTTTCCACTGAACGACGCGGAAGGGCGTGGGGTGCATGGCAACGACGAGCGCGTCAGCCTCGCCGACCTCGCCTTCGGCGTGCATTTCTTCTACGACATCGTGGCCCGCGTCGCGGCGCGGTGATCCCGCGCTAGTTGCTGCTCACCCCAGTCTGTCTGGGCTTGGCGTTCTTCACGTACCGGTCGAACCACTCGAACATCTCCGCCACGGTATCCAGCACCGATTCTCGCGCGGTGTAGCCGTGGGCCTCATCGGGCAGCATCACGAGCCGGGCGGTCTTGGCCAGGCCTTTGAGAGCGGCGAAGAGCCGTTCCGACTGGATGGGGAAGGTGCCTTGATTGTTGTCGGCCTCGCCGTGGATCAACAGGATCGGCTCGTTGATGCTGTCGGCATGGACGAAGGGCGACATGCGCAGGTACACCTCGGGAGCCTCCCAGAATGTGCGATCCTCGTTTTGGAAGCCGAACGGGGTGAGGGTGCGGTTGTACGCGCCACTGCGCGCGACGCCGGCCCGGAATAGGTCGGTGTGGGCGAGCAGGTTCGCCGTCATGAACGCGCCGTAGCTGTGCCCGCCGACGCCGATGCGGTCGGGATCGGCGACGCCGAGGCCCACAAGGGCCTTCACGGCGGCGGTGGCGCTCATCGCGAGCTGCTCCACGTAGTGGTTGTTGGCGGTGTCGCCCCCCAGAATCGGCATCTTGGGATCGTCGAACACCGCGTAGCCCTGAGTGAGGAACAGAAGATGCGACGGACCGCGCACCAGGTTGAAGCGGTTGGGGGCGGCCGTGACCTGGCCCGCCGCCGCGGCCGACGCGAACTCCGTCGGGTAAGCCCACATCACGACCGGAAGGCGCGTGCCCGGCGTGTAGCCCGGGGGCAGATAGAGCGTGCCCGACAGCGGCACGCCGTCTTCCCGAACGTAGGTGACGAGCCGCTTTTGGACGCCGGTGAGCTGGGGAGCCGGGTCTTTGAAATCGGTGAGGGGGCGGAGCTGTCCCCCGGGAATCGCGCGCACCACGTAGTTAGGAGGCTCGGTGCGGGATTCGCGGCGCGTCAGCACTTCGCGGCCGGCGTCGTCGAGGACGGCGATCACGGCTTCGTAGTGGACGGTGTCCGCGCGCCACAGGCGCTCGGTGTGTTTCGTGCGGAGGTTCAGGCGATCGAAGAACGGCCGCTCGCCCTGGGCTGAGGCGCCGGCGCCGGCGAGGTAGATCCAGTCGCCTGTATGGAGAAAGACCCGATCTCCGGCCGGCGTGGCGCGGGTCAACGGCGCCCCCGGATCTCCATAGCGGTCTTCGGCGCTTCGATCCCACAACAGTTGAGGCATGCCGGGCGTGCGGGTGTCGAGCACCCACGTTCTCGTCCAGCGACGCTCCCGGTCGTATTCCGAGAGGAGCGCGATGCCCTGGCCGTCCCATTGCAGCCCGGCGAAGCGCCTCTCGAGCTGGGCCAGCTCAGTGGGATCGCCGGCGAAGGGCGCGCCGAGGCGCACGACGCGGTCCTGATGCGGGACCTTGTTCCTCGGGTTGCCGCCGTCCAGCGCTTCGGTCCACACCAGTGTCGCAGGGGCTCCCGGCTGCCACGCGAGCGCGCGCGGCCCGACCCGCACTCCACGGATCGGCACGGTTTCGGCGAGTGGCTGCGAGGCGAGCGTGCGGATCACGTCTCCCTTGAGATTCCAGACCTCGAGCTGCTTGGGAAAGCGGTCCGCGGGCACGAGATAGGAATACGGCCGGAGCGTCTTCACGATCAGCACGTACTCCCCTCCGGGGGCGGCGTCTACGCGATCGAAGACAGCCGGCGCGCCGATCGGCGTCCGGGTACCCGTGACCACATCCACCAGGCCGAGCTGCGCCGTGAAGTAGTAGTCGAACAGCGCCTCATCGTGCGCGTTTGCGAGCAGGTCCTCGTAGGTGGGCGCAGGCGCGGAGTGACCGGTCGCGTCCTGGACGGTCGGCCCGGTCGGCACCGCCGCCTCGACCGGCGGAGTGCCGCGTCCGTCGGGGAGGAACAGACAGAGGAGATGCGCGCCGTCGGGCATCCACTGGCAGGGAGGGCCGTCGGCGGCGTTCAAGGGCGGGGTGGGGAGGCGTCGGGCCTGTGCCGTCGTCACGTCGGCCACCCAGAGCGTGATCGCACTATCGCCGGGCACGACGAACGCGATCCGCCGTCCATCGGGTGACCAGCTCGGGAACGCGATGGAGCCGGCCGGCGTCACGATGCGTCGCTGCGAGCCGTCCGCCACGCGCTCGAGCACGAGGCCGGTGAGGAGCGACGGTTGGTGCGGGCCGGTGTTTCGCGGGTCGATCCGGCTTCCGGCGAGCCGCAGCATCGGCCGGGCGAGCTCGGCGATGGTCGGCATGCTGCGCTGCGTGAGCAGCAGCAGCCATTGCCGGTCGGGGCTCACGCTCACGGCCGGCGCCGGGGGCGCATCCAGGATGTCGACGACCACCGGCGGAGGAGTCTTGTACGCGGTTTGCGCTGCGGCGGCGGAGCCGAGGCTCGACACGAAGCAGATCGCAAGGGCTAGTCGGCGCATGCTGGCACTCCCCGTGACTGGTGGTGACGACGGACCGCTGACGGCTATTTCAGCGACAAGACGAACCGCACCGTGATCATCTCTGCGGTCTGTGGGGACACGGTGCAGTAACACTCCTTCCCGAGCAATCGCTTCACGCCGAGCACCTCGGAGTCCGCAATGCCGGGCACGTCGCGATAGGCGATCTCGAGGCTCGCGCCGTCGAGCAGCCGGTAGGCGACCGGTCGGCCGAGCAGGCGGTGGTGCGGATCGATGCGGGCGAGTCCTTCGCTGAGGGATCGCCGGATCTCGGCGACTCGCTCGCCGACCACGGTGCTCGGGACGTCGCTCATGCCGGCTGCCTCCGATTCGCGGTCACGGCCTCCGCGTTCCGGCGCATCCCCGCGGCACCAGGGCGCGCGAATGGCGTGTCGCCGTAGCGGCGGAGGAAGTCGCCGTCGTCCGGTTCCAGGAGCATCGCCAGGTCGGGCGCCACGAGGTCGGCGCGGGTCGCGAGCTGGGGATCGAGCGTCGGCGTCGCGAACGTGACATTCCACGGGCACACGTCCTGGCACACGTCGCAGCCGAACACCCAGTCGCCCACCATCGCGCGCTGCGTCGCGGTGAAGCCGCCGCGTTTCTCGATCGTGAGATAGGCGATGCAGCGCCGAGCATCGAGCTCGTGCGGCGCGGCGAACGCGTCGGTGGGGCAGGCGTCCAGACAGCGGCGGCAGGTGCCGCAGCGGTCGGCGTCGAACGGCTGATCGGTCGCGAGCTCGGCGTCGGTGAGTACCGCGCCGATGAAGGTGAACGAGCCGACCGCGGGGTGGATCAACATCATGTTCTTGCCGATCCAGCCCAGGCCGGCGCGCTGGGCGAGCTCGCGCTCCGGGACGGGGCCGGCGTCGACGTAGCAGCGGGTGGCGGCTCCGGGGGCGACCTCGCGGATCGCGGCGGCCAGCCCCTCGAGGCGTGCGTCGAGGACGTGGTGGTAGTCGGCGGAGTGGGCGTATTGGGCGACGCGACCGGCGCTTCCCCCGGCGTCAGCCGGTCCGTGGAAGTAGCTCGAGAGCGTGACCACCGCGACCTTGGCGTCGGGCATGATGCGCGCCGGCTCCCTACGCTTCTCCGCCTGGCGGTGGAGATACGTCATCGTGCCGGCGTGGCCGGCGGCGAGCCAGCGGTCGAGCTCGGCGGCGTGGGCGTTCCGGCCCAGCGCGGCGACCCCGACGGCGTCGAACCCCAACGCAGCCCCGCGATGCTTGACCGCGACGCTCCGCTCGACGGGGTTCACAAGCCCATCGTCTCGCGGCGCCAGCGGGCGAAATGGACGACGTCGCGGACGGGCGGCACGATGTCCTCGTTTCCGTAGGCGGTGAACATGCGCCACCGCAGGTACTCGCGGGGTGGGAGGGGCAGGAATGGCGCGCGTCGATACCAGTCGCGCCGGCGAAAGCTCCAAGCGAGACGCAGCAGGTCGAGGGCCAGCCGCGGGTTCACCGCCGCTCGCAGCGCCAGCTTTGCGTAGAACGCGGACCAACTCGCCGCCGTCTGCATAGTCCCTGTATATTGAGCGCCTATGACGCCCGCAAGCGGCCTCGCGGCCGACCGGACCGCCGCTCCCCCCCTGCATGCTTTGGCGCGCTACCGAAGCGAGTTTCCGATCTTCCGGGACCGCATCTACTTGAACACCTGCTCGCTCGGGGCGCTGGGCGAGCGCACCCGCCGCAAGGTAGCCGAATTCCTCGACCTCTGGCAGAGTCGGGGCGCCTCCGCCTGGTACGACGTGTGGTGGGCCGCGCTGGGCGAGCTGCGCCGCCGGTACGGTACGATCGTCGGTGCCGCGGCGAGCGAAATCGCCCTTGCGCCGAGCATCTCGGTGGCGCTGACCGCCATGGCGGAGTCGCTCGACTACACCAGACGTCCCAAGGTGGTCGTCACCTCCCTCGACTTCCCGACCGTGGCCTACCAATGGCTGGCCAAGGAGTCCCGCGGCGTCGAAGTGGTGGTGGTCGAGAGCCCCGACCAGGTGAGCGTTCCGGTCGAGGCGATCGCCCGCGCCGTGGACGAGCGGACGGCGCTGGTCGCGACGTCGCACGTCTATTTCACGAGCGGGGCGATTCAGGACATCGCGGCCGTCGCGGACGTGGCGCACGCCAAGGGCGCCCTCTGCCTCATCGACGCGTACCAGTCGGTGGGGCAGGTGCCGGTGGACGTGAAAGCCGCCGGAGTGGATTTTCTCACCGCGGGCGGGCTCAAGTGGCTGCTCGGTGGAACGGGGATCGTGTTCCTCTATGTCCGCGAGGAGCTGGCCCGGCGCCTTACTCCGGCCGTAGCCGGGTGGTTCGGTCACCGCGAGCAATTCGCCTTCGATCCTCGCACGCTCGAGTTTCACGACGACGCGCGGCGTTTCGAGCTGGGCACACCGGCGCTGGCAGCGATCTATGCACAGCTGGGGGGTCTCGAGTACATCGAGGAGATCGGCGTGCCCGCGATCCGCGCCGTCACGCAGGGACTCGTCGAGGACCTGGTCTCGCGGGCGCAGGCCCTCGGGTTCCGGCCGAAGGTGGCTGCGCGGGCGGAGCAGCGCTCAGCGATCGTGATGGTACCCGCGTCGGACCCGCCAGCCGCCGTACGCCATCTCGCGGCCGGCGGCGTGATCGCGGACGCGCGCCCGGGGCACGTGCGACTCTCGCCATTCTTCTACAACCTGCAGGATGACCATGTCACAGCGCTCGAGCGGCTCGCCACACACTTCCGTCACTGAGGACGAACGCCTCCTCACCGTTTCCCCGCAGGAGCGACGGGCCTTCACGCGCACGGATCCCTGGCGCGTGCTCCGGATCCTGGGTGAGTTCGTCGAAGGGTTCGACACCCTGTCCGACATCCACAACGCCGTGACGATTTTCGGCTCGGCGCGGACGGGGAGCGACGACCCCTACTACGAGAAGGCGGTGGAGACGGGCCGCCTGCTGGCGCGCGAAGGGTTCCCCATCATCACCGGCGGCGGCCCCGGCATCATGGAGGCGGCGAACCGCGGTGCGCAGGAAGGAAACGGGCTCTCGATCGGCTGCAACATCGAGCTGCCCTTCGAGCAGGGGACCAACCCCTACGTCGAGCGGTCGATCAACTTCCGGTACTTCTTCGTTCGCAAGACGATGTTCGTGAAGTATTCGACCGCCTTCGTCGTGTTCCCGGGCGGCTTCGGGACGATGGACGAGCTGTTCGAGGCGCTCACCCTGATTCAGACGGGGAAGGTGAAGCACTTCCCCGTCATCCTGTTCGGGGTCAACTACTGGCAGGGGATGGTGGAATGGCTGCGGGAGCGCGTGGCGGGAGAAGGGAAGATCTCCACCGCGGACCTGGACTTGCTCCACGTGACCGACGAGCCGGCGGCCGCGGTCCAATGGGTTCTCAAGGCGCGCGAACGCCGCAGCCAGGCCTTCACGGTCATCGACACCTGAAATGCCCACACGCAAGGACTATCTGCGCGGTCCGCGCATCGACCCGAGGGCCATCACCGGCAAGGAGACCGTCGCGGAGCTGGTGGAGAACGCCTTCCTGGCCTACAACGCGGGACGGCTGGCGGAAGGGTGCCGGCTGTTCACGGAGCGTATGCTCGCACCGGGTGCCACGGTGGGCATGAGTCTCACCGGCGCGATGACTCCCGCGGGTCTGGGCATGTCCACCATCATCCCTCTTCTCGAGGCGGGTTTCGTGGACTGGATCGTCTCGACCGGCGCCAACCTCTACCACGACGCGCACTTCGGCCTCGGCCTGCGCATGCACAAGGGCACGCCCTTCATCGACGATGTCGCGCTGCGGGAGGAAGGCGTCGTCCGCATCTACGATATCTTCTTCGAGTACGAGGTGCTGCTTTCGACCGACGCCTACATCCGCGAGGTCTCGGCCCGGCCGGAGTTCCAGCGGCCGATGAGCACCGCCGAATATCACTATCTCCTCGGCGGGTACGTGCTGCAGCGCGAGCAGGCGCTGGGGATCGCGCGCAAGTCGGTGCTCGGCGTGGCACATCAGTGCGGTGTGCCCATCTACACCTCGTCGCCGGGCGACTCGTCGATCGGCATGAACGTCGCCGAGCAGGCGCTCGCGGGCAGCAAGCTCCGCTTCGACGTGAGCGCGGACGTGAACGAGACCTCCGCCATCGTCTTCGCCGCCAAGGCTTCCGGCGGGACGAGCGGCGTGTTGATCGTCGGCGGCGGCAGTCCCAAGAATTTCGTGCTGCAAACCGAGCCGCAGATTCAGGAAGTGCTCGGGATCAGCGAGAAGGGCCACGACTATTACCTCCAGATGACCGATGCGCGCCCGGATACCGGCGGCCTCTCGGGCGCGACGCCCGCCGAAGCGGTGAGCTGGGGGAAGGTGGACCCCGACAAGCTGCCGGGGACCGTCGTCTGCTACCTCGACAACACCGTCGCCTTCCCCATCCTGGCCGCGTACGCGCTCGCCAGGCGCCCGCCGCGTCCCCTCAAGCGGCTCTACGACCAGCGCGGGGAGCTGATGCGTCAGCTCCTCGCCGCGTACCAGAAGGCGAGGGTGGACCGCGACGCGCGGGCGGAGGCGGCCACTGGCGAGCGCGCTCCCTAACCAGAGCGGCGGGACGGCCGGCAAGTCCGGGGCGTACGCGGCCTACGTCCTGGGGCTGCTCACGCTGATCAACTTCCTCAACTATCTCGACCGCAACGTCGTCTTCGCGCTGTTCGAGCCGATCAAGGCCGAGCTGCACGTCTCCGACCAGCAGCTCGGCTGGCTCGGGTCCGCCTACATCATCGTGCTTTCCATCATGGCGCTGCCGCTGGGCGTGCTGGGCGACCTCAAGTCACGGCGGGGCGTCATCGCCTTCGGCGTCGGCCTGTGGAGCGCCGCGACGGCCTTGGGCGGCTTCGTCGCCCGGTTCTGGCAGCTCTTCGCCTGCCGCGCGCTCGTGGGGGTCGGCGAGGCGGGATACGGCCCCGCCTCCCAGGCGTTGCTCGCCGAGTATTACAAAGGAAAGCAGCGCGCCTTCGCGATCGGGATCTACTCCGTCGGCATGGCGTTGGGAGGAGTGCTCGGCATCTGGCTGGGCGGCGTCCTGGCGGACCGGTACGGCTGGCGGATGGCCTTCATCTGGATGGGAGTGCCCGGCTTTGTGCTCGCGGTCCTCGCCTCGCAGCTGCGGGAGCCCGACCGCCGGCCCCCCGCCTCCATCGCCGAAACGGTGCGGCGCTGGTACGTGAGCGGCGTGCGGCGCGCCGCCCGCTACGCGCTGCCGGTTCTGGGGATGTCGCTCGTGGGCGCCGTGCTCGCGGGGGTGCTCGCGCTGTTCGAGAGTATCCCGTCGGAAGCCGACACGGCGGTGTTCGGAGTGTGTGTGAGTATCGGAGTAGTCTGGACGGTGTACCGGCTGATCCCCGCGGCGGTGCGACGCACGACGGAGGCAGGCGAGGTCGCCGCGACGGCGCTCGAGGACTTCCAGCAGGCCGCGTCGACGGTGCTCCGCACGCCGACGCTCATCTGGGTGTTCATCGGCGGGGCGATGGTCACGTTCGCCGTGAATGGGCTGATCGCCTGGGCCGCGACGTTCATGGCTCGGGTGCACGGCTTTACGGTCGCGGACATCGGGCGCGAGTTCGGGATCTGGGGACTCGCCGGCGGGGCGCTGGGCGCGCTGGTGGGTGGGCGACTCGCCGACCGCCTGCAGGAGCGCTGGCCGGGCGGGCGCGTGCTGATCTCGGGCATCGGATTCGTGCTCGGCGGCCCCGTGTGCGCGGTCCTGATTCTGGTCCATGACGTGAGTTGGTTCGTGCCGCTGATTTTCACGACGTACTTCTTCTATACCTGGTACAACGGCCCCCTCGCGGCGGTGATCCTGGACGTAGTGCCGGCGCCGGTACGCTCGTCGGTGCTGGGGGCGTTCGTGCTATTCTCCCACTTGGCCGGGGACGCCCTGGCACCGCCGCTGGTGGGGGCGATCTCGGACAAGACACACAATCTCCGCGCTGCGATGCTGGTCCTGCCCGTGGCGGGACTGGTGGGCGGCCTGGTGATATTGGTGGCGTTGCGGACAGTGGCCCGGGACATGGGACGGGTGAAGACGTGAGCAGGGAACGGGGAAAGGGAAACGGGGTCGCGCGGTGAAGATCGCTGTCGTGTTCGACGCGCTCCACCCTGAGTGGGGGGACGAAGACTATCAGCGGGAAGTGGCGGCGGGGGAAGTGGAGGAGGCCGAATACGATGTGGCGCGGGCGCTCTTGAAACGGAGCCACGACGTCCGCCTAATCGGGATTCGCGACGACATCCGTCCCCTGGTGGACCGGCTGGCGGACTATGAGCCCGACCTGGTCTTCAATTGCTGTGAGAGCTTCCGCGGAGGGTCGCAGCACGAGTACGCGGTGGCGGCGGTGATCGAGATGCACGGCTACCGGCACACCGGGTCCTCGCCCACCGGGCTGCTCGTCGCGCGCAACAAATCGATGAGCAAGAAGATCCTCGCTTTCCACGGGATCCGGGTGCCGGATTTCACGGTGTTCCGGCCGGGGGCGGAATTCGTGCGGCCCTCGGCGCTGCGGTTCCCGCTGATCGTGAAGCCGCTGTTGGAGGATGCGTCCGTGGGGATCGCGCAGGCCTCGGTCGTTGCGGACGACGAAAGCCTGGCCGAGCGTGCGCACTTCATCCACGAGCAGTTCCATCAGCCGGCCATCGCGGAGGAGCTGATCGAGGGCCGCGAGCTGTACGTGGGACTGATCGGCAATGCCGAGCTCGAGGTCCTGCCGATCGTGGAGCTGCACTTCGGCAAGCTGCCCTCGGCCGAGCGGCGGATCGCGACGTACAAGGCCAAGTGGGACGAGGAATACCGGGAGCGACACAAGATCCGCAGCGGGTTCGCCCGGCTCTCCGAGCAGGTCCGGGCGAAGATCCGTCAGGTGTGCGAGACGGCGTTTCACGCGCTGTGGCTGCAGGACTACGGCCGCATCGACGTACGACTGACCCACGATCACGAGGTGTATGTGCTGGAAGTGAACCCCAATCCGTTCATCGCCTACGGGCACGAGCTGGCAAATTCCGCGGAAAAGGCGGGGATGCCCTACGCCGATTTCATCCAGCGAGTGGTGGACGAGGCGGTGGCCCGGTGAGTCCGAGACATCACCGGGAGATTCCCCGGCCCGAGCTTCGCTGCCCGACGTGTCGCGCCGAGCTCGAGCAGTACTGGGCCTTCTGTCCGAACTGCAGCCGCCGCTTGGAATGGCGTGACTCGCAGCGGGAGATCGGTGCCGAGTGCCGCTACTGCCACTGGGTGGTCTCCGATAGCTTTTCGTTCTGCCCCTGGTGCGGCCGCGACATCGCGGACGACGATTCGAGCTCGGAGCCGTTGAAAGCTCCCAAGGGGTTCAAGTACCACGCGCGCTGCGACTGGGGGTGTGGCGGTGGCGTGCAGTACCCGATGGCCTACTGCCCCTGGTGCGGCCGTGAGCAGACCTGGCGCTACGACCATTTCCAGAACATCTGCCCGCACTGCGACAAGGGGTTGGACGACTGGATGGAGACGTGCCCCTGGTGCGGCGGGGACGCGACCGGGCGCGATCTCATTCCCCGGGCCCTGCGGCGGGCGCGGCGCCTGCTGGTCGTCTCGCGCATCCGTGGTTGGAGCTATCGCATTCTGCTGCGACCGGGCGTGTCCGGCGTAGATCCCGACGCGCCCAAGATCATCGAGATCGACCGGCGCTACGTGCTCGCCAAGCGCCGGCGCGACGACATCTCCTGGAACATGCTCACCGGCCTGTTGCTCCACGAGCTGGGCCATTCGTTCCTGTACCACCATTGGACGTGGACGCGCACCGGCCGGTTCCGGCGGGCGTTTGGCGAGGTGCGAAAGGCCTACCGCGTGGCGGACGAGCACTGGGTGGACTTCGAGCGGCGTCGGGTCGCGACCACCCTGGTGGATTACGTCAGTGCCTACGCCGGCACCCACCCCCAGGAGGATTTCGCCGAGACATTCCGGTTCTACGTGACCCGACGCGGACGGCTGCGCGAGCTGTTCAGCGAGTTCGGGCGCAAGCGCAAGGGCGTGCCCGTGTTCGAGAAATTCTTGGTGTTACACGATTTTGTACGGGGGCTGAGAGGCTGGCGGTGAGGCGCGCCCTCACCGGCCTGTTGCCCGCCTGCGACTGAGTAGGTAGTGCTCCTGCAACGGCGCCGGCGTGCCAAGGGCTGGCGGCCGTTGGACGCAAGGTCGGTCAATTCCCGCAAGTCACTGTAGGACAGCACGTTACGTTGTCTCGGACCTCGATCTGAAAATTCCTTCATGTTTCGGCGTGAATCCTGCGTGAAGCTGCCGTCGGACCCGTGGCGTGGTCCCGACCTAGACCCCCTACTGAGGGCGATGTCATGAAGCTTCTGCGGATCCTCGTGCCGACTGTGGCCCTGGCTGTTGCCGCCTCGGCAGGAAGCGCTCAAGTCACCGTCAAGCTGACGAGCCCCGGCTCGACAGTCTTCAACGGTGTCTATGTCGGGCCCTATACCGGCCAGCTGGTGTCCGTTCCGGGGCAGCCGACGATCGACCTCTTCTGCGTCGACTACCTGCACGACGTCAGCGTCAACCAACAGTGGAACGCCAACTATTCGTTCCTGAACACCGCTTCCGGCGGCGTTTTGGCGAACACCCGGTTCCACTCCCAGAGCACGTATGCGAAGGCCGCCTGGCTCGCGTCCCAATTCAAGACCGCGCCGAAGTCGGAGTGGGGCAGCATCCACTACGCGATCTGGAATCTCACGACGCCGGGCACGCCGACCCTCGGCATCGCAGCGCACGGAGCTTGGTGGCTCGGCCAGGCGAACACGAATTGGGGCTCGGTGAACCTCGCCGACTGGGCCGTGCTCACGGACGTCAACACCAACACGAAGACCGGCGCGGGCGGCGTGCAGGAGTACCTCACGCACGTCACGCCGGAGCCCGGCACGATCCTGCTCCTCGGCACGGGGCTGATCGGTTTGGTGGGCCTGGCAGTGCTGAAGCGGCCCACGGCCTGAGCGCCGCGGCCCGCGCCGCGAAGTTTGATGAAACAGGCTGGACCGGTTAGGTTCAGCCTGTTTTCATTTCCGGACACCCTGGAGATCATCGATGGATGACCGCCTGTCTACCGCGCTTGAGCGGCTTGCCGCGCCGCTTTACGGCGTGGCCGTCCTGCTGGTGGTGACGCCGATCTTCGATCTGACGCTGAACGTGTGGCCGCTGAACTTCGGCGCGGTCGAGTGGCGTTACGGCAGCATCGGCCTGCTGTCCGGCTTCCTTCTCACGCCCCTGATCGGCACCGCGCTGGCGGCGTGGATGGCCTTAGGGCTCGGCCACCGACGCACCCAGTGGACGGTGGTGGTCCTGAACCTCGCGTTCGCGGTGTTCGTGGTGGTCGCGTGCCTGGATTTCGCGCTCGACGTACTGCAGCTGCGCCGCTCGGTACCTGCCACCCAGCCCGGTGCTCTGTGGACCGTCACGGTGGGGGGCGCCAAAGCGCTCCTCAAGCTCGGCTCGGGGGCGTTGGCGTTCGCCTGGCTGGCGCTGGCGGGCTACCGGGCAGCTCGAAGTGCGAGTCCCGAACGCGCACCGGCGGCCAACACCATGCTCGTGCGACCGTCGACGGGGACGGTGCGGAAGTCCTGAAACGGCGACGGGGCCGCGCAAAGCGCGGCCCCGTCGATTTGCCCCGCCAGGCGGTCAGCCCGCGAAGCAGTACTTGCAACCCTTGTCCTGACTGCGACTCACGCCCAAGACGCCCGACGGCATGACCTGGATGCCGGGAATCAAGTTCGCGATCCAATCCTGCTTCACCACGGCCGCGTCCATGTTCATGCTCTTCGCCACGGCGCCGCTGTAGATCGTAATGGCGATGTTGCACACACCGAACAACGTGCCCTTGGCGAGGAGGTCCTCCACCCCGGTCCCCGGCAACGGGAGCGGCATCGGCTTGGCGAACAGATTCTTCACCGCCGGGGCCTTGGTCGCCTCGTCCTGGAGGTGAAACACTTCGCCGAACTTGTACTTCGCCCACATCGCGTCCTGGAAGGCGAGGGGGATCGCTGAGTGCCGCAGCACCACGACCGCGCTGTTCTGGGCATCGGTCGTGCCGTAGTTGGCGTTCGTGGTGTCCAGCCAGACGCGCGGCCAGATGACCGGCATGCCACCGTTCACCTCCGGTGCGTCGAAGATCATCTTGTACTGCCCAGTGATCCTGTTGAGCCAGGATTCGAAGGCGGGATCTACTCCTCCCTTAGACCCTCCCTCAGACCGCGGCTCGGGCTGCGCCTCCAGGCGCAGGGGCGTGAGACCGGTGACGCCGAGCGCGGCCGCGGCGGCGAGCTTGCCGAGAAAGCCGCGACGGTGGGTGCTGTGCTTCGTGAGATCGAACATCGTCTGCTCCTCCACGTGATGAGTGAACCTACCGGGGCCGTGCCCCGGGTACGGCCTTCGTTTTCGTGTGCGCCGCCGTCGTCGGGTAGGCTACGTCGGGCGGCGGGTCTCCGTTGGGCCAGTCTCTGTCCTTGCCGGCGAAATCTGGCCGGGAATGGGCGTTCACGTACGCGGCGACGTCGAACGCCTGCTGGTCCCCCAGCGTGCCGGGCTGATCGAACGGCATGTTGCTGCGGATGAAATCCGCCGCGGCGCGCACGCGAGCCATCCCCGCGCCGACGTTGTAAGCCGCCGGTCCCCACACCGGCGGTGCGACTCCGGTCCCCTGGCCACCCGGTCCGTGACACTTGGCGCACGCGGCCGCGTACACGGCCGCGCCGGCGGCGGTGTCAGGCGAGAACGCGGCCCATTTCTGGAGCCGCGCGCCCGTCTCGGGAGGAGCCACGGAGACACCCCGAGAGAGAAACGCCAAATACGCGACGATATCCCCCATGTCGCGCCCCGCAGGATCCAATGCGGTGCCGTTCATGCTGCGCCGGAAGCAGTCGTTCACCCGGTACTCGATGGTTTCCACCGTTCCGCTGCGGGGCCGGTACTGCGGGTAGCGCGCGAAGGCGCCGACCCACGAGCCGCTCGAGCGCCGCCCCTCGTCGAGGTGACAGCTCACGCAGCGCAGCCGGTTGCCGACATGTCCCGGCAGGCTGTCGCGCGTGGCGACGAGAAGTGCCCGGCCGCGACGCACAGCATCACCCAGCGGGCCGGACGGGATCAGCGAGTCGGCCGGGCCGGCGGTGGCGCTTCGGGACGGCTGGGGCGGCGGCTGCTCGCGCCGACACGCCGCCGCCACGCCCAGGAGCAAGTAGGCGAGATTCCAGCGGGACACGGGCCAGATAATACAGGCTTTCCGAGCCGTCGCTACCGGGGGGCAACCATTCGACCCGCCGGGCCATCCATACCTGTGGTATCCGTACCGCACTCCGCAACCGCGCACACCGAGGCACCCATGTTCATTGTCCCCGTCCTGTCCGTCCTATTATCAGTGACCATCACCCCTACCGCTGACTCGGCCGCCACCGCGCGGCTGCTGGCCCTGCTGAAGACGGCCGACCCCGCTGTATGCGAGCTCGCGGCCCAGACCGTGCGCAACCAAGGGGGCGGGCGGTTCGGCGGAGACTGGACGGACCTGCCGATGCCGATGCCGGCTCCCGTCCCCATGCCGATGCCGATGGCGCACGCGATGGCCGGTCCGCACGTTTCAAATCGGCACTGGCGGCGATTCGAAGAAACCTCCGACGCGGCGATGCTCGGCGCCTATCGGGCCGTGCTTCGGGACGACAGCCGTTGCGTCCGCCACCTCGCCGCCCGCGTGTTGGGCCAGGCCGGGGCGCCGGGCACGTACGAGCTATTCGCGACGCTGCTCCGCGAGTCGAGCTCAGGGCTGCGTGAGACCGGCGCGCTGGGTCTGGGCGAGCTCGAAGATTCGCGCGCCTTGCGGCCTCTGATTGACGCACTCAAGGACGAGGACCCGGGCGTGCGGACGATGGCCGCGCGCGGTCTCGGGCTGTTGGAGGACGGCGCCGCGATCGAGGCGCTGGCGGGGGCGCTGCGCGACCAGACGCCGGTAGTGCGCCGCACCGCAGTCTGGGCGCTCGGCCAGATTGAGAACACGCGCTCCATCGACGCGCTGAGCGGCGCGCTGAGCGACCGGGCGAGCGAAGTCCGCCGGATGGCCGCGTGGGCTCTGGGGCAGATCGAGAACGAGTCCGCAGTCCGCCCCCTCGCCGCCGCCCTGCACGACTCGAGCGCGGACGTGCGCCGCAGCGCCGCCTGGGCGCTCGGCGAGGTTCAGAGCGCGGGCGGCGTGCTGCCGCTGGCGGGGGCGCTGCGCGATCGTGACGTCGAGGTGCGGGTCACGGCGGCGTGGGCCCTGGGTGAGATCGAGAGCGCGCAGGGAGTGTCGCCGCTCGCGACGGCGCTGAAAGACACGAGTCCGGAGGTGCGCCGGCTGGCGGCTTGGGCGCTCGGCCAGATCGAAGAGGAGGACGCCGTCGAGCCCCTCGCCGCCGCGCTGAAGGACGCGGACGAAGACGTGCGCGCCACCGCCGCGTGGGCCCTCGGGCAGATCGAGAGCCCGCGCGCCCGGCCCGCGCTGGAGGCGGCGGCCGACGACCGCTCGGTCGAGGTGCGCACCGCGGCGAAGTGGGCCCTACGCCAGATCAGCGACGAAGATGGCGACGGCCACCCGGTGCGCGTCCACGTGAACCCGCGGCCCCGGGTGCGCGTCAGGCCGTGATCTTACTGGCGCGGCCCACGTCCTTGAGGTAGGCCCGGGACCGCTCGATCTCCCGGCGATAGTCGGCGAGCTCCTCGGCGCGCCGTGCACCGTCCCAGCCCAGCAGCGCGGCCAGTCGCTCGGCAACGGTGGCGGCGATTGAGGCCGCCTGGCCCGGCGCCTCGTAGAACAGGTGCAGCCGCCGGATCATCACGTCCGCGAGCCGAACCGCCATCTCCCGTTCCACTGCGTGAACTACCTCTGCCCAAATCTCCGGCCGATTCGGGAGAATGGCTGCGCCGAGCGTCCGATCGCGGTCCACCAGATTCAGCACCGCCGCCGACTCGCTCCCATGCAGCGTCACGAGATGTCGGGCCGTGGCGTCGGGCACGCCTCGCTCGCAGGCGGCCTTCACGAGGACCTCGAGGTCGGCGGTTTCCCCGCCCGGGAGCGGCAGCTCCTCGGTCGGCGGGCGCGGCGGCAGGGGTCGGCCGTCGTGTGCGCGCAGCCGCTGCGCCACGCGATCCGTGACGTCGCGGGCCATCACCCGATAGGTGGTGAGTTTGCCGCCCGCGATGGTGACGAGCCCGCTCCGGCTTTCCACGACCCGGTGCTCGCGGGATACCTGCGTGGCCGCGAGGTCCTTGGCGGGCGCGAGCAGAGGGCGCAGGCCCGCCCAAGTGGCCCGGACGTCCTGCGGGGCGAGGCGCGCGTTGGGGAACAGCGCGTTGGCCGAGCGGAGGAGGTACACGACGTCCGCTCCGGATGCATGGGTCGCCTCAGGTGTGCCCGCGTCGTCGGTCTCGGTCGTGCCGATGTAGGTCAAGTCGTCCCCCCAGGGGAGCACGAACATCACACGGCCGTCGAGCGGAGAGGTGAAGGTGATCGCGTGGGTGTTGCCGATCCGCGTTCGCGGCACGGCGACGTGCGCGCCCTTGGAGGGCCGGAGGAGGGGGGCCGTGCCGGGGTCGTCGAGCCGGCGGATCGCATCGACCCACGGTCCGGTCGCGTTCACGACCACATGGGCTCGGATCTCCCGGGTCGCACCGGTCAGTAGGTCCCGCACCGTGGCGCCGCCGATGCGGCCGTCGGGCCTGAGCAGCGCCGGGACCTCCGCGTAGTTGGCGACCAGAGCGCCCGCGTTCGCGGCGCTGCGCACGGTGGCTAGGGCCAGGCGGGCGTCGTCGGTCTGGGCGTCATAGTAGAGCGCCGCGCCCCGCAGCTCGCGGTGGCGCAGCCCCGGCTCGATCCGCCGCACGACCTGGGGCCCGAGCCAGCGGTGCCGCTTCACGTTCCGGAACGCGGCGAGTAGGTCGTACAGCCACATGCCCGCGCGCAGCTTCCACGCGGGCACGCGGGAGCCGCGGTAGGACGGAAAGAGGAAGGGCAGGGGATGCACGAGGTGCGGCGCGATGTGGAGCAGCACGCGCCGCTCGCGGCTCGCCTCGGACACCAGGCCGAAGTCGAGATGCTCCAGATAACGCAGGCCGCCGTGGATCAGACGCGACGAGTGGGAGCTCGTCCCCCCGGCGAAATCGCCCTTGTCGACGAGTGCGGTGCGCAGGCCTCGGAGTGCCGCGTCGCGCGCGACGCCGGCGCCGGTGATCCCGCCGCCGATGATCAGCACGTCCACCGGCTCAGCGGCCATGGCGTCGAGGGCGGCGCCGCGGGTGCGGAACGAGAACGGAGCCTCGGCCAACTCCCCTCCCATTGGTGGCGGTGGTAGGTTTCGGGCCGGAGGGGGAATCTATGTCGTCAATCAACGGGCGGCGCGTCGCGGTGGTGGCAGGGTGTCGCACGCCGTTCTGCAAGTCGGGCACGGCGCTGAAGGAGGCACGGGCCGTGGACCTGGCCCGGTATGCCGCCCGCGAGCTGCTCGAGCGCACCAACCTGGACGGAGCCGAGGTGGACGAAGTGGTGTTCGGCCAAGTCGTCCCGTCGGCGCTGGTGCCGAACGTCGGCCGCGAAGTCAGTCTCCTCCCCCAGTTTCCGAAGGAAATCCCCGCCTACTCCCTGAACCGCGCCTGCGCCTCGGCCGGCCAGGCGATCACCGCGGCCCAGGACCAGATCGTCCTTGGCCACGCCAATGTCGTGCTGGCGGGCGGGGTGGAGTCGCTGTCGGACATTCCGATCCTCGCCTCGCGCCGTCTCGCGGACATCCTGGTCGAGGCGAGCAAGGCCCGGAGCCTGGGCCAGCGCCTGAAGACGTTCTCCCGTATCCGGCCGCGCGACCTGATTCCCGTCTCGCCGGCGATCGCCGAGCCATCCACGGGCGAGTCGATGGGGCAGTCGGCCGAGAAGATGGCGAAGGAAAACGGCATCAGCCGCGAAGCCCAGGATCGCTGGGCGTTGCGCAGTCATCAGCTCGCCGCCGCGGGAACGGCCGACAGCCGGCTCACGGCGGAGATCGCGCCGTGGCTGCCGGGCCGGGCGGACCAACCGGTGGTGACGCAGGACAACGGCATCCGCAGCGAGACCTCCCTCGAGCAGATGGCCAAGCTCAAGCCGGTGTTCGACCGCCGCTACGGCAGCGTGACGGCGGCGAACGCCTCCCCGCTCACCGATGGGGCGTCGGCGGTGCTGCTGATGAGTGAGGACGCGGCCCGGACCCTGGGGTACGAGCCGCTCGCCTTCATCCGCTCCTACGCCGTGGCCGCGGTGGACCCCGGCTGGCAGCTGCTGCAGGCGCCGGTGTGGGCCGTTCCCAAGGCGCTGCAACGGGCCGGCATCGGGTGGGGCCAGCTCGGTCTGATCGAGGTGCACGAGGCGTTCGCGGCTCAGGTGCTGTCGAACTTCAAGGGCTGGGCCGAGAAGGGGTGGGAAATCAACGAGGACATCATCAACGTGATGGGCGGCTCGATCGCCATCGGGCATCCGTTCGGCGCCACGGGGGGACGCATGGTCACCACGCTGGCCAACGAAATGCGGCGGCGGGACGTGCAGTTCGGGCTCGTCTCGATTTGCGCACAGGGTGGGATGGCGTTCGCGCTCGTGCTGGAGCGCCGCTGATGCCGGCACTCACCTGGGAGCTGCGGGACGGGATCGCGGCTGTCACCCTCGATCTCCCCGGCCAGCCCGTCAACCTCATCTCCCGGGCGGTCAAGGACGAATTCAACGCCGCGTTCGAGCGGTTGGCGGGTGATGCGGCCGTTCACGCCGTAGCGTTCTTCTCCGGCAAGGCCGACAACTTCATCGCGGGCGCGGACATCGAGGAGTTCGTGAAGCTCTCCTCGGCCGCCGAGGCCGAGCGGCTTTCGGCCGACGGGCAGGAAATGCTGGACCGCGTCGCACGGTTCCCCAAGCCGGTCGCCGTCGGGATCCACGGCGCCTGCCTCGGCGGCGGCCTCGAGTTCGCGCTCGCCTGTACCTACCGCGTCGCGAGCGATCACCCCAAGACTCAGCTCGGCCTCCCCGAGGTGCAGCTCGGCATCCTTCCGGGCGCCGGCGGCTGCCAGCGGCTGCCCCGGCTCATCGGCGCGCGGGCCGCCCTCGACATCATCCTCGCCGGCAAGGTCGAGCGGGCGCAGAAGGCGTTCAAGCTCGGCGTCGTGGATGAGCTCGTGCCACCCGCCATCCTCCGCGAGATCACGCTGGCAGCGGCGAAAAAGCTCGCCGGCGGCTGGCGGCCCAGACGCAAGCGCATAGGGGGCATCATCGCCTGGCTGCTCGACGGCACCCCGCCGGGCCGCGCGCTCGTGTTCCGGATGGCACGGGCGCAGGTGTTCAAGAAGTCCGGGGGCAACTACCCGGCCCCCCTCGCCGCTCTCGAAGCGGTGGAGTACGGGCTGCGGCATGGGCTCGCCGAGGGCTTGAAGCGCGAGGCGCAGCTGTTCGGCCGGCTCGCCGTGACCGACGTCTCACGCAAGCTGGTCCAGATCTTCTTCGCCACGACGCAGCTCAAGAAGGATTTCGGCGTCGCGGGCGCCGCACCGCCGGCGCCCGCCGCGGTGCAGCGGTTGGGCGTGGTCGGCGCGGGGTTCATGGGCGCGGGGATCGCCGGCACGGCGGTGTCGCAGGCGGGAGTGGACGTGCGGATGAAGGACGCCGATCTGCCGCGCGTCGCGAAAGGACTTCTCAGCGCGCGCGAAATCCTGGACGAGCGGCTCAAACGACGCCGCATCACGCGGTACGAGCACGCGCGGCTCGTCGCCCTGCTCTCGGGGAGTGCCGCCTACACCGGATTCGGCCGTGCCGACCTGGTGATCGAGGCGGTCTTCGAGGACCTGCAGGTCAAGCAACAGGTGCTGAAGGAGGTGGAGGCAGAGACGCACCAGCGATCGGTTTTCGCCTCCAACACCTCGACGATTCCGATCACGCGTATCGCCGAGGTGGCGCAGCGGCCTGAGCAGGTGATCGGGATGCACTTCTTCTCTCCGGTCGCGCGGATGCCGCTGCTCGAGGTGATCCCCGGCGCGCGCACCGCGCCCGGCACGGTCAGCACGGCGGTCGCGTTCGGCCGCCGGATGGGCAAGACCGCGATCGTGGTGAAGGACAGTCCCGGCTTCTGGATCAACCGGGTCCTCGCGCCCTACATGAACGAAGCCGGCCACCTGCTGCTCGCGGGCGTGGCGATCGAGGAGATCGACCGCCTCATGACGCAGTGGGGCTTCCCGGTCGGGCCGATCACTCTGCTCGACGAGGTGGGGCTCGACGTCGCCCAGAAGGCCTCCGGAGTGCTGCACGCGGCGTTCGGCGAGCGGCTCGCCGCCGCGCCCGCCTTCGCTCTCCTGGTCAAGGACGGCCGACTGGGCCGCAAGGCGGGCAGAGGGTTCTACCGGTATGCCGGCGGCAAGAAGCGCGGCGTGGATTCCGCGGTCTACGCCCTGGTCGGCGTCCAACCCAACGGGGGCGTGCACTCGGCCGAAATCCTCCAGCGGCTCGTGTTGGTGATGTTGAACGAAGCCGCCCGTGCGGTGGGTGAAGGCGTCGTCCGCTCCCCCCGCGACGGTGACGTCGGCGCCCTCTTCGGTATCGGGTTCCCGCCGTTCCGCGGCGGGCCGCTCCGCCACGCCGACGATCTTGGCGCGGCGCGCATCGTGGCCGACCTGGAACGTCTGGCCGATCGTCACGGCGAGCGCTTCACGCCCTGCGAGGTACTGCGGGACCAGGCGCGACGGCACGGCAAGTTCTATCCCTGACCGATCGAGGCTTCCCAGCGATGCTGCGCGCCGGCCTGCTGTGGCTCAGCGAGCAACCCCGTGTGTTCGGATTCGTTCGCGGCAACGGGCTGGCTCGCCGCTTCGCCTCGCGGTTCGTCGCGGGGGAGACGGTGGAGACGGCCGTTGCCGCGTGCACGCAGTTGAACGCCGCGCATATCTCCACGAGCCTCGATCTGTTGGGCGAGTCGGTGACGCGACCCGAGGAGGCGCGTGCGGCCCGCGACGTGTACCTCCGAACGCTGGACCGGATCCGAGCCGCCGGCGCGAACGCCAATGTGTCGGTGAAGCTCACGCAGATGGGGCTCGACATCGACGAAGCCCTGTGCATCGAAAACGTGAGTGCCGTCGTCGCCCGGGCCCGGGAGAATCGCTCCTTCGTCCGCATCGACATGGAGGGCTCGGCCTACACCGAGAAGACGCTCGAGCTCTTCACGCGGACCTTCTATCCGGAGTTCGGGAACGCCGTCGGCGTGGTGCTGCAATCCTACCTGCGCCGCACCGCGCAGGACGTGGACGCGATGATCGCCCTGGGTGCGCGCGTACGGCTGTGCAAAGGCGCCTACCAGGAGCCGGCGACGCTCGCCTTTCCCCGCAAATCCGACGTGGACGCGAGCTACGTCGCCTGTATGGAGCGGCTGCTCGAGCGCGGCAACTACCCGGGCCTCGCGACGCACGACGAGCGCATCATCGCGCGCGCCAAGGCGTTCCTGCAGGACAAGCGCATCCCGCCCGAGCGGTTCGAGTTCCAGATGCTGTACGGCGTGCGCCGCGACCTGCAGGTCGCACTCCGGCGCGAGGGCTACAACGTGCGCGTGTACGTGCCGTTCGGGACGCATTGGTATCCCTACCTGATGCGCCGGCTCGCCGAGCGGCCGGCCAACATCGCATTCATCGTCGGCAACGTCGTGAAGGAGTCGCTACGGCGGCGCTGAGAGACGACGACACGCTGGGCGGCTACCAGCGGGTCCACCAGCGCGCCCCGGCGTTCGGCGGCCCCGATGGTCTCGCCTACTCCGTGGCCACCTTCGTCGACGAGGCGCCCGACGCCCAGGGTCGCTTCGGCGCCGCGCTGCTGTTCCTGCGCTGGTCCGCCGCCGCGGAGCGCCCCGCGGGACACCTCGAGACCGACTATCTGGCCTTCGGGCGCACACCGGACGAGGCACTCGCGCCGGTGCTGGCGCTCACGCTGGTGCAGGTGAAGGCCCACCTCGACCGGTGCGTCGCCGCCCCGGGGCGGCCATGACGACGGGCGTCGTGCTGGGGCGCACGGGCGGGACGTTCCGGGTCTATACGGACGGCGGCGAAATCACGGCCTCGCTGCGCGGCAAGTTGAAGTTCAAGGATGACGACCGCGTGGTGGCGGGGGACGTGGTCGAGCTGGAGCTGCACGAAGGGAGTGACGCCACCATCGCGGGAATCCTGCCCCGGCGCTCGGTGCTGGCCCGCCGGGCCGCGGGCGGCGGGGCGCGGCGCAGCCAGCCGGTAGCCGCCAACGTCGACCAGGTCATGGTGGTGGCCTCGGCGCGCGACCCGGAGCCCAGCCCCCGGATGCTCGATCGGTTTCTGGTCGTGGCCGAAGCGAACGGGCTGCCCGCCGTCGTGGTGGTGAACAAGGTCGAGCTCGACCGCGAGGCGGCGGCCGGGCTGGGCCGCCGCTACGCCGCGACGGGCTACCAGGTGCTCGCGACCTCCGCGAAGCTCGCCGAGGGGCTGACCGCGTTGCGCGACCTGCTCCGAGGCCGGACCTCGGTGTTCACGGGGGCCTCCGGGGTAGGGAAGTCGAGCCTACTCAACGCCCTCGCGCCGGCGCTGGGACTCCGGACCGGCGAGATCAGCGCGTATTGGCGGACTGGGACGCACACTACGACCGCGGCCGAGCTCGTGCCCCTGGGCGGCGAGGGGTTCGTCGTGGACACGCCGGGGATGCGAGAAGTGGGGACCTGGGGGATCGACGCCGACAGCCTCGGCGCGTGCTTCCCGGAGTTTCGTCCCTATCTCGACCGGTGCCGCTTCGACAATTGCCGCCACCTGGCAGAGCCCGGCTGTGGCGTGCGCAACGCCGCGGCCGCCGGGGCGATCGATCCTGACCGTTTGGTGAGCTACGAGCGGCTCTACGAGGAGGTCAGCGTTCCTTCTTGGTCCAGCGGGAAGCGTCGCGGACGCTGATTTTTTCCATCGTCGCTCCGAACGCCTGGTCCAGGTCGATGCCTTGCGAGTTGGCGAGACAGATCACCACGAACAGAATGTCGGCCAGCTCCACGGCCATCGAGCCTTCGGGCTCGGTGGGCTTCTTGGTCTTCTCGCCGAAGCGGTGGTTGATCTCCCGCGCCAGCTCACCGACCTCTTCCGTGAGCCGCGCCAGGTTTGTGTGCGGAGAGAAGTAGCCTTCCTTATATTGGCCGATCCATTGATCGACGGCCTGCTGGGCTTGGCGGAAGCTCACGGAGAACCTCGATGACGGGTGCGCAGTTGGTAGTGCCGTTTCGCGGCGAGCGGTTCGCGGCGGCGGAGCGGTTGTCCCACCTGATCGCGCCACCCTACGACGTGATCTCCCCACCCGAGCGTGCGCGGCTGGCCGCGTCGGACCCCCACAATATCGTCCACCTCATCCTCCCGGAAGCGCCGGCGGGGGGGAGGGGGGGGGGGGACCGGTACGCCCATGCGGCGGGCTTGCTCGACGCCTGGCGCCGCGGCGGCGTGCTTGCGACCGACCCAGGTCCGGCGGTGTACGTCGTAGCGCAGGAGTACGAGCTGCCGAGCGGGCAATGGCGCACGCGCACGGGCTTCTTCGCCGCCGTGGCGGCCGAGTCGTACGAGGCGCGACGCGTCCGGCCGCACGAGAAGACCCATCCCGGTCCGAAGGCCGACCGCCTCGCGCTGCTCCGCGCTACGCGCACGAGCCTCGAATCCATCTTCTTGCTCGCCCCGGACCCTGACGGGGCGCTGATCGCCGGTCTGCGACAGGTCGCGGCGACGTCCCCGGCCGCCCGGGCCGAGCTGGAAGGCGTACGGCTGACGCTCTGGGTCGTGATCGGTGCGCAGGCAGAACGGCTTGCCGCGCTATGCTCGGGGCGCGCCCTGTACATCGCCGACGGTCATCACCGCTACGAGACCGCGGTCGCGTACGCCCAGGAGAATCCGGACGCGGACCGGGTGCTCTCCTTCATCGTGTCCGCGGCCGATCAGGGCCTGGCGGTGTTGGCGACGCACCGCGTGATCTTCGCGACCGGGCGGGACATGCCCCGGCTGGTCGAGGGGTGGCGCCGCTGGTTCGACGTCGGGCGCATGGCGCCCAGTGCCGACCAAATCGACCGGCTAGCCGAGCTCGGGGCGCGCGGGACGGCGTGCATCGTGGCGGTGCGCGACGGCGACGATCTCACGCTGGTGTTGAAGCGGGATGCTCCGCTGGACGATATCCCCCAGCTCGGCAAGACTGCGGCGGTGCGGGCGCTCGACGTGGCGATCATCGAAACCCTGGTGGTGAAGGAGATCCTCAGGGCGGGCACGACGACGCCGACGCTCACCTACACGCCGGACGCGCGGCAGGCGTTCGAGACCGTGCGCAAGGGCAACGCCACCAGCGCGGTCTTGCTCAATCCGACCAAGGTGGAGCAGGTGTTCGCGGTAGCGGACGCGGGGGACGTGATGCCCCAGAAGTCGACGTATTTCGCGCCCAAGGTGCCGAGCGGGCTAGTCCTGCGGCCCCTTCCGTAGCGCCGCGATCAGCGCCTTGCAGAAGTCGGGCAGGTCGGCCGGCGTGCGCGAAGAGACCAGGTTCCCGTCCACCACCACCGCGCGGTCCTCCCAGAGCACCCCGGCGTTCTCCATGTCGTCCTTGATGGCCCGCACGCTGGTGGCCCGCTTGCCCTTGAGGATCTTCGCCGAGATCGGCACCCAGCCCGCGTGGCAGATGAACGCCACCGGCTTCCCCGCCTGGAAGATGTCGCGGGTGATCTGCAGGACCTTTTCCGAGCGTCGCAGCTGGTCGGGCGCGAAGCCGCCGGGAATCACCAGCGCGTCGTACACCTCGGCGTAGACCTGGTCCACGCTCGTGTCCACGGTGACCGGGTAGCCGCGCTTGCCCTGATACGTCTTCTCGCCGAGGCCCGCGACGGTGGTCTCGGCACCCTCTTCCTCGAGCCGGATCTTCGGGTACCAGAGCTCGAGGTCTTCGTACAGGGGCGCGGCGAAGAACAGGACTTTCTTGCCTTTGAGGCTCATCGGGCCAAGGTATATCTTTCCGGCCCATGAGTCCACGCCCCCGACAGACGATCCTCGACAACCTCGAATCGGTGTACCGCGAAGCGTATGAGCGCGCCCGCGCCGCGGGCGATCAGGCCCGCATGGCGGATCTCGATGCCGCCTACCAGCGCGAGCAGCTCCTGCTCGAGGTGCTGCTCGACGTTCGCGATGCACTGGCCGCCGCCCCGCCAGCCCGCAACCAGGCGCCATCCGGGCAGAGCGGCGCCGATCCGATCGGCGCGCTCGAGGCCATCCACCGCATCGCCAAACTCCGTTGACTGAGGACCCCGTCATGCCACAACGAACGTCCGTGCTGGCGCTGCTCGCGCTGTCCATCGCGGCGTGCGGCGCCCCGAAAGCCGACCTCCTCGTCACCCACGGCGTGGTCTGGACGGGTTTATCGTCGGGGAGCCCGCAGCCCGGTGCCGTCGCGGTCAAGGACGGCAGGATTCTCCTGGTTGGCGACAGCGCCGCGATCGCCGCGCTGCTCGGATCCGGCACCCAGGTGATCGACGCGCACGGCGGGCTCATCATGGCGGGCTTCGCCGACGGCCACACGCATTTCATCGGCGGCGGCTTCCAGTTGGCGTCGGTGGACCTCCGCGACGCGAAGACCCCGCAGGAATTCGTGCGCCGGCTGAAAGCCTACGCCGCTACGCTGAAGCCGGGCGAATGGATCCTGGGCGGCGACTGGGACCACACGCTGTGGCCCGGCCAGCCCCTGCCGCGGCGCGACTGGATCGACTCCGTCACCCCCCACAACCCCGTGTTCGTCAACCGGCTGGACGGCCACGAGGCGCTTGCCAACACCGCCGCGATCACCGCCGCTGGCATCACCAAGGCCACGCCGACGCCGCCCGGCGGGGAGATCCTGCGCGACCGCAGCGGCGAGCCCTTCGGCATCTTCAAGGACCAGGCGCTCGACCTGATCGGCCGGGTCGTGCCCGACCCGTCTCCGGAGCAGCGCGACTCGGCGCTCGCCCGCGCCCTCGCGCACGCCGCCTCGCTCGGCGTCACAGCGACCGGATTCATGTCGGCGTCGTGGGCCGACCTCGCGAGCTTTCGCCGGCTGGAGCAGGCCGGCCGACTCACCATGCGCGCGACGCTCTACCTCCCGCTTGCAAACTGGCGTGCCGTCGCCGAGACGCTGCAGCGCGGCGGCTCCGGCGACGACTGGGTGAAAGTGGGCGGGCTGAAGGGCTTCATGGACGGCTCGGCGGGCTCGCGCACGGCGTTCTTCTTCCAGCCGTATGCGGACTCGGCGGGCTACTACGGCCTCACTCAGAACACCGAGCAGAACATGCGCACCTGGATCGGGAACGCCGACTCGGCGGGCCTCCAGATCGCCGTGCACGCCATCGGCGACCGCGCCAACGCCAACCTGCTCGACATCTACGACAGCGTCGCGAAGGCGCACGGCCCGCGCGACCGCCGCTTCCGCGACGAGCACAGCCAGCACCTGCGGCCGGCCGACATCCCCCGGTTCGGCCAGATCCCCGTCATCGCGTCGATGCAGCCCTACCACGCCATCGACGACGGCCGGTGGGTGGAGACGCGTATCGGCCCGGTGCGGATCAAGAGCACCTATGCGTTCCGTACGCTCATCGATACCCACGGCCGCCTGGCCTTCGGCTCCGACTGGACCGTGGCGCCGCTCGATCCGATCCTCGGCGTCTACGCGGCGGTCACGCGCCGCACCCTCGACGGCAAGAATCCGGGGGGTTGGGTCCCGGAGCAGAAAATCTCGATGGGCGAGGCCCTGCAGGCCTACACGGCGGGCAATGCCTACGCGACCTTCGACGAGAACAAGTGGGGGACGCTCGCGCCCGGCCGCTACGCGGACATCGTCGTCGTGGACCGCAATCTCTTCACGATGGCGCCGGAATCGTTGGCGACCGCGCGGGTTGCGGTGACGATCGTGGGAGGGAAGGTCGTGTATACGAGACGGTGAGCCGCCAGCCGTCAGCGATCAGGTCCTGACGCCTGATGGCTATCCCGAGTACTTGAACCCCGCTTCCTGCAGGGTCAGTGGCTTTGCGGTCTCGTGCTCCGCACCGGCGTCCACCACCTCGCCAAGCACGATCGTGTGGTCGCCGGCGGGCAGGGTCGCGACGAGTCGGCACTCCACCCAGCCGAGGGCGTCGGCGAGCACCGGTGTGCCGCCGTTCGCGGGTTTGGTCTTGATCCCCTTCAGTTTCTGCGGCGCCTGCTCCGAGGTGCGGCCGAGCTTGCCCGCGAGGTCGCGCTGGCCCGCCTGGAGCAGGTTCACGCCGAAGTGGTGCGCATCGCGGATCATTCCGATGGTCTTGGAGGTGTTCTCCACCGCGACCGCGATCATCGGCGGCTCGAAGGCCGCCTGCGTCACCCAGTTGGCCGTCATGCCGTGCTCGTCACCCGCGTGCGCGACGGTGACGACGTAGAGGCCGTAGGGAAAACTGCGCAGCACGGTTTTCTTGACGGCGGCGTCCATGGGAGTCCTCGGAGCGGAGTGGGGAAGCCAGGATAGGGGAATATTGACCCCGGCGTCCCCGCGCGCCAAGTTGGCGCTGTGGACCCATGAAGCTCGCTTGTGCCGTCGCTCTCCTCTTGCCGTTCGCCCGGGCCGCCCCCGCCCGCGCGTCTCAGGATCCCACGTTCCCGCTGGTACAGCTCGAGGCCGCGGCGCAGCGCGACTCGAACGATGCTGAGGTGCTGTTTCGTTTGGGGATCGCCTACGCCCGCGCCGGCCGCGGGACCGACGCCCAACGCCTCCTGCTCGCCACCGTTCGCACCGATCCCCAGCACGCCCTCGGGTATCTCGCTCTCGCACAGTACCACAGGGGATTCGACCGGATGTTCATCCAGGTGCCCGGGCGGTCGCAGCTGCTCGTCGTGCCGCGCTTCGCACCCACCGATACCGCGGTGCTGTTTCTCCGCCGGGCTTTCCAGATCAACCCGTTCATCGAGATCCATACCCCCGGCCTGATGGAGCTGCCCGCATTCTGGCGCGGCACGCTGCAGCTAGCAATTCGCCATTACCACGAGGCCAAGTTGACCCAGGCCCTCGATGAGCTCGGCTCGCTCATTCAGCGAACCCAGAAGCCGGGTCACCCGGAATCGATTCCCCCAGTGGCGCTGTGGTATCACATCCTCACCGCGATCCGGTTGGGGAGGTTTGACGTCGCCATTCAGGACGGCGAGGTGCTGCTGGATCGCGCGCTTCAAGAGGAGCGGGATGATAGGAGCCTCCGGGGCGGCCGGTTGGTGGCGGACGTCGAGTACATCCTCGCCTTCCTGAACCAGGCCGCGGGCCACGCCGCGGAAGCGGAGCGGCCGTACCAAAGCGTGATGGAGGGCGACTTGAGCTTCTACATGGCGCACGCCAAACTGGCCGACCTGTACGAGTCGCAGGGGAGATGGGACGAGTCGATCTTGGAGCGGCGGCGCGCGGTCGATGCGAATCCGGAGGATCCGAGTCTCGTGTTCGACCTCGGCGGCACGCTGGCGAGAGCGAGCCGCGACAGCGAGGCCGCGCAGGTGTTGACCCAGGCGGTGCAGGCGAATCCGCGCGAGACGCGGGCGGCCTACACGCTGGGCATCGTGGAAGCGAGGCTCGGGAAGACGCAGGAGGCACGGACGGCCTTCACGAGCTTCCTCGCTCTCGCGCCGAGCCGGTACACGGAGCTGATCGCTGATGCCAAACTGCGGCTCGCCGCGCTGCCCTAGCGCCAGGGGCGGACACCAGGGTCTCGGTGTCCTGCTGCTGCTGTGTGCCGTTCCGGCGGTGGCGCAGTCGATCAAGCTGTCCGCCCCGCTCGATTCGCTGCAGCGTGTGGTGCAAACGGATTCCAACGATGCGCTCGCGCACTACTTCGTCGCGCTCGGCTATTGGGGCGTGTCCGACTTCGATCGGGCGGAGCGGGAGCTCAAAGAGGCCGTGGCGCTGGACCGCCGCTTGGCCGAGGGGTACCTCGCGCTCGCGTACCTCCCCTACGCCCGTCGCCCCAAGCTGTGGGAGGAGGAAGAGCGCGGCTCGGTGCCCGCCGAGTGGAAGCCGAAACTGGAGGAGTCGGACCGGATGTATCGGCGGGCATTTCTCGTCAATCCACTCGTGGACTTGCGGATTACGGCCGCTGCCCTGCCCGGGCGCGATGCGCTCTGGTCTCTCACCGAGGAGGCCCGCCAGGCGTACGACTTCATGTATCAAGGGTTCGACGACCTGAGCATGGGGGACTACGCCGATGCCTACAAGCGCCTGGATCGGCTCGTGCTCGACGTGTGGGGCCGCCGCCATCCCGATCAGATCCCGGGATACGTCATCTGGTATCGTGGCCTCGCGGCCGCGCACCTGCCCGATCATCAGCGGGAGGCGATCCGGGACTTCCGGCAGCTGCTGGATCGGTCGCTGAAGCAAGAGGGCAAGGACTCGGTACTTCACGTCCCGCTGCGGACCAACGAATACCGCTACATGCTGGCGGTGTTGCAGGATGGAGCCGGAGTGCGAGATACCGCGGAGGCGTTCTACCGCGCGGCGATCGAGAACGATCTTGGCCTCTACATGGCGCACGTGCGGCTGGCCGACCTGTACGAGCGGGAGCAGCGGCCGTCGGACGCACTCAACGAGCGGTTCGCCGCGGTGGACGCTAGTCCGGACGACCCGAGCCTGCTGTTCGACCTGGCTGTAACGGCTTTCAAGACGGGCAACCTCACCGACGCCCGCAAGGCGTTGACCCAGGCCACGCAGCTCTCGCCCCGCGGCGCCCGCCTCTGGTACGTCCTAGGGATCGTGGACCAGCGACTCGGCGACCGCGACGCGTCCCGGGCCGAGTTCACCCGCTTTCTCGCACTCGCCCCCAGCCGGATGGCGAGCCAGGTGGCCGATGCCAAGCAACGCCTGGCGACGCTGCAGTAGCCTCGCCCTCGCGCTACTCGGGGCGGGCGGACTTGGCGCGCAGGCCGCGCCCAAACCGGTGACGCTCGATTCCCTGGAGCGCGCCGCCCGCACCGACTCGCTCGACGCTGGCGTGCTCTACCGACTGGCGTTGCGGTACGATCTTCTCAAGCGCTACGACGACGCCGACCGGATCGCGCGCCAGGCGATCGCCGTGGACAGTCGTTACGCGCCCGCGTTCCTCCTGCTGGCCTACCTGCCTTTCGACCGGCGCCCCAAGCTGTGGGAGGAGGTCGACAAGGGCCGGGTGCCGGCTGCCTGGCGGCCGGCGGTGGACAGCGCCGATCGGCTCATGCGGCGGGCGTTCCTCATCGATCCGCTGGTGGACTTTCGTGTGCTCGGTACCACGCCGCCGCCGGAAGACTTCATCACGATTCCCGACTACGGATCGGCCACGACCCAGTTCCTCCTGTTTCTCGGGGTCGGCGCGTTCAACTATCAGCGCTACGAGCTGTCCTACAGCGCGCTCCAGCTCTACATCGATCGGGCGTTTCCCGGCAAACCGCGCGACTCGCTGCCGAGCGACCTGTTCTGGTATCGCGGGCTGGCGGCGGCGCATCTGCGGAAGTGGGACGGCGCCTCGGCGGATTTCCGGACCCTGCTCGACCGGGCGGTGCTGCGCGAGCACGCGGACTCCCTCATCCAGATCCCGCTCGAGACGAACGACTACCGCTACGCTTTGGCGGTGTTCGCGGATCGTTGGGGCAAGCCGGCCGACGCGATCGCGCTCTACAAGGACGCCATCGCCGCGGATCTCGGCCTGTACATGGGCCACGCGCGCCTGGCCGCGGTGTATCGCGCGTACAAAATGTGGCCCGAGGCGATCGAGGAGGCGCACCGCGCCGTGGAGGCCAACCCCGACGACCCGGGTTTGCTCGTCGATCTCGGCGTGATTCTGCGGGAGGCCGGCAAGCCCCAGGAGGCCGAGGAGGCGCTGCGGCAGGCGCTGGCGGCTGGACCCCGGATGCCCATCGTTTCCTACTACCTCGGTCTCGCCGAGCAAGACCTTGGCAAGTCCGCGGAATCGCGCGCGGCGCTCGCACGCTTTGTCGCGTCGGCGCCCAGCTCCATGGCGGCGCAGGTCGCTGAGGCCAGACAACGCCTCGCGGCGCTGCCGCCGGACCCCTAGCGTGGGAATCTTCCAGGAGATCTGCGTTATGTCGCGCTGCCTTGCCGTCCTCGCGTTGGGCTGCCTGCTTGGCGCCCGTCCGCTCGCCGCCCAGCGCATCCAGCTCTCGGCCAGTCTCTCGGAACTCGAATCCCGAGCCAAGAAGGATTCCAACGACGCGGCCGCCCATTACAACGTCGCCCTCGCGTATTGGAACGCAAAGCGCTACGACGATGTGGACTCCGCGTTGCATCGTGCAGTGCGGATCGATCCCGAGTTCGCGGCGGCCTACATGGCGCTGGCCGCCCTTCCGTACGCGCGGCGCGCACAGCTGTTCGACGAGGAGTACGAGGGTCGTGTGCCGGCGGAGTGGAAGCCGAAGCTCGAAGAATCCGAGCGCATGTATCGTCGCGCCGTGATGATCGACCCCCTCGTCGATATTCGACTCGGCTATGTCATGCTCCCGACCCAGTCGCACTTTCCCAACTCGCTCCGGGTCCTGGAAGGAGAGTGGGTCGGAGACTACTGGGAGGGCGAGGGGATGTACTTCGAAGGCAAGTACGAGGAGTCGTACGTTCGCTTTCAGCGGGTCTATGCTCAGCTCAACGCGAGCAGCCATAGTGAACGGCTGTGGAACACCCTGCTCTTTTGGCACGGGCTCGCGGCAGCCCACGCGAACCAGCACGAGGAGGCGATGAGAGACTTCGCATCGATCCTCGGCAGCTTCCTCGACGCGGAGCGCCAAGCCAAGGACTCGAGCCTGCAAGTGGTCCCACTCCGCACCAACGAGTACCGCTACATCCTCGGTGTCATGCAACAGCGCGCGGGGCACTTCAACGAGGCCATCTCTCTGTTCCGCGACGCGATCCAGAATGACGTTGGCCTCCATATGGCCCACGTCCGGTTGGCCGACATCTACGAAGACCACGGAATGATGCCCCAAGCCGTTGCCGAACGCCGTGCGGCCGTGGACGCCAATCCGGAAGACGCGAGCCTGGTGCTGGCCGTCGGAAAGACCCTCGCGCGGGTGCGGCAGTGGGCCGACGCCGAGCAGGCCTTGCAGCAGGCGGCGGCGGAGAACCCCCGGGATCCGCGCATCCCCTACTACCTGGGGATCGTCGAGCAGCAGCTCAACAAACCCGCGGACGCCCGCGCCGCCTTCACCCGCTTCCTCACTCTGGCCCCGAGTCGTTATGCCCCGCAAATCAGCGATGCCAAGCAGCGTCTCGAAACCTTGCACTAGCCGCGGAGCGACCCTCGCGCTGGTGGCCCTCTTGAGCGCCGGTCCGGCCATCCGGCCGGCGGCCGCCCAGCAACGGTCCGCGTACGAGGAGCTCCAGACCTTTTCCGGCGTCTTGAATCACATCCGGCTCAACTACGTGGACTCGGTCACCTACGCCGAGCTGGTGCACGCGGCCATCACCGGCGTGCTCCATGCCCTCGACCCGCACAGCTCCTTCTTCTCCCGCTTCGAATGGGAGAAGCGGAGCGCGCTCGAACGGGGCGAGTTGGCCGTGACCGGGCTCTACCTCGAAGAAGTGGACAGCGCCATCACGGTGCTCGCCGTTTCCCCGAAGAGCCCCGCGGCCAAGGCCGGGATCCTGGCGGGCGACCGGTTGGTATCGGTGAACGACACGGCGATCGCCGGTCTCGACGTCTCGGCCATCGACCTGCGCCTCTCCGGGGAGAAAGGCTCGAAGGTGCGCCTGCGCCTCGAGCGCGGGCTCCGGCTCGAGCCCGATACCTTCGCGGTCACGGTGAAGCGCGATTTTCTCGAGTTCCACTCGGTCTCGGTCGCGCGGATGGTGGACTCCATCACCGGCTACGTGCGGCTCGAGGAATTCGGGCTCAAGGCCGCCGAGGAGATGCACGACGCCCTCAAGCAGCTCAAGGGCAAAGGCATGCGCCGGGTAGTCCTCGACCTCCGCGGCAACCCCGGCGGCTTCGTCATCGCCGCCGTGGAGCTCGCCTCCGAGTTCTTCCCCAAGGAGACGGTGGTATTCCGGACTCGCGGCCGCAAACGCGACGTCGATACCACGTACGCGACACGCCGCAACGGCGACTTCATGATGCTCCCGCTCGTCGTGCTCATCGACGAGCACAGCGCGAGCGCCGCCGAAGCCCTCGCCGGATCGCTCCAGGACCACGACCGCGCCCTGCTGCTCGGCCGGCGCAGCTTCGGCAAGGCGCTCATGCAGTCGGACTTCCTCGTCCTGCCCTCGGGCGACGATCTGCACCTGACCATCGGATACGTGATCTCGCCCAGCGGCCGCATCATCCAGCGACGCTACCGCGGCCTGGCCGTGGAGCAGTACCGATCCTTCGCCGGCAAGTCCGGCGCCGCGGAAGACACCCTCGCCGTCTTCCGCACCGACCACGGCCGCCCAGTCCGCGGCGGCGGCGGTATCGTGCCCGACGTGCCGCTGCCGCCGCCGGCCCCGCTCCCGGTGTGGTGGAGCGCGGCGGCCGACAGCGGATTCGACGACGCCGTGGCCGACAGCGTCGCCCTCACCCTGCCTGGAGACATCATTTCCCGCCGCGTCTGGTCAACAGCGCCCGACCAGTGGCGCGCCAAGCTGCTGCCCCCGTTCCTGGCGCGCGTGCGCAACCGCCTGCACGTGGCGGCGCAGCCCGACTCCGCCCTGGAGTTGCGCTTGGCCCGGATCCTCGCCGCTCGGGCCGCCCAGGTGCGCTGGGGTCCCGATGCATACGACGAGTTCCTTCTGCGGGCGAGCGCCGACGTGCAGGCGGCGATCTCCTACTTCCCCCACCTGGAAGCGCTTTTGGCGCCGGCGTCCCACTAGGGCTATTTTTCGGCCATGGCCACCCGCACCCGACCTCAGAGCCGGCCCGCCAAGCAAGCGCTCGCCAAGGCCGACCTGCTCGACGTTTATAGGCTGATGTACCTGTCCCGGCGGCTGGATGATAAGGAGATCCAGCTCAAGAAGCAGAACAAGATCTTCTTCCAAATCTCCGGGGCCGGGCATGAAGCGGTCCTCGTCGCTGCCGCGAGAGCCCTCCGGCCGACCTACGACTGGTTCTATCCTTACTACAGGGACCGCGCGCTCTGCCTCGCTCTCGGCATGACGCCCACGGAGATGCTCCTCTCCGCCGTCGGAGCGGCGGACGACCCCAACTCGGGCGGCCGCCAGATGCCCTCCCACTGGGGCCACAAGGACCTGAACATCGTCAGCCAGTCCAGTCCCACCGGCACTCAGTTCCTCCAGGCCGTGGGCTGCGCCGAAGCGTGGCTGCGCTACGACCGCATCGACGCCATCACCGACAAGCCGATCAAGGGCGACGAGGTCGTCTACTGCTCGGCCGGCGACGGCACGACCAGTGAAGGGGAGTACTGGGAGGCCCTCAACACCGCCAGCAACCTGAAGCTCCCGGTGCTGTTCCTCATCGAGGACAACGGCTACGCCATCTCGGTGCCGGTCGAGGTCCAGACCGCCGGCGGTTCGGTTTCCAAGCTCGTCGCCGGCTTCCCGCATCTGCTGCTTCAGGAAGTGGACGGCTGCGATCCGGTCGCTTCGTATGACGTGCTCGCCCGCGCGGCCGAGTACTGCCGCCAGCGCAAGGGGCCCGCGCTGGTGCACGCGCACGTCACGCGCCCCTACTCGCATTCCCAATCCGACGATGAGCAGGTCTACAAACCGCCCGCCGAGCGCGAGGACGAGGCCAAGCGGGACTGCGTGGCGACGTTCCCCAAGCGCCTGGTACGCGAAGGAGTCGCTACGGAGTCCGAGCTCGAGGCGATCCGAGCCGGCGTGGACGAAGAGCTCAACGTCGCGGCCGACGTAGCGCTCGCCGCGCCGCAGCCGAAGCCGGAGACGGCGCTCCTCTACGTCTACTCCCCCGACGCCGATCCGACCTCCGAGCAGTTCGACACGGAGGACGATCCCCAGTTCTCGGGCGACCCGACGACGATGGTCGATTTGCTCAACGCGTGCATGAAGGACGAGATGGCGCGGGATCCGCGCATCCTGGTCTTCGGCGAGGACGTGGCCGACGTGAGCCGCGAGCGCTACCTCCGCGAGGTGAAGGGGAAGGGCGGTGTGTTCAAGGTCACCTGGGGGCTGCAGCGCCAGTTCGGCGGCGACCGCGTCTACAATTCACCGCTCGCGGAAGCGAACATCGTCGGTCGGGCGATCGGGCTCGCCACCCGCGGCTTGAAGCCGGTGGTCGAGATCCAGTTCTTCGACTACATCTGGCCCGCCTACCACCAGCTCCGGAACGAGCTGGCGACCATGCGCTGGCGCTCGAGCAACGCGTTCAGTAGTCCGGTCGTCGTGCGCGTCACCTACGGGGGCTACCTGAAGGGCGGCGCGGTCTACCATTCCCAGACCGGCGCGGTGGTGTTCACGTCGGTGCCGGGACTGCGCGTGATTTGCCCCTCCACGGCGCTCGACGCCAACGGGCTGCTCCGCACCGCCATCCGCTGCGATGACCCGGTGCTGTTCCTCGAGCACAAGCACCTCTATCGCCAGACCTACAACAAGGCGCCGAACCCGGGCCCGAACTTCATGATCCCGTTCGGCAAGGCCAAGGTCGTGCGCGAAGGAACCCACCTCACCGTCATCACCTACGGCGCCGTCGTACAGCGCGCGCTCGTCGCCGCAAAGGACCTGGAAGAGCATGATGGCGTGAGCGTCGAGGTGCTCGACCTGCGCAGCCTGTCGCCGGTCGATTGGGAAGCGATCGAGCGGTCTGTCCGCCGGACCAACAAGGTGATCGTTGCGTACGAGGACTCGCTCTCCTGGGGCTACGGCGCCGAGATCGCCGCCGGGATCGCCGACCGCTGCTTCCCCTGGCTCGATGCGCCGGTGAAGCGCGTCGCCTCGACCGACACCTTCGTCGGGTACGCCCCCGACCTCGAAGACTTCATTCTGCCGCAAGTGGAGGATCTCGCGCAGGCGATGCGCGAGCTGCATGCGTTCTAGGGTCGTCCTCGGCTACAGCCTCCTGTTCTTCCTTTCGGGCGCCACGGGGCTCGTCTACGAGCTCCTCTGGGTGCGCCTGCTCTACCAGGCGTTCGGCTCCACCATTCAGTCCGTCACCACCGTCGTCGCGGCGTACATGGGCGGCCTCGGGCTGGGGGCGTGGTGGCTCGGCCGCCGCGCCGACCGCCACCCCCGTCCGGCCGCGTTGTACGGGCGCCTGGAGCTCGCCATCGGGGCATTCGCGATAGCGTCGCCCTTCGTGCTCGGCCTCGTGAACCGACTGTACGTCGCCGCAGCCGCCGGGCTCCACGCCGGCACCGCGGCGAGCCTCGCCCTGCGATTCGGGCTCGCCGCGCTGGTGCTACTCGTTCCCACGACCCTCATGGGTGGGACCCTCCCGATCCTGACCCGCGCCTTCGCCGGCCGTGACCGTGCCGCGCTCACGCCCGCCCTCGGCAGGCTATATGGGGTGAATACTCTGGGAGCGGTGTTCGGCACGGCTCTCGCCGGTTTCCTGATCGAGCACGTGGGTATCCGGGCCAGCCTCTGGGGCACGGCGTTCGTCAATCTGGCGATCGGATTCTTCGCTCTCCGTCTGTCGAGAGCTCCAGCTGACCCAGGGCGCGAGCCCGGGGAGCAGCAAGGCGCCCCTGGGAAACCCGCCACGAAGGAGCTCCTGCGGCGGCTCGCCTTGGCCCTGCTCGCCGTCACCGCATTCGCCGCCCTCCTCGATGAGATCGCCTGGACCCGCGTGCTGGTGATGATCGTCGGGGGCTCGACGTACGCATTCACCCTCGTGCTCCTGATGTTCCTGCTGGGCATCGGCCTGGGCAGCGCCTTCGTGGCTCGTGCCCGCGCGGCCCACCCTCGCCCGGTCACCGCGGCGGCCGCCGGTCTGGCGCAGGGTGTGACCGCCGCCGGGGGAGCGTTGCTATTCCTCTTCTTCGGTCAGCTTCCTGCCTACATCCTCCGTGTCTTCCAGGTTCCTGGAGCGACGGCCCGGCTCGGCTTGCTCGGGATCGCAGTCGGCGCCGTCGTGCTGATCCCGGCGATCGGGATGGGCATGACCTTCCCGTTGCTGACCGACTTGGTCGCCCGCGAAGACGAGGCCCGTGGCGCGGATGTCGGGCGTGCATACGCTCTCAATACGCTGGGCAGCATCGCCGGCGCCGTGCTCACCGGATTCGTGCTCGTCGTGTGGCTGGGGAGCGATCTGACCCTGCGGGTGGGACTGGTGCTCAACGCCGTTGCGGCTCTCGCGCTGGTGGCGGTGGCGTCCTGGGGGGTGGCGGAGGGCTCGGCTGAGCATCGTCTCCTCCGCGTGCGGGTGTTGGCTGGAGGGGCGCTGGGGGCGCTGGCACTGGCGACGGCGCTCGCCGTCCCGCGCTGGGGGACCCGGCTGATCGATCTCGGGCCCACCATCTACGGCCGCGGCCTCCGCACCCCCGCCGAGCGAAAGTCCTTCCTGACGCACGCCGGGGTGCGGCAGGTCGCGTTCCGGGAGGGATGGAACGCGACCGTGTCCGTGTGGGAGAGTGGGTCGGGCCGCAGCCTGAAGGTGAACGGCAAGGCCGACGCCTCCGACCACGGCGACATGGACACCGAGCTGTTGCTCGGCATCGCCCCGGTCGCGCTGCGGCCGGGAGCGTCCTCGGGGCTCGTGATCGGCTTCGGCAGCGGGGTGACCACCCGCGCCATCGCCGATGTGCCCGGCATGCGGCGCGTCCGGGTCGTGGAGATCGAGCCGGCGGTGCTGGAGATGGCCCGGTACTTCTGGCACGTGAACGACTCGGTGCTCGCGCGGCCCACGGTGTCCGCCGTGGTGGACGATGCCCGCAGCGCGCTGCAGATCGACACCACCCGCTACGACGTGATCGTCTCCGAGCCCAGCAACCCCTGGCTCGCGGGGGTCGCGACGCTGTACACGCCCGAGTTCTTCCGCATCGTGCGCGCGCGACTCGCGCCGGACGGAGTCTTCTGCCAGTGGGTCCAGCTGTACCAGCTTCCCCTGCCGGTGGTCGCGGCGATCGTGCGCAACGTCCACGCGGTCTTCCCCCACGCGCAGGTGTGGTTCAGCTCGCCGTGGGACCTGCTGGTGCTGGGCTCCGCTCAGCCGCTGCGCGCGGATTCGGTTTGGCTCGCCCGGCTGTTCGGGCCGCGCGGCGCGCTGGGTGAGCTCGGGCGCGAGTACCTCGGCGTGAACGAGCCCGCGGACTACCCCGGGCACCTCGTGCTCGGAGAGCAGGGGGTGGCCCGCCTGACCGCGCGCGCCCAGCTCGAGCATAGCGACGACCATCCGCGGCTCGAATTCGTCGCCGCCCGCCGCTTTCTCGACTCCGAGGGCAACACCGCTGTGTTCGACTCGCTGGTGGCGATCGGTCGCGCCGCGGGAGACGGCCCCTCCCCGCAGCGTTTCGCCAGGGCGCTCCTCGTGCGCCGCGGCGACCCCACCGTGCTTCCCTACATCGAGGCGATGCGAGCGGTCTACCCCAGCGACCCCCGATGGGTGATCGAAGCCGCCGCGATGTTCATGAATAGCGGCGATTCCGCCCTCGCCGATTCGGCGCTGCCCAGGCTGGCCGCGGCTCGCGTGCCTGACGCCCTGCTTCTTCAGGGCCTGGTCGCCGCGCATCGCGGGCGGTGGGGTCGCGCCCGAGACCTGCTCCTGGCGGCGCTCGCCGCCGGCTCCGACACGGCCCTCGCCAACGCGGCCCTCGCCCAGGGGGCCGCGCGCCAGCAGCACTGGGAGGAGGTCGCCGTGTTCGTCCGGGCTTCACTCGCGGCCTCGCGGCATACGCTCCGCCACCCCTTCCCGCGGGATTGGCTCGGTGAAGCGCTGCGGCTCATGGCGTTGAACGGGCCGGCGCGACTGGCCGACAGCCTGCTCGCCGAGGCGCAGGGGAAGCGCTCGGCGTGGGCGCCCCTATACGAATTGCGGTCGGTTGCGGCGCTGCGGGCGGGACGCTGCGAAGAGGCGGCGGAGCAGCTGCTGATTTTGCTCGAGTTCGGGATCGAGCGGAACGACGGCCCCGAGATGGTGACGCGCTGCCGCCAGGGAGAGCGGTTCTAGGTCGTCGGCTTGTCCCGCAGGAGATCCCGCACTTCGCCGGCCGCCGCAATGGCGTGATCCACGTCGCGCGACAGGGCGCGCGCCTGCTGGGTCGCCTGCGTGAGGTCGCTGAGTACGGCCTCCACACCCGCCGACTTCAACCGCAGCAAGTCGAAGCGTACGTTCTGCATCGCGAGCACGCAGGACTCGAGCTGCTCCTCGATCCCCTGCCGCCGCGCGATGAGATCGGTCAGCGCCTGGTGCTGCCGCTGTAACAGATTCAGCTGGCGCTCGCGCTCGGCGCTCTCGGGCTGGCGCCGCAGCCCCTCGATTTTGTCGTCCAGCCGCGGCACGGCCTTGTCGTCGACGCCCGCGCTCATGGAGTGCAGTATGCGGGCAAGGTTCTCGGCGCGCGCCATCAACTTGTCCACCGTTTCCGTGACGTCCGGCAGCATCTGCCGCTCCGAGGCTGGGAGCCTCTCCACGATGCTGAGGATGGCGGCACGGTCGCTGCGCGCCTGCTGGACCGTGGTTACGTCCCGCCCGAACTCGTCGGCCGTGGCCGGCAGCAGCTCGAGCGGACGGACCGCTACCTTGCCCTTGCCGAGCCGTACCTCCGCTGCGTCCGGGGCCGCCGGCCGGTCGAACACATCGCGCCAGGAGTACCCCGCGTTCCAGAGCCGCACGAACTGCGGCAACAGCCCGAACGCGCCCCACGGCACCACGACCCACAGCGACCAGCCGTGCCATCCGGTTAGCGCGTCCACCAGCACGACACCGCCGCTCGTCGAGACCCATGAGACGAAATTGGCCCGCGTCTTGCGCACGATGTCGGGCTCACCGCCGGGCTGGGCGGGTGCCGGGGGCTGTGCGCCGCGCCGCGGGCGGCGTGGGATGTCGGGGCTGTGGGGAATCGCCAGCTGGCGCCCCCCTGCTCGCCCTCCTCGCACCCAGTCGCGCGGCGCTGGGGAGGAAGGGGCGCGCAACGGGCGTGTGGGGGGGCGCGGGGGCCCCCCCGGGGGGGGGGGGGGGGGTGGATGGGGGGCGCCCCGGGGGGGGCCCCCCCCCCCCCCCCCCCCCGTGGGGCGCCGCGTCGCCACGCGGTAGGCCGGAGCGCTGCGCGATTCCAGGGCGCGCCGCAGTGCATCCGCGGTCGGCCAACGGGCCTCAGGCTCCTTTTCGAGACACCGCATCACGCACGCCGCCAGATCGTCGGGACATTCGGGGCGGCGTTCGGTGATCAAGGGAACCTGCTCCGTGATGTGCTTCATCAGCAGCCCCGCCACCGTGGGTGCGGTGAAGGGCAGCTCGCCCACCAGCATCTGGAAGCCGACCACCCCCAGGCTGTAGAGGTCGGAGCGGCCGTCGATCTCCCGCTCGCCGGCGGCTTGCTCCGGGCTCATGTAGTGCGGCGTGCCGATCGCCACCCCGGTCCCGGTCAGCCCGCCTGAGGACGTGGACGAGAGTGCCTTGGCGATGCCGAAGTCGGTCACGACGACCCGGCCGCGGCTCCCCTCGAGCAGGATGTTGTCGGGCTTCACATCCCGGTGGATGATGCCGAGCGCGTGCGCGGCGCTGAGGGCATCGGAGGTCTCGACCAGAATCCGACGGGTCTCCTCCGGGGGCAGGCGACCGCGGCGCTTGAGTTTCTCCGACAGCGGCTCGCCGTCGATATAAGCCATCACGAAGTAGACGAGGCCGTCCGGGCCTTCACCCACCGAGTGGATCGGCACCACGTGCGGGTGCGATAGCCGGGCTGCGGTTTCCGCCTCCCGTAGGAAACGGATCCGGATCTCCTCCCGGAACGCCAGCTCGGGTGGGAGCACCTTGATCGCCACCTGGCGCTTGAGCCGCTCGTCCCGGGCGTGATAGACCACCCCCATCCCGCCCCGGCCAATTTCGCCTTCGACGGTGTACGAGGTCCCGAGAGCCTGGGTGAGGCGGGCGCTCAGCGAGCGGTCGGCGTCGGCCACGGCGGGTTCAGTGTCATGCCGGACATAGATTTAGCGGCGCGCGCGCACTCCTGCAACGTCCGGAAGCAGGCCAGGGTGCCGACCTGACTGCTGTTGACCGATCACCAGCGGCTCTTTCGGCAGTCACTGCCGCTCTGACTGGAGCCCTGGAGGAACGCGGGTGCTCCGTCTCGTGTTTCCTAATGGCATGGACGATGCTGAGGGCGACACTACCATGACGACCACTCGGAGTCCCGCGATGCTCGAGCGTCAGACCCTCCCGGTGCTTCCGCTTCGGGATCTCGTGTTGTTCCCCGGCGTGTCCCAGCCACTCGGCGCGGGGCGCCCCGCCACCCTTCGGGCCATCGAGGCGGCCCTGAAAACCGAGCCTCGCCTCATTTTCGCCGTCTCGCAGCGCGAGAACGTGGACCAGGTGGCCCCGGGTGGGTTGTACACCATGGGGACCATCGCGCGCATCGGGCAGATCCAGCGGGGTCTGGGCGGTGTGCAGCTCGTGCTGCACGGCGAAGCCCGCGGCACGGCGCTGCAGTACGTGGAAACCGGCGGTCATCTAACGGCGGTCGTACGCGAGGCGGAGGAGTTTCCTCCTCTCAAGCTCGACGATCCCGCGTTCGTCGCCCTGTACCGTGAAGCCCGAGACCGCGCGGCCGAGCTCGGTCAGAAGTCGGGCCTGCCCGAGGAGGTCGTGAAGCAGGTACTCGAGGGCGTCACCGAGCCCGGCCGGCTGGCCGACCTCGTGGCCGGCTACCTCGACATCAAGCCGGCCGAGCGCCAGGCCCTGCTCGAGACCTTGTCGGTGGAGGAGCGGCTGCGCCGCGTGCTGGTGCACGTGCAGCGGCAGATCGGCGTGCTCGACGCCCAGGAGGACATCAAGTCGCAGGTGCAGGAGGAGATCGGCGAGCGGCAGCGGGAAATGGTCCTGCGTGAGCAGATGAAGGCGATCCGCAAAGAGCTGGGCGAGGAGGATGAGGCCACCGAGGTGGAGGAGCTGCGCAAACGGCTCGGCGAGCTGGACCTCCCTGAGGCGGCGCGCAAGGAGGTCGACCGTGAGCTCTCGCGCCTCGAGCGGGCCAGTCGTGACTCGATGGAAGCCCAGGTCATCCGGACTTACCTCGAGACGGTGGCCGAGCTGCCTTGGAAAGCGCGGGCGGAGGAATCCCTCGATCTCAAGCGGGCGGAGGGGATCCTCGAGGAGGACCACTACGGCCTTCCTGAGGTCAAGAACCAAGTGCTCGAGTTCCTGGCGGTGCGTCAGCTTCGCCAGCGCGGCAGTGCCGGGCAGGCTCCGGGGAATGAGGACGACAAGCAGGCCAAGGGACCGATTCTGCTCTTCGTCGGCCCGCCGGGCGTCGGCAAGACGTCCATCGCGAAGTCGATCGCCCGCGCCATGGGCCGGCCCTACGTGCGCATCTCGCTGGGCGGAGCGCGCGACGAGGCGGACATCCGCGGCCATCGGCGCACCTACGTGGGCGCCATGCCCGGACGCATCCTCCAGGGGATGAAGCAGGCCGGGGTCAAGAACCCAGTCTTTCTCCTCGACGAGGTGGACAAGCTTGGCGTCTCCTTCCAGGGCGACCCGGCGTCGGCGTTGCTCGAGGTGCTCGACCCGGCCCAGAACGACTCGTTCACCGATCACTACCTGGGCGTGCCGTTCGACCTGTCGCAGGTCTTGTTCATCGCGACCGCGAACTTCCCGCAGAATATCCCGGGGCCATTGCACGATCGGATGGAGACGGTGAACTTCGCAGGCTACACCGAGCGCGAGAAGCTCGAGATTGCCAGGCGCTACCTGGTGCCGCGGCAGCTGCGGGAGAACGGGCTCGCCGCCGAGCAGATGGTCTTGGGGGACGACGCGCTGAAGGAGACCATCACCGGCTATACCCGCGAGGCGGGCGTCCGCCAGCTCGAGCGGGAGATCGGCAAGCTGGGCCGCAAGATTGCCCGGCGCATTGCCTCGGGTGAGCTGGAGCGCCTCAACGTCTCCTCCGCCGACGTGCGTGAGCTGCTGGGACGTCCCAAGGTCCATCCCGAGCGCAAGGCGGGCGTCGATCAGAGCGGCGTCGCCACAGGCATGTACTACACCCCGGTAGGCGGGGACATCATGTTCGTCGAGGCGAGCGTCATGGCCGGGAAGGGCGACCTCATCCTCACGGGGCAGCTCGGCGACGTGATGAAGGAGTCCGCCCGGGCGGCGCTCACGTACGCCCGCTCGCACGCCGAGCAGCTGGGCATTGCCAAGGACGCGTTCAAGGACACCGACGTTCACATCCACGTGCCGGCCGGCGCCATCCCCAAGGACGGCCCGTCGGCGGGCGTGACCATGGCCACCGCCCTCGTGTCGGCGCTATCCCGGCGGCCTGCGCGCCACGACCTCGCCATGACTGGCGAGATCACGTTGCGCGGTCGGGTGCTGCCGATCGGCGGGGTGAAGGAGAAAGTGCTCGGCGCCGTGCGGGCGGGGATCAACACGATCGTCCTCCCCAAAGAGAACGAGCGCGATCTCGAGGACCTGCCCGAAGACGTCCGCCGCCAGCTCGACGTCCACGCGGTGGAAGAGCTGGGCGAAGTCCTCACCCTGGCTCTGCGGGGAGCCCGCTTCGAGGCCGGCCACCTCGTCTTTGACGGGGAGGCCCCGCGGGAGCCGAAAATGGTGTCGAAGAACTAGCGCGCGGCCACGCCCGCCACGACCAGGTGGGCGGCGGCTTCCTTCCAGCGCTCCCGCAACGCGGGCTCGTCGGCACCCAGCGGTGGCGCGCTCGCCGCCACGACGGACTCGAGCTGCAGATACCCGACCATCAGGACGAGGGCCTGGGCGGCTGTCAGGTGCGGGTCCACGTCGTCCCGGACTTGACCCAGCCCCTGCCCCTCGGCCAGGAGCACGACCAGGCGTCTAATCGCCGGCGCGAACGGGGCCAGGTCCGTTCGGTTCCCTTGGGCGAGGATCGCCACCAGGTCGGGGCGCCGCGCCAGAAAGTCAAACTGGGCCCGCAGCACTCCTTGCAGCCGCTGCAGCGGCCCGCCGGTGGCGGTCGGCAAGCCTGCCAGCGCCGCCTCCAGCTCCGCCGCCGCCTGCCCCAGCACCGCCTGGAAGAGGCCGCGCTTCGAGTGATAGTAGTAAAACAGCAGCTGCTTGTTCACTCTCGCGGCCCGGGCTATCTGGTCGACCCGTGCGCCCTCGAAGGTCCGCTTGGCGAACTCCGCCGTGGCCGCGGCGATGATGCGTAAAGCTCTGGTGTTATTCAGCTTACGCGACATTGGCTAGTTTTCTCAACCAAATGGTTGATGAAATCTACACCAATCTCACCGCGCCGCTAGTGGGGCCCCTCCCCCCCCCCGATCTCGTCGTCCGCCGTCCGGCCGCCACGGGCAGGTCTCAGGTTCATCGGCCACGCGGTCGCCAGATCGTTCCAGTTCATGATCGTGTTGAACGCAAGCGCGAACGAACCCTGTGTCTCCCAGCGCCAGAACGGGCGGATGGCGAAGAACACGACGTGTCCCTGACCGACCGGCGCGTCGAGCACGGCGGGCCGCCCCGCCAGCTCTTCTCCCGCGACGAGCAGGCCCGAAAGCCGCAGTGAGTCCCGCTTCTGGTGGAACGCAAGCACCACCCGCGGGCGGGCCCTCGCCTGCTCCCGCGTGAGAGTCGAGTCCTGGTCCTCCGGCACCTCGGTGGACGTGTCCACCTGAAATAGCGGTGATTGGTTGAAATAGACCGCGAGTGTGTCGGAGTAGCCGTAGGTGATCGGGCTGCGCGGATCCCTATTGACGGCGCGGTAGATGCCTCCGGAGGCGCGCAGCTGACGTGCCGCGCTGATGCTCACCCCCGGCGTGACGCCGTAGTCGGTGAGTACGGCGCTCGTGGCGCCTTCAGTGATCAGGACGCGGCCGGCGGCCAGCCAAGCTCGCAGTGCGGCCATGCCCTCCAGCCCGATGCCCGGGCGGACGTCGTCGGTCGAGTCCAACCCGCCGAGGTTGGGCGTCTCGGCCGTGCGGCGCCAGGGGATCTTCGGGCCCTGCATCGGCAGCCCGTTCACGATAAGCTGGGCGTCGCTGGTCACGTAGGGCAGCACGAGCACGTCGAGTTGTTCGAGCAGCGCGCGGTCCTTCAGCTGCTGTACGCTCAGGTAGGTGTAGGGGATGGCCAACCGATCGAAGGCGTACCTGACCCACCCCTCGTTCTGTGTGTTGAGCCAGGAGTGCACGAGACCGATCCGGGGCAGGTCGAGCTCGTGGCGGGCCACCGAGGGCACCGCGCTCGCTCCGACAACGGTGAGGCCGAGCGACTCCGCCGCCTGCGCCACTTGGCGGTCGAGGTCGGCGGGAGGGGCGCCGTCCGTCGGAACGATGGTCGTGCCGCGCCCGAAGTTCTGGCGGTCGACCGTGAACGTATCCTCACTCGCCCACATGCGGACGTCCTTGAGCGCGTAACGGAACTGGATGAGGCCGGACTCGGTGGTCGGAGCGATGAGGTAGGCTTTCGAGGTTCGAGCGCCGGTCACCTGGCCTCGGACCACCGCGTCCCGGGCGAGCGGGGTCATCGGCTGTGCCAGGACGGTCGTGTCGTTGATGGGGTGCACGGTCACGTTCCGCACGTACTGCAGCGTCCACCCGGTGTCGTCGTAGGGGCGCGGGTCGTCGGCGCCGAAGTCCTGGCGGCTGAAGTAGGTCTTGGCGAGCGGACCGTATGGCTGGTCCAGCCGTACCAGGTAGTCTCCCAAGGCCACGTCCACGCCGCCCGCTTTGAACGCGCGGTCCGCGCGCTGCACCTCGATGCCGTGGAAGCGCAGCAGGTTGACCAGGCTCGCGGTCTCGACGGGGCGTGCCTGGCCGACCGGGATGTGGAAGGCGTTGGGGCCGTCTTTCGCGCGGCCGCGCTCCACTGCCCGCGCCCCCTTGCGGTAGAACTGGTCCAGGTAGCGACGACCGTTTCGCGCGGTGTAGTTGAGCGCGATGAGGAGCGCGGACTGCTGGTAGTTGATGTTGTTCCGGATGCACCAGCGCACGCCGTTGATCGGGGGGTTGGGACGGAACCACTGAACCGAGGTCGAGGCCTCGGGCAGCTTGACCGTGTGGCAGTCCGCGCCGCGCGAGGAGTAGGTCTCGTAGAAGCGGCCGATGCTGTTGTGGCCGTTCGCCACCCAGAACATGTAGTTCGGCACCCAGCCGTCGTAGAAATCGTGCGTCCAGACGCCGGGCAGCCCACGCTTGGTGAGCTCGGTGATCTCCTGGAACGCCATCTCGTGCCACTCGTCGATCACGATCGGATCGAGCTCGCGGTTGTATGGACCGGTGCCGGTCGAGGTGTAGAGAAACGGCACGGATTCGTGCAGATCGTGCAGCACCGTGGGATGCCAGGCGAAGAACGCCTGCATCATGGTCCGGGTCAGCACCTGCGACATCACGATCCCGTCGCGATTGTTGTCGTGGGCGGTGTAGCGGCCCCAATAGATGAGCCCCGGTCCGATGTTGTTGTGCGCCTTGCGGTAGCGGTACACGTCCACCATGCGGTCCCGGCCGTCCACCTCCGTGACCGGTGTGATCAACGTGATCACGCTGTCGCGGATCTGTCGGACGAGCGGGGTTTCCTCGACCGCCAGTCGGTAGGCCAGCTCCATCAGCATCTCCGGGGACCCTGTCTCCGGCGAGTGGATGGAGCCCGTGGCGTAATAGATCGGCTTGCCCTTGGCGATCAGCGCCTGGGCCGACTCGGCGGGGAGCCCGCGGGGATCGGCGAGCCGGGCGGTGATGCCGCGGTAGCGGTCGAGGCTGGCGATCGTCGCCGAATCGGCGATCGCCGCGACGATCATCGGCCGGCCCTCGTCGCTCACGCCGAGGTCGAAGACCTTCACCCGCGGGGTGGCGGCGGCCAGTGCCCGGAAGTAGCGCGTGATGTCGGCCACGTAGGACAGCCGGCCCACCGTCCCCGGCACATAGCCAAGCACCTGGAGCGGCGTCGGCACCTTGGGGTCGGCCGGGAGGTGATCGGTCAGCTCGGTGTTGAACCGAGGCTCGGTGGTGAGCCGGCGAATTTGGTTGGTGTAGGCGGTATCGAGCGGCTGCTGTTGGAGCGCGATCAGGGCGAGGACGGCGGTGACCATGCGAGGTTCTCCGGGATACGGGGCAATCCCTGCTTCAGGAACGCGATGAGCGAGCGATTGACGACCTCGGGCGCTTCTTCCGGGGCCGCGTGTCCGGCCCGTGGCACCATCAAGAATGCGGCCCGCGGTAGCTCGGCCGCTAGGCGGCGGCCGATGGCCGGTGGGATCCAGCGATCGGCGCCTCCCCAAATCACCAGCGTCGGCGTCTGTACGGCGCCGAGCCGGCCGGGGAGCGCGTCGAAGCGGAACTCCCGCAGGACTGCGCTGAGGGCCCGGGCGTACTCCGGGTCGGGGACGGGCGCGTAGTACTGGTCTATGTCCTGCGCGGTGACCTTGCTGGGATCGGCATACGTGGACCGGAGGATGCCCGCCGTGGAGGCCCGGCCGCGCAGCGAGGTGGCGAGCGTGCCGACGAGCGGCCAGCGTGCGATCCGAAGCGTGGACGGCCAGCGTGTGCCGAAGCCCGCGGCGTCGATCAGCACCAACCCCCGCACCCGGCCCGGCGCGGTGAGCGCCACGTCCACGGCGATCGCTCCGCCCATCGAGTGGCCCACCAGCACCGCGTCGAACACGCGCAGCGAGTCGAGGAGCGCCAGCATCAGCCGACTGTAGTCTGCGTTGGAGTAGCCATGCGATGGCTTGTCGGAGAGCCCGAACCCGCGGTTGTCCAGGGCGATCGCGCGATATCCTGCTGCCGCCACCGCCGGAAGGGTGTTCCGCCAAGAGTAGATCGAGGCACCGATACCGTGGATGAACAGCACCGCAGGGCCCGTCCCCGCCTCGACGTACCGGATGCGCGAGCCGTCCGCGGTCACGTACCTGGCGGTGAGGCCGGTGCCGGCAGGATAGCGCGCTTCGAGGGGGATCGGCTCCGCCCGGCACGCCGCCACCACCAGGATCGAGAGTGCAAGGCGGGAGCGGAAAGCGGGGAGGCGGCTCATGCTTGGCTGCGCAGAGCGCGCCGGGCGAGCTCGAGGACGTGCGGATGCGAGCTCCACAACGCCGTGATCTCCTCACCGGTTCCCGTCGCCGTAATCACCTGGGCGTCGTCGATGAGCAGGATCGTGGGTTCCGTCCCCGGTACGGTGCCCGTAAGGATCCCCTCAGTCTCCGTCACCTCTCCTGCGAGCTTCACCGCGAGCGTCGCCCGCGTGGCGGCGCGCCTCCAGGCCGGAAGCGTCGGCCGCCACAAGGCGGCGCCGATCACCCCCGCGACTTGGCGCTCCGAGCGGGCCACGAGCTGCTGAATCACGTTCGCCACCGCTCGCAGGCCGCTGACCGTCCGCGTCTCGGGCTCGCCGGGCTGGCTCGAGTCCCGGAGCGCTCGGCTCAGCCGGTCGAGTGCCTCTCCCTGCAAAGCGGCGAGCTTGGCGAGGAGCGCTTGGGGATCACTGGGTCGGTATTGGACCGGCCGACCGGTGGAGCGGAATGCCGCCCCCCGCGTGACCAGGCCCTCGAGCGCGGCGTAGGTGTTGGCGCGGGCGAGTCGCGTGGCGCCGGCGACGCCGTATCCGGTGGAAGGCCCGAGGCGTAGCAGGGCCGAATAGACGAGCGACTCGGTGGGCGTGAAGCCGAAGGGAGTGAGGTCTATCGTGAGCATAGAGTAGTAGCAATAACTACTACTTAGCGATGCGATGTTCCGCAAGAAGGGCCCCGCCCGGGCGAATCAAACCACCGCGACCGGAATCCCCATCAGTCGCGCGATGAGGGCGAGACGGAACGTCACGTCCGTCTGCCGCTGGGCCGGGCTCTTGCCCGGCCCTTCGAGCGGGTAGTAGTGACTGAGGACCCGGTTGGCGGACCGGGGCGGCATGCGGAGAGCTTTGGGACTCCAGATCCCATCGTCGTCGCACTCGCTGAACAGCCGCGCGAGCACCTTGCTCGCGCTCGATACCTGGCGCACCAGGCCGAGCCGGGCCAGGAGCTCCAGCCAGTAGACCGCAAACGGGACGTCGCTCACGTGACCCTGCGCGTCGGCCCGGAGCGGGTCCCCCAGCAGCTCGAACAGCGGCGGAAAGGTCTTCCGGCCCGCCAGCACCGAGAAGGCGCGACGGGGCGCCGGTATCGAGAAGTACTGGCCCAGCCGCTCGACGAACCCAGCCCGCTCCCGCTGCAATGCCGGCAGGAACGCCAGCATTTCCACGGCGAAAATGGTCGGCGGGTAGGCGGAAGGCTCGAGCACCGTCTTGCCTTGAGCCTTCTTGAACGGCTTCTGGGCCACCTCGCTGCGCAGGTACAGGGAGATGTCGCTCGCGATCTTGTGGGCGGTCCCGCGCAGCCTCGGGTCTTCTACGTGCCCGGCGCGAGCGAGGGCGGCGGCCGCCGCCTCCCGCCCCATGTTGCGGACCCACCGTGCCAGTCCCGGATCCGACTTCGCGGCGCGTTGAAACTCCACCAGCAGCTCGGGCGACTCATCTCGCGACAACAGGCGAAACAAGAACCGGTCGGCCAGCTTGAAATGCCGCATGTCGGGCGGCCAGCCCATCTCCAGCAACCGGCGGTACTGGGTGACCGTGCCCGGCTCCTTCCAGCCGTAGGCCTTCGCCGCCCCGGGGCCCAACAGGCTTCCGCCCCACAGGCCGTCGCCCTTTTGTCGGCGGGCGATGGCCGTGGCCGGCTTGTATTCCATGGCCGCCTGTCGCAACGCGGCCAGGCGCTCGGGGTCTCGCGCGGAGTACGGGGCCGCCTCCGCGAGGGCGCGATACTGGATCGGGGGGCTGGCGGCCTCATACAGCCAGGTGAGGGGCAACCGGTGCGAGGAAGGCAGCTCCAAGAGTTGCTCCGGAGTGGAGGGAGTGGGGCGCGGGTCCCAAAGCAAAAAACGGGCGCAAACTTATCCGTACTGTGGCGTATAAGCCAGCCCCCCGGTTCGCAGCAACTATCGAAAGCGTGGCACCACCCTCAACCACCTGCCATGGCGACGTTTAGCGCAGAGTGGCCCGCGCTCCGCGATATGCAATCTCTTGCACCACGGTGCTAGTGCCGCGCACCCCGACGGACCCCTCGCTCGGATCGCGGTCGCCGGTGGCGACGAGCGATTCCGGGAGTGAGATTTCGCTCATGCCTGCGGCGCTCAAGTCCCGGCCCGTCCACAAGCTACCCGATCGCGTGCGGCTGCAGGGGCGGATTCTCTTCCTTGCCGAGGACGCCGCCCTCGTGCGGCAACAGCTCGAAGGCCGGGACCTGGAGTGGGGTCCAGGCATCAGGCTCCGGGACGACATCTCGACCGACGAGATCACCCCCGCGTACATCTGCTACTACTACGACGAAACGCTCGGTGAATTCCCCTATCTCGGGCTCAAATGCGGGGAAGAGTTTCCGGTCACCCGCGGCTCGGTCAAGCGGGGCAGCTTCGTTGCGTCGGTGAGCGGCAAGCGGCGCGGCAAGGGATCGTCCCGCGAGCAATCCCCATACGCGGAGATGTGCGCGGGGATCAAGCTGGTGATCGCCGAGAACATCGAGCGCATTTATCGGGAGAACTGCCAGAACCTCGGCGTCCTCACCACGACCGATTTCTCCATCATCGACCGCGTGCGCCGCGGGGAGGAGATCCCCCTCTCGGTGTTCACGCAGGGGGAAGGGGAGATCACTCGCGGGATCATCGAATACGGCGGGCTGTTCTCCTACAACGTCGCCCGGTTGCAGGGCAAGGCGACGCCGACGATGCCCCAGACCGCGAAGCGGCCGATGACGCTGGGCGAAAAGATCCTCGCGCGGCATTGGGTAGTGGATCCGTCGCGGGGCAAGGTCGGGGTGCCGGCCGTCAAGCCGGGAGACGAGGGGTTCGTCGTCACCGACATCCGGTTCAGTCACGAGTACGTAACGCCGATGGCCGCGATCTTCTTCGAGCAGCTGGTGGGCGTCGATGAGAAGGTGAGCGACCCCGGCTCGGTGTTGCTCTTCCGCGACCATCTGACCTTCCTGGCGGAGGCGATGACCCCGGAGCGGGTGAAGGAAGGCCTGCTCGACGTGGCCAACCAGCTCGAGAAGAAGCAGCGGGAGTTCGCCGAGCGGCAGGGCATCAAGCTGTACGGCGAGCTGCGGCTGGGAGTCCACGGCTCGGAGGCGATCTGCCACTCCAAGATCCTGGAGTCGCACGCCCTGCCGGGGCAGGTGATCATCGGCAGCGACTCGCACACGCCGCACGCAGGAGCGGTAGGGTGCGTGGCGTTCGGCGTCGGCACGACGGCGATCTTCAATTCCTGGATCACCCGGGACGTCCGGCTCACCGTCCCCGAGACGGTGAAAGTGATCGTCCGGGGCCGGAAGCCAGCGAACGTCACGGCCAAGGACTTCATGCTGGAGATCCTGCGCCATCCCTACATCAAGAGCGGCCGGGCCATCGGCAAGCTGGTGGAATACTGTGGCGAAGCTGTCGAGGCGCTGTCGGTAGACGAGCGTGCCACGATGACGAACATGACGGCCGAGGTGGGCGGCTTCACGGGGTACGTGGCGCCCGACGCCAAGACGGTCGAGTACCTGATGGACTACCGGAAGCTGTCCCGCGCCGACGCCGAGCGGCTGTGCGCTGGGCTGGCGAGCGACCCGGACGCCGAGTACTGCGAGGTGATCGCCATCGACGCGGCGCAGCTGAAGCCGATGATCGCCCTGCCGGGGGACCCGGGAAACGGGCTCCACATCGGGGAGCTGGCCGATCGGGTGCGAGTGGGGATCGCTTACGCCGGGTCGTGCACGGCGGGCAAGAAGGAAGACATGGACATGTACGCACGGGTGCTGAAGGAGGCGGTGGGGCGGGGTGAGCGCGTGGCGCCCTGGGTGCGGTTCTTCATTCAGTGCGGCTCACAGGACGTCAAGCGTTACTGCGAAGGGCGGGGCTACCTGGAGCTGTTCCGGGAGGTGGGCGCTACGTTCCTCGAGCCGTCCTGCGGCGCCTGCATCAACGCCGGCCCCGGGGTCTCCCGCACGAAGGACGAGGTCACGATCAGCGCGATCAACCGCAATTTCCCCGGGCGCTCGGGGCCCGGCCAACTGTACCTCGCCAACCCCTACACCGTCGCCGCCTCGGCGATCTCCGGCTACATCACCGAATGGGTCCCGGGAATGGAGCTCGCCGCCGCCCGGTGAGGTCGGCCCCCGGCCCTCTCCCCCCCGTCAGAACTTGCCGCTGATTCGGATCTTCACCGCGCGAATCCCTCCCCCAAACGCTCCCGCCGCCGACACCGTGGTCGAGGAATCGGGCACGAGCTTGCCGGTGAGGTGATAGTCTCCCGTCATGGTCCCGCGGCTGACGCCGATGGTGAGGCCGCTTCCCCCCGTGTTGGTCTCGGCCCCGAACGAGCTGGTGGCCACGTGGAGCGCGCCTGCGCGGGCAAGCCAGGCGTGCACGGAGGAGTCGGCGGACTGGTGGATGACGAACCCCGTGCCGATGCCGGCCGTATCGGGCGAGAACCGCGCGCGCAGCGTGTCGTTTATCGAAGGAGGCGTGAGGCCGGTCCCGACCACGAACGTCACCGTGTCCACCGTCCGGGTGGTCGCCGAGTAGCGGCGCCACGCGAGCACGGCGGAGAGCTGCGCGACGACCGGGGTGTCCGCTTTCAAGGCATTCACATCGAGCTGGACGCCGACCATGCGCACGGTATCGCCGCCGCCGGCGGGCACGCGCGTCGCCCGGTCGACGTACGCGAACACGAACAACCGCAGCGTCTGGTAGGAGCTGTCGTCCTTGAGGGCGCTGTCCAGGGCGGTGCGCACGGCGGAGAGCTCCCGGCCGTCGATGGCGTCGGGGTCGACGCTGGTGCTGTCCTTGGAGCATGCGAAGGCAAAGGCCATGCCGGCGGTCGCGAGCAGGCGGGTGAAGCGCTTCATGAGATGATCTCCGAATGGTCCTGCGAAGTATGGCCCTACTCGCCGCCTCCGGACAACGCCCCGGCGACGCGGCCGCCCGTCCGGTAGGGACGCAGCGCCTCGCGTGGGTAGACACTGCGGGGGTTCCACAGCACCCAGGATTGGATCCCGAGGGTCTCGGCGGCGCGGATCTGCTCGCGGATCTCGAAGGGCGTGTAGCGCGGCAGGCGGCGCCCCAGTGTGAAGGCCTGGAGGAAGGGGCGAATCTCCGCCGTCCCGTCCGACAAATGGCTTCGGGTGATGGCTTCCTTCAGCGCGTTGTAGACGACGCGGTAGGGCTCGGCGTTCGGGTGTTCAAAGCCGAACGCGCCGCGGTAGTAGTGACTGGGGTACATCATCGGCAGCACCACGTCGGCGACGCCGGTGAAATCCTCCCACACCTGGCCGATGCCGAGGTCCCCCGTCGCGGAGGCCGTCAGCCCGAAGATGTCGAAAGTCACCGGGACACCGAGCGGCTTCAGGCGGCTGGCGAGCAGCGCGACGTGCTCCCGCACCGCCTCGCGCTGGCTCTGCCCAGCCCGCCGGGCTGGGAAGATCGCGGTCGCGAGGTGCTCGCGCGGCTCGTCGGGAAAGCGCACGTAGTCGAATTGCACTTCGGCGAAACCGAGCCGCACCGCCTCCGCCGCGAGCTGCGATGCGTAGATCCACACCGAGTCGTTGTAGGCGTCGACCCACGCGATGTTGATCCGGTCGCGCCACAGACCGCCGTCGCGCGACTGTACCGACCACTCCGGCTTGCGCTCGGCGAGGCGCGGGTCCTTGGCGACCACGATGCGCGCGATCGGGTACACCCCGTGGGCGAGCAGGGTGTCCAGGCGCGCGCGGATTTCGCGGGTACGGACGCAGTCGTTGGCGCCGATCTCCTGTGCCGTCGGCACCGCCGACGGATACAGCATGCAGCCGGTGTCGTCCTTCACGTCGATGACGAACGCGTTCACCTCGGTCGAATCGGCGAGGCGGACGAGCTGCCACAGCTTGGGTGAGCCGAACGCCCACGCGTTGACGTACAGTGCCTTGACGGTGCGCGGCGTCGTGAAGAGGAGCATCTCCGGCTGTGCGTAGCGCGGCTCGATCGCGATCCGCATCGGGAGCTGGTCGGCCCCGATGGGGAGCGGACGGAGCGCGACCGCGGGGAATGGCTCCTGCGCAAAGAGGCCGCGGCTCGGTACGAGCGCGGCCCCGATCAGCAGCAGAGCAGTTCTAGCTAACCTCATGGGGGTGGACACGATAAGAAACGACCCCGGAAGGCACAAGAGCCTGCGTCACGGCCTCAGCTGCAAGCTGTTGAACAACAAGGGGTAAGTGGCCAGACTCTGGCCCCGATATTGGGGTCGAAAGCCGAACAGGATCACTCGCCCCGTTCCTTCCAGCACCTCGACGAGGGCCGCTCGGCCCGCGATGCGCTCGGGGTGGAGCACCCAGCCCGAGAGCAACACGGCGGTCGGGTCGTCGGGGTAGCGGGCGATCACGCGCACGCGCGTGGAATCGAGCACGTCGAAGGCCGGGCCGTTTTCGAACCACGCAACGGATTCTTCCGGCATGCCGCGGGACACGGGGTGCGACGGATCGAGCGCGATGCGGAAGATGGACCCCGGCGCGTAGAAATCCTCCTCGGGGACGTCCTCCAGGACGTTGCGGACCGGGAGCAGCAGCGACTGAATGGCGAAGCGGCTCGCCTCGTTGAGCGCGACGAGCGTGCCTCCTTCGAGGACGAACTGCCTCAGCGCTTGCGCGCCCTCCTGGCCGAGGCCGCCGGCGTACGGCGTGGGATAGCGGGGGGCGGGCAAGCCGTCGAGCAGCGCGTGCGGGTCTTGGCTCGGGAGCACGATGACGTCGAACTTCTCTTTCAGCCGCCCCGCGCGCACCACCGAGTCGACGAGCGACACGTGCGGCACTTTCCACATGTCGAATACCCACCGGGTCCAGCCCTCGTCGATCGCTGCGGCATAGGAGCGGTATAGTCCGATCCGCGGCGCGGTTCCCGGCTCGAAGCCGGGATACGCCGGTGCTGCCCGGGGAGAGGGAGGGCCGATCGGGGGCGATAGCGACACGCGAATCGAATCGGGGGCCGGGACCGCCGTGAGGCCGAGCAGCAGCGGGAGGGTGTGGGCGGTGACGTCGTACGGGCGCTCGGGGGGCCCGCCGGGGTACTGCCGGCGGTCGGGGTAGTGCTGCGGCTCGAGCAGCGCCTTGGCGAACGCCGCGTACGGCTGGCGCAATACGATGACGTAGCTGCCGGCGGGGGCGCGCTGGCCCCCGGCCGTGAAGCCTTGGATCGCGGTGCGGATCTCGACCGCGCCGCGGTGCAGGATGTCGAGCAGGGTGGCGAGGGCGAGCGTGTCCTGGCTCCTGGGGACGACGTAGGCGTAGGGCCAGTCGCGCCAGCCGCGGACGGCGTGCCAGCCGACGGAAAGGAAGTTGGACAGCCAGCGGTCCCGGTACCGCGCTGCGTTCTCAAGCAGGGCGTAGGCGGCGTCGGTCTGGTAGGTGACGATGTCGCGCATCGTCCACCGCCCGCCCGGCCAGGGGTTGGTGAAATTCCAGGAGCGCTCCCGCGGATTGAAGCCGCGCGCGCGTGCCTGCAGCCGGTCGAACGGGATGGTGAGGGGCGAGGCGAGGTTGCCGCTCGCCGTCTCGGAGAGGATCCGCACGCCACCGTGGTAGTGCTGGTAGGCGCGCGCGGGCGTCCATGCGTCGTAAATCGCGTTGACCGAAATCCCCGTTTTTCCCTGTCCCGCGAGGGCCCACGCCATGTTGGTGCCGAGGGCGTTGTCGCCCTCCACCAGCAGCGGATCGACGTTCGGCTCGATTGGGTCCAGATACGGCGGCAGGAACAGCCGGGAGCCCGTGCCGCCCTGCTGGTGGATGTCGTGCACGATCTGCGGATGCCAGACGTTGTACAGCGAGTCTACGGTCAGCTGGGTCTCGACCTGCGTGAAGGCGTACCAGTCGCGGTTGTTGTCGTGCCCGACGTAGTGGTGGTAGAGCTCGGGCGGATCGCTGCCCTCGGCCGCAGAGCCGAGGGTGTGGTTGTACCAGCGGCTCACGATCGTCACGCCGTCGGGATTGAGGGACGGCACCAGCCACAGGATGACGTTGTCGAGGATCGCGCGGGTGGCGGCGCTGGTGTCGGTGGCGAGCCGGTGGGCGAGCAGCACGGGCGAGAGGTGGCCGCCGACCTCGTCGGAGTGGATGCTCGACGTGATCAGGACGATCGTCTTGCCGCCGCGGAGCGCGTCCTCCGCTTCCCGATTGGTGCCTAGGGTGCGCGGATCGGCGAGTCTGGCGTTGAGCCGGCGGTAGTAGTCCAGCCGCCGCAGGTTTTGCGGGCTGGAGATCACCAGCGCCACGAACGGTGCGCCGAGGGTGGTCTTGCCGAGCTCCCGGTAGTCCACGCGGTCGCTGGCCTTGGCGAGTGCCTGGTAGTAGCGCACCAGGAGCGGCCACTCCACCAGTTTGCGGTCGTCCCCTGGCTCGAACCCCAGGATGGAGCGCGGAGTCGGAATCGTCGGTCTCGCGGCAGGCCGGTGCGCTGCTGGGGGCGGGGCGGGGCGGCGTACCGGCCGCTGGGCCGCGAGAAGGTGGGTCCCCCCCCCCGCGGCGAGGGCCGCGGCGAGGCCACACCGGAGCAGTCGGGCGATCACGCGGATGGAGCGGGCCTAGCGGACGGAGCCGGCGGCGGCCGCTGCCGCCGTCCCCGTGCCGATCCAGTGTGCGAACCAGGTGCGGATTCGCTCCAGGCGGTCCACGAGGAGCCACGGCGGCCCGGTGCGGGACAGGCCGTGGAACGACCGCGGATAGCGCACGAACTCCGCGGGGACGCCGCGCTCCCGCAGCGTGACAAACAGCTGCTCCGCGTTCGTGATCGGAGTGCGCCGATCGTCCTCACTGTGCACGATGAGCATCGGGGTCCGAATGCTCGCGGCGAATTGCATCGGCGACAGCGCGCGGTATAGCGAGTCGCTCTCCCATGGGCGGCCGGCGAACTCGTAATCGGTGAGTCCCTGCGCGTCCGAAGAGCCGTACCACGAATACCAGTTGAAGATCGAGCGATCGGTTTCGGCGACGGCGAACCGGTGTGTGTGGCCTACGACCCAGTTCGTCATGAAGCCGCCGTAGGAGCCGCCGAGCACCGCCAAGCGCGTCGAGTCCACGCCCCCGCGGGCGATGGCGACGTCCACCGCTTTCATCAAGTCGTCGTAGTCCTCCATCCCCCAGCGGGCGCGGGTCGCAAACGTGAAGTCGTGGCCGTAGCCGGTCGAGCCGCGCGGGTTGGTGAACAGCAGCCAGTATCCCTGGCCCGCCAGCATCTGGAACTCGGGGAAGAAGATGTTCCCGTAGTTGCTGTGTGGGCCGCCGTGGATCGTGAGCACGAGCGGGTATTTCCTGGCGGGGGCGTAGCCGGAGGGCTTCATCAACCAGCCCTGGATGCGGAGCCCGCCGACGCTGACGAACGTAAAGGTATCCGCGGGAATGAGAGTCACCTGCGACCGCAGCGTGTCGTTGAACGACGTCAGGCGCCGCTCGGTTCCCCCGCTGAGAGGCGCTACGAACAGCTCCGTCGGGTGCGTGACGTCGCTGACCGTGTAGGCGATCCACCGGCCGTCGCGGCTCACGGTGAGGCCCCCGAGGGTGCGCTCGCCGCTCGTGACCTGGCGGACCGCGCCGCCGGCGAGGTCCACGACAAAGAGATGCACGTTGCCCCGGGTCTCGGCGGCGAAGTAGATCGTCTTCCCGTCCGGGGACCAAGTCAGGTCCTGGGGATCGAGCGTCCAATCTCTCGTCAGGTTACGCACCGCACCGCCCGCGGCGGGGACGACGCAGACGTCGTTCTCCTCCCCACGTCCCTTCGAGCAGACGAACGCGATCGTGCGACCGTCGGGTGACCAGGCCGGAGCGCGGCTCTCGCGGTAGCCGGTGGGGAGCGGCCGCGGCGTGCCGTCCGCCACGCTCACCACGACGAGCATCGGCCGGCCCGGCTCACTGGTCTCGCTCAGCTCGGTCGAGTCCTCGACGTAGATGACCTGCTTGCCGTCGGGCGACCAGAGGGGCTCGGTCTGGCTCAGCGTGCCGCCGGTCAGCCGGCGCGGCTCGCCGCCGTCCACCGGCAGGACGTAGAGGTGGCTCGGCCGCCGCGTTTCGCGCGGCGCCAGCAGACCGCGTTCGTCCGCAAGGAACGGCAGAGACGTGTAGAGCCGCCCGTCGAAGCGCTTGGGGTCCGGCCCGCGGGTGATCGCCGTCGGGGACACCCGTTCACGCCACGGTTGCTGCTTCAGGCTGTCGGGATCCGACCCGCGCCACCCGAAGAGCAGCCAGCGACCGTCGCTGGAGAAGCGCGGGGAGCCGTGCACGCCCCGGATCTGGAACGCCTCCCCGCCGGGGGGCGTGGTGCGCAGGAACCACGTGTCGTCGTCGAACCCTTCTCGCTTGCTGGTGAACGCGAGCAGCGTGCCGTCCGGAGACCACACGGGATTCGAGGCTTCGGTGGATGGGCTGGTGTAGCGGAACGGCGGGGTCGAGCCGTCCGACGGCGCCATCCAGATCTCGGTGTGCCGCCGGTCCTTGTCTTCGACCACGGTGGTGATGGGGAACGCCACGCGGCGGCCGTCGGGTGCGAGCCGGGGGCTCCCGACGACGACCAGCTTGTAGTAGTCGGTCGCCTGCCAGGCGCGGGGGGGGGACGGGGGTGGTGGCGTCTGGCCGGAGAGGGGGACAGAGCCGGCGGCGACCGCCAAAAGGGCCGCCAATCCGTGGATCCAGGTACGACGCGGCATAACGAGCTCGGGAGACATGGAGGGCAGGAAAAATACCAACGGGACCGGCAAAGGCTAGACGCACGGTGGGGGCGTGCGTCCAGCCGTCGCCGTTTCCGTTACGGCAGCTTGTGCAGCTCCACCCGTCTGTTCTGCGCCCGTCCGGCCACCGTCGTATTGGTGGCGATCGGATTCGTGGGCCCGAAGCCGCGCGCGACCATGCGCGCCGGACTCACGCCCTTGCGGGCCAGGTAGGCGCGCACCGCCAGCGCGCGGGCTTGCGACAGGCTCGTGTTGATCGCCGCCGAGCCGGTGTTGTCGGTGTAGCCCGCGATTTCAATCCGGATCTCCGGATTGTCGATCAGCGACTGGGCGACCACGTCGAGCACCGAGTAGGACTCGGTCTTCAGCGCCGAGCTGCCGGTGAGGAAGTTGACTCCTCTCAGAACGACGGTTGGCCGACGCGGCGGCGCGCCCGGCGCCGATGGGACGCGCTCCTCGGGGAAGAGCTGCGGGCAGCCGTAGGCGTCCACCGCGGTGCGCGGCGGGGTGTTGGGGCAGCGGTCGCGGCGATCGTCCACTCCGTCGCCGTCACTGTCGCGGGCGAGCGGGCATCCCGTGGCGTCCACCGGGGTGCCGGCTGGCGTGCCGGGGCACCGGTCTATCGCGTCCGGCACTCCGTCGTGGTCGGTGTCGGCCGGCGGGCAGCCGGTGGCATCCACGGGCGTGGCCGGGGGCGTGTCGGGGCAGCGGTCGATGCCGTCCGGGACGCCGTCCTTGTCGGTATCGATGGGGCAGCCCGTCGCGTCCACTTTCGCGCCGACCGGCGTGTTCGGGCACTTATCGAGGCCGTCGTACACGCCATCGTGGTCGCCGTCCAGCGGGCAACCGGTGGCGTCCACCGTCGCTCCGGCGGGGGTGTTGGGGCACTTGTCGTGGACGTCGTCCACGCCGTCCCCGTCGGAGTCCACCGGGCATCCCTTGCCGTCGACCGTGACGCCGGCGGGTGTGCCGGGGCACTGGTCGATCCCGTCGTAGACGCCGTCCTTGTCCGAGTCACTGGGGCAGCCCGTCGCATCCACCTTGGCGCCGGCCGGCGTGGCCGGGCACTTGTCGATGCCGTTGTAGACGCCGTCGCCGTCGCTGTCGCCGGGGCAGCCGCGCGGGTCCACGGTGGCGCCGACAGGCGTGTTGGGACAAGCGTCCTTCTTGTCCTGAACCCCGTCGTGGTCGCTGTCTTTTGGTGGGGAGCCGCGGTCGAAGATGGACAGCCCCACCGAGCCGACGAAGTGGTACGCGGGCACAGGACCGACCGGCGCCTTGGTGGAGGTCGTGTAGATCTCCCGCCCTTCGAGCCGTAACGCCACGCGGTGGGTCAGGAAGATGCGCTCGCCCACGGCGCCGTGGATGCCACCGTCGGTGAACTTGTATGGTTGTGTGGTTCCGAAATCGAGGCGCGAGTACCCGCCGAGGACGTATAGGAAGTGGTGCTCGCCGCCGAGCAGGTTGAGCACCAGGCTGCCGCCGCCGATCAACGGCTGCATCGTACCGCCGTTCAGGAGCACGAATTCGGGTTGGAACAGGACCTCCGCTTCCAGCTCGACTCGCCCACCGAGGAAGTACCCGATGCGGGCGCCTCCGCCGATCACGTTAGTGAGGTTGAACGCCTTGTCGTACCGGGTGTAGGCGCCGAAGACGCCGAGCTCGAACTCGTTGGCGCGCTGCGCCGCGAGCGGCGAGCCGCCGATGGCGAGCGCCAAACCAAGCGTCATGAGACCCCGCATGCGTTCCTCCCGAAACGGCCTACCCTAAGATAAGGAAGGCCCGCTCAAAAACCCCAGACGCCGTCCTTCCGGAGCCTCGTGCTCAAGTCGAAACCGCCGAGCAGCGCGCCGTGCCAGGTCCCGTCGGCGTCCCGCCACGCGATCCCTGTAGGTCCGACCAGGGTGCCGCCCCCCTGGCCCGCGATGGTGTTCGTGCCGACCGGTCCGCTGAACGGGCCCAGGGAGTCGCTTCCCCCTCCACCCCCGCCCGCCGGGATGCCGGCTGCCAGCACCTCGGCCGGGGACGTGGCGACACTGGGGTACATCCCCCCCACGACCAGGACCACACTGCCGAGATTGAGGGTTGCGAACTGGGAGCGCCCCTCGGGGAGCAGAGCGCCGGCGCCGGCCCAGGCGCCGGTGAGGAATCCCGAGGCCGAGCTGAGGGGCGCGGTATCGCTCGTCGCGAGCCGCGTCGGGGTGGGGTCGAGGCCGCCGCCGGGCGGTACGCTGTCGTGTACGCCGCCGAACGCCACGGCGCGCCGCTCCAGCATGACCCCGCCGCCGTAGGCGCGCGCGGCCGGAAGCGGGGGCTCCTGGTACCACCCGTCGATATGGCCGTCGACCCCGATCCGGCCGACGTACACAGCCTGCTGTGGCCGGCCCAGGGAATCCGTGCCCCCCATCACATAGATGCGGCCCCGGCGCACCACGGCGATGGCCCCGGCCACGGGCGCCGGAAGCGGCTCGAGGAACTGGAACCGGCCGGTCACGCCACTGGCGTCGATCGAGGCGCCGAGGACCGTCGCTTTCGGCCGGCCGGCCGCGTCGATGCCGCCGATCACGTAAAGCGCGCTACTGGAAAACCGCGAGTTGTAGGGGGTGGCCGCGGCGACCGCCGCGAACGCTCTCGGCGCGGGGAGCACGCGCGTGCGCGTCGCGTCGGTGGTGTCCTTCTGGCGGGTCCAAGCGCCGATGGCACCGCCCGTCTGGGCGCGTGCGACGTAGACACCGCTATCGGGGAGAAACGTCGAGTCGCCACCGAGGGGCTCCGCGCCGCCCGCCGCGTAGAGCGTCGTCCCGCCACCGGGGAACTCGGCCGCGGCGAGCGCCACGCCGACGGGCGCGCGCGGAAACGCGGTACGGGGCTGCCAGGTGAGGGCGGCCGGATCGAACGCCACGCGGGCCAGCACGTGTACGGTGAGCTTGAGTGCCAACCCGGTCCCCGTCACCACCGCGAGCGAACCGGACGCCGCGCCGTCGGGGACGTTCGTTCGGATGGTGCGGTCGCTCCAGGAAGCGGAATCCGGCACCGTCGCGTCCACCGTGCCGCCGCCGTTGCGGGGGAAGCGCACCGTGCCGCCGGCGCGGGCGGCGCCGAAGCCGAAGCCTTCGATCACCACGGATTGGCCGCGCACCAGAATCGGCTCGAGCGCGCCGTCTGCGTAGTCGACGCGCGGGGCGGAGCTCGCGGGGCCGGAGGGCGCGCCGCAGCCGAGCGCGGCCAGCACCACGCCGGCCGCCGCTCTACGAGCGGCCGTTCTCCCCACGGACAAACCGGACGGCTTGCGAGAGACGTTCGGCCAACGCCGACAGCTCGCTGGCTCCCTGGGTGAGGTCCTCAATCGCCTTCAGCTGCTCGGCCGCCGCGGCGGCGACGGCCTCCGCCTCCTGGGTAGAGGTCTGGGCGTTGCCCTTCGCCTGCTCGAGCGTCTGCGCGATGCGCGCGGCCAGCTCCACGCTGGACCGCGCCACGTCCGCCACGTGTTTGCCGGCGCGCGCGGTGCCAGCGGCGGCGTCGGCGATGCGGTCCAGATCTTGGACCCATTCGGCAGAGCTTTGCGCCACGTCACCCAGATCGCCGCGGATCCGCTCCAGGAGCTGCGCGGCGCGGTCCAGGGCACGGCGCGTGTCCTGCACGGACTTGCCCACGTTGCGCGCTTCCCGGCCGCTCTCCTCGGCGAGCTTGTGCACTTCGTCCGCGACCACCGCGAAGCCGCGCCCGTGCACTCCGGCGCGCGCCGCCTCGATCGTCGCATTGAGGGCGAGCAGGTTCGTCTGGTTGGCAATGAACCCGATCGTCTCGGAGAACTTCTCCACCTGGGCGGCGACGTCCCGCAACCGGGCCACCTCGGTGACGCTCTCTTCGGTGGTGGAGCCCAGATCGCTCAGGCGGCGCACGGCAGCCTGCGTGGCGGCGCGCACTTTGGCGGCGGTCTTCTCCATCTGCGCTCCCGCATCCCGGGTCTGATCTCCCCCGGTGGCGACTTCCCCCGCGCTGCGGCGCAGCTCGTCCGCCTCCCGGGCGGCCGTCGCCACCACAGCGGCCGCCTCCGCCGCCCCGTGGCTGGCACGCTGCGCGGCGGCCGCAACTTCCTGGCTCGAGGCGTGGATCTCCTCGGCCGTCGCCGTAAGGGTTTGCAGGTACTGCGTCATCTGATCGGAGGCGCCCACGACGGGCTGCACCGCGCTCTCGAGCGCCAGCATCAGGGCGAGCTGCGGCGCCAACAGGCTCAGCATCTCCCCGTCCGACTCGCGGTACATCTGCGGATCCGAGTGCCGCACGCTCCACAGTCCCACCAGCTGTCCGGCGTGATACAGCGGCACCAGCACCTCGGAGCCGGGCGTCTCGACGCCCGGGGTCACCACCTGGTCGTGCCGCAACCCGTGCGCCACGAGCGGCCGCCGGGCGCGCACCGCTTCACCGGTCAGCCCGGCGTCGGCGTCGAAACGAAACGTGGCTTTGTGGCCGGCCGTCCCCGTGTCGGCAACCAGCTCCATCTCGCGCCGCTTGAGGTCGAACCGGGCGAACCCCATGTGCTCCCAAGGCACCAGGCGACGGGTGAGATCCTGGATGTGTTGGAAACTGCGGGCGAGGCTGATCTCCGCTGCGATTGCCTGCGAGAGGCGTTGAATGAGCTGCAGCTCGTCGGCGAGCACTCCCATCCGAATGACGTAGACGGTCCCGACCGTTGCGGCGGCCAGGGCGACCACCACCACCACCAGCGTGCCGGCGGGGAGTGCGCCGTGCACGACCGCGAGCCATCCCAGCGCCAGCGCTCCCGAGGTGAGGTAGACGATCGCCTCCCACCGGAAGGTGAGCCGCGCGTCGACCCACGCGATCGTCCGTCCGATCGCCAACTCGAGGTAGAAGGTGCCGTTCACCACGAGCGGCAGGAGTACCAGGACCATGCACAGAGGCAACAGGTTCGAGCTGGAGAGGGCGGCGCCGCCCGTGGCGCCGTCCTCCCAACTGTAGACGAGGGCCAGCAGCGCGGTGCCGGTGGTGAGATGGGCCGCGTTCCCGAGCGCCGCGCGCAGCGGCAGTCGCCGCAGGAATACATCCCCCATTGCCATCGCGAACGGCGCGACCAGCACCGCGAACGTCCACTCGCGGTCGAGGATCGCGAAGACCATCACACCCAAGACGTATGAGGAAAAGCCGTTCCCCGGCAGGGCGACGCCGTAGCGACGCGTCAGCGCGCCGGCGACGATGAGCGCGGTCAGGGTGAGACCGAACCCGGGGCCCAGGGGCGTTCGCCCCGAGATGTAGGCCACGAGTGCCCACCCGACGGCTGCGGCGGCGGCGAGGGAAATGAGCGCCCGCACCGCCAGCGCGGGGGACCACGGCAGCCGGGGGCGCGAGCTCATGCCGGGAAGTCCGGAGCGTCCGAGGAGTAGAGGATGCCGCGCAAGCTCAGCCGTGTGGCGCGGCGTGTCAAGCGCGACTATCGTTTATCGCATGCAGGTTTCGATCGAATTCTGCGTCGTTTGAAACTACGAGCCTCGGGCCGCCGGTCTGGCGGCCGAGATCCGGAAGGCGTACCCCCACGCCGAAGTGAAGCTCGTCCAGTCCTCCGGGGGCGTCTTCGAGGTGGACGTCGACGGGCGCCGGGTGTTCTCCAAGAAGACGCTCGGGCGCCACGCGGAGTCGGGTGAGGTGCTGCGGCTGATCAAGCAATCCCTGAGCTGATGTGAAGATCGCCATCTCGACCGGCGGGGGCGACGCGCCGGGCCTCAATGCCGTCATTCGAGGCGCCGTGCTCGCGGCCGTCCACCGGGGTTGGGAGTGTGTGGGCATCCGCCGCGGCTATGGGGGCCTGCTGGGCGAGGACCAGCTCGTACCCCTGGGCGCGGCCGAGGTCCGCGGCATCACCCACCTGGGCGGCACCATCCTCGGCACCACCAACCGCGGCGATCCCTTCAAGTGGCGCGAGCCGGCGCCGGGCGGCGGCTGGATCGAGCGCGACCGCTCCGACGAGCTCGTGGCCGCCTTCCGCGCCCACGGCATCGCCGCCCTGATCGCCATCGGCGGCGATGGGTCCCTCGGCATCGCGCTGCGCCTGATGGAGAAGGGCATCCCCGTCGTCGGCGTGCCCAAGACGATCGACAACGATGTGGGCGGCACCGTCGCGACGTTCGGCTTCGACACCGCCGTCGCGACCGCGACCGACGCCATCGACAAACTGCACTCGACCGCGGAGAGCCACGAGCGCGTCATGGTGGTCGAAGTGATGGGCCGCCATGCCGGCTTCATCGCGCTCAACGCCGGCATCTCCGGGTCGGCCGATGTCATTCTCATTCCCGAGATCCCGTTCGATCTGGAGAAGGTGTGTGAGAAGATCCGGCGCCGGGAAGCCGAGGGCCGCCACTTCAGCATCGTCGTCGTCGCCGAAGGGGCGGTACCCCGCGGCGGCACGGCCTCCCTCATCGATCCCGAGCACGAGCGGCTCGGCGGCATCGCCGATAAGGTCGCCAACTCGATCCAGCAGCTCACGGGCAAGGAGACACGCTCGCTCGTGCTCGGGCATCTGCAGCGCGGCGGGGGCCCCACCACCTTCGACCGTCTCCTGGGGTTGCGGTTTGGGGCCGCCGCGGTGCGGCTCATCGCCGAAGGACGCTTCGGCTTCATGGTCGCGCTGCAGCCGCCCACGATCGCCGCCGTCCCCTTGGCGCAGGCGCTCGCCGCGCCGAAACGGGTTCCCCTCGACTCCGACACGATCGCCACGGCGCGGGACCTGGGGATCAGCCTGGGCGACTAGTCGCACCGCCCGGCGGGTGGACAGGAAGTGTCCCAGGGTTGGGACACGGCGGGCCCTACGGGCTTCCTGCACCAACACCGCTACTCCGCGCTCCTTCAACATGTTACGCGCCAACTCCGTCCCTGGCACGAGTCTTCCTTGTACAGGTGAGCCGGGAGGTGAGATCACATGAAGAGGATTGCCCTCGTGCTCGGCTTGCTGCTCGCCCTCGACGTTGCGTCGGCGGCGGCTCAGGCACGCTTTCACGTTTCGATAGGGTTCGGCCGCCCACGCCCCTTCGTCTCGGGACTCGTGGCTGTCGGCCGCCCGATGTACCGGCCGTACTTCCACCGGAGACCGGCGCTCGTGTTCGGTTACCCGCGGCCCGTCGTCGTCGAGCGGGTGTACGTGCAGCGCTTCCATCGTCGTGGTCACCCGTACCGTCCGGCATACGCGTGCAGGTCCCACTACCGGTGCGGCTACTGACGCCCTAGGCAGTGCCGCAGCGTACGGATCGCAGGCGGGAGGTGCGCACGCACACCTCCCGCCTTCTTATATTCTCGCCGTGCGCCTCACCCGCGATCATTTCCTTCCTCCCGATCCCCAAGCCTTCCTCGCCGCCGAGCCCGCCACCGGACGGGTCATCGTGATCGCGCCGACGCGGGCGGCCTGCGAGACCATCGAGCTCGCGTTCGGACTCGATCTGGAGACGCTGCTCGAGCGCGAGCACGGCGCGGACATCCGCCGTCTGGCGGGCTCGGGTCGCGGCTTCGGGATCGTGGCCGCAACGGGGACCGGCAAGACCCTCGCCGTCCGCTCCATCGCCCAGACGATTCTGGGGACGGCGCTCCGCGTCGGTGTGGTGAACCGCGAGCGGGAGGCGACGCCCGAGACACCGACGTGGAACGTCGTGATCGTCACCACCGGGATCGCCCGGCGCTGGTTTCAGGACGGCCTGATCACGGCACGGGACACGTTGGTGGTGGACGAGATCCACCAGACGTCGGCAGAGATGGAGCTGTGCCTCGCGCTGGGCAAGCGGGCGGCGTGCCGGTTCATCTGGCTCTCGGCCACGGTGGATCCGAGTTTCTACGCCCGCTACCTCGACTCGGCGGAAGTGCTCGAGACTCGGGCGTTCGACCCCACCCGGGCGGCCGACGTTCGCGTCGTCCCGCAGCGGCCGCAGGAGTTTTTGAACGATCGTTTCATTCAGCGGGTCATCGGAGAACGCCGCGGCGTTGCGGTGTTCGTCCCGACCCGTGCGGAAGTCGAGCAGATCGCCGGGGAGATCGGGGAACGCTGGCCACGGCTTGCCACGGCGTTCTACCACGGAGGCGAGCCGATCCGCGTCATCCGCCCGTTTCTCGATGGCGCGGTCACGCGGCCATTCCTGCTCGCCATGACCGCCGCGGGGCAGTCCGCCCTCAACATCCGCGGGCTGAATACGGTCGTGATCTACGACGCGCGCTACGCCAACGTCGTCGAGCGGGGGCGCAACGTGCTCACCCGCCTCTACCTCGGGGCGAACGAGATTCTGCAGATGGCGGGCCGGGTGCACGGCCGCGTCGAGGAGGGTGAGGTCACCATCCTGAGCGACCGCGACCTGGTGTTCGAGCGGCTGGTGCCCACGCCGCCCGAATTTCAGCTGGCCGGCGATGCCGAGCGCGTGGCGATCACGTGCGCGGCTCTGGGCGTCGATGCGCAGGAGCTCGACTTGCCCGTTCCCCTCGACCGGCACGCCTATCGCACCGCGATGCAGCGGCTCACCGATCGCGGGCTGATCGAGGCGGGGCGGCTCACGTCCTATGGCCGGGACGTCGAAGCGATGCCCGTCGAACGTCCCTGGGGCGAGCTGCTCGTGCACGCGGGCGCCGACCTCGTGCCGATGGTGGCGGTCGCGGCCAACATCGAATCGCTACACCGCATGACCCGCGACGAGCGCGACCTGCGCGGCCTGATCGTGCCCGGCAGCGATCACCTCACGGCTTACAACGTCTACGCCGAGGCCGTGAACAAACACGGCTATCTCGGCGAGGTGTACGGCCTGCCGCGCCATCTCTTCCGTGAGACGGTGGACCAGTGGGCGGAGGGGCGCGGTGTCCTGGTTAAGGCGATCGAGGACGTCGCCCTGGGGGCGGCGTCGGTCTTCCGGCAGCTGGAGCTGCCCCTTCCGGAGCGGTTGCCCTTCGCGCGAGAGCAGGCGTTGAGCGGGTTTGCGGACCTGTTGGCCAAGATCATGCCGTTCGACCTCGTCATCGACGAGGCGACGGCCGATGGCCAAGAGGCACGCGTGTCCCGGGGATCGGTGTGCGGAAGCTGGGGAGCGGTGGCTGGGCCGCTGCGATACTTCGCGGACCGGTTCGGGGTGCCGCGGGCCAGCGTGGAGGGAACCCAGATTCCCGAGCGGGCGATCCGGCGCTACGCGCAACGCAGCCCGCCCGCGGTCGGGTTCGAGCATGGGCGGCGTCGCGCGGGCCTCACCGCGGTGCGGGAAGTACGCTACTTCGGGTTCCTGCTCGAGCGTGACGTGGAGCCGCTGCCGTCGCCGTTTCCGCCGGAGCTGGCCGACGCCGCGCGGGGGGTGTTGGTGGCGTCGCTGCTCGCGGGGGAGACGCCGCACCCCGACCAGGGGCGTCTGCGTCGGGTGCTGGCGCAGCTGGGGGAATACTGGCGCCGCTCGGGCGGGGCGCTGAACCCGGCGGCCACCGAGCGCATCACCGAGCGGCTGTCGGCGCAGCTCGAGCGCGTGGGCTCGTGGGACGACTTCATCGCAACTCGGCTCGTGCTCGACGTCGAGGCGCTCGTTCCGGCGCCAGAGCGTGTACGGTTGGACGCCCTGCCCGCCTCGCTCCACTTGTTCGGCGATCGCGTGCCACTCGAGTACGACGTAGAGGGCGGCGTCGGCGTGGTGCGGCTGCGGCTGAAGGAAGGGCAGGCGCGGCGGCTGCAGTCACATGACCTGCCGGCCTTCGACCGGCCGGTGCGCTTCGTCGTCGCGCGGGGCAAGCGTCCGGCGGTGCGGGGCGAGACGCCGGAGGACCTGCGGCGGCAATTGTCGGGTGCCGCTAGGAGTGAGTCGCGAGGTCGAGGAGGGCGAGCCAGCCGGCGTCGAAGGCGTCCTTGACGTCCTGCAGCGGCGCACCGGTCGCCAGGGCGGCCGAGCAGCCGTCCAGCAGCATGCCCCGGGCGGTATCCTCGAAATCCTGGTTATTGTTCGATCGGTCAATAACATCAGCGCTGCAGAGCGCCTGCCAGGCTCGAGCGGTGCCGTCCGCTTGCTGCCGGCGGAGCTCTTCCCAACCGGCGTCCGCCGCGGCCGCGCCGGTCCGGCCGTCCAGTGCAGCCGCGAGTCGGCGGGCACGCTCCTCGGCGATTTCCGCTCCACAACGGGCCAACAGCCGCTGCCGCGAACCGAAATGGTAGGGTACGAGCCCCTTCGCCACCCCGGCGCGCTGCGCGATGGCGGCGATCGTGAAGCCGTCGAGCCCCGCGCGCCGGAGCGTCTGGAGGGCGGCTGAAAGGATGGCCGAACGGGTCGGCGTGGAGTCTGGTGGCATCTTTGATCGTCCGTTCAAATAATCAGGCACTGATGCGCCGGCGGCAAGGGGGGAGACCTGCGTTCCCTGATGAAACGTGAGTCCCCCGGACTCCTTTCAGCCAGTGACAGTCTCTCCGATCGGCGAGTCTCTCCTGTGTTCCCGCCGTGCCGTGGACACGAACAGCCTCTGGGAGTCCGGGGTATGCAATCGCGCATGACCGCCACTCGAGACAAAGTGCAGTCGCCGTCGCCAGCCGGGCTCGCACCGATCGGCAAGGCGGTGATGGAATCGCTGGAGGAAGGGATCGTGGTGTTCGATTCCTACGGGCGCCTGCTCTACGCCAACCAGAACGCCCTCCGCCTGGTGGATGGGCTCGATGAGCTCGCCGCCACGCGACCCGACGTCCTGCGGCGCCGGCTCGCCGCTGTTGGCGGGCGCACCAAGCGCCTCCAGGCCGGCGTCGCCGAGCTGGGCGAGGCCGTGTTGCTGCCCGGGCCCCAGCATCACAACGGGGGCACCCTGGTCGAGCGCGAGCGCGCTGCGATCGTCGAAATGCTGGAAGCAACAGGCGGCCGGCTCGCGGAAGCGGCCCGGCGACTCGGCATCAGCCGCACCACCCTGTGGCGCCGGCTCCGGTCTTACGGTCTCGACCGCTTTCGCGAGATCCGATAAGGGTTAGCTTCCCGGGGCATGCCGCCCCCCTCTGCCCCGGGCCCATACGTCGTCGAGGAATATGTCCGCTGGTCCGACGTGGACTTCGCGGGCATCATCTTTTACGGCTCCTACGTGCGGTTCTTCGAAATCGCCGAGACTGAGCTGTTCCGCGCGTGCGGGCTCGCCTATGCCCGCGTGTTCGACCACTACGACATCTTCCTGCCCCGCAAAGCCGTGCACAGCGAGTTCTACTGGCCGGCGCGCCTCGACGACCGGTTGCGTGTGGCCGCCTACGTCGGGCGGGTCGGCACCAAGTCGATGACGCTCAATTTCGACGTGCTGCGGGACGACGCCTCGACCCTTGGCGCCGCCGGCTGGATGGTGCTGGTGTGCGTGGACCGCAAGCACTTGAAGCCCAGACCCCTTCCCCTCGCCCTGGTTCAGGCGCTCGCCCCGCACACCCTCACTCCCGAAGCCGCGCGCGCGGCGCTCGGGGTCAAGGCTCCCGCTTGAAAGGCACCGCCCTGGGGCTCGCACTGTGGACCGCGGCGTGCAGCTCCGCGTCAGACGAGCGGGACGGTCGGCTCACCGCCAGCGTGCAGTACCCGCCCGCCGACAGCGCGCGCTTCGAGACCCCGGCGTGGCTGCGCCGCTGCGGCGGCGGGCGCGGCTTCCTGCTCGAAGGCATCGCCCGGGGCAACGGTGTGCTGGTCTGGCTGCGGCCAGGGAGTGGAGACACAGTGCCTGCGGGCTCCTACCCAGTGCTGGCCCGCGGGGACACGTTCGCGCCGCGCGGAGCGGTGGTCGCGGTGCGGTTCATGGCTGGTGACTTGGCGCGCGGTCTCGGATTGGACAGCGGCGCCGTCGTCGTGACGCGTGCGGTGACGGGTGGAGGGGTGTCCGCGCAGCTGAGAGGCGGCGGCCTCGAGACGATGGGCGGGCGCCGCGCCGCGGTCGAGGCATCGTTCACCGGGACTGTGCTCGCGGCCGACACGGTGCCGTGTCGGGTGGGGCCGTGACGGTCCGGGTCGGCCTGATCGGCACGGGGTTCGCACGGCGCGTGCAGCTGCCCGGGCTGCGCCTGGTGCCGGGCGTGCAGGTGACGGCGGTGGCGAGCGGCCGGCGCAGCAACGCCGAGGCGGTCGCGCGGGAGTTCGGGATCCCGCATGTCTTCGACGACGGAGCCGACCTCGCACGTTCGAGCGAGGTCGATCTCGTCATCGTCGCCTCCACGCCCGACTCCCACGCCCGGTACGCGATCGCGGCCGTGGAGGCGGGGAAGCACGTCCTGTGCGAGAAGCCTACGGCGTTGAACGCCGACGAGGCGGCACGCATGCTGGCCGCCGCCGAGCGGCGGCCGGAGCAGCTCGCCTGGATCGACCACGAGCTGCGCTACGAGCCCAACCGCCGCCGGATACGCGATCTGATCGCCGCGGGCGCGATCGGCGAAGTGCGGCACATCGAGCTCGTGCTGCGGCCCTACCTGCGCGGCGACGGGCGGCCCCAGGCGACGGACGCGCCCTGGAATTGGTGGTACGACGCAGGGCGGGGCGGCGGCATCCTCGGAGCCGTCGGCTCCCACCTGATCGACCTGTGTCGCTATTGGACCGCGAGCGAAGTGGCTCACGTCGCGGGAGGTGTCGCGACATTCGTTAAGCAGCGCCGGGACGATGCGGGCGCGGCCCGCGCCGTGACCGCGGATGACTTCGCGAGTTTCGTGCTGCGGCTCGCGGGCGGAACGGTCGCCACCGTCACTCTGTCGACGGTCGCGTTCCACGGGCCGGGACACCACGCGCAGATCACGGGGGCGGAGGGTACGGTCGTCCTCACGGGTGAGACCAAGCTCGAGCTGGGCCGGCCCGGCGGGCCGCTCGAGGACATCTCCATGGCGGACGATCTGTCGGGTCAGGTTCCGGTGAACAACATGTGGGCCCGGTCGTTCGTGCGTCTGATGCGGGAGCTGGTGCGGGTGCTGGACGGTGGGGGGGGGGGGAGAGGAGGGGGGGGGGGCGCTGCCGCGGCCCCGGCCCCGGCTACGTTCCGCGACGGCCTCGCGGTGCAGCGGGTGCTCGACGCCGTACGCGCCGGGGGCGCGGCGCCGTTAGATTGAGGCCGTGGAGCAAACCTATTACCGCAAGGGCTTCGGGCTGCGGGGCGCCATCGAGGGCGCTCTCACCGCCGACTACCACAGCCGCGTGGTGGACGCCGTCCGCAGCGCCGGCTACGCGCTCACCGTCGGCGATCTGACGTTCCGGCTCGCCCGGGAGTTCGGGTTCTGCTACGGGGTGGATCGCGCGGTGGAGTACGCCTACGAGACCCGCACCAAGTTCCCTGCCAAGCGCACCCTGCTGGTCGGCGAGATCATCCACAACCCGCATGTCAACGCCAAGCTTCAGTCGATGGGCGTGGCGTTTCTGCACCGCCACGAAGGAGGGGAGTTCGACTTCGGCACCGTGACCCCCGACGACGTGGTCATTCTGCCCGCCTTCGGCGTGACGGTCCAGGATTTCGAGCGGCTGCGCGCGCTTGGGTGCGTGCTCGTGGACACGACGTGCGGCTCGGTCTTGAACGTGTGGAAGCGGGTGGATTCTTATGCGCGGGACGGATTCACGGCGGTGATCCACGGCAAGTATTTCCACGAGGAGACGAAGGCCACCTCCAGCCAGGTGACGAAGTACCCCGGCGGCCGTTACGTGGTCGTGCGCGACATGGCCGAAGCGCGGGTGGTCTGCGACTACATCGAAGGAGGGGGAGGCCGGGAGCGGTTCCTGACGCACTTCGGCCACGCCATGTCGCCGGGGTTCGATCCCGACCGGGACCTGGTGCGGGTCGGGGTCGCGAATCAGACGACGATGCTGTCGGGCGAGTCGCTCGCCATCGCGGGCGAGCTGCGCAAGAGCATGACGGCGCGCTACGGTGAGGCGGCCCTGACCGAGCACTTCCGCACCTTCGACACGATCTGCTCGGCGACGCAGGATCGCCAGGACGCGGTGTTGAAGCTGATCGCCGAGCCGCTCGACCTCATGGTTGTGATCGGCGGCTACAACTCGAGCAACACGACCCATCTCGCGGCCATCTGCCACGAGCGGGCGCCGACGTTCCACATCGAGGACGCGAGCTGCATCGACCCGGAGGGCGGGGGCATCCGGTTCCGTCCGGTCGGTACGAAGCATGAGGAGCGGCGCGATGGGTGGCTGACGGCGGGGCCGTTGACCATCGGGGTCACCGCCGGTGCGTCGACGCCGAACAACAAGATCGGTGAGACCATCGAGCGGATCGCCGCGACGCGCGGCGTCTCCCTCGAGGCGGCCCTGGGGTAGGTGTGTTCCATTCGGCGGTAGCGCGCTGGTTCGAAGCGCGATTCCGTGCGCCCACCGAGCCGCAACGCCGGGCCTGGCCGCTGATCCAGGCGGGCCGCGACGTCCTCATCGCCGCACCGACCGGCTCCGGCAAGACATTCGCCGCCTTCCTCGCCGCCATCGATTCTCTGGTACGCCAGGGTCTGGATGGCGCCCTGCGCGATGAAACGCAGGTGCTCTACGTCTCCCCGCTCAAAGCCCTGTCCAACGACGTCCAGAAGAACCTGGCCGAGCCGCTGGCGCAGATCCGCGCAACCCTGGCCGAGCTGGGGCTGCCGGAGGTCGAGGTCCGGCCGCTGGTTCGCACGGGCGACACGCCGCAGTCCGAGCGTCAGGGGATGGTCAAGCGGCCGCCGCACATCCTGGTCACCACACCGGAATCGCTCTACCTCATCCTCACGTCCGAGCTGGCGCGCGAGCTGCTGCGTACGGTGCGGACGGTGATCGTGGACGAGATCCACGCGGTGGCGCGGGACAAGCGCGGCAGCCACCTCGCGCTGTCTCTGGCACGGCTCGACGCGCTGGTCGGCCGGCATGTGCAGCGGGTCGGGCTCTCGGCGACGCAGAAGCCGATCGAGGAGATCGCGCATTTCCTGGTGGGGACGACGGCGGCGCTTCCGGAAATCATCAACGTCGGGCACGCGCGGCAGCTGGACCTCGCGCTCGAGATCCCCGGCTCGCCGCTCGAGGCGGTGATGAGCCACGAGGTGTGGGAGGAGATCTACGACCGGCTGGCGCAGCTGATCGGAGCGCACCGCACCACGCTGGTGTTCGTGAACACGCGCCGCATGGCGGAGCGTCTGACGCTGCATCTCTCCGAGCGCCTGGGAGCCGAACACGTCACGTCCCACCACGGCAGCCTGTCCAAGGAGAAGCGGCTCGAGGCCGAGGCGCGGCTCAAGAGTGGAGGGCTCAAGGCGCTGGTCGCGACCGCCTCGCTCGAGTTGGGGATCGACATCGGGACGGTGGACTTGGTGTGCCAGATCGCGACGCCGCGGTCGATCGCGACGTTGTTGCAGCGGGTGGGCCGCTCGGGCCACCACCTCGAGGCGATTCCCAAGGGCCGTCTCTTCCCCCTGTCGCGCGACGATCTGGTCGAGTGCACGGCGCTGCTGCGGGCCGTCCGGGGAGGCCGGCTGGACCGGCTGCTCATTCCCGACAAGCCGCTCGACATCCTGGCCCAGCAGATCGTGGCGGCCGCAGCGTGCGAGGAATGGGAGGAAGACCGGCTCTACGAGCTAGCCCGATCCGCCTGGCCTTACCGCGACCTCAGCCGCAAGGAGTTCGACGACCTCGTCCGGATGCTGGCGGAGGGGTTTACGAGCAAGCGCGGCCGGCGCGGCGCCCACATCCACTACGACGGCGTGAATCGGCGGCTGCGCGGCCGGCGCGGGGCGCGCCTCGCGGCCATCACCTCGGGCGGCGCCATCCCCGACATCGGCGACTACCGCGTGATCCTCGAGCCGACCGAGACGTTCGTCGGCACGCTGAACGAAGACTTCGCGATCGAGAGCTCGGCCGGGGACATCTTCCAGCTCGGCAACGCCTCCTACCTGATCCTCCGGGTGGAGTCGGGGCAGGTGCGAGTGGCCGACGCGAAAGGCCAGCCCCCGACGATCCCCTTCTGGCTGGGCGAGGCCCCGGCCCGCACCGCCGAGCTTTCCGAGGAGGTTTCGCGGCTGCGGCGCGACGTGGAAACACGCTTGGCCGATCCGGCGGCCGCGGTCCGCTGGCTGGACGAGGAGACGGGGGGGGGGATCGGCGAAGCCGCCGCGCGGCAGCTGGTCGAGTATCTCGCGGCCACCAAGCAGGTCCTCGGTGTGATCCCCACGCAGCAGACGCTGGTGCTGGAGCGCTTTTTCGATGAGGCCGGCGGGATGCAGCTGGTGCTGCACGCGCCGTTCGGCGCGCGCATCAACAAGGCGTGGGGCCTCGCCTTGCGCAAACGATTCTGCCGCAGCTTCAACTTCGAGCTCCAGGCGGCGGCCACCGACGACGCCATCGTGCTCTCGCTCGGCCCGCAGCACAGCTTTGCGCTCGCGGACGTGTTCCAGTACCTGAAGCCGGCCACGGTCGAGCGGCTGCTGGTGCAGGCGATGCTCGACGCGCCGATGTTCCAGAGCCGCTGGCGCTGGAACGCGACGCGCGCTCTGGCCGTGCTGCGCAGCCGCGGCGGCAAGAAGGTGCCGATCCCGCTGCAGCGCATGGAGGCCGAGGACCTCTCGGCGGCGGTTTTCCCAGACCAGCTGGCGTGTCCGGAGAACCTCGTGGGGGACCGCGAGATTCCCGACCACCCGCTCGTCAATCAGACGATTCACGACTGCCTGACCGAGGCGATGGATCTGGAGGGGCTGCTGCGCATCCTCGACGCGATGGACCGCGGGGATCTGCGGCTCGAGGCCAGGGACACCCCTGAGCCCTCCCCACTGACGCACGAGATCCTCAACGCGAAGCCGTTCGCCTTCCTGGACGACGCCCCGCTGGAGGAGCGACGTACCCAGGCGGTGCTGACGCGCCGCTCGCTCGACGTGAAGACGGCGGAGGAGTTCGGCACACTCGACCAGTCGGCCGTCGACCGGGTGAAAGACGAAGCGTGGCCCGATCCGACGAACCCTGACGAGCTGCATGACGCGCTGCTGGTGATGGGGGCGATTCCGAGTGCGGAATGCGGAGTGCGGAGTGCGGAATGGCGGGGGTGGTTTGAGGCGCTGGTGGGGTCGGGACGCGCTACCGTGCTGCAGTCCGAAGCGATGCTCTGGGTCGCAGCCGAGCGGTTGCCGCTAGTCGAGGCCGCCTTCCCAGGTACCGTATGTGAGCACCCACTCACACCACCGGAGCGCGACGCGGCCAAGACTTGGACTCGGGAAGACGCACTGCGCGAGCTGGTGCGTGGCCGGCTCGAGGCGGTCGGCCCAACCACGGCTGCGGGGATGGCCGGCGCGCTGGGGTTGAGCCGGGGAGACGTCGATTCGGCGCTCGCGGCCCTCGAACACGAAGGGTTCGTCCTGCGGGGCCGGTTCACGCCCGGTCTCGATGAAGCGGTGCTGGAGTGGTGTGAGCGGCGACTGCTTGCGCGGATCCACCGGTACACCCTCGACCGGCTGCGCCGCGAAATCGAGCCAGTGCCAGCGGCGGACTTCATGGCCTTCCTGCTCCGCTGGCAGCGCGTGACGGAAGACACCCGCGCCGAAGGTCCGGACGGTCTGGCGGCGGTGCTCGACCTGCTGGATGGCTTCGAGCTGCCGGCCGGCGCGTGGGAGTCGGACGTGCTGCCGGCTCGGCTTGCCGACTACGATCCGCTGTGGCTCGATGGGCTCTGCCTCTCGGGGGAGATTGCGTGGGGGCGGTTGAGTCAAACGAGGAACGGGGAAGTCGGAACACGGAACATCAAGTCGGGGCCGATCCGCACGACGCCGATCGCGCTGTTCCGGAGGGAGCGGGGTGAGGTGTGGCGCGCGCTGACGGCCGAGCCCGATCCCGCGGCCGTGCCGCTGTCCCACTCGGCGCGCGCGGTACTGGAGACTCTGAACGGACGCGGCGCGTCATTCTTCGGCGATCTTGTGAACGCGACGGGGCTGCTGCGCACGGAAGTCGAAAAAGGTCTTGGCGAGCTGGTGGCGTGGGGGCTGGTGACGTCCGACAGCTTCGCGGGGCTGCGGGCGCTGCTGATTCCGTCCGATCGGCGGAGGCCGGTGGCAGGGGGAGGCGGGCTGCGCCGGCGGCGCGGCAAGGTGGCGCCGTTCGGCGTCGAGACGGCGGGCCGATGGTCGCGCGTGCACCGTTCGGCGCACGTGACCGAGGAGCAGGTCGCGGAAGCGCAGGCGTGGCAGCTGCTGCGGCGCTACGGCATCGTGTTCCGGCGCCTACTGGAGCGCGAGAGCCTGCTCGCGCCGTGGCGTGACATCTTGCGCGTGTACCGGCGGCTCGAGGCGCGCGGGGAGATTCGCGGCGGCCGGTTCGTCGGCGGCTTCTCGGGCGAGCAGTACGCGCTGCCGGAGGCGGTGGGAGCGCTGCGCGCGGTACGGCGGGAGTCGGGACTCGGGACTCGGAAATCGGGGGAGCTAGTGGCGGTGAGCGGGGCGGACCCACTCAATCTTGTCGGCATCGTCACGCCGGGCGATCTCCTGCCTGCGCTCGCAACGAACCGGATCCTGTACCGGGACGGCATGCCGGTCGCGGTGAAGGCGAGCGACGGGAGAGGGGGTGAGAGGCTCCTGGTCGAGGTCACTCCGGAGGAGGAGCAGCTGCTGAGGAACGCGCTGATCCGCCGGCGCGCCGCTCCGTTGGTGCGGGCGTATCTAGCAAAATAACGGCAGTGTCTTAACATCATCTATACAAACAGCCGCATTTGCGGCATTTTTTGTCTCCTTGACTTTCGGTATTTATTCGGTCACGTTCTCCTTCCCAGAGCCGGCGGTTGGTCGATGGACCGCACCATCCTATACGTCAATCCGCTCACCTTCCCGATCGCCGTCGAGCGTCGGGTGACGACCCGCCTCGCCGGCCGGCCGGTGGCGCTCGCGCCTGGAGGCACCGACCGGGCGATCGTCTGGTCCGCTTCCCCCGAGGCGATGCTCGCGGGGATCACGGTCGGGATGCCGGTCTACCAGGCGATGCGCTGCTGCCCCGATCTCGTGCTGCTGCCGCCGCGGCTCGAGCTGTACACCCGCGCCGCCCGCGCGCTCGAGCAAATCTTGAGGCCCGTCGTGCCGGTGATCGAGCCACACACCCTGGGCCACGCGTACGGCGATCTCACCGGCACGCGGAAGCTGTTCGGTCCCGCGCTCGACGTGGCGGCGGCGATCCGGCGCGAGATCTGGGGCCGGCTGGGGCTCCCCGTCACCGTCGGGCTCGCGGGGAACAAAGTGGTGAGCGAGGTCGCGGCGCACGTGCTGAAGCCCGAGCCGGTCGTGGACGTGCGCCCGGGTGAAGAGCCGGCGTTCCTCGCCCCGCACCCGATCGCCGTGCTGCCGGGTGCGGACGCGGGCGTCCGGGAGCAGTTGGCGCGCTACAACGTGACGTGCATCGGCCCGCTCGCCGCCCTCGCGCGCGTCCAGGTCGAGGGCGTGCTCGGTCGTCGCGGAGCCGTGCTGCACGCCCGCGCCAACGGCATCGACCCGCGCCCGGTGCAGCCACCGGCGCGCCGCGAGACGCTGGAGGCGGGACGCACTCTCGAGGTGGAGACCAACGACCGCGAGGTGCTGGCCGCCGAGCTGCGCGCCCTCGCCGATCGGCTGGGACGCACCCTGCGGGCGCGCGGCGCTGCCGCCGACCACCTCACGCTGCGGGTGCGCTACGCCGATCACCGCGACGCCGAGGGCGCCGCACCGCTCGTGCCCGCCACCGACCTCGACGTCGAGCTGACCGCGGCGGCGCGCCGGCTGGCGGACCGGATCGTCACGCGGCGGATCGCGCTCACCGCGGTCGCGCTCAGCGTGACGCTCGGCGCGGGATACGACGTGCAACTCTCGCTGTTCCATCCGCCGGGGCCGGCGGTGCGGCGCCGCGACTTGAGCGCCGCGCTCGACCGCGTGCGGCGGCGCTACGGCACGGCGAGCATCCGGTACGCCGGGTGAGCGACTTCGTCCACCTGCACGTCCATTCGGCGTACTCGCTCCTGGGCGGCGCGGCGGGCGCCTCGTCGCTCGAGGCGCTCGCCGCCGCCGCCGTCGAGCGGGGGATGACGGCGCTGGCGCTCACCGACTCGAACGGCGTCTACGGCGCGATGGACTTTCGCCGCGTGACGGAGGCGTACGGCCTGCGGCCGATCTACGGTGTCGCGCTCGAGACGCCTACCGCGCACGCGGTGCTGCTGCCGCTCGATCGGACGGGCTGGGCGAGCCTGTGCCGGGCGGTGACGGCGCGGCACGGCGACGGCAACTACGCCGTCAGCCGTCAGCTGTCAGCCGATCGCGAAGGGTTGGCGATTCTGTCGAGCGACACCGAGCTGCTCGACCGGCTGGCGCGAGAGTCGGGGAGGGAGAACCTCTACGTCGAGCTGGTGCCAGGCCGCGGGCGCGAGGTCGCGCAGGCGTTCGCCCGGCGGCACGGCCTCCCCCCGGTCGCCACGAACGCGGTGTGGTTCGCCCAGCCGCAGGACCACGCGCGCCACCGGCTGCTCGCGGCCATCACCGGCAACGCGACCCTCACCACCTTGCCTGCCGGCGCCCTCGCGCCGCGCGACGCGTGGCTCAAGCCGGGGCCCGAGGTGGCGCGATTGTTTCCCGATTGCCCTGAAGCGCTCGAAAACGCGGTGGATCTGGCGGCACGCTGCGGGGGCGGGCCCCCCGGCGGACGGGTGATTCTCCCCGTGTTCGTCGGCGCGGACGCGCTCGCCAAGTTGCGTGATCTCACGGAGCTGGGAGCACGCAGTCGCTATGGTGGCGCGATACTGTCGCCAGTTGTCCAAGCGCGGATCGAGCACGAGCTCGCGATCATCGCGGCCAAAGGGTTCGCCGACTATTTCCTCGTCGTCCACGACATCGTGACGCACGCGCCCACGCACTGCGGCCGCGGCAGCGTCGCCAATTCGATCGTGAGCTACTGCCTCGGCCTCACCCACGTCGACCCGCTGGCGCAGGGGCTGGTGTTCGAGCGCTTCCTCAATCCCGGCCGCCGCGACCCGCCCGACGCCGACCTCGACTTCCCCTGGGACGAGCGCGACGCCGCGCTGGAGTACGTATTCCGGACCTACCCTGGGCGCGCGGCGATGGTGGCAAACCACGTCGCGTTCCGGCGCAAGGCGGCGTTGCGCGAGGTGGCCAAAGTCTACGGCCGCCCGGCGGTCGAGATCGGGGCGGTGACCAAACGGCTGGCGTGGGCGGACGGGGATGGCCCGCTGCCCGCCCTGCTCGCGACGCACCCGAACTTCCAGTCGCTAGCGCTGGGCGGCCCCTGGCAGGAGATCGCCGCGCTCGCCGAGTCGCTCGTCGGGTTGCCGCGAAACCTCTCCCTGCATCCCGGGGGCGTCGTGATCGTTCCCGACGCGCTGACGAACTACGTGCCGGTCGAGCCCGCGGCGAAACAGCTGGATACCCGGGAGGGGATCATGCCGGTGCCGGCGATCCAGTTCGAGAAGGACGGGACGGAGGACGCGGGGCTCGTCAAGATCGACCTGCTGGGGAACCGCTCCCTCGCGGTGATCCGAGACGCGATCGCCGCAGCGCGGGAGCATGAAGGGGTGGCCATCGACTACACCACCTGCGACCCGGCGGCCGACGAGTCCACGCGCGCCGTGTTCCGGACGGGGAACACGATGGGCGTGTTCTACACCGAATCGCCCGCCTCGCGGCTGCTGTGCCAGAAGAGCAAGGCGGACAGCTTCGATCTACTGGTGCTCAACACGAGCATCATCCGGCCCGCCTCCAACCGCTACATCAACACCTACCTGGCGAGGCTGTACGGGGCGCCCTACGAGCCGCCGCACCCGGTGCTGCGCGACGTGCTGGCCGAGACGTTCGGCGTGATGGTCTACCAGGAGGACGTGGTGAACGTGTGTGTGGCGCTCGCGGGGATGGACGTGGCCGAGGCCGACGGCGTCCGCAAAGCGCTCACCAAGAAGCGCCCGATGAAGGAGCTGCGGGCGTACGAAGAGCAATTCCGCGCCGGCGCCGCGGCGCGCGGCGTGGCGGTGCAGGTGATCGACGACGTGTGGGCGATGATCCTCTCCTTTTCCGGCTACTCGTTCTGCAAAGGCCACTCGGCGTCGTACATCCAGGTGGCGCTACAGTCGGGCTACCTGCGGGCGCACCACCCGGCGGAGTTCATCGCCGCCGTGCTGTCGAACGAGGGGGGCTATTACGCGCCGTTCGCCTACATCGCCGAGGCGCGACGCATGGGCCTCGCGATCCTGCCGCCCGACGTGAACGTGGGCGAGCCGCACTACATCGGGCGCGCCCGCGCGCTGCGGATCGGGCTGCAGGCGCTGAAGGGACTCTCTGCGGACGGGCTGGCGCGGCTCGTCACGGAGCGCCGGCAGGGCGAACCCTACGCGTCACTCGAGGAGCTGCGCTGGCGCACGGGGCTCACCCCTGCCGACCTGCGCCTGCTGGTCCAGGCGGGGGCGTGCGACGGGATCGCCGCTGGCCGCACGCGGCCGCAGCTGATGTGGCTGGTGGACGCGGCCTGGTCGACCCCGGGGCGTCGCCCCGGGGTCAGCCGCTCCCAAGGGGCGCTCGATCTCGATGCCACTCCCGCGGCGCTGCTGCCCCCGCTCGCCGAGTACGACGCCGACCGGCAGCTGCGCGACGAGTACGCGGTGCTGGGCTACCTGGCCTCCCGGCACCCGATGAGCCTGTTCGCCGACACGCTGCGGGCGATTCACCCGGTGCCCGCGCCCCGTCTCCGCGAGCATGTGGGGCGGCTGGTCACCTGCGCCGGGATGCTCACCGCGGCGAAGCCGGTCCACACCATCCGTGACGAGCCGATGGAGTTTGTGACGTTCGACGACGGCGACGGGTTGATCGAGACGGTGATCTTCCCCGACGTCTACCGCCGGGTGGTCTCGCTGCTGTTCGGGACGGGGCCGTACCTGCTGCGGGGGCGGGTGGAAGAGTCCTACGGCGCGATCACGCTCACCGTCACCGCGCTGGAGCGACTCGAGCGCTACGCGCAGCGGCGGGGTCTGCCCTGGTTGCCGCCTCCCGACGTGGGGGTCAACTTGGCGCCATGACTCCCCCCCCGACCAGCGGCCACCCGTCGCTGTTCGACGGTCCGGAGGCGCTCCCGCCGCCGCGGCCGGAGTTGGTGCAGCTGGCGCGGGGCCTGCCACCCAACGTGCGTTTCGGCACCTCGACCTGGACGTACGACGGGTGGGCCGGAGACGTCTACCACCGGGACTACCGCGGGCCGCAGCCGGCGCGGCGGCTCGAGGAATACGCCCGCTACCCGCTGTTCGGCACGGTGGGGATCGACAGCGCGTTCTACGAGCCCCCGACCGAACAGGTGCTCGAGGCGTACGCCCGGGCGCTGCCCGCAGGCTTCCCCTGCGTGAGCAAGGTGTGGGACCGGATCACCGTGAAGCGCTTCACGCGGGATCCCCGCTGGGGAGATGACGCGGGGAAGGTCAATCCGGACTTCCTCAACGCCGAGCTGTTCAAGGACGCCGTGCTGCTGCCCTATTCCCGGGCGTTCCGGGACCACGCCGGCTGCTTCGTCTTCGAGTTCCAGGCGATGCACGGGCGGGACCTCCCGGATACGGGCGCGTGGGCCGAGCGGCTGGACGGGTTCTTTCAGCGGCTGCCGCGGGACTATCGGTATGCCGTGGAGCTGCGCAATCCCGAGCTGCTGCACGATCTCCACGGGGTCGTGCTGCGCCAGCACGGCGCGGCGCACGTCTTCAATTCGTGGGCGGGCATGCCGCCGATCGGCGCGCAGCTCGATCTGGAGTGGACGTTCCCCGCGGATTTCACCGTGGCCCGGGCGCTGCTTCGGCCGGGGCGGAGCTACGAGCAGGCGGTGCGGCTGTTCCAGCCTTACGACCGGATTCGCGAGCCACAGCCCGAGCTGCGGCGTGACCTGGTGCGCCTGATGGCGGAAGCGGTACGGCGCCGCATCGAGGCCCTGATCGTCGTGAACAACCGCGCCGAGGGGAACGCGCCGGCGACGATCCGTGCGCTGGCGGAGTCGTGGGGTACTAGGGGACGCCCTACAGGGTGAGCTGCCCTTGCAGTGCCGGCAGCCGGTGCTTGTAGCGGTCCACCATTCCTTTGTTCACCGGAAAGCCATATCGGGCCTGGAGCCGCCGGATGCGGCGCTGGAGCGCGCGCGCGTACTCGCGCGGCGCGGCGCCGCGCCCGACGTAGGCCGCGCGGTAGCGCCGAGCCAGCGCCGGCGAGTGCGTCTCGAGCACCGGCAGGAACCGGTCCCGCACGGCGGGATACAGCCGCAGCGGGCTCGCGTACACGAAACGAGCCCCCGCCTCCCGGGCCGCCTGGAAGAGCGCTTCCAGGTGCCGATGGTCGTCGGTGACGCCCGGGAGGACGGGAGCGACGATCAGGCCGACGTTGAGTCCCGCGTCGCTCAGCCGCTTGACGGCCCGCAGGCGGGCGGCGGGGATCGGCGAGCGCGCTTCGAACGCGCGGATCAGCGCCACGTCCATGGTGATCAGCGAGACGAGGATCTCGACGTCGTTGCGGCGGGCGAGCCGGCCGAGCACGTCGGCGTCCCGCGCGACGAGCGGGCTCTTGGTGATGAGACCGACCGACAGCCCCTCGCAACGGGTCAACCGCTCCAACACCCGGCGGGTGATGCGGAAGCGTCGCTCGGCGGGCTGGTAGGGGTCGGTGGCGGTGCCGATGACGATGGGGTTGCCCGCGGCGGGTGCCGCACCGACGGAGCGGAAGTAGGCCCGCAGATCGGCCTCGAGCGAGCCGAGCACCTGGTCCTTCACGAAGATGCGCCGCTCGAACGCCTCCCAGCCGTGGGGTCCGCGGAAGTCGGCGAACTCCTGGTCGGAGAGCCGGCCCGCGTCGTGCGCGCGCTCGACCACGTAGCGGTGGGCGTAGCGCGCGTAGCAGTAGGTGCAGCCGAATTCGCAGCCGACGTAGGGATTGAGCGACCAGAAATCCATTCCCGTCTGAGCAGGGGGGTTGAGAACCCTGCGCGAAGGGAGCGCGACGAACTTGGTGCCGCGCAGACGCTCGTCGAGGACGGCGTCGGACAACCTGATGGTCGGGCTGTCGGACTGAAGCAGCGGAAGCTGTCTGCCCCGGACTGTCATCCGCAGCGCGCCCAGCCGCATTGGGGACAGATCTGGCATCCGGACTGGCGCACGATTGCCTGGCCGCAATCGGGGCAGGGCGCCGGCTGCGAAGTGGGTCTGGGTGTGGTCTCGGAAGTGGGGAGCTGGAGCGGGATCGTCATCGAGGTTTTGGGGTTATGGGAGCACCCCGAATATATCCCGAAGATAGCAGTCGGCAAGTTCTTGCGGTAGTCTGTAATGCCTTATTCTGTAATCACTTACTGATTATTCGCCGAACCCTGACGTTCCAGGGTCGTCAGGCGCTACTGGCGCGGCGGGAGCGACCACGGCGCGCCAGATGTAGTAGACCGGCACGCCGACCAGGACCAGGATCAGGCCGAGCACGGCGTAGGTGCGCGTGACCGGCTGCACCAGCAAGTCGACGGCGATCAATCCAGTGGCGACGATGTAGAGCGCCGGCAGCCACGGATAGAGCGGCGCTTTGACGGGCCGCGCGGCCGCGGGGCGCCGCGTACGGAGCAGGAAGAGGCCGACGGCGGTGATCATGTAGAACGCGAGCGCGGCGAAGATCACCATGTTGAGCAGCTGGTTGTAGGTGCCGGAGAGGCAGAGGACGCACGTCCAGATCGCCTGCACGACGAGCGCGACCGCCGGGGTCTTGTAGGCCGGATGCAGCACGCCGGCCGTCTTGAAGAAGAGGTTGTCGCGCGCCATGGCGTAGTACACGCGCGCGCCGGAGAGAATCAACCCGTTGTTGCAGCCGAAGGTCGAGATCATGATCGCGATCGCCATGACGTAGAGCCCGGCGTTGCCGAAGATCGCCTGGAGCGCCGCGGTGCCGACGCGGTCCTGCGGCGCGTGGGCGATGGCGTCGGCGGGCAGGACGTTCAAGTAGGCCACGTTCGCGAGGACGTAGAGCGCCGTCACGGTGAGGACGCCGACGGCCATCGCGAACGGCAAGTCCTTTGTCGGATTCTTGAGCTCGCTTCCTGCGAACCCGACGTTGTTCCAGGCGTCCATCGAGAAGAGCGAGCCGACCATGGCTGCGCCGATCACCGGCAGCACGGCGAGGGTGAGTCCGCCGGCGGGCCAGAATCCCGCCCCGAAGTTGGCGGCGATCGCGCCAGCGTTGCGGCCGATGGTCACCCCGAGGACGATCAAACCGGCCAGAGCCGCGGTCTTGACGATGGTCAGCGTGGTCTGGATGATGGCGGCCGTCCGGACGCCGCGGACGTTGACCCACGTCAGCACGACGATCGAGAGAATCGCAAAGAGACGTTGCGGGGAGATGCCCACCTGGATGGGGCCGACCGGCTGCGGGAAGGTGATCACGGTGCCCAGCCACAGGTCGGGACTGAGCGACGGCACCAGGATCGAGGTGAACCGGGCGAACGCCACCGCGACCGCCGCGATGGTGCCGGTCTGAATCACCATGAACAGCGTCCAGCCGTAGAGATAGCCGAACAGCGGCGAGATTCCCTCGCGCAGGTAGACGTACTGGCCGCCGGCGTTGGGGAACATCGCCGCCAGCTCGCCGTAGGTCACCGCCCCGATCAAGGTGACGATGCCGGACACGGCCCACACGGCGAGGAGCAGGCCGGGGGACCCCACCTCCCGCAGGATCTCGGCCGAGACGATGAAGATGCCCGAGCCGATCATCGAGCCGACGACCAGGGCGGTCGCGTCGAGCCGGGAGATGGCCTTCACGAACTCGGTCTGCGGCTGCTGGGCGGTCGCCATGCGGGAGCCTCGCGCGGGGTTCGGGAAAGGAGCCCGGATAACCTAGTGGCTCCCGGCTGGGCCCGCTATCTTTTCGGCCCCCCCCCGTACCCACCACTCGCGAGGTCCGCCGTGCGCCTCCTGCCGCGTGCAGAAGAGTTCTTCGACCTCTTCGTCCAGGTCGCCAACCTGAACCGGGAAGCGGCGCAGCAGCTGCGGGCGCTGTTCGAGGCGCCGCCCGACCGGCGCGCGCCGATCGTGGAGGCCCTCAAGCGGCTCGAGCACGAGGCCGATCAGGTGACGCACGAAGTGGTGAACCGGCTAGACCGGACGTTCATCACGCCGCTGGATCGCGAGGACATTCACCAGCTGGCCTCCGATCTGGACGACGTGATGGACGTGATGGACGGGACGGCGCGGCGGACGCAGATCTTCCGCATCGGGGTGGCGCCGGCGGGGGTGCTCCACCTGGTGGAGGTGATCGAGCGGATGGTGTCGGTGCTGGCCGAGGGGGTCGCGAAGCTGAAAAAGGGCGACGACGTGATGCGCTACTGTGTCGAAGCGAAGAAGCTCGAAGAAGAAGGGGACGTGATCTACCACGAGGTGCTCGGCCAGCTGTTCGACAAGGAGAAGGACGCCCTCGAGGTGATCAAGTGGAAGGAGATCTACGACAACCTCGAGCGGACCTTGGACGAGGCCGAGGATGTCGCGAACGTGCTGGAGTCCATCACCATCAAGCACGGCTGATGTCGGGCACCGTCTGGTTCGTACTCGCGATCGTCCTGGTCGCGCTCATCTTCGATTTCATCAACGGTTTCCACGACGCGGCGAACTCGATCGCGACGGTGGTGTCCACGCGGGTCTTGACCCCGGGGATGGCGGTGGTGTGGGCGGCGTTTTTCAACTTCGTCGCGGCGTTCGGGCTCGGCACCGCGGTCGCGAAGACGATCGGCGGCGGGCTGATCGACCTGTCGATCGTGGACCCCGTCGTCGTGCTGTGCGGGTTGGGGGGGGCGATCGTGTGGGACCTGATTACGTGGTGGCTCGCGCTGCCGACCTCGTCGTCCCACGCGCTGATCGGCGGCTACGGCGGCGCCGCGGTCGCCAAGGCGGGCTTCGCCGCGATCATCGCCAAGGGGTGGATCAAGACCCTGGTCTTCATCGTGGTCGCGCCGGCGATGGGGTTGGTGCTCGCGTTGCTTCTCACGGTCGGGCTGTCGTGGGCGCTGCGGCGGTCGCTCCCCCGGCGGGTCGACCGGACGTTCCGGGTGTTGCAGCTGTTCTCGGCCGCCGCGTACTCGCTGGGGCACGGGACCAACGATGCGCAGAAGACGATGGGGATCATCGTCGGGCTGCTGGTGGCGGCGCAGGCGGCGTTCGTCGGATTCCCGATCCGGGCGCTCCACCTCACCACGGCGAACGTGATTCCGTGGTGGGTCATCATCAGCGCCCACGCGGCCATCGCGGCCGGCACGATGGCGGGCGGGTGGCGCATCGTGCGCACGATGGGCCAGCGGATCACGAAGCTGAAGCCGTTCGGTGGGTTCGCCGCGGAGACGAGCGGGGCGATCACGCTCTTCATCGCCTCGCACTTCGGCATTCCGGTGAGCACCACTCACACGATCACGGGGGCGATCGCGGGGGTGGGGGCTTCGCAGCGTTTGTCGGCGGTGCGCTGGGGGGTGGCGGGGCGGATCGTCTGGGCGTGGCTACTGACGATCCCCGCCGCCGCCTTTCTCGCGGCGCTGAGCTACATCATCCTGCGCGCGGTCCGTTCCTAGCAGCTTCCCCAGGTCGATCATCTTGACGCCCTGTGCGTACTCGACCACGGGCGCTTGCGTCATACTCGTCAGCTTGTTCACGCTGTCCCGGATGCGGCGCGTCATGATCATGATGTTGCGCACCGACTCGAGATCCTCCGGGTGGGTCAGGCGGGCATCGCGCTCGAGCATCTGCCCTTCGGCGAGGATCGTGGCCAGCGCGTTGTTGACCTCGTGACGGATGGCGACCGCCACCTGGCCGATGACGGCGACCCGCTCGCCCTGAATGGCGCGCTCGTAGAACAGGTGCAGCTGCTCCGACAGCCAGCCCACCGAGATCGCGATCGCCCCGTAGGCGGTGTAGATCGGCACGGTGATGCGCCAGTCTTCCGCGTCGAGACTCCAGGCCACCAGGAACTGGATCACCGTGAACAGGACGGTTCCCATGGCCAGCCCGGCCACCGCACCGCGCAGGCCGTAGTGGAGTGAGAGCATGTAGGCCGGCACGAGCGTCAGCAGCCAGATCAGGTCGCGATACGGGACGTCGGAGGCGGGCACGACCGTGAGCATGAGGCTGGGCGCGAGGAAAGCCACGGCGCAGTACACCCACCAGCGCCGCGGCAGCGGCGGCCGGTGGGACAGGGGCGTGAACCCCAGGAAGTCGACGATCCGGTAGCGCACCGTCCCCCCCCCCGTCAGTCCAGTCTCAGGGTGAGCAGCCGCAGCTCGGTCATCTCCTCGATGGCGTAGCGCACGCCTTCGCGGCCGAGTCCGGAGGCCTTCGCGCCGCCGTAGGGCAGCCGGTCCACGCGGAAGCCGGGGATGTCGTTGCCGTTCACGGCGCCGACGTCCAACGCCGCGTGCAGCCGGAACAGCGTCCCCACGTTGCGCGTGAACACACCCGCCTGGAGTCCGTAGGGAGACGCATTGAGGGCGTCCACGGCGTCGTCCAGCCGGCGGTAGGGCGACACGGTGACGAGCGGCGCGAAGACCTCCTCACAATTCACCTTCATCGCCGGTGTCGTCTGCAGCAGCACGGTGGGAGCGAGGACCGCGCCGCTGCGCGTGCCGCCCGCCGCCACCTGTGCGCCCTGCGCCACCGCCTCGCGGATCCACCCCTCGACGCGCTCGGCGGCCTCGAGCGAGATCAGCGGCCCCACCTCGGTGCGCTCGTCCAGGACGTCGCCCACGTGGAGGGCCCGCACTTTCGGCACGAAGCGCTCGAGGAACGCCTCGTACACCTGCTCGTGCACGAAGATGCGCTGCGTGGAGATGCACGACTGGCCGGCGTAGGTGTACCCGCCCAGCGCGCACCGCGCCGCGGCCCAGTCGAGGTCGGCGTCGGGCTCGATGATGACGCCCGCGTTGCCGCCCAGCTCCAGGGCGACCCGCTTGGTGCCGGCCTTGGCGCGGATCGCCCAGCCCGCTTTGGCGCTGCCGGTGAAGCTGATCACGCGCACGCGCGGGTCTTCGATCAGCAGCTGGGCGACCTCCACGTGGCAGGGCACGACGTGCACGGCGCCGGCCGGGTACGCCGAGGCGCGGATGATCTCGGCGAGGCGCAGCGTGGTCAGGGGGTCCTGCGGCGGCGGCTTCAGGACGATGGTGGCGCCGCACGCCATGGCCGGGGCGATTTTGTGAGCGGCGAGCAGCACCGGGAAGTTGAACGGCGTGATCCCGACGACCGGCGAGAGCGGGAAGCGCCGGGTCAGGGCGAGCCGCCCGGCGCCGGCGGGGACGACGTCGGCGGGCAGCACTTCGCCGCCGATGCGGGTCGCCTCCTCGGCGGCGTCGCGGAACACATCCACGGCCCGGTCGAGCTCGAGGCGCGCCTGCGTGATCGGCTTGCCGGCTTCGAGGGCGAGGGTGCGTGAGAGCGCGGCGCGCTCGGCGGCCAGGTCGGCGGCGATCTTCTGAAGCGCGGCGGCGCGCTGGTAGGCGGGGAGGGCGCGCGCCGCGGGCGCGGCCGCCACGGCGGCGTCGAGCGCCGCGCGCACGTCCTCCGGGCCGGCGAGGTCGCAGACGCCGACTTCGCTCCCGTCATGCGGCGCGCGGATCACCGCGCTCTCGCGGGCGTCCCGTACTGTCTTCTTCACGCTCATAGTCCCAACGCCTCCACGACCGCCTGGGCGATCGCCGCATCCTGCACGCCGACGCCGGTCAGGTCCGCCACGGTAATCTCGTCAGGCGCCGTTCGACCCGCGAGCCGGCCGCTCGCCACGTCCCCCAACTCCGCGTACACCTTCGACTTCGTCAATACCCCCGCGGTGAGCGCGTGATGCAGGTTGCCGTAGCGCTCGGCCTGGGAGAGCCGGTCCACCACCAGCTTGTCGGCCCGCGCGAGCAGGGCCGGCTCCAGCTCCACCTTTTCGGGGCTGCCCGTCCCGGCGGAGGTGACGTGGGTGCCGCGCGCGATCCAGGACGCCCGAATCAGCGGCGTCGTGGTGGCGGTGCAGGTGACGATGAGGCGGTGGGCGCGCACCTCGGGCTCGAGCGCGCGGGCGACGCGGGTGGGAACGATCGCGGCCATCTCCCGCGCCAGCGCGGCGGCGCGCTCCGGGGTCCGGTTCCAGATGGTGAGCCGCTCGACCGGCCGCTCGGCCACGATGGCGCGGGCGGCGAGCCGGCCGACGGCCCCCGCGCCGACCAGCAGGGCCTCGCGGGCGTCTTTGGGAGCGAGGTACTTGAGCGTCAGGGCGATCGCCGCGGCGGTGCGCAGGTCGGTGAGGTAGCCGTGCTCTTCGAGCAGCAGGTCGGGGACGCCCGTTTCGGCGTCGAGCAGGAGAAACAGGCCGTCGCCTGAGGGCAGGCCGCGCTCGCGGTTGCGGTAGAAGCCGGTCGCGACCTTGAGGACGATGTGCCGCGCGCCCGGCACGCGCGCGCCTTTCACGTGCACTTCCGCCGGGATCTCCGGCAGCTCGAATACGAGGGGATCGGGGAGCGTGGCCTCGCCGCGGGCCAGCGCCTGGAAGCCCCGTTCCACGGCGGCGATGGCGAGCGCCATGGGAACGCGGTCCTTGAAGGCGTCCAGGGGGACGACCCGCACCGTCAGTCCGCGAAGACGCGCTTCAGGCCGCGCTCGGTCTCGGCGAGCGCCGCCTGGAATTCGGACAACTCGTTGCCGAAGCCGAAGCGGATGTAGTGTGGCGTCCCGAAGTGGTCGCCGGGGACGAGCAGCACGCTGTGCTCGGCGCGGACCTTTTCGACCACGTCGAGCGCGCCCGCGCCGTGGTGATACTCCACGAAGCAGATCGCGCCGGCCTCCGGCGGGTGCCAGGTGAACGTGTCGCCGAAGCGCCGGAGCCACGCCTCGAGGACCGGATAGTTGGCGTTGAGGATACGGCGCGTGCGCGCGATGATCTTCTCGCGCACGCCGGGCGTGAGCGCCACGATGGCCAGATGGTCCGACGCGCCAGCGGGACCGATGGTCGTGTAATCGTGGCGGGCCCAGCTCTCGGAAGTGAATGCCGGGGGCGCGACGAGCCAACCGATGCGCAGGCCCGGGAGGCCGTACGCTTTCGAGAGACCGCTCACGCAGATCAGCTTGTCGTAGCTCCCCCAGAAGCTCGGGGTGGTGCGGCCGTCGCGCTCGGCGCCGATGTACACCTCGTCGGCGAGCAGCCACGCCCCCACCTCGCGCGCGCGCTCGAGGATGAGGCGGCGGGCGTCCTCGGAGAGGACGTGGCCGGTCGGGTTGTGGGGGTTGGTGACCACGACCAGCTTCGTGCCCGGCGCGATGGCGGACCGGATTTCTTCGGGGAGGGGCTCCCAGCCGCGGTCCGCGTGCAGGTGGAAGCCGCGCACCTGGGCGCCGGCGTTCTGGGCCTGGCCCCAGATCTGGAGGTAGTTGGGGAGCAGCATCGCGACCGCGTCCCCGGGCTCGAGCAGCCGCCAGCAGGCGACGAAGTTCGCTTCGGCGCTGCCGCTGGTGACGAGCACCTGGTCGGGTGAGGCGCCGGGGTAGAGGGCGGCGATCCGCTGGCGCAGCAGGTCGGTGCCGTTGGACTGGCTGTAGCCGAGGCGGACGTCGAGCAGGGGCGCGGCGGAGGCGCCGGCGAGGCCGAGCAGCTCTTGAATCGTGAGCGGATGGACGCCCGACTCGGACAGGTTGAAGCGGACCCGGTTCTCCCAGGTGCTCTGCCAGCGTTCCAGCTCGAAGGGGACGAAGGGCACGACGGGACTCCAGGTGTCGGGTGTCAGGTGTCCGGGGCCAGGCGAGCGAGATCGGCCGGCCGCTCCAGCCAGTAATCTGGCTTCAGATCCTCGAGGTCGCTCCTTCCGAAGGGCCCCCACAGGACGGCGGCGGTGCTGACGCCGGCGGCGCGGCCGCACTCGAGGTCGTGGCGCGAGTCGCCGATGAAGACCGCGCTCGCGGCGGGCTGGTGCAGCAGCTGCAGCGCTTTCAGCACCGGCTCGGGGTGGGGCTTGGGGTTGGTGACCTCGTCGGAGCCGACGATCACGTCGAAGGCCGCTTCGATGGCGGCGAGGCGCAGTCCGCGCAGGGCGCCGCTGCGGAGCTTGCTGGTGACGAGTCCCAGGGCCATGCCGCGCGATTTCAGGGCGTGGACCTGCTCCACGACGCCGTCGTAGGGCCGGACCATCGCATCGTGGTTGGCGAGGTTGAAGTCGCGGTAGGTGGCGATCATCGCTTCGAGCTCGGCGGGGTCGTCGGTGAACTCGCGGAACTGGACGCGGAGGGGGGTGCCCAGGCCTTTCATCCAGACGTCGTCGGAGGGGGGCGGCGAGGAGCCGCGGTGGGTTGCCATGGTGTGGCGGTAGGAGCGGAGGATCAGGTCGATCGAGTCGATGAGGGTGCCATCGAGGTCGAAGAGGAAGGTGGAGAGCGCCACGTTCCAAGCTAACCAGGGCGTCGGGAGCGGAACCAGACGCAGCCGGCGGCGAGCGGGCACGCGTCGCAGCGCGGCGCGGACGTCTTGCACGTCTCCTGGCCGTGGCGTCGCAGCAGTTGGTGGGCGCGGATGAGCGAGGGGTAGTCCGCCGGCAGCCCCGGTGCGACGGCGTCGGTGACGGAGCGGTAGGTGCGGTCGTAGGTCTTGTACTCTTTGCCGTGGCCCAGGCGGCGCAGGACTCGGAGGGCGTTGGAGTCGGGGCCGAGGGCGCGCTGGCCGCGGCAGAAGAGCAGGATCTTCTCGGCGCTGGGGATGCCGATGCCGGGGAAGCGGCGCAGCAGCTTGGTGGCGAGGGCGGGGTCGGAGCGCACGGCTTTGCGGAGGTTGGGGAGGCCGATCTCGAGGGCCAGCTCGGCGCAGCGTTTGACTTTGTGAGCGCGGTGGGGCGCGAGCATCCCGCCCTGTTCGATGATGTCGGCGAGTTTGCCGTCGGGCGTCGCGAGGAGCTTTGCGGGCGCGAGCCCGATCCTCTTTTTCAGCGTAGCGAAGGTCCGGGCGCGGCGGGCGTCGTCCACGAGGTAGGCGACGTTTTCGAGCAGCAGCAGGACCCAGGGGTCTTTGGGGGGCGGCTTGGGGCGGCCGTAGAGCTTCTCGAGCCTAGTGAGGGCGTCTTTCAGCCGGGCTCGGTCCGTGGCGGGCATGGTGTGAGAATCTGTAGCGCGGCGACGAGCTCCGCTTCGGGTGGCGACCCGGGCTCTGCGAGCGGCGGCAGTCGGCGGTTCCAAGCGAGCAGCGCGGTGATGGTGAGGGGGGCGCGACGCTCGAGCAGTGCTTCCAGGGTGTATTCCTCGCCTGCCGTCATCCCCGCCGAGAGCCGTGCCACGAGGCTGTCCAGGGCAGCGAGCCGCTCGGGCTGGGCCTTTCGGGCGGCTCGGCGGGCCTCGGATAGCACCCAGGGGATCAGACGGCGGCTGAGCCGGTCGCGGTCCACGGCGCGCCAGCGAGCCGCGGCGATGGCCGCGAGTCGCGCTCTCACGAGTGGTGCCGCGTGGGCCACCGCTCTCGCGAGAGATTCACCATCGAGCGGGCGGGGCGAGGCAGCAAGGGCCCGCTCGAGGCAAGCGGTCGCCAGCTCAGGATCGGCCCTGGCGACGCCAGCGTCGTTCACCACGAGCGCTTCGACCGCCGCGCCCATCCGCACGACCAGGACTGCGCACCCTCGCTCCCCCACGACCGCGGCCGCGATCCCGCCCGGCACCCACGCCCCATTGGGACACGCGAGGGCCTGCAAGCGATCCGCCCAATCGAGCGCGGCGGCCGTCTCCGACGCGCCGCGGAGCGTTTCGACCGGAGGTGCGCCCGAGAGCGCGGCGGCGTGGGCCTTTGCGCTGAGCCGCGCCTCCAACGCCAGGGCTTCCTCCAGAGCCTCGGGAGGCAGGAACGCCACCGTTTCCACGACGGCGTGCGGCGAGCCGAGGCGGTCGATCCGTCCCACTCTCTGGGCGAGCCGCGCCGGACTCCACGGCAGGTCGTAATGCACGACCCGCGCGGCGTCTTGCAGGTTGAGGCCTTCACTGAGGAGATCGGTCGCGACAAGGACATCGGCCCGCACGGTGGGGGGCGCCGGCGGCGCGCCCTGGGCTGCGGGCGCGAACACTCGGAGCACCTCGGACCGCGTCGCGGGCGTCGCGCCGAGCCAGCCGCGCTCGCCCGACAGCGTCGCAAGGCGAAATGTGTGCTGGAGGCGCCGCTGAAGGTGGCGGGCGGTCGCCCGGGATTCTGTGAACACGATCGTCTTGGAGTGTTCCGCGTCGGCCAGTAACGAAACAAGGGCGTCCAGCTTGGGGTCGGGTCCGTCGGGGGTCCTGGCGCGCAACTCGGCCAGGAGTCCCAGATCGCTCGCCGCGACGTCCGCGCGCGGAGGGCCAGGCTCGAGCAGCAGGGGAAAAAGCACCAGCTGCATGTCCCCACCTCCGGACTCCTGGCGCGGGAAGAGCCGCTGGAACTCGCTGGGCGTGAGCGTCCGGTGCTCCTCGGCGGCGCGACGCGCGAGATCGAGGAATGCGCGGTAGCGCTCGAGAGTCGCGCGAAAGGCGGGCGCGCTCGAGGCGAGCAGCCGGAGCAGGGTGAGCCGGAACAGCGGCGCGGCGCCGGCCGCCGCCGAGAGATGGCGCACGCGCTCGATAATCGCGGGAAGCTCGTCGGCCGGCAGTGTGGGAAGACGCACGGTTCGACCGCTCGCGCGTCCGGGGAAGGCGAGGCGGAGGCTGCCTGGCGGGTAGCGACGGACCTGATCGCGCGAGCGCGCCACGACGAACCGTGCGGCGACGGCGGCGATCGTCTCCGCGGGCATCTCCGCGCGGGCCGCACGCCGCAGCGACGGTACGCCGAGTCCCGCGAGCGCGTGATCCCGCAGGAACAAGCGGAGCAGGTGAAGCAGATCGGCGAGCCGATTGTGGACCGGCGTCGCGGTGACGAGCAGCACGCGCCTGCCGACCACGAGCGCGGCGAGCGAGCCGTATCGCCGCGTTTCGGGGTTCCGGAAGCGGTGGGCTTCGTCGACGACGAACAGCCGGATTGTCGGATGGCCGGATAGCTGGTTCGTGCGAACGCTGAGCGTCTCGTGCGTCACGATCGGCGCTTCGAGCTCGAGCCGATGCAGCAGATCACGCCACTGGGGCGCCAGTATCCCAGGCACGACGAGCGCGAACGGCTCGGCGCGGGCGGCGGCCACGGCGAGCGCTACATAGGACTTGCCCAGACCGACGGCGTCGGCCAGCAGCGCGCCGCCGCTGCCTTCTATCCGCGCTATCAATCGTTGGAACGCGGGTGTCTGGTGCGGTGCGAGCCACGGCGGCGCGCGCGGCGGAACCGGAGGCAGGTCGAGCAAGGCAGACGCCGCGCGGCCGGCGACCGCCGCCGCCGGCGCTTCCGTGTCCGCACGCAGCAGCAGGGCCAGCGGCTCCGCCGGGGCACGGAGCTCCTCAGCGAGAATGCGCGGAGCGGTCCAGCGCACGGCGATCGGCGATGTCCAGGCCGAGCAGGTCTGCGACGACCTCGTCGTCCGTCTGGCGGTTGCGACCCAGCACCGCGAGCCGCTCCCAGGCCGGGGCGCCGGCCGGCGGGACGGGCAGCTCCCGCACCACCCCGGCGTTGAAGCGCCGGAATCCGCCGCGGGCGGGATCGGCACGAAGCCGCGCCAGCGCCGTGTACCACCGCGAATTGAGGAGTGCGGCGAGGGCGTGGGCGTCCTCGGCTCCCCGCGTCGCGATTCCGTACACGGTGTTGAGGGGCACGGCCTCCGGTGACGGCACGACGGCAGCCAGCGCCCGCGCGAGATCCGGCCAACACACGCGGTGTGGTGCGTCGGCGAGGGCGGTGCGGAACAGCCGCCACGGTGGGCCGTCGCGATAGTCGGAACGACGGCGCAAGCGATCCAGATGCGGCTGCAGCCGCTCTGCCAGCGCGGGCGGCAATGCGGGGAACGGGTCGCCGCGAGGGCCGTGGGTCCACAGCAGCCACACCGCTTCCCGGGTGCACCACGGGCGCACGTCGCGGCCCCGAAGCGCGGGGCGCGTGCCGGGAATCGGGTGGTCCACCAGGAACAGATCGTCGGCCCCGGTCTTCACGCCGAGCTGGGGGGACCAGCGCTCGCCCAGCGTGGGGAAATGTGTCCGGAGCCGGCGGGCCACGGCTTCCGCGTCGGGACGGAGGATCCAGGGCCCGCTGCCCTGCAAGGCGCGTTGCGGCACCCGGGAGGCCGCCGAGCGCGGGCCGAGCTGCACGGCGACCTGGCCGTCGGGGCGGGCGTCGGCGCGGGCGGCGACCAGCGCCATCGGGTAGACCGCCGCGCCGAAGGCGGCGGCAGCCTCGTCGAGCGGCGCCACCCGCTCGAGGCGGGTTTCGTTCGCGAGCCGGCGACGCAGCCGCTCAGCGTAGCCGCTGGAGGCGAGCTTGGCCGGCACGAGCAGCGCGGTCACGCCGCCGGGAGCGCACAGCTCGAGGGCACGCTCGACGAACGCGACCGAGAGGTCCGGCAGGTGCGCGAAGCCGCGAGACTCCCCGGATAGGAGAGGAGGGGGCCGCCACGACGGATAGCGTTCCTGGAGCGCCTCCCGCACGCGCGGCGGCAAGCGCTCGCCCCGCACCCAGGGCGGATTCCCGATCACCACGTCGAATCCGCCGCCGGCCACGAGATCCCCGAAGTGCGACTCGAAGGCGAAGAAGGGGGTGCCGCCCTCGCGGCGGAGCTTGCGGGAGGCGGCGCGAAGATCGCGGCGACTTCCCCGCAGTCGGGAGAGCCGTTTGCGCTCGTCCGCGGTAAGACCGCGACGATGCCCGAACAAGTCACGGTCTTTCGCCGCGGTGAGCAGCTCCCGGATCGCCGCTGCCAGGCCGCGCTCGGCCTCGGCGAAGAGCGTCGCGGCAAGCCTTGCTTCGGCGCGGGCCAAGTCATGCGTAGCGGCGCGCTTTTCGGGCCCGCTCAGCGCGAACAGCCCACGCCGGGCGGCCGCCGCCCGCCCGAGCTCTCGCCGCGCCGCCACGAAGCTGCGCGCGCCCGTGACGGACGCCGCGAGCGTCAACGGATCGAGCAGTGCGTCGCCACGCCGGACGAGACCATCGAGGTTGGGTAGCGGCGTCACGGTCGCCAAGTCGGCTGGGTCGTCGGCCACGAGCGCGAGCCAGAGCCGCAGCTCCGTGAGCCGGACGGCGGTAAGCTCGAGGTCGACGCCGAACAGGCAGCGGCTCAGGATCTGCCGTTTCAGGGCCGGGGTCACCGGCGTGCCGGCGGACCGACACAATGCGGCCAGCTCCTCCAAGGCGCCGAGCAGGAACGCCCCCGAGCCGACCGCGGGGTCGAGCACCGTGAGCCTCAGCAAGTCGGGGATGCTGATCGGCGTGGGGGGAGGCACGGCGTGGTGCACCCACGCTTCCGCGTCGGCCGGGGCGAGGCCCAGTCGCTGGACCAGGACCGCCTCGAGAGCCGCGCGTACGAGGTCGCGCACCAGCGGGGCCGGAGTGTAGTAGCTGCCGCTCGCACGCCGCTCTTCTGGAGCCATGACGCCTTCGAACACACGGCCCAGCATGTCAGGGGCGACGAGCTCGCCCGTGTCATCTTCTCTCACGGAGAAGTGGAAGCGCTCGAACACGGTGTCGAAAGCCTCGCGCCAGTCGGCGTTGCTCCATTCGGCGGGGCCGTGCCGCCGCTCGAGCGCCGTGGGCTCGAACAGGCCGCCGTTCAGAAACGGAAGACGCCCAAGCGCCCGCGCCGCCGCCGAGCGCTCCTCAATGGGGCGATTGAGCGCCCCGAAGCACAGCGGGTGCAAGACCGCGCGATGGAAGTGCCGCCGCGCGGACAGCGCGTGGTCGAAGCGGCGTGGCAGGTAACGGCGGTCGCCATCGAGCCAGCCCTTCTCCTGCACGAAGTACAGGAACAGCACGCGGGTGAGAGCGGTGAGGGCGAGCGCGTGGCGGTCGCTGAGGCCGCGGGGGGAGGTCCCGGACCCGGGGGCGAGCCGTTCGGTGAAGCGGGCGAGCAGGGCGCGGAAGGCGCGGAAGAAGCGGTGGGTGACGCCCTCCGCCGACAGCGCTTCCCCGATGCGGAGGCTGAGGGCGAGGGGTGATTCGCCGGGTTCGGGCGCGAGCCGTTCGAGCGTGGCGAGCGCCGGCCCGCCAGCGTGCTCGAGGGGAATGATCGCGAGGCGGGGCACGGGCCCACTACCTCCGGCCGCGCCGGGACGCCAGGCGGCGCAGACGAGGCGCCGCGGCGTGGTGCCGAGGGCCACGGCGAGGCCACGCTCGGCGCGGGCGGCGAGACGTCGCGCGGCGGCACGCGCCGCGCGCTCAGGATCGTCCGCAACGAGGGCAACGACGCGGAATGCCTCATGGCGGGCCACGAGCGTCGCCGCCCGTACACCCGCCGCGTCCGCCTGGTCGGGGCCGAGCCAGGGCCCGGGTGGCACGGTTTCCCACGCCGCCTGATAGCCGAGCACGCGAAACAGCTCGCGGAGATCGGAGATCTGCTCGGTGCGGGCGAGAAGCTCCCGCAGCACCACGGGCCCCTCGGTCGTCACGAGGGGCAACGTGGGGCCGCGAGGCCCGAACTACGGTATCAGGATGTCGCCGATAGGACCGAAACTACGCGCTCACGCCTTCCGCAGCCGGATCGTCCCGTCCACCGTCGTCAGCCGCAGCTCCGGCCCGCCCCGCCCGATCGTCCCCGTGAGCCGCTTGCGCGTCATCCGCTCCTCCAACGTCAACGGGAAGTCGCTCTTGATCTCCCCGTCCACCGTCTGCGCGCGCACCACGGCCGAGCCCGCCGCCGGGAAATCCACCGTGATGTCCCCGTCCGTCGTCCGGAACTCGAGCGGCGACGTCCACCCACCCTTCTCCAGCACCACTCGGATGTCCCCGTCCACCGTCTGCGCCTGGACCGCCCCCGTCGTGGAGATCGTGATCGAGCCGTCCACCGTCTCCGCGTCCACGTCGCTCGCCAGGTGCGTAGCCTCGATGTCGCCGTCCACGCTCCGCGCCACGAGCTTCACACCCGCGGGCAGCCGCACGCTGAACTCCACCTCCACGTCGTTGTTGTCCACCGACTGGTCGTCCTCATCCCCGGGACGGCAGTCGTTGTGCCGGCGCGAGCGTCCGTGGCGTCCCCAGTCTCCGCCCGGATAGACGGCGCAGATCGTCACCCCGCCTTCGTGCTCCACCACCCGGATCTCCACGTCGGCGGTGTCGTCGGCGTCGCCGTGCTTCATGGCCAGCACTTCCACTTCCGTGCCGCTCGCCGCGACCGCGCTGATGGCACCCTGAATGCCCTTCACTTCCACCGTCTTGCCGGGCGCGAGCCGACCGGCCCAGCGGAAGTCGGCGCGCTGCGCCGCCGCGACCGCCGGGAATAGGGCAGCCAAGACGAGCGCGCCCGCGAGCGGCTTCATGTCGCCTTCCGCAGCCGGATGTCCCCGTTCACGGTGGAGAGCGACAGCTCGCGCCCGCCCTGCCCGATGGTGCCGCGCATGTGGCGCGGGCCCCAGCGGCCCGTGACCGTGAGGGGGAAGTCGGTGATCAGATCGCCGTTCACCGTTTCCGCCCGCACCTCGGCGCTGAAGCTCGCCGGCAGCTCCAGCGTGATGCCGCCGTTGACGGTGCGGAAATCGGCGCCGCCCGCCCAATCGGCCCGCCCCATCTGGGCCGAGATCGAGCCGTTCACCGTCGTCGCTTCCGCGGTGCCCGTCGTCGAGACGCGGACGCTGCCGTTGACCGTGTAGGCCGCCACGTCGCCGCCCAAGTGCTCGGCCTCGACTTCGCCGTTCACGGTGTGCTCGAGGAAATTGACCCCGGCGGGCAGGCGGACCTCGAAGTCCACCGAGACGTCGTTGTTCTCCGTGCTGGAGGACCAGTGGTCGCCCGGCGTACACTCGTTCTCCTGCCGGGCGCGGCGCGGGGTGGGATACACGGCGCAGATCGTAATCCCGTTCGCTGTCGTGTCCACGACGATCTTGACTTCGTCGGGGTCGCTGCGGCGCGCGTGCTTGGCGGCGGTGACCTCCGCCGCGGCGCCCGCGGCGATGCCGACGGCGTGGATCGAGCCGTTGACGCCTTTGATCTCGAGCCGCTTGCCCGCGGCGAGGCGGCCGGTCCAGTGGAAATCGGCCCCCGCCTGGGCGGCGGCGGGAACCGCGACCGCGAGCGCCAGAAGGGTGGTGAGCGGAATGACGCGCATGGTCAGTTGTCCTCTTGGTTTTCGTCGTGGCTCTTGTGACGCAGCTGGCCGGGCCGGCACAGCTTGATGTCGCCGTTGAAGCTCTGGACCTCGATGCGGGCGCTGCCCGAGCCGAGGGTGAAGCTGAAGCGGTGTTTCTTGGTGCCGGTCACGCTCACGGGGAAGCAGGAGTCGAAGTCGCCGTTGAACGTGGACACGGAGACCGTCGCGTTGGTGCGCTCGGGCACGGCGAGCGAGACGTCGCCGTTGGTGGTGGAGAAGCTGTAGCGGCCCCCGTCCTTGAGGGTGCCCTCGTAGCTCAGGTCGCCGCTCGTGGTGCTGACGTCGACGCTCGCGGACTCGATTCCCTCCAACGTGATGTCGCCGCTCACGGTTTCGACGGTGAGGTCGCCGCTGACGTTGCGCACCGTGAGGCCCTCGTTCACCGAGCTGACCTCGATGCGGCCTTTGGCGTTCTCCAGCGTGACCGCGCCCTGCACCGACTTGAGGGACACCTGCCCGGAGCCGCCGGTCACCTTGATCTCGCCGTTCACCGTCTCGGCGGTGATGGCGGCCTGGGTGCCCGCGACCTCGATGTCGGTGTAGGTGCCGTGGAGGTTCAGCTCCATCCAGGCCGGGACGGTGATCTCGTAGTCGATGGCGCTGGGCGGGCCGCGCCGCCCGCTGGCCGAGACCCGCACGGTCGACAGGCCGGTCTCGACCGAGATGTGGTCGCGGCTGGAGTGGTCGGCCTTGACCCGCACGGAGCTCTGGGTCCAGGTGTGGACCACGATGCCGCCGCCGAAGTTGTCGACGTCGAGCCGCATGCCCTGCCGGACGGGCACGGTGGTATCCGTTTGCGCCGCGAGCGCCACCGTTGCGACGGCCACGAGAGTGAGAAACACGTCTCTATCCTCCTACAGGATCCTGGGGGTGACGAGCGAGCTCGCCCGCCGCAGGAACTGCGATTTACGCCGCAACGTCTCGGCGAAGTGTTGGTTCAGGTAGGCACTGTTGGGATCGGCCTCGAGCGCCCGCCGCGCCTGGGCGACGGCGCTGTCGATGGTCGCTAGGCTCTGCTCGAGCACCCGCACCGTGGAGCTGTCCAGCCGGCCGCTGCCGCGGCTCGCGTCCAGCGCGGCACGCAGCTGCGCCACCGACTGATCGGACGCGCGCATCACCGTATCGACCCAGGTTTCGGAGACGACCCGCCCGATCGTGCCGTCCGGGACCGGCGTGACCGCGACGCGCCGGATGGCGGACGTGCGCCGCAGCGCCAGGTAGCCGCCTCCCGTGCCGAGCGCGAGCAGCAGCGCGGCGGCCGCGGCGAGCTGCGGGAAGGTGAAGGTGAGGCGCCGGCGCGATTCCCGGCGGGCCGGCAGGCTCACCACGTCGGGCGAGACGCCGATGCGCTCCGCGATGCCGTTCCAGAGATCGGCCGCGGGCGGACGGTCTTCCAGTCCTTCCGCGCGGCTGACGACCTGCCGCAGCTCCGCCAGCGTGGTCGTGCACGCGGGGCAGCCGGCGAGGTGGGCCTCGAGCGCCGCGCGCTCGCCTGCGGCGAGCGTGCCGTCGAGATACTCGGAAAGTCGATCGGTCCAGGCGTCCATGGTATTCGCTCCCTTTCTACTTCAAGTGCTTGCGCAACGCCATCCGCGCGTGGTGCAGCTGCGATTTCGAGGTTCCCGCCGCCACGCCCAAGAGATCGGCGATTTCTTCGTGCCGGTAGCCGGCCACGTCGTGCAGCAGAAACACCTGCCGCGCACCGTCGGGGAGGCGGCCGATGGCCTCCTCGAAATCCACCGTCATCTCCGGCGTCTCCCGCCGGCCGGACATCCCGTCCAGCACATCCGCGTCGGCGTGGTAGCGGCCCCGGTCTACCGAGACCCGCTTGCGGCGCGCCAGGACCACGTTGACCGCGAGCCGGTGCAGCCAGGTCCCGAACGCCGCGTCGCCGCGGAAGGTGTGCAGCTTGTCCCAGGCGCGGACGAAAATGTCCTGCGTCAGGTCGTCGGCCTCATCGGCGTCGAGCATGCGGCGCACGAGGCTGTGGATGCGGGCGACGTGGGTGCGGTACAGCCGCTCGAAGGCGCGCCCATCCCCGCTGGCCGCCAGCGCGGCGTCCGCCGCCTCCGCATCCGCCGCCGCCGTCGCCGGGTCTTTGACCAGAAGCACCGCTCCGAGCCTGGAGGTCTGCATGCACCCCGTTGGATAGGGGGGAGTGGTAAAAGGTTGTAGGGGGCGGACTTCAGCAAGTCTTCATGGGAACGAGCTAGATTTGGTGTCGCCATGAGCCCCAGTCTTCTCACCGTTGTGGGGCTGAGCCTGCTGCTGGGGTTCCGCCACGCCTTCGAGCCCGACCATCTGGCCGCGGTCTCGACGCTCGCCACCCGCCAGGGACGGATCCTGCAAGCGTCCTGGCTCGGCATCGTTTGGGGGCTGGGGCACACGGCGAGCGTGGGGGCGGTGTCGCTGCTCGTGATCGGGGCGGGACTTTCCCTCCCTCCGCGGCTCTGGCCCGCGGCCGACTTCCTGGTGGGCGTGCTGCTGGTGGTGCTCGGCGGCGCGGTGCTGTGGCGCTACGCGCGCGGCCGCTGGCACATGCACCGCCACGTCCACGACGGCGCGCCGCACCTGCACTTGCACAGCCATGCTCAGGAAGCGGGCCACACGCACCTGCACCCGCGCTGGGACCTGCGCCGCTCGCTCGGCTTCGGACTGCTGCACGGCCTCGCCGGGAGCGGGGCCATCGTCGTGCTGCTGGTCGCGACGGTGCCGACCCGGGCGGGACAACTCGCCTACCTCGGCGCCTTCGGGGCGGGGACCGTGATCGGGATGCTGACCGTGTCGCTTACGCTGGCGGGGCTGGTGCGGCTCGCTTCGCGCCGCGGCGCGCGTTGGGCGACGGTGTTGCACCTCGCCTCGGCGGCGGTGAGCGTGGTCGCAGGGGCCGCCCTGGCCTGGAACATGGCGGGACAGATGTGAGGAAACAGAAGACGCTCAGGTAGACGCCGAGCCGCCCAGGACGCCAGAGGGCGATTGCGTGGAAACGACGCCGCCGGCGCGGATTTGATTCCCCCCGCCCGCCGAGCATAGGTTACGGTTGCGCCGGGACCGACCTGGAGACCCTCCCATGCCGCTCACGGCGAAGTTGTCCAAAGAGTTCTACGACAAGTTCGGGAACGCGATCGCCGACGAACTCGTGAACTGGTTCAACCAAGTGGACGTCACGTATCGCCAGGAGCTCCGGGAGTTGAACGAGCTCAACTTCGCCCGCTTTGACGCGAAGCTCGAGCAGCGTATTGCGGAGCTCCGCGCGGAATTGCAAACCGGCCTGGCGCAGCTGGGAGCGCGGTTTGAAGGCAGCTTGGTGCAGCTGGAAGCGCGGCTTGTAGGCAGCATGGCGCAGCTGGAAGCGCGGTTTGAAGGCAGCTTGGCGCGGGTGGAGGGGCGGTTTGAAGGCGGCCTGGCGCGGCTGGAAGGCGGGCAGTCGCGGCTGGAGGGCGGGCTCCTCGCCCGCATCGGCATGGCGGAGGGGCGACTGGCTCGGTTGACGCTGATACTGTGGATAGCGACCCTGGGAACCCTGATCGCGCTGCTGAAGCTCTGAATTCGCCGCGGCGCTAAGTCCTAGCGTCTGCGTGATAGACCCTCCCCTTCCACTCTACTTTTTTTTCGCCTCTCCACGCCGACCGGATCATGATGTAGGCCACCATCATCGCCCCCAGCGGATAGAGCAGCGCGTACCACACAGGGGCCTGCTCGCGCCGGTACACCTCGACCCAGATGAGCAGCGAGAGGAGTGTGGTGGTGGCGGCGGCCGCCGAGCCGGTGAGCGCCCAGACAAGCGGCGGCGCGACCCAGAAGAGCGCCGGCAGCCACATCACGTACGGCGCCACACGGCGGATCAGCGGGATCGGGGGCATCATCAGCGGCACGCCGAGGGCGAGGTTCTTCGACCACCCCTCCACGATGCCGGCCAAGTCCCGGTACATCCGCGTCGTCATGTACTCGGCGGCATGCAATAGGAAGATGTCCTTCCCGGCCCGGACGTAGGTTTGCGCCAGGGCGAGGTCTTCGATGACGGTGTGCTTGACGGCTTCGTGCGTGCCGACGGCTTCGTAACTGGGGCGCGGAGTGAGGACGTACTGGCCGTTCGCGATGGCGTTCCAGACGACCCGGGTGCGGTTGATGCGGCGCAGGTCGCCCACGCGGGAGGCGAGCGCGAGAAACACATGGGGCTGCACCAGGCGCTCCCAGAAGCTGCCCATTTCTTGGCGCGGCAGCACGGTCACGAGGTCCACCCGCTCCCGCTCGAGCACCGCCACCGTGCGCGGCAGCAGCTCGGGCGTGTGCGTCGTGTCCGCGTCGGTGAACAGCAGCAGGGCGCCGCGCGCGGTCCGATAGCCTTGGACCAACGCCCATTGCTTGCCGAACCAGCCCGGTGGAAGGTCAGAACCCGACAGCAGCCGCAGCCGCCCGGCCGCTTCGGGCGTTCCCGCCAGGCGGCGCACGATCTCGGGCGTGGCGTCGGTCGAGCGGTCGTCCACGACGATCACCTCGAGCGGCGCGTACGCGGCGGCGAGCACCGAGCGGACGCAGCTCTCGATGTTCAACGCTTCGTTGCGCGCGGGGATGATGACCGAGACGAGCGGTCCGGTGGGTTGCGGTGGGTGGTCCGCGAGCAGTGGACGCCGCCGCGCGTACGCGGCGGCGATCATCACCAGCAGCGCGAGGTAGGCCGCGGGGACGAGCCAGATCACCTAATATTCTAGCCTCTGGCCACTCCCACGCGCACCAGCTTCCGCCTCACCGGCGCCGACGGCGGCCCGCTCCGCGGCGACGTCCGGACAGCGGCGGGCGCCCGCCCCGCCGTCGTGATCTGCCACGGCTTCAAGGGTTTCAAGGACTGGGGGTTCTTCCCTCCCGCCGCCGAGCGACTGGCGCGCGCGGGACTCACCGCCGTTTCGTTCAACTTCTCCGGCTCCGGGGTCGGGGAGGACGGCGAGACGTTCGACGAGCCCGAGCGCTTCGCGCACAATACCTACTCCAGGATGGTGCAGGATCTGGACCTCGTGCTGGGCGCCCTGTTGGGTGGGGAGTGGGGAGCGGTACCCTCCGCCTACGGCCTGCTCGGGCATTCCATGGGGGGTGCGATCTGCGTGCTGCGGGCCGCTCGCGATTCCGACGTCCGCGCTCTCGTCACGTGGGGCGCGGTCGCGCGGTTTGGGGGATTGTGGCGGCCGGAGGACGTGGCCGAGTGGCGCCGGACGGGGAAGTTCGACGTGGTCAACACGAGGACGGGTCAGGTCCTGCCCCTCTACACGGACATCCTGGACGACGTGCAGGCCCACGCCGCAACGACACTCGACGTGCTGGGCGCGGCCGGCAGGGTAGTGGCCCCGTGGCTGATCGTCCATGGCGACAAGGACGAGTCGGTCCCGGTGCAGGGGGCGCGCGACCTGCACGCGGCGAACCACTGCCGGGGGCCCCCCCCCCCCCCCCGCGCCCGCCGGCCCCCGCCCGCCCCCCCCCCGCCCCGCCGGCCCGCCCGCGGGCCCGCGCGGCGGGGGGGGGCGGGCGGGCGGCCCCGGCGCGCCCCCCCCCGGGCTTCGCCGCGTGCAGGTCGCGCG
>JBGOUQ010000002.1:0-195885 GCA_041477065.1 Gemmatimonadota bacterium
ATCCGGTCCCGCACCGTCGCGAGCATGGCGCGGTAGGTCTGGAGCGCCGCGCGGTCGGCCAGCGGGCCGTGGCCGGGAATGATCTTGGTGCTCGCGTCCGCCATGCCGAGCACGCGGTCGGCCGCGGCCACCACGCCGTCCCTAGTCGTGAATTGCTTCTGCCCTGGTAAGCCAATAGCGCCCGATACACAATAGTTACGGATAGACCATGGCGCAAACACGATTCCGGCGGCCACGACGCATACTGCTAACCCGCCGGCCCACCGCTCCCGGAGCCGTCCCAGCTCCCCGCCATGCCCGACTCGAATTCGCGGAACTTCCTCCGACACGCGCGCTACACCTTCCGGCTCGACCTGACAACGGGGCGGCTGGCCACAGCCGGCGAGTTGCCCTCGGCTGCCGCACGGGCGTGGCTGATCGATACGCTGCCGCTGAACAGCCGGGCGGTCTACACTCCGGAGGAGCGGGTTGCCGCGATCATCGACACGGCCGCCGGCCGCCCCCGTCTGGTCGTCTACACCGTCGTTCGGGACCCTGCCGGCACGCCGCGGGCGATCGTCGGGCTCGAAGCCGATCCCCGATCGCTCGAGCCCTTCTATACGATGGGCGCCGAGAAATTCCCGCTGCTGCCGCGCCCGCTGACCGGCGGCGTCACTTACGACTCGCTGGGCTCCGTCGTCGTGCGCTACGCCGGCGGCTTCGAGCTGTACCGCTCGCCGGTGCAGTACGAACCGCGGTTCGTGGCGCGCGACAGTCTCGACGGCATGATGGGCGCGCTCCAGGTGCAGGTGGCGCTGCGGCCCGAGATGGCGTCGAAGCTGGTGATCGGCGGCCTGCCGCGCTCGCGGCTCCCCATGCTGCTCATCGTCCTGGCGCTCACCGCGGGGTTGATCGTCACCGCTCTCGTCCAGCTGCGGCGCGAGTACGACCTGGCGCGCCTGCGGACCGATTTCGTCTCCGGCGTGTCGCACGAGCTGCGCACCCCGCTCGCCCAGATCCGGATGTTCAGCGAGACGCTGCTTCTGGGCCGCGTGCGCTCAGACGAGGAGCGGCGGCGCTCCCTCGAGATCATCGATCAGGAGGCGCGACGCCTCACCCACCTGGTCGAGAACCTGCTGCACTTCTCCCGCTCAGAGCGGCAGGTGACCCGAGTAGTGCCGGAGCCTACCGCCCTGGGACCGGCGGTACGGGCGGTCGTCGAGAGCTTCGCGCCGCTCGCCGGCGCGCGTCACGTGACGGTCCGGGTCGAGCCCGCGGAGGGGATCGGGATCGTCGCCCAGGCCGATCCCGCCGCCCTGCGGCAGATGCTGCTCAACCTGCTCGACAACGCGGTCAAGTACGGTCCCGAAGGTCAGATCATCACCGTGCGGATCACGCCGTGCGACCAAGGGGGAGAGGGCGGGGGGCGGGTGCGAATCAGCGTCGAGGACCACGGGCCCGGCATTCCGCTCGCCGATCGGGAGCGGGTCTGGGAGCGCTTTTGGCGCCTGGAGCGGGACCGCGGCTCGGCGGTCGCCGGAACGGGCATCGGGCTGGCCGTGGTGCGCGAGCTTGCCGCGCTGCACGGCGGCCGCGCGTGGGTGGAGGAAGCAGAGGGAGGGGGGGGCGGCGCGGGGTTCGTGCTCGAGTTCCCCACCACCGCCGAGCACCGCGAGCCGGCCGGGCCGCGCCGGTCGCCGACGACCACGACGGCGCCGCAGGAGCGCGCGACGGTATGAAACGGGTGCTGGTCATCGAGGACAATCCCGATCTCGCGTACGGGCTGCGCAACAACCTCGAGATCGAAGGCTACGCGGTGGAGGCGGTTGACGACGGCGCCAAGGGCCTGGCCCGAGCCCGCGCCGGCGACCCCGACCTGATCATCCTGGACCTCATGCTCCCTGGGATGGACGGCTACCGAGTGCTCCGGGCGTTGCGGGAAGAAGGCCGGCACATGCCGATCCTGATCCTCACGGCGCGCGGCGAGGAAGCAGACAAGGTGCGCGGCCTGCGCCTGGGCGCGGACGATTACGTCACGAAGCCGTTCGGCGTGCTCGAGCTGCTCGCCCGCGTAGAGGCCCTGCTGCGCCGTGCGGGAAATGGTGGGACGACTGGGCCCGTTCCGGAGCCCATCGTGGAGCGCTTCGGGGAGGTGGAAGTTCGCTGCGCGTCGCGCGCGGTGCTGCGCCGCGGCGCGCCGGTGGCCCTCACCCCAAAGGAATACGAGCTGCTCCTGACGCTGCTCAAGCGCAACGGCGCGGTGGCCTCGCGGGTCGAGCTCCTGACGGAGGTGTGGGGCTACAGCTCGGCCGTGATGAGCCGGACCGTGGATACGCACATCGCCGAGCTGCGGCGCAAGCTGGAGGACGACCTGGGTGCCCCGCGGCACATTCTCACCGTGCGCAAAGCCGGATACCGATTGGAGCGCTGACGCCACTTCCCGGAGCGCCTATGACACGCCTGCTGTTCACCCTGCTCGTCACGGTGACCGGTGCCCCCCCCGCCCCAGCCCCCCCCCGGCCCCCGATGGCCGGCCGCGATCTGCTGCGCGCGATGCACGACCGCTACGCGGGCCGGTGGTACCACACGTTGACGTTCACGCAGCGCAACACGGCCACGCGCCCCGACGGCACAACGGAGCTTTCGACGTGGCTCGAGTTCGCCGCCCTTCCGGGGCGGCTGCGCATCGAGATTCTCCCGGCCGATTCGGGACAGGGGCTGCTGTTCTCGTACGACTCGCAGTACGTCTTCCGCGGCGACTCGCTCGTCAGCGCGACGGCGTTCATCCACCCGCTCATGGTCCTCGGGTTCGACGTCTATCTCGATCCGGTGGTGAAGACCGTGGCGCGGCTGGAGCAGCTGAAGTTCGACCTCGCCGCACCGGTGCGCGAGGATACGTGGGAGGGGAGGCCTGTCTACGTCGTCGGCGCGAAGGCGGGCGACTTGCGCGCGCGCCAGTTCTGGGTGGACAAGGAGCGGTTGGTGTTCGTGCGGATGCTGGAGCCCGGGCGGCGCGACACCGCGCGCACCAGCGACATCCGGTTCAACAAGTACGAGCCCGCAGGCGCGGCGTGGGTGTCGGCCGAAGTGGCCTTCCTGGTGGACGGGCGGCAGGTTTGGCTCGAGGAGTACAGTGAGATCAAGACCGACGCACCGCTCGCACCCGCGCTGTTCGACGCGCGGGATTGGAAACGCGCCCGCGCTCACTGACGCTGCGGCGCTACGTCTACCGCAGCGGCAGCTCGACGTGCAGATGATCCGCGGTGCCGACGTGCCGTAGCGTCTCGAATCCCATGATCCAGAAATAGAGCTGCACCGCGCGGTTCTTGATTTCGCCCTGCCCCTGGGTGCGCAAGTCCACCGCATGCACCCAGCCGTCGCGCTGCACGTAGTGGAGCGTGCGGTCGTACACCGGCAGCCCCATGCGCGTGTAGTCCTCCCGCTGGCGCGCGAAGTCGGTGACCACCAGGCGCCGGTCGAAGAGGATCACGGTCGACAGGCCCACGCGGAGGATCGGGTGGACGGTCGTAAAGTAGGCGCGCACGCTGTCCGTCTTGGCGTTCCCGCTCTTGAAGAAGAGAAGCGCGTACACGCACCACCCAACCACCAGCGGCAGTGCCACCCACTTCACCATGGCGATGAACCGCGCGCGGCCGGTGAAGCGGCGGGACAGCCACGTCGCGTAGCCCGCCACGAGCAGCAGGGCGAACAGCGCGCCGGCGAAGAGAGCCGTCCAGGGGGCGAGCCCGACGTGGAGGTAGTAGTAGACGGAGGTGCGGACGAGCAGGACGAACGGCAGCGCGACGATCACGATCAGCTTGAGGGCGGTGAGGGCGACCGCTCGCGCGCGATGAGCGACCGGGTCGCGGGCCAGCGCCGCACGGATCGCGGTGGCGCGGCGCCGCCACTCACGCCGAGCCTGTCGCTTCAACTTCTTAAGCTTCGCCTGCACCGCCGCCGGCGTCATGCGGAGCCCTACGCCCGTCGGTGGGGGCCGTTTCGCGATGGTCACCGCTCCGGCGTCCGCCCCCGCGCCAGGGCGTCGGGCCCGAACCGCTCGCGTACCTCGTCCACCACGCGGGCCAGCGTGCGGTCGCGCTCCGTCTCGGGCGAGTCGACCTCCCCCCCGCCCACCCCGGGTTCCAGCAACGACAGCTGGCCGCCGGCCTCGCCGCGGAGGAACTGGGACAGCGCGACGCCGAGCAGCCGGGCCGGCACGCGGCGGGCCGCGCGCAGCTTCGCGAGCAGCTCGCGCGCCACCGCGTACACGACCCGATCCGAGGACACCGGCTCGGGCAGGGTGCGGCTCGCCTGGCGGGTGGTGAAGTCGGCATCGCGGATTCTCACGGTCACGGTGCGTGCCAGCAGTCCGCCTTCGCGCAGGTCGGCGCTGGCGCGGTCCGCCAACGCGAGCAGCTGACGCTCGAGCGCGGCGTCGTCAACGAGGTCCGCGGGGAAGGTCTCGTCACGGCTGATGGACTTGGCGTCGCGCCCGGGCTCCACGGCCGCAGCGTCAACCCCGCGCACCCGCTCCCACAGCCACGTGCCTTCCCGCTCGCCCAGCCAGCCGACGAGCGCGCGCCGGTCGTGGCGCAGCACGTCCTCCACGGTGCGCAGGCCGAGCCGCCGCAACCGCTCCTGGAACTTCGGTCCGACCATCGGGAGGTCGGCGAGCGTGAAGCGCCGCATGAACTCCCCTTCGGCGCCCGACTCGACGACGTGGACGCCCTCCCCCGTCGTGTCCGGCAGGGGTTTCGCGACCCCGGCGGCGAGCTTGGCGACGAGACAGGAAGTGCCGCCTCCGACGGACACGGTCAGTCCCGTCCCCTCCCGCACCGCCGCCCGGATGCGCCGGGCCGTTTCCGCCAGCGGCTCGCCATGGTAGAGCCCTTCCGTCCCCGTCATGTCGAGGTAGAACTCGTCGCTCGAGGCTTGCTCGACGGCGGGCGTGAACCGCTCGAGTGCGCCCCGAATCTGCCGGCTCTTCTCGACGCAGGCCTCCCACGGGACGGGGACGACCATCGCTTTGGGGCAGAGGCGGACGGCGCGGGCCATCGGCATGGCGGAGTGGACGCCGTAGCGCCGGGCCTCGTAGGACGCCGAGGTGACCACGCCCCGGCGCTCGGCGGAGCCGCCGACGATCAGCAGCGGCGTCCGACCGGCGCCCTCGGGGTCCACGAGCCGCGCGACGGAGACGTAGAACGCGTCGGCGTCGGCGAGCAGAATGCGGCGTGCTAGATTCATCGCCATGAATTCTACAATCCCCGGAGCCTCCGCGTGACGCCGTGGGTACTGCGCCTCATCGCCGCGAATGTCGTGATCTTCTTCCTCGAGCAGGGGAACCCGGGTATCGGCCGCAACCTCGCACTCATCCCTGCGCTCATCCCGACGCACCCGTGGACCGTCGTCACCTACATGTTCCTCCACGCTGGGACGACGCACCTGCTCTTCAACATGCTCGGGCTGTACTTCTTCGGGCCGCGGCTCGAGCTGGTGATCGGCGGCGGGCGGTTTCTGGCGCTGTACTTCACGAGCGGGATCGCGGGAGCGCTGCTGTCGCTGTTCACGCCGACCGTCGCCATCGTCGGCGCTTCGGGCGCGATCTTCGGCGTCTTCTACGGGTACGCGCACTTCTGGCCCCGGGACAAGATCTACGTCTGGGGCATCGTACCCGTCGAGGCACGACTCTTCGTGATTCTGATGACCGCGCTGTCGCTCAGCGGCGGCCTCGGCGTGGGACAGGGCGGCATCGCCCACTTCGCGCATCTCGGCGGGTTCGTCGGCGGCTTCCTCTATTTCAAGTGGATGGAGCGCCGATCGGGCGCCGCGCGGTTCCGCAAACAGGCCGCGCCGACGCCGAGCCGGGGCTCGGGCACCGACGTCGAGCGGTGGTCTCGCATTCCACGGGAGTCGCTGCATCCGGTGAACCGCGAGGAGCTGGATCGCGTGCTCGCCAAGCTCGCGGCGCAGGGGCCGGAGGAGCTCAGCCCCGAAGAGCGCGTGTTCCTCGACCGCTTCAGCTCCTCCCTCCCGCCTTCCCCGCCTACCGCATCCCACTGAGCGCCAGTAACCGATTCCACTGCGCCGCGGTCGCGGGCACGACCGAGAGGCGTGGCATGCGCACGAGCGCGAGGTCTTTGAAGGCCGTGTCCGCCTTGATGACCGAAAGCGGCACGGACGTGGGCACCCGTTTGCCGGCCTTCAGGTCGACGACGACCAAGGCGGGGTCATTGGCCTTCGGGTCCGCATAGGCGGGCCCGGCCACCTCGGCCGTGCCCACGACCGCTTTCTCGTCTCCGGTGTGGTAGATCAGCACCTCGTCCCCCCGCTGCATGGTGCGAAGGTGCTTCAGCGCGAGCGGGTTCTTGACACCGTCCCAGACGGCGGTCCCCGCACGCTGGAGATCCTCGAAACTGTAGGTGGACGGCTCGGTCTTCAGGATCCAGTAGCTCATGGTTCACCCAATCTGAGCGCACCGCTCCACTCCGCCACCGCCTGCGCCAGCCCACTGAGGATGTCGGCTTCGGTCAGGCCCGAGCGCTTCGGCACCTTGAACGAGTGGTCACCGGCATCGACCAGGTGCAGCGTGGCGCGCGCGCCGAGCTCCTCCACAACCGGCCGCAGCAGATCGAGCTGCGCGAACTCGTCCCGCGTCCCCTGGAGAAACAGCATCGGGACCTGGACGTCATCGAGATGCTCGGCCCGGCCGATGCCCGGCCGTCCCGGCGGATGCAGCGGGAAGCCGAAAAAGACCAGCCCGCGGACTCCCGGCAGCGGCTCGTGCGCCTGCGCCTGCGACGTCATCCGCCCACCGAACGACTTGCCGCCGGCGAGCAGCGGAACCCCGGGCACAGCGCGCGCCGCCTCCACCACCGCCTCCCGCACCCGCGCTTCGGCGATCGCCGGCGGATCGGGGCGGCCCCCCCCCGGGCCGCGCTCCATGTACGCGAACTCGTAGCGGAAGGTGGCGATGCCGCGCTCGGCCAACGCGCGCGCCGCAGCCTCGAGAAAGCGGTGCCGCATCCCGGCGCCCGCGCCGTGCGCCAACACGAGCAGGGCGCGGGGCTCGGGCGGGGCTAGGAGGAGATGCTCCAGACCCTTCTCCCTTCCCCCCTCCCGCTTCTCTCTATCTGATCCTCCCCAGCCGATCGGGCGGCAGTGCCTCGACCACGATCCGCCGCTCCACCTTCCGCTTGCCGAGGGTCAACCTGACGATGTACACCCCCGGCCCCACGCGGCGCAGCTCCTCAGCCGTCGTGGGATCCCCCAGGCCCCGGGGGCGAGCCTTGTCGCGGTTCAGATCCCAGGTCACGCGCTGCAGCCCCGGGAAACCCGAGCCGGTGAGGGTGCGCACCGTATCGCCTGCGGCGCTCGTGATCACGAGCTTCACCCCGTCGGGCTGCATCTCCTTCAACTGATAAGCGATCACGGCGCCGCGCGGTGGATTCGGCGCGACGTAGGGGTGGCTGCCGAAGCCCGGATGCGTCTGCCGCTCGCGGTAGACGTACGCCGGTGCCACCTCGAACAGGTGTACGGTGTCGCTCGACACCGAGTCGCTGAACTCCTCGACCGGCCCGACGCCCACCGCGTACAGCCCGCGGCCGTGCGTCGAGACGACCAGGTCGCGCTGCCGGAACGACATCGCCATCCGCTCGACCATCACATGCGGGAAGCTCTTGCCGAAACGCCGCCAACGCAGGCCGCCGTCCACCGTGGCGTACACACCGTCGGACGTTCCCACCCACAGCACGCGCGGGTTGCGCGGGCTCTCGAACACCGTGACGCTGCCCCGGTCGGCGGGCAGGCCGGCCACCAGCTCCGTCCAGGTTTTCCCGAAGTCCGTCGTGCGCCAGACGTGGGGGCGGTAGTCGTCGCGGAAGTGGCAATCGTAGGTGACCCACGCGGTGCCTTCGGAGTGGAACGAGGCGACGATCGTCGACACCCAACAGCTGGTGGCCGCACCGCGGGGGAAGTTGCTCGTGACGTTCGTCCAGGTGCGACCCGTGTCCTGGGAGACCCAGATGAAGCCGTCGTCGGTGCCGGTCCACAGCACCGCCGGTGACTTCGGGCTCTCGGCGATCGAGAAGATGGCGTGGTAGCTCGTGCTGCCCGCCTCGGGCGCCGGGTTCTGACGGGGCGTGCGCGTCATGTCGGGTCCCAGCGTCTCCCAGTCCTGGCCGCGCTGGCGCAGGCGGAAGAGACGGTTCGCGCCCAGGTACACGGTGGTGGAGTCGAAGGCGGAGATGAGAATCGGCGTGGTCCAGTCCCAGGTGAACTCGTAGCCGCTCTCGACGCCCGCGTCGAGCGAGGCCGGCTGGATGTCGTCGCGTTTCCAGGTGCGCAGGTCGAGCCGCGACGCGTTGCCGAACTGCGACCCCGAGTAGACGGTCCAGGGATCGTTGGGCGGGATCTGCACCCACATGCCATCGCCGCCGTTGACCGGGTACCAGTCGTCGTCGGTGATCCCGATCTGGTCGCGGGTGGCGCTCGGCCCGCACCACACACCGTTGTCCTGCAGCCCGCCGCAGATCTGGTAGGGTACGAGCGAGCTGTCTACGATCACGGTGTAGAACTGCCCGATCGGGATGGGCATGTGCCACCACGCCCGGCCGCCGTCGAAGGTGACGTAGGCGCCGCCGTCGTTGCCGAGAATGCGGTGGCCGGCGTCGTGCGGATCGAACCACAGCGCGTGGTGATCGCCGTGCACGCGTGACAGCGATTCGGGCGCGAACGTCCGGCCGCCGTCCTTGCTTTCCATCAGCGGCGCTGCGTTGACGAAGACGTGCTGGCTGTCGTTCGCGTCCACCCAGATCTCGTCGTAGTAGTAGTGGGGGATCGCCTGCAGGTCGTTCACCTGCGTCCAGCTGGTCCCGCCGTCGCTCGAGCGGAACACGCCGCCGAAGCGCCCTTGCGCGGGATCGGTGATGCCGCGGTCCACCTGAATCATGGCGAAGACGAGCTTCGGGCTCTGCGGGGAAATCGCGATCCCGATGCGGCCCAGGCGGTCGGTCGGGAGACCGTTCTGCTTCGCCGGGTCGGTGAGCCGGATCCACGTCTTGCCGCCGTCGCTGGTCTTGTAGAGGCCGCTCCCGGCGCCGACGCCCTCCATGTGGCTGCCCCCCCAGCGCAGGCGGTGCCACGCCGCGGCGTAAAGGGTGTTGGGGTCGCTCGGGTCCATCTCGAGATTCACGAATCCGGTGGTGTCGTCCACGAACAGGACGCGCGTCCAGGTCTTGCCTCCGTCGATGGTCTTATAGACGCCGCGCTCGTTATTCGTGCCCCACAGGTGACCGAGGGCGGCGACGTACACGGTGTCGGGGCCGGTCGGGTGGATCACGATGCGGCCGATGGCGCGGGAGTTGGCGAGGCCCATGTTCTTCCAGCTCTTGCCGCCGTCGGTGGACTTGTAGACGCCGTCGCCCCAAAACTGCGACCGCAGGCTGTTCTTTTCGCCGGTGCCGACCCACAGGACGTTGCTGTCGGAGGGCGCGACGGCGAGGTCGCCGACGGTCTCCTCCCCGAGTCCCGAGGAGACCGACTGCCAGGTGACGCCGCTGTTAGTCGTTTTCCAAACGCCGCCGCCCGCCGCGCCGATGTAGAACGTCTTGGGCCGGGGCTCGGCGGTCCTGGGCACCGCGATGGCGGTGACGCGCCCCGAGTAGGCGGCCGGGCCGAGCGCTCGATAATTGAAGCTCTCGAAGAACTTCGCGATCGAGTCGGGTTTGGCGGTGGTGTCGCGGCGCGTGGTATCGGCGGCCGCGGCGGCAGCCCGAGCGCGGGGCCGGGCCGGCGTTGCCGGCGCGGGAGCGGCGGGACGCTGGGCGGCGAGCGAGCCGGCGGCGGCGAGCCAGAGGCTGGAGCAGAGTGCGAGTCGAGGCAGTGTCATAGGACCGTGGTCATGAGTTGGGTGGCGGGGGGAGATTCTACGGTGCGAGGCGCCGAGCGGCTAGCTCAGGCGCCGATCCGCTCATGGAGCCGCTGCAACGCGTGGACCAGGTCCGGCTCCAGATCGAGGACGGGCCGCAACGGGTCCTCCCCGAGCTTTTTCATTCGTGCCGGCGCGTTCTTGATGGTGAACTTGCGGATGTCGAGCTTGGGCGTCACTTCCCGCCACTCCAGCGGCATCGAGACCGGCGCCCCGGGGAGCGGCCGCACGCTGAACGGCGCGACCAGCAATCGGCCGTGGCCGTTCTGCACGTAGTCGATGTACACCCGGCGGCCGCGCTTGCCCACCTGCCGTGTGATCGTCGCGATGTTGGGAAGCTCGGTGGCGATCAGGCGCGCCATCAGGCCGCCCAGCTGGCGGCACTGCTCGTAGGTGCACTGGCGGGCGATCGGGAGCAGCACATGCAGCCCCGTCGAGCCGCTCGTCTTGATGAAGCTGGGCAGCTCGATCTCCTCGCACAACCGCCGCACCGCCTTGGCGACCGTCACCACGTGGGTGAACGGCGCGTCCTTGGGATCGAGGTCGAGGATGCACCAGTCGGGCCGCTCCAGCGTGGCGACGCGGCTCCCCCACACATGCAGCGGGATGGTGCCGAGATTGGCGATGTAGAGCAGCGACTCGACGTCGTCGCACACGAAGTAGTCGATCTCGCGCTTGGTGTCCTCACTCCACATGCGCTCGGTGTGCAGCCACTCCGGCGCGAACACCGGCGCGTCCTTCTGAAAGAACGACTTGCCCGCGATGCCGTCGGGAAAGCGCGTCATCACGACCGGCCGGTCCTTGAGGTACGGCAAGAGCCACAGGGAGATGGCGCGGTAGTATTCGATCAGATCGCCCTTGGTGTACTTCTCGTCGGGCCAGAAGACTTTGTCGAGGTTCGAGAAGACAACTTCGCGGGTTGGTGGGTGTGTGGGACGCTCAGGGCCGCCGTCACCCTCCGCCCGCTCCGTCGGGTCCCACAAACCCACTTCCCCAGGCCTTTCAATTATGCACTCGGTGAGGGGCTTGTCATCGCGGAACCTCAGAAACACAGGATGCCGCAGCAGCTGGTCTTCGGTCCACTCTTTGTATCGCACCTCGACCACCAGCACCGGCTCGACCCAGGTCGTCTCCTTGTCCTTGGGCACCGGGCCCTCGCAGGGCGGGGTGGGCCGCTTCGCTTGCTCGAGCTGGCCGGCGACCTCCTTCAGCTGCTTCGCGGTGAAGCCGCTCCCCACGCGTCCGGCGTAGATGAGCTTCCCCTCCATGTACCCACCGAGCTGCAGCGCCCCGAACCCGCTGCGCGAACCCTTGGGGCGCGTGAACCCGACCACCACGAAGTCGCCGGTGCGGTCGGCGCGGATCTTCAGCCAGTTGGGCGAGCGGCCGGACCGGTACACCGAGTCCGCTTTCTTCGCCATGATCCCCTCCAGGCCGAGCCGCACCACCTGCTCGTACAGCGCCTCGCCCTTCGTCGCGAAATGCTCGGAGAACCGCAGGGGTCCGGTGCGCGGCAGGACCTTCTCCAAGACGCCCTTGCGCTGCTCGAGCGGCAGCGGGCGGAGGTCGAACCCCTCGAACGCCAGCAGGTCGAACACGTACAGTGTGGCCGGCGCGGCCACCGCGGCGCGCCGCACCTCCAGCGCGCGCGTGATCTTGGCCCGATTCTGGAGCCGCTGGAAGCTCGGGTGCCCGGCGTCGTCCAGGACCACCAGCTCGCCGTCCAGGATCACGTGATCGTAGGGCAGCGCCGCCACCGCCCGCGCGATCTCGGGAAACGTCTCCGCGATGTCGTGGCCATTGCGGGTGACCAGGCGCGCCTCGCCATCCTGCCGCGCCGCGCGGATGCGGTACCCGTCGAGCTTCAGCTCGAACAGCCACCCCGCCTTGGTGAACGGCCCCTCGCGCGTCTCGGCCAGCATCGGCGCCGCGTCTTCCACGCGGACGGTCCGCTCGGGCGCCCGCAGCTTCGCCAGCTCCTTGCGGATCGGCGCGGCGCGGTCGCGGCCCGCCGCGAGATCCTCCACCGTGACGCCCGAGAGCACGGACTCCTCGGGGAACGGCGCGTCCACCTTCACCTCGCCGTCCCGCTCCTTGATGAGCAGCCACTCCTTCTCGCCGCGCTTGATCTTCACCAGCGTCCAGACGCCGCGCAGCTTGTAGCCCTTCAGCTCGAAGAGCAGCTTGCCCTTGGCGAGCCCCACGTGCGGATCCTCGATCGGCACCCATTGCCCCCGGTCCCAGACGATCACCGCCCCGGCCCCGTAGTTGCCCTCGGGAATGATCCCTTCGAAGTCGCCGTACTCGATCGGGTGGTCTTCGACGTGCACCGCCAGGCGTTTGTCGGCGGGATTGCGGGAAGGCCCTTTGGGGACTGCCCAGGATTTCAACACTCCGTCCATCTCGAGGCGGAGGTCCCAATGCAGGCGAGTCGCGGCGTGCATGTGCACCACGAACAGGCCGCCCGGGGCGGCAGGCGGCGGCGCCGCGCGCCCGCCGGGCTCGGTGGTCCGGTCCAGGGAACGCTTGGCGCGGTAGGCGCTTAGGGGGTCCGCTGGCGGGGGCCCTTTCCGGTTTGCGGGCATGGGTAAGGGCTCTTATCATAGCCTCTTATGAGCGCTCATTCCATTGGTTCGGCCACGATCTCCTTCGGCCTCGTCTCGGTGCCGATCAAGCTGTTCTCGACCGGCGAATCCTCCGCCGCCATTTCGTTCAACTGGCTCCACAAGAAGGACGGCGCCCGCCTGAAGCAGCAGTACGTCTGCTCCAAGGACGGCGACAAGGTGGAGAAGGACGAGATGGTGAAGGGCTACGAGTTCACCAAGGGCCAGTACGTCGTCTTCACCCCCGAGGAGCTGAAGGCGCTCGAGGAAAAGGCGACCGGGGCGATCGAGATCCAGCAGTTCCTCCCGGCCGAGCAGGTGGACCGGATCTTTCAGGAGAAGACCTACTTCCTCGGCCCCGACAAGGGCGGGGAACGGGCCTACCGGCTCCTCGGCGAGGCGCTGAAGCAGACCGGCCGCGTGGCCCTCGGCCAGTACGCGGCGCGCGGCAAGCAGTACCTGATCCTGGTGCGCCCGCTAGGCGAGGGATTGGTGATGGAGCAGCTGCGCTACGCCGACGAGGTGCGCTCCATCGCCGAGGTGCCGATCCCCAAAGTCGAGATCAAGAAGCCGGAGCTGACGCTCGCGGTGCAGTTCATCGAGCAGGCGGCCTCCGACACCTTCAAGCCGGAAGAGTATTCGGACAACGTCCGCAAGAAGGTCCTCGAGCAGATCCAGCGCAAGGTCGAAGGCCAGGAGATCACCGAGGAGCCGGCCGAAGCGCCGAAGACGCAGATCATCGATCTGATGGAAGCGCTCAAGGCGAGCCTCGCCAAAGGCAAGGGCACCGGCGAGCGCAAGCCGGCGAAGCGGGCCGAGGGCAAGGGCGCCGAGAAGTCCGCGCCCGCCGCCAAACGGAAAGTCGGAGGGGCGCGCTGACGAAGGGCTACACCTCGCAGGACGTTGCGAAACTGCTGGGGCTCACGCTCGCGCAGGTGCGGACGTTCGCGCGCGACGGCTTTCTCACGCCGGGCCGGGGAGCCCGCGGTGAGCTGCAGTTCTCCTTCCAAGATCTCGTCATCCTCCGTACCGCCAAGGGACTCGTCGCAGCCCGCATCCCCGCGGTGCGGATCCGGCGCGCGCTGCGCGCCTTGCGGGCGCAGCTGCCGCGCGGGCGCTCGCTCGCGGAGCTGCGCATCGCGGCCGAGGGCGACCGCATCGTGGTGAGCGACGGCGAGTCCACCTGGAGCGTCGATTCGGGACAGACGCAGCTCGACTTTTCGGTCTCCGAGCTCGCCACGCGGGCGGCGCCGATGGCGCGCCGCGCCGCCAAGGCGGCGCGACAGGTCGAAGCCGAGCTATCGAGTGAGGATTGGTACGAGCTGGGTCTCGAGCTCGAGGTGGCGGCACCCGCCGAGGCCCGGGATGCCTACCGGCGCGCCCTCGAGCTCGACGCCCACCACGCCGACGCGCACGTGAATCTGGGGCGGTTGCTGCACGAGCAGGGCCTGGTCGAGGAAGCCGAGCGCCACTACCGCGCGGCGCTGCGCGAGACGCCCGAGCACGCCACGGCGGCCTTCAACCTGGGGATCGCGCTCGAGGACCTGGGCCGGCCCGCGGACGCGGTCGAGGCTTATCGGTCGGCGCTCGTCACCGATCCGCGGCTGGCGGATGCGCATTACAACCTCGCGCGGCTGTACGAGAAGGCCGGGAAGAAAGCGGCGGCGCTGCGGCACTTCAGCGCGTACCGGCGGCTCACGGGGGAGACCTAGACACTGGCCTTTTCGAGGGAATGAGCCCCATTTCGTCCAGAAACCGATTGGCGCCGGAGGGGCGGCCTCCTCGCTGGTCGGCGCGCGTCAGGATCAGCCGATCCCGCGCCCTTGTCATGCCGACGTAGAGCAGCCGCCGGGCCTCCTGGATTTCTGCTTCGCGGTTGTCGATCACCGGGTAGTAGCCCGGGAGCTGATGGTCCTCCACACCGACGATGTAGACCCGGGAGAACTCGAGGCCCTTGGTCGAGTGCAGCGTCAACAAGTTGAGGCGATGCTCGTCGATCTCCGCCTCCCGGGAGGTCGAAAGCGCCACCAGCTCGAGCAGCCGGTCGATGGCCGCCACGAGGGGCAGTGGCCCATCGCCCGCCATCAGCCTTCGCAGGCGGCCCACGGCCGCGGGGTATCGCTGCGCCGGGTCCGGCTCCGCGCGTAGGCGCGTGAGGAGCGCCTTGCCGCCGAGGCGCTCCACGACTACGTCCACCGACGGCGCGTTCCCGCCGGCGCGGCCGACCTCCCCCGCGTAGTACTCGAGCGCGTCACTGAACCGACCCAACGTGTAGAAGCGGGACAGGGCGAAGAGCGCCGCGCGCTCGCCTTCTTTCTCTCCCGGCTCGAGCGCGAGCGCCAAGCCGAGATAGTCGAGAAGGTTCACCAGGGTCGCCTTGCGGGCGCGGATCAGCCGCTGGCGGGACAGCTCCCCGAACACGCGCGCCAGCGTGATCGCATCATCGAGGGCGTGGTGCGCACGACCGGGATCGATGCCGAACCGGGCGGCGAGGTCTTCCAGCTTGGCGCCGCCGCGGAACAGCGCGCGGGCGAGCGGCAGCGTATCGAAGAAGACCAGATCGTCCAGGCCCGGCATGCCCATCGCGAGCCGCCGCAGTACCGGGACGTCGAACCACTGCCCGTTGTGGGCGACGAGCACGTCGTCACCGACGAACGCGCGGAACGCGGGCCACACCGTCGCAAACACCGGGGCGCCCGAGACGGCGGCGGCATCGTAGCCGTGGACCCGCTGGGCGCCGGCGGAGATCGGCCGCGCAGTCCGCACTAGGGTGTGGTACCGGCCGACGATCTCCCCGCCCTCTACCCGCACCGCCCCGATCTCGACGATCTCGCAGGCGGCGGTATCCTGGTCCGTCGTCTCGAAGTCGAACGCCACGTAGCGTGTGAGGACGTCGCCGAGCTCGCGCGCGTGGAGGAGCTGGAGCGCCTTGAAGCAGGTGAGGGCGTCAGCGGGTCGCAGCACCAGGTCACCCGGCGCAGGATCGGCGTGCGAGGGCACGTGCCGGAAGCCCGCCCCGATCAGCATCCCGCGCAGAGCGATTTCGAGCCCTGCGCGAGGCTCGATCACAATACGCCGCCCGGCCGCAAGAGCCCCCTCGAGATCTGCCGCGAGGCGTACGGCCTCGGGGAGGTCCGCGGGATCGGTCAACTCGTCGTGGCACTCTTCCAGCGCGTTCCGATACGGCCCGACGCTCTGGGAGAGCAGCTCATCGACGACCGCCGGAAGCGAGTGATGGGCGCGGTACAGCGCCGCCAGGTTCTCGACTTGATACACGAACCGCCAGAGCCGCTTGGTGTCGGGGTCGCTCCCCGGCCGGGCGCGGGCCAGCCGGCGCACCGCTGCGACCATGTCTCCATCGGATCCCACCGCGCCAAGGATGTCTTGGAGCAGGTGCGGGCTGAAGACGACGCGCGCGAACGCCTCGACCGCGATCGGGTCCCCGGGGTCTTTCATGAGCCGGAGCGCCGCGATCACATAGCCCACCACGTGATCCTCGGCGATCGAGCGCCCCCGCGCCAACCGGCACGGGACGCCGTGGCGCAGGAGTGCGCTCTCCAGATGCTCCCCGACACGGTGCTGGCGGTAGAGGATGGCGTACTCGCCCCAGCCGAGACCGGAGGCCGCGTGGTCCGCCTCGAGGTCGGCGAGCAGCCAGGCGGCTTCGGCATCCTCGTCGGCGCAGGCAACCGCCTGGACGGCGTAGGCCGACTCACGCTCGGCGCTCAGCTCCTTCGAGAAAAGCTGGGGGTTCTCCGCGAGGAGGCGCCGCGCGGTCTCGAAGATCTGGTGGGAGCAGCGCCGGTTGCGGTCGAGCACGATGGGGGTGACGGCGAATTCCTCGCGGAAACGCACCAGGACGCGAGGGTCGGCGCCTGTCCAGGAGAAAATCGACTGCTCGTCGTCACCCACGGCGAAGAAGTTCCCGTGCCGCTCGGCGAGCCGCTTCAAGATCTCGAATTGGGTGGGATTCAAGTCCTGGAATTCGTCCACCAGGAGGTAGTCCCACCGGCGGGCCATGACGTCCGCCACCTCCGGGTGACGGCGAAACAGCTCCGCCGTGTGCCAGAGCAGGTCGTCGAAGTCCACCATGTTGCGGCGCGCGAGGTGGGCACGGTACTCGCTATACAGCCGCTCGTCCCCTGAGGTCAGCGGGTATCCCTGCAGCCGTCGACGGCTGAAGAGCGTCAGCAGCTGGCCGCTCCGTTTGCCGTGCACGCCCAGGCGGCGGAGGATGATGCGCTGATACTCCTCGTCTGCGATGCCGAAGCCTTTTTGGAGGCCCGCCGCCGCGACGTGCTCGCGGAGCAGCGCCAGGCAAAGGGCGTGCAGCGTGCCGCGCGTGACCTCTTCGGCCCGGCTCCCCAGCGTGCGGTGGAGCCGGCTCGAGATCTCTTCGGCCGCGCGGTTGGTGAACGTGACGGCGCAGATGCGCGCCGGGGCGAACCCGCGCTCGGCGATCAGGTACTCGACGCGCCCGATGAGGCAATAGGTCTTGCCAGCCCCGGGCCCCGCCACCACCAGGACTGGGCCGTCGTCGGCCTCGATCGCGGAACGCTGGGTGGAGGTCGGGGAAAGCGCCGCGTGCTCGCTCAAGGCCGGCCGTCGGCTCCGGCGAACAGCTTCGCGAATTCCTGGGCCAGCGCAGGTCCCTGCCCCGCCTCCTCGTGCTTGAAGAAAAGGAAGACATCCTCCCACCCGGCGCCCGCTCCCAGCTGCTTCACCGTGGAGACCCAGCGCTGTAGGTCGTCCGGGGAGTAGCCCTCGTCGCGCAGGCGCAGGTAGCCGAACCCCGCCGTGGGGGTTTGCGGCGTGGTACCGGTTTCGGTGTCCGCCACGCACAACGCCGCGTTCCGCGTGCGCAGCACCTTAAACACCTCCTCGTCGAACCACGAGCCGTGGCGGAACTCCCAGGCGGTGTGGATCTCCGGAGGTACGAGCCGCAGCACCTCGTCGAGCCGCTCGATCTCCTTCTTGAAATTGGGCGGCAGCTGGAACAACAGGGCTCCGAGCTTGGGACCGAGGGCGAGGGCGGTGTCGCAGAAGTAGCGCAGAGGGCTCTCGACCTCCTTGAGCCGCGCGAAGTGGGTGATGCGCTGCGGCGCCTTCAGCACGAAGGTGAAGCCGGCCGGCGTCGCCTCGTTCCAGCCGGCGATCGTCTTGGCGTTCGGCATGCGGTAGAAGGTGTAGTTGATTTCGACCGTATCGAGCCGCTCGGCGTAGTAGGCGAGCATCTTCGCTTCCGGAAACTTCTCGGGATAGAACGTGCCCTTCCATTCGGGGAAGTTGTAGCCGGAGGTGCCGACGTGGAGGCGCATACGGAGAATATGGGGCCCCCTGCGTTGCTTGCTACCGCCGCCGCCGGGTGATTAACCTCTCAGCGAATGGCCTCCACCCCTCTGCGTCTCTCCAAGTCCCTGTTCGTCGCCGGGGTCCAGTGCCACAAACGGCTGTGGTGGACGGTGCACGAGCCGAATGCGCCGGAGCTGGTGCCCAGCCCGGCGGCGCAGAACCGCATGGATCAGGGCGCCGACGTCGGCCTGGTGGCGCGCGACCATGTCCCGGGGGCCGCCTACGAGGCCGCTTTCCTGGCCGACGAGACGGCGGTCAAGGTGGACATCCTGGAGCAGGGTCCGACCGGTCCGGTCGTGATCGAGGTGAAAGCCTCGAACCGCGTCAAGGACGAGCACATCCCCGACGTCGCGATCCAGGTGCACGTGCTGCGACGGAGCGGAACGGCCGTCACCCGGGCCGAGGTGATGCACCTGAACCGCGAGTGCCGCCACCCCGATCTCGCCCACCTCTTCGTGCGCGAGGATGTGACCGGCCTGGTGGAAGGGTATCTGTTGGGCGTCCCCGACGAGGTGGAGCGCCAGCTGCGGACGCTGCGAGGCCCGATCCCGCGCGTCTCGATCGGCGAGCACTGCACCACGCCGCGCGAGTGCCCGTTCATCAAGCGCTGCTGGCCGCCGGTCCCCGATCACCACGTGAGCAGCTTGTACCGCATCGAGCGCCGCAAGGTGCGCGCGTACGAGGCGGACGGCTTCGCGTCGATCCACGATCTCCCCAGCGATGTCGAGCTGTCCGCGATCCACACGCGACAGGTCAAGGCCGTCACCACCGGCGTGATGGTCGTCGAGCCGAAGCTCGCCGGCGCGCTCGAGCCGTTCGACTCGCGGCTCGCGTTCCTCGACTTCGAGACGGTGAGCTTCGCGATCCCGCGCTGGAACGGCTGCCGGCCGTGGGAGAACGTCCCGGTGCAGTTCAGCTGTCATCGGGAACAGCCGGGCGGCAGCTTCGACCACCACGCGTGGATCGCCGAGGGGCCGGGCGATCCGCGGCCGGCCCTCGCGGCAGCCTTGGTCGAGGCTTGCAGTGGGGCGGAGCGCGTCGTCGCCTACTACGCCAGCTTCGAGCGCGACTGCGTGCGCCACCTCGAGCGTCACGTACCCGCCCTCGCGGGCCCCCTCGGGGCGATCCGTCAGAAGTTGATCGACCTGCTCCCGCTGGTGCGCAACCACGTCTATCACCCCGGCTTCGGCGGCAGCTTCAGCCTCAAGAACGTGCTGCCGGCGCTCGTGCCCGCACTCTCCTACGCCGGCCTCGCCGTCAGCGACGGGGAAACGGCGAGCCTCGAGCTGATGCGGCTGATGCTGCGCGGGGATACGATGACACCGGCGGAGCGCGCCAGGCTCCGCTCGGCGCTGCTCGCTTACTGCGAGCGCGACAGCTGGGCGATGGTGAAGCTGCTGGAGCGACTGCGCGGCATGGTCGGCGTGCAGCTCGATCTGTTCTAGCGGGACCTCTCTGCGTCATCGTGGGGTAAACACACCGCGCCCTCGCGGTCTCACCGCCGTCATGCGCCCCGGAATTGGGTGACCCGCGTCACGATTCTCTTGGCAAGAGGAGAACACCCATGTCGAACCGATGCCGTCGTGCACTCGCCTGGCTGCCGGCCGTCGTGCTGGCGCTCGCCGGGTGCCAGAACCCGCAGTCCAGGGAAGCGCAGGCGAAGCAGCAGCAGCTGTCCGCCGTGTCCGCCGAGCGGGACCAGCTGATGCGGGAGATGACCGACAACGCCCGGCTCATGAGCCAGATCGGCGTCGAGCTGGCGCGCGTGCGGGTGCCCGCCAATCAGCTGCACGTGTCCCGGGAATCGCCGATGATGGCGTCGCGGGACAGTGTGATCCAGCGGATCCACTACATCACCACCCGGCTGAACGAGAGTGAATCGCGCCTGCGGCGCAGCGAGGAGCGGGTCCAGTCGTTGACCCAGCTCTCCGACAGCCTGCGCACCACGCTCGACTCGACGCTCACCACGTACGCGGCGATCCTCGAGACGCAACGCGCGACGATCGCGTCCATGACCGAGCAGGTGACCCAGCTGACCGCGCAGAACGCCGCGCTGACCGACACCGTCAACCAGCTGGCGACGGCGACCAACAAGGTTTTCTACGTGATCGGCACCGAGCACGAGCTGATCCAGCGGGGCATCATCCGGAAGGAAGGGGGCAGCCGTTTCCTCTTTGTCTTGTGGAAGAGCGGCCAGACGCTGGTTCCCGGCCGGCAGCTCGATCCGAGCGAATTCCGGACGCTGAACAAGCGCGAGGTGCGGGAGATCGCCCTGCCCGACTCGACCCGGCGCTACCGCATCGCCTCGCGACAGGACCTCAACGCGCTCGAGGCACCCCCCTCCCCGTCGCAGAACGGCAAGGTGACGGGCTCGGTGCTCCGGATAGCGGACCCGGAGCGGTTCTGGGCCACGTCGAAGTTCTTGATCATCGTGCAGAGCTGACGCAGTCGGGGGACGGGGAGCATTCCCCGTCCCCCCCCTCCCCTTTACCCCCCCCTCCTGTCGAGCAGCCACGTGACTCGATCGCGCCCTCACGTGACCGGGAAGCGACCGCCTCGCACTACCCTGCCTCCACGAGCCGCCGGAACCGCCGGCCGCCTCGACTCAAGAAACAAGGAGGCATGTATGCGTGCCGAACGAGGGATCGCGATTGCGAGGGTTGGACGCTATCTGCCGCTGCTGCTCCTGGCGGCGCTGCCGGGCTGCTTCGCCAACCGGTGGCTGCAGCGTAGCAGCGGCTCGGATCTGTGCGTGGTTGCACCGCAATCGGTGCATGTCCTGGCCTTCTCGCCGTCGCGCCGTGACAAGTACAACCCCGTACCCGCGCACATCGACGAAGGGAAAGGGCGGCGCGTGCGCTTCCTCTGGCCGTTCGTGGATGAGGAGGGCCTGCTGGTGGCGGAGCACAGCAACGGGCGCTTCGCAGAGCCGTTCAAGCCGTGGACGGCGCGGGGATGGACCTGGTTCGTAGGGGATTCGCTCGTGCCGCGCGGAGGGTGCTGAGCGTCCTCACGGACGTGACTCGGTGCCGCGCGCGCGTGACTGCTGCGGTACCGGCTCGTCCTAGCGTTGTCCTCACGAGCTGCCGGAAACGCCGGCGGACTCATCCCGGAATAGGAGGCACTTATGTGGACCAAGCGGCTTCTTCTTCTCGCAGGACTCCTGGGCCTCGCGGCCTGTGCCAGCGGCCCGACCGATACCTGCTCCGACAGGGCGGACGACGGCTCGGTCACCTGCCAGAGCACCGCGTCCCAGTAAGCATTTCGGGCAGTGGAGGGGCTCAGGGGGCTCCCACGGGTTGTTAGCCTCCTTTCAGCCCGCGGTCTTTCTGGACCCCTCCCTGCTTTCCAACCCCGCTAATCCCGTACTTGCGCTTTCAACTGAGAGATGAGCGAGCGCTCGGGCCCGGACTCCTGCCCCGCGGAACGCTCGGCCGCCGCCAACGCTCGCCGCGCCGTGCGCGAGGTACCCGCCGCGAGCGCTTGCCGGGCGACGGCGATCGCCTCGTCGAACGACGGGACGCCAGGCTCCGTCTTGGCCAGCAGCTCCGCCCGCAGGACACGCGACTCCAGGTCATCGCGCGACCCCAACGTCGCGATCGCTCGCTGGCGCAAGGCCTTCCGCTGGCCGGGCGTCAAACACTCGCCGCGCACCACGTCGGCGATGAGCGGCGCGGTGAAGGCGTACCGCTGGCCGTCGAACGCGATGAGCTGGCGTCGCTCGAGTGCTGGAAGTGCCTCCTCGATCTGATTCCGCGGCAGATCGGCGAGCGTGGCGATGAGATCCAAGTCCAGCGCCAGAGCGCCGATGCTCGCTCTGCTGAGCACCCGCAGGCTCTCCGCATCGAGCTCGGCGACCCGCGCTGCGACCGCCATGCGGACCAGGATCGGTACGGAGATCGGCAACGGCGTATCGAAGGTCGCCTGCGGTCGGGGCCACACCACGAAGTCTCCCCGCAAATGGATGAGTCGCCGCAGCCCCCCGAGCAGCGTGACCGCGAAGAAGGGATTGCCGCCGGCCTCGTAGTGCAGGCGCCGCGCCAGGCGGTCACGCTCCGTGTCGTCGTTGCACCAGGGGGCGAGCGGCGCGACCAAGATGCGTGTCTCTTCGATCGAGAAGGGCCCGAGCTCAACCGTGACGCCGGGAAGGCGCCGTCCGATCTCTTTCCTCAGCAAGAGCAGCTCGGCGGGGGCTGTTTCGCCTCCACTTCCTACCGTCAACAGGAGGACGACCGGCACGCCGCGGAGCTGGTCCATGGCCGCCAATACCGCCGCGAGGGTGGAGCGGTCGGACCACTGGGCGTCGTCGAGGGCGAGGCCGATTGGTGTTTCCTCCGCCACCGCGCGGACCACCGACGCGAGCGCCGCCGCGACCTCGGCCGTGTCCCGGGGCGCGCGCGAGGGAAAGCGATCAGCCAGCTCCGGCACGAGCCACGACAGCACGCCGAGCGCCTCGGGGGCAGCGGCGGCAAGTCCGGATGCGGTGTGGATTCCGGCGCGGATCAGGAGCCGCAGGGTGCTCCATGGCGCATCGTGATCGCTGGCCAGCGGACGGGCGCGCGCCACGACGGCTCCGTCCAACACCAGACGCTGGACGCATTCGGTCAAAAGTCGGGTGCGCCCCATGCCCGGCGCGCTGGTGATCAGCACCGTACGCGGGCCGTCCACCAATCCGGCGGCGAGGTACTGAAACACCTCCCGATGGAGACCCGCCCGCCCGACCAAGGGCGGCTCGGGATCCGCCTCGTGCACGGGCGCCGGTCGCCACACCTGCCGCCGGATCCGCTCGCTCAGCGCGGCCAGTCCCCGGCTGGGCTGCTCGCCGATGTCGGCGTGGAGACCCTTGCCGAAGTCGTGGAACGCGGCCAGCGCCCCCGCCGCGTCGTCGGACAGGGCGGCCGCGCGCATCAGAAGCCGCACGGCCGGCTCGGCGTGTGGCTGCACGGCCAGTGCGCGGTGCGCCAGGTCCCGGGCTTCGGTGAACTGCGAGCCCGCGACGCGGCGCTCGCCCGCGGCGACGAGGGCGGCGGCGGCGAGCGCGCGGTAGCGCTCCCGCTCGAGCGTCATCCAGCCGTCGAACGCCGGCGCGTCGTCGAGATGGAATCCCTCGAGAAAGTCACCGCGCAGGAGCGGCAGCACCTCGTCGGGTGCGCTCTCGGAGGCAGCGGCGAACCGCAGCGCGTCCACGTTGAGGCCGGCGTCGTGCAGGGCGAGCGCATCCCCTTCGGAGCGCAGCCGCCCGTCGCCCAGCGCGCGGCGCAGGCGAGACACGGTCTGGTTCAGGGCGTGGCGCGCGTCGGCCTGAGGCTGCTCGGCCCAGAGCAGGCCGAGCAGGTGGTCACGCGTGCGGCGCCGGTTGGGCGAGAGAGCGAGGTAGGCGAGGAGGGCCAGGTGCTTGCGCCACAGAACCTCTGGTGGCGCCGGGCCACCGTCGACGAGTGCGGTCGGAGGTCCGAAGCAGGTGATCTCTAGGCGAGCAAGGTCCGAGGACATCTGGCGTCTCAGGCGGGCTAAGGTAACGCGCGGAACGGCGCGTTGCCACTTGCAACGTTGGTGACGTACCAGGTCCAAAATGACCAAGGCCCCGCAGCTCATCGCGGGGCCTTTGCACTTGGCTCGACTCGAACGACAGACTCCCTACTTCGCCCTTTCCAGGTACACCCCGGTGCGTGGATCCACCCGCACCGTGGCCCCCTCGCTGATGAAGTCGGGCACCTGGATGGTGACGCCGTTGGAGAGCTTGGCGGGCTTGGCGCTCGCCGTCTTGGTCGCGCTCCGCATCACCGGCGACGTCTCCACCACCTTGAGCTCGATCACCGACGGCAGCTCGATGCCGATCGGCTTGCCGTCGAGCCACTCGACCTGCACGTGCATCTCGGGCTGGAGCCAGTCCACCTGCTCCCCCACCGCCTCGTTGCTCAGCGTGTACTGCTCGTAGTTGTTCGTGTCCATGACGTGGACGCCGGAGGCGTCCCGATACAGCACCTGGAACTCCTTGGTCTCGATCTGCGCCTCGTCCAGGAAATCGGTCGCGGACAGGCGGGTGTCGAACGTATTCCCGCTGACCAGATTGCGCACGCGCACCTGCACGAACGCCCGCAGGTTGCCCGGCGTGCGGTGCGTGAACTCCATGACGCGGCACGGCTGTCCCTCGATCAGGATCACGTGCCCGCGGCGAATGTCGGTGGCCTTCATTGCGTCCCGCTCCCACTACATAAGAGATGACTGTCTGATGGCGGCGAGGGAAGATAAACGGGGGGCGAAGGGGGTCAAAGGGCGCGGCCACACGCCTGTCCCGGCGGGCGATTCCCCGGTAGGTTCCGGCACCGATGCCCGCGCTGCCCATCGAAGACGTGGTGATCGCCGGAGCCGGCCCGATCGGCCTCGCCTGCGCCATCTCCGCCCGCCGCCGCGGCCTCCGGCCCCTCGTCGTGGATGCGGGCGCCATCGTCCACTCCGTCGTCCGCTACCCCATCGGGATGACGTTCTTCACCACGCCCGAGAAGCTCGAGATCGGCAGCCACCCCTTGGCTTGCGCCGGCCAGAAACCCACGCGGGAAGAAGCCCTCAAGTACTACCGCGGCGTCGTGCGCACCGAGGAGCTGCGCGTGCGGACCTACGTCCGGCTGACGGGCGCGCGCGCCTACGACGGCGCCATCGAGGCGGAGCTCGAGACGAGCCGCGGGACCGAGCACCTGCCCTGCCGCCGCCTGATCCTCGCCACCGGCTACTTCGACCACCCCAACTTCCTCGCGGTGCCGGGTGAGGACCTGCCCCAGGTGAGCCATTACTTCGACGAGGCGCACCTCTCCGCCGGGCGCGACGTGGTGGTGATCGGCGGCAAGAACTCCGCCGCCGAGGCGGCGCTCGAGCTGTACCGCGCCGGCGCCCGCGTGACCCTCGTGCACCGCCGTCCCGTGCTGGGCGAGACGATCAAGTACTGGGTCCGGCCCGACCTCGAGAACCGCATCAAGGCGGGGGAGATCGCGGTCCGCCTCAACGCCGAGGTCCGGCGCATCGAGCCGGACCGCGTGATCATCGCGCAGGGACGGAAGGAGGAAGCGCTGGCCGCCGACCGGGTGTACGCCCTGACGGGCTACCATCCCGATTTCGCCCTGTTCCGCCGCATCGGGATCCGGCTCGACCCCGACACGCAGCGTCCGGCAATCGACCCCGACACCCTCGAGACCAACCTCCCGGGCGTGTACATGGCCGGGAGCATCAGCGCGGGGCGCGCGACTTCCGAGGTCTTTATCGAGAACGGCCGCTTTGACGGCGAGAAGATCTTCGGCCAGAATAGAGCGTGAAAAAACTCACTCGTCGCGCCGCCCTCACGGCCACCGCCAGCACGATCGGTGCAGCCCTCCTCGGTGACCCGCGCGCACTCGGCGCGGAGATCGTGTCGCACGGGCCGCCCGGCCCCGGCCGCCTCAAGCAGTCCGTGTGTCGCTGGCCGTTCGGCGGGATTCCGCTGCCCGATCTGTGTCGCGCCGCGGCCGCCATGGGGCTGTCGGGCATCGACCTCCTGTACCGCGACGATTGGCCGCGGGTGCGCGATTTCGGACTGGTCTGCTCGATGGGCTACCCTTCCGCCCCGGATCGGCGCGACTTCATCGGTACCGGATTCAACGATCCCGCGAACCATGCGATGCTGCTGCGCGAGCTGGAAGCCGCGATTCCCGCCGCCGCCACCGCCGGCGTGCCCAACGTGATCACGATGTTCGGCAACCGCCGCGGCCGGAGCGACGCCCAGGCGATCGACGCATGCGTCGCCGGCTTGACCAAGATCAAGCCGCTCGCCGAGCAGCACGGGGTCACCGTGTGCGTCGAGCTGCTGAACAGTAAAGTGGACCACGCCGATTACCACGGGGACCGGACCGCCTTCGGCGCCCAAGTGGTGCAGGCAGTCGCCTCCCCACGCGTGAAGCTGCTGTACGACATCTACCACATGCAGATCATGGAAGGGGACGTGATCCGCACGATCCGCGCGTATCTCCCCCACATCGGGCATTTCCATACCGGCGGAGTCCCGGGCCGCCACGAGCTGGACGACACGCAGGAGCTCAACTACCGGGGGATCGCCCGCGCGATCGCCGACGCCGGTTACGGCGGCTTCGTGGCCCACGAGTTCCAGCCCACGCGCGACCCACTCACGTCGCTGCGTGAAGCCGCGGCCGTGTGCACGGTCTAGCCCCTTAGCCTTAGCCCCTTGGCCCCTTAGCCTCTAACCCATGCACCTCTCGACGCTCGACCTCGTCATCATCGCGGCCTCGGTCGTGATCTCGTTCCTGCCCGCGATCTTCTTCTATAAGCGCGCGGGATCGAGCACGGTCGAGTTCTTCACCTCGGGCCGGGCGGCACCGTGGTGGCTGGTAGGCGTCTCGATGGTCGCGACGACCTTCAGCACCGACACCCCGAACCTCGTGACCAACATGGTCCGTGAGAACGGCGTGTCGGACAACTGGCTGTGGTGGTCGTTCCTGCTGACCGGCATGCTCACGGTGTTTTTCTACGCGCGGATGTGGCGGCGCTCCGGAGTCCTCACCGATCTCGAATTCTACGAGCTGCGCTATGCCGGCAAGGCGGCGATCTTCGTGCGCGGCTTCCGGGCCGTCTACCTGGGGCTGTTCTTCAACTGCGTCATCATGGCCACGGTGAATCTGGCCGCGGCAAAGATCGCGAACATCGTCCTCGGCTGGCCGATGTGGCAGACGCTGCTGCTCTGCTCGACGATCACGATCTTCTTCGCCTCGGTGTCGGGCTTGTGGGGCGTGCTGGTGACCGATTCGATCCAGTTCATCATCACGATGAGCGCCACCTTCGCGGTCGCCTACTTCGCCGTGAAGCAGCCCCAGGTCGGTGGACTGGTGGGGCTGTTCCATCAGATCGACCCCAAGACGCTGAACCTGCTCCCCGACTTCAGCAACTGGGGCGTCGCACTATCAGTGATCGTCATTCCGATCACGATCCAGTGGTGGTCGGTCTGGTACCCCGGCGCCGAGCCTGGCGGCGGCAGCTACATCGCCCAGCGGATGCTGGCCTCGCGTACCGAGAAGGACGCGATGGCCGGAACGCTGTTCTTCAACGCGATGCACTACGCGCTGCGGCCCTGGCCCTGGATCATCGTGGCCCTGTGCTCGCTGGTCATCTACCCGAGCCTGGCGGACATCCATGCCGCGTTTCCGTACGTGGACGCTCACCTGATCGGCAACGACATGGCCTATCCGGCGATGCTGCGGTTCCTGCCGGCCGGCTTCCTCGGCCTGATGGTCGCCGGCATGCTCGCCTCCTACCGCTCGACCATCGAGACTCACTTGAACTGGGGCACCTCCTATCTGGTCCACGACTTCTACCGGCGGTTCCTGAATCGCGGCGCGAGCGAGCGGCACTACGTCTTCATCGGCCGCGTGACGACGGCGCTGCTGATGGTGTGCGCGGCGCTGCTCACCTTCGCCCTCGACACCGCCAAAGAGAGCTTCGACCTGATCTTGTCGGTGGGCGCCGGCACCGGGCTGATTTACCTGCTGCGCTGGTTCTGGTGGCGCATCAATGCCTGGAGCGAGGTCGCCGCCATGGTGAGCTCCTTCGTCGTCGCGATAGCCTTCTTCGTCGCCGGGAAGACGGGGCACCACGTGCCGGCGCACGTGTCGCTCGTGGTCACCGTGGTCACGACGACCATTGTCTGGGTCGCGGCCACCTACCTCACCCGGCCGACGGATCGAGGCACCCTCGAGGCGTTCTACCGCCTGGTGCGACCCGCCGGTCCCGGCTGGGCCGAGATCCGCGCCGCGACCGGCGTGGGGGCCTCGCCGGACAGCCTACCGCTCGCGCTGCTGGGGTGGATGCTGGGCTGCGTATTCGTTTACTCCGCCTTGTTCGGCGCCGGGAGCTTCATCTACGGCCGGGTCGTCCAAGGAACGGTGTTCGCGGTCTTTTTCCTGTTGAGCACGATCGGCCTGGTGCGGCTGTTGCCGCGCATGTGGTCGAGCGCCGCTTCGTCCTGACCGCCCAGCGATAGATGCGCCCCGTCACGAAGGCCGTGATCCTCGCCCGCGGTCTGGGGACGCGCATGCGTCGCGCCGACCCGGTCACAACCCTCGACCCTCACCAGGCCGCCGTCGCGGAGACAGGGCTCAAGGCGATGATGCCGGTGGGCAGGCCGTTCCTCGATTACGTCCTGAGCGGGCTCGCCGACGCGGGCTTCCGGGACGCGTGCCTGGTGATCGGCCCCGAGCACGAGGTGGTGCGGGAGTACTACACGCAACAGCACTCGAAACGGCTGCGCGTCACCTTTGCGCTGCAGCCGCAGCCGCGGGGCACAGCCGATGCCGTCACCGCCGCGGAGGGGTTCGCGAACGGCGAGCGCTTTCTCGTGATCAACTCCGACAACTACTACCCGGTGGAGGCGCTCCACGGCCTCCGGCTGATCGACGGCGCGGGGCTCGCCGCCTTCGCCGCCGCGGCCCTGGTGGAGGAGGGGAACATCCCCGCGGCCCGCGTCGCCCGGTGGCCGGCGATCCGGAGCACGCCCGACGGCTGGCTCACGGACCTGGTGGAGCGCGCCGGCAGCGATCCACCGGGCGACGAGTATGTCAGCGTGAACTGCTGGATGTTCACGGCGGCGATCTTCCCCGCCTGTCGCGCCATCGCCCCGGCGCCGAGCGGGGAGCTGGAAGTGCAGTCAGCGGTCCGGCACGCCCTGACTTTGGGGGAGCGGTTCCGGGTCCTCCCGTTCCACAGCCCGGTCCTCGACATCACCAGCCGGGCCGACGTGATCTCGGCGGCTGCGCGGCTGGCGGGCGTGGAAGTCCGGCTCTGAACCCGGAGCCGCTCGAGCGCGCGCGCGCGGCGCTGGCGGACCTCATCGGGGCGTCGCCCCACGCGCGTGCCTACTACGTCCCCGGCCGGATCGAATTCCTGGGCAAGCACACCGACTACGCCGGAGGACGGAGCCTGCTGTGCGCGGTGGAGCGCGGTATCCGCCTCGTCGCCGCGCCGCGCACCGACGCGCGGGTGCGCATCGTGGACGCCGGACGCGGCGAGCGGGTGGAGCTCGAGCTGCGGGCCGACCTCACCCCCCCCCCACGCGCGGGCCACTGGAGCAATTATCCGATGACCGTCGCACGCCGCCTGGCGCGCAACTTCTCCGGCCCGCTCCGCGGAGCCGACCTCGCCTTCACCAGCGACTTGCCCCGCGCCGCCGGGATGAGCAGCTCGAGCGCGCTCATCGTCGCGGTGTTCACCGCGGTCGCGGACGCCAACACGCTAGAGCGGCACGCTGCGTATCGCGAAAGCATTCGTGGACCGGAAGATCTGGCCGGCTACCTCGGCGCCATCGAAAGCGGGCAGTCGTTCGGCGCCCTGGCGGGCGATGCCGGGGTGGGCACGGCAGGGGGCAGCGAGGACCACACCGCCATTCTCTGGAGCCGACCGGACACGCTCCGGCAGTACGCGTTCTGCCCAGTCCGCCACGAGCGCGACGTTCCCTTCCCGCCCGGGTGGCGGCTGGTGATCGCGGTGAGCGGCGTGGCGTCCGACAAGACGGGGAGCGCGCGCGCGCGCTACAACCGCGCGTCACGGGCGACGGCGGCGATGCTCGACGCCTGGCGCGCCGCGACGGGCCGGGACGATGCCTCCCTGGCCGCCGCGCTCTGCTCCACACCCGACGCGCCGGCCCGCATGCGGGGGATCGTGGACGCAGCCTCGCTCCCGCGCCTCGAGCAGTTCCTTGCCGAGAGCACGGAGATCATCCCCGCCGCGGCCGCCGCGCTGGCGCGCGGGGACGTGGCAGCCCTCGGGCCATTGGTAGACCGCTCGCAGGCGCTCGCCGAGCGCGGCCTCGAGAACCAGGTGCCGGAGACGATCGCGCTAGCACGGCGCGCGCGCGTGCTGGGCGCCGCGGCCGCGTCGGCGTTCGGCGCGGGATTCGGTGGGAGCGTGTGGGCCCTGGTACCTGAGGCGGACGCGCCCGCGTTCGCGGAGCGGTGGGCGGACGCCTACCGTCGGGCATTTCCGGCGGCGGGCGAGCGGGCGGAGTTCTTCGTGACTGGCGTTGGCCCGGGGCTGCTCAGGCTGTAGCGACTACCGCCAGCCTCCCTCCCCCGCGGCCTGGATCAGGTCTTTCATCGCCGGCAGGACCACCAACCTGACGTGCGCCATCGGATGCCCGGCGCGCTCCAACAGCGCCGCGCGGTCGTCGCGCCAGGACTGGGGCGCCGGCGTGCCGGCGGTCACGTACGCGAGTGCCTCCAGCCCGGCCGCGCCGAGGTCGGCGAGCTGCTGCGCCACCGCAACCGCGTCGCGCGCCAGCACCGAACGCTCGGCGATCGGGGCGAGGCCGGGCGCCGCATCGCGCCAGGACTGGAACATCCACGCGAGCCGACCGTGGGCGGTGCTCGCCCGCGTCGAGTCGCCCCGCAAATCGCGGACGAGCGCCCCAAGGTCCCGGCGCAGCGGGGGATCCGGCCGCGCGGCGTCGGACAGGGCGGTGAGCGGCGTGAGCTGAGTGGCGGGATCTACGCTCATGCGACCGCCCAGGCTCACCGGCTCCACCGCGGCGAGCACGGTGGAGAGCGGCCCGAGATCCATTCCGGGCGCGATGCGCTGCAGCATCCGCTCGGTATGCGTCTCGATCGAGACGCCCAGCTCCTCCAGCCGCGCGGAGAGCACCCGGAGCCGGCGGTACATGTCGTCCACGTCGGTCACCGCGCGCGGGGACCAGAGCCGCTCGGCGACCGCCGCGGTACGCGGCCAGATCCGGGAATCGATCGTCTCGGGAGTGACGATCTCGCCCCACATGCACACCTCGCCGCCCAGAATGCGGGCAGCCTGCTCGGGACTGAGCCCCGCGCTGTCGGGGAGTGGATCGACACCGTAGTGGTAGTCCGCCGGGGCCATGGCGTCGAGGTAGTAGCCCGCCGACAGAATGCCGGAGAATCCCTGCTTCGCACTCTCGCCGAGGGACTCCTGACCGCGCCAGGACTGCACCACGACGCTCCGGGGCAGGTCGGGATGGAGGATCTCGTCCCAGCCGATCATCCGCTTGCCGTGCCTGGCGAGGATGCGTTGCAGCCGGCGGTTGAAGTGCGCTTGCAGCGCCTGATTGTCCTTCAAGCCGTGCGCGCGCATGAACGCCTGGATGCGCGGGCTCGCGTCCCACTGCTTGCCGTTCGCTTCGTCGCCGCCGATGTGGAAGTAAGCGTCCGGAAACAACGCCGCCATCTCGCCGACGAACGTCTCGATGAAGGTGTAGACCGTCTCGCGCGTGGGGTCGAAGACCGCGTCGTGCACGCCGAAGACGCGCTCGATCTGGTAGGGTCCGGGAGCGGCGGCGTACTGCGGGTAGCCGACGAACCAGGCGGTCGAATGGGCCGGCATATCGAACTCCGGCACCACGCGAATGCCGCGGTCGCGCGCGTAGGCGACCACCGCACGGATCTCCGCCTGTGTGTAGTACCGCCCGTCGGAGCCGAGCTCCTGAAGCCGCGGGTAGCGCAGACTCTGCACGCGGAACCCCTGGTCTTCGCTCAGATGCCAATGGAGCACGTTGAGCTTCACCGCCGCCATGGCGTCGAGGGTCCGCTCGAGGACCGCGACCGGCTCCCAGTGGCGGCACACGTCGATCAGCAGCCCGCGCCATGGGAAGCGCGGCCGGTCTCGGATCGTCACCGCCGGCAAGTACGGCCCCGCGCCGTCGGCCTCGGCGAGCTGGAGCAGCGTCTCGAGTCCACGCATCGCGCCGACGACGGAGGGCGCGTGGAGCACCGCCTGTCTGTCGTCCACCGTCAGTGTATAGGACTCGTCCTCATCGACCCCCTGCACCGTCATCCCGGGCCCATCGGCGCGCACCACCACGGTCGCCCTGGTGGAGTCGCCGACCGCGGCACGGGTGAACGTGAGCCCGGTGCGCCCTTCGAGGCGCCGCAGCATGCGGTCCACGGCGCGTCGCAGCCTGCCGTCGGCGAAACCACGGATCGCCAGCGTGAACGTTGTGTCGAGCGCGAGGCGGCCGGTGCGCCACTCGAGTGAGGCGGGGACGGGCATCAGGGCGCTGGTCGCCTGACCGGTCAGGCTCGTCGCGGCGGCCGCGGTCAACACCAGAACGAGAGAACCGAGCTCACGCATGATCCGAGTACCTCAGCCGAAGAGTGCCAGAACGAGAATGCCCGCGAACACGGCGATGGCGCCAGCGACGCGCCGCGGCCCGAACGACTCACCGAGCCAACGCCAGCCGACCACGGCCGCGAGCACGACGCTCACCTCCCGCACGGCGCCCGCGTAGGCCAGGCGCTCCAGCGTGTACGCCCGCAGCACCAGCATGTATGCGAGCACCATCAGCGCGCCGGCCGCCACGGCCCGCGGCCACTGGCGCCGCCCCTCAGCGAGGACCGCGGCGGGGCGCTGACGGACCAGCACAACGGGGGCGAGGAGCAGCGCGGTGAGGCCCAGCACCGCGACGGTGTAGGGGGCGGGCGCCGCCCGGCGCACGGCGATGCCGTCGATGAGCGAATACACGGAGATGCAGAGCGCGACGCCAAGGGCGTCCCATCGGCGCCCGGGGGCAGCGGTGGCTCCGCTGCTCACCACCATCAAACCCAGCACGATGAGCGCGACGCCCCCGACGCCTGCGGCGCTGGGAAACTCCCGTAGCACCAGGGCCGACCAGGCGGTGAGCAGCACCGGGGCCGCGCCGCGGGCGATCGGGTACACCTGCGAGAAGTCGCCCTGGTCGTAGGCGCGTGAGAGCAGCAGGTAGTAGATCACCTCCACGACGGCGCTCGCTGCCGCCAGGCCCCACACTGCTGCAGGCAGCGGCGCGGCGGTGAGGAGAGCGGGCAGGAACAGCACCGTTCCGGCCAGCAGGGCCCACCACGCGACCACGGTCCGGGCCGCCGCGCCCTTGAGCAGCAGATTCCACGCGACGTGCAGGCACGCCGCCGCCAGCAGCAGGCCGAGGGCGAGCGCGTGCAACTACGGCCGCAGGTCGAGGGTCAGCACCTCGAACGGGCGCAGCTTGATCTCCTGCTGCCGGCCCGCGTGCAGGTCGAGCGCCGGCGCATTGCGATCGGAGCGCCAGGGGCTACGCGCATGGTAGTGGCGCTGCGCCCGCTCGGGGAGCTCGAACACCGCTCCCACGTCGAGCGCCAGCGATTGCGGGGCGTCTTTGGGATTGCGCAGCACCAGGATGCCTCGGTTCGCGTGCCACGCGGCGTGCCCGTACACCTCGAGCCCCCCCCCCCCCGGATCGCCGCCCACCCAATGCGTGTCGACCAGCACCTCCGCGTTGTCCCGCGCCCAGCGCGCCGACTCGGCGAGCGCGTCCCAGTCGTCGGGCGTGAGCAGCGACGGAGTGACGTACAGCTCCTGGAGCTGCGTGCCCGACCCGAAGTAGGCGTGCACCTCCGCCGCGAAGTCGCGCTGCGGATCGGTGTCCAGGTGCTGGGCGTGGCGGGCGTAGATCAAGCCGTGGAGCATGAGCGAGTTGAGCGGGAAGAGCGGCCCCTTCTTCACGATCCCCTGATAGGTATCGGCGTCGCGATAGGTGATCCAGCGCTGGCGGTCCGAGCCCACGCCCGCGAAGTCGTGGTCCTCCCCGCCGCGCCAGATGGAATCGGCGTAGCGCAGGAAAAACGGCGAGGGATACGTGCCGGTCGTGAGATTCACGAACAGGTCCGACCGCTCGGCGCGCAGCTCGCCGATCAGTGCGATCATCGCGTCGAAGTCCGAGTCGAAGGCGCTGCCGGGAATGGCGTGGGCGACGTTCCCGGTGCCGTCGAACTTGAACTGATTCACCCCGAAGGTCCGGATCATGTCGAGGCAGGTTTCGCGGAAGCGCTGGTAGTACTTCGGCCCCGAGAGGGCAAACCCGCCCTCGTTGGTCTCGAACCCCTGAGCCGTTCCGTTGGCCAGGCGCTCTTGCCGCGGCCGGCCGTAGCCGCCCCACGGCGACATCCAGACGCCGATCCCGGCGCCGGCGCGCGCCGCCGCCTGGCGCAGCGGCGTGAAGCCGCGCGGGAAGCCGGCGTGGAACCGCCACAACGTCGCGGGGTCGTCCCAGCCGTCGTCGAACAGGAACGAGTCGAGGGTCACGCCGCGCTTCTCGTGCAGCTCCTCGCCGTACGCGGCGATCACCGCGAGCGCGGCCGCTTCATCATACTTGGAGAAGTAGCCGATGTCGTACCACGAGTTGTAGTGCAGGAAGGGGCGGTAGGGGTGCGCCCGCTCCCGCTCGAGGTACTGGAGAAACGCACGCCGCAGCTGTCCGCGGGCCGCCACGCCGATCACCGACGAGCACGTCACCGGCGCCCCGGCGCGCAGCGGCAGCTCGCGCGCGAGGCGGCAGCGCACCCGCGTCCCATCCACCACGCTCTCCGAGAGCGGGTGCTCGAAACCGAGGAACCACCGCCCACCTCCCGCCGTGACCGGCGATCCCCGCACCGTGCCCGACACCGCTGCGCCGGGCAGGTCCAGGTCCCACAGCCGGATCTCGGAGATCGGCACCTCGCCAGTCGCGGCGAGCGTCACCTCCTGCCGGATGTAGTGCGATCCGTCCCGCAGCACGGCGCGCCAGGTCGCCCGAAACCGGCCCACGGGGTCCGTCAACTCCACTGTGATTTGGTCCCCGCCCAGCCGGTCGGCGAGGCGGGCGGCGCGGGGGTCGCCCCGCAGGCGGTCGACCCGGGGCGCACCGGCCACCTGGAGGGCCGCGGCGCCCAGGGTCGAGCCGTCGCGGAACAGCAGCGTAAACGCGTCGGGCGGGAGGTCCAGCGCGCGCGCGTTGAGGCGATCCACCACGCGCACGGCGCGCAACGCGCCGTCGGAGACGGTCCAGGTCGCGCCGATGAAATCGTTCCCGAGGCTCACCGCCTCGCTACGGAAACCGGAGAGTGCGAGGCCGGCGCCGGCAGCCGCCGTCTGCTCGAGAAACGCGCGCCGGGTGATGTCGGGCACCGGGGGCCTGCGCCGCTCTGCCCGCTACCAGATCTGCGGCGCGCTGCCCGCGGGCCGCGCCATCGCATCCCCGGTCTTGCAGTGGAAGGCCTGGGCGAAGGCCGAAATGTTCGATACCGGTCCGTTCACCCGCCAGCGCTCCGGCGCGTGCGGGTCCACCGTCACCCGCGTCCGCAGCTGCACGTCTCGCACGTGCACCCGCCAGCTCTGCGCGTACGACAGGAAGTAGCGCTGCTCCGGCGTGTAGCCGTCGATCAACGCAGGCCTCCCGTCGCGCACCAGCGCCCGCTCGAGCGCGTCGTACCCGGTGAGCACCCCGCCGAAATCGGCGATGTTCTCTCCCAGCGTGAGCGCGCCGTTCACGTGGAACGTGTCCACTTGAATGAACCCGTTGAACTGCTGCACGACCAGATCGGCCTGCTGCGTGAAGTGCACCGAATCGGCCGCGATCCACCAGTCGCGCAGGTTGCCGGCCGCGTCGTAGTGCCGCCCTTCGTCGTCGAAGCCGTGCGTCAGCTCGTGCCCCGCCCAGCTACCACCCAACGAGCCGTAGTTCGCGCCGTCGTCGGCCGCGGGATCGAACGTCTGCGGCGCCAGCGCGCCGGCGGGGAAGACCATCTCGTTCTTGGACGGATCGTAGTAGGCATTGACGGTCGGGACGGTGATCCCCCACTCGGTGGTGTCCACTGCCGAGCCGGGGCGGTTCACCACCCGCCGCCACTCGAACGCGTTCGCCCGCGCCACGTTGAGCACGAACGGCCCCTCGGCGGCCTCGAGGCGCGAGTAGTCGCGCCAGCGGTCGGGGTAGCCGACTTTTTCACCCATACGAGCGAGCTTGTTCAACGCCTGGGCGCGCGTGGAGTCCGACATCCAGGAGAGGTGCCGCAGGCGCTCGCCAAAGGCGGCGCGGATGTCGTCGATCACCGCGCGGGCGCGGGCGCGGGCCGCCGGCGGGAAGGTCTTCGCCACGTACGCCTGCCCCAACGCTTCGCCCAGGTCCCCGTCGGTCTCGCGCAGGCAGCGCTTCCAGCGCGGCAACAGCTCCTTGGCGCCCGAGAACTTGGATCGGAAGGCGAAGTCCTCGTTCACGAACGGCGTGCTGAGCCACGGCCCCGTCATGGAGAGCACGTGATAGCGCAGATAGGCACGCCAGTCGGGCAACGGGGTCGCGGCGAGCAGCGAGTCCACGCGCTGCACGAACTTGGGCGCGGCGACGTTCACTTTCGTGACGGGCACCGTGAGCCCGACGCCCCGAAAGTACGCGGGCCAGGCCACGCGCGGCGTCAGCGCGACAAGCTGCGCCAGCGCCATGGGGTGATCGGTCGCCGCGGGATCGCGGCGCTCGAGCCGCGTGAGTGACGCCTCCGCGAGCGAGGTCTCGAGCGCCATCACTTGGCCTGCGTCGCGCGCCGCGGCGGCGGCGTCCGCCCCCGCGAGCACGAACACCTTCGTCACGTGCTCCACGTACATGCGACGGGTCGAGTCCGCCGAGGCGCCCGTCTTCGTGTAGTAGTCGCGGTCCGGCAGCCCCAGCCCGCCCTGGGAGAGCCAGGTCACGTAGTGCGCCGCGTCGTGCGGATCCACGTCGGGAGAGTAGCCGAAAATCACGTTGGCGCCGCGGATCTGGAGCGCCGCGATCTCGGGGATGAGGCGCTCGCGCGTGGTCACGCTGTCGATCTCCGCGAGCCAGGGACGGATCGGGATCGCCCCCGCGGCTTCAACGGCGGCCGAGTCCATGCAGCTCGCGTAAAAGGTGCCGAGCTTCCGGGGCGTGCTGTCCGGGGGCAGCGCGCCGCGCCGCGCCACCGCGTCGTCCAGGACGGAGCGCACGACCAGCTCGTTGCGGTCGCTCATGTCCCGCGTGACGCCGGACGAGGAGTACGCCGCGGGGATCGTGTCGTGCTTGATCCATGCCCCGTTGGCGTATTGAAAGAAGTCGGTGCAGGCTGCCACCGTCGTGTCGATCCAGCGCGGGTCGATGACGCGCAGGGGCTTCAAGTCGGGGACTTGCGCCGCTGCGGCCGCGGGGACGAGCGCGAGCAGCACGAGACGGAGGCGACGGCTCGAAGCGGCGAACGTGGAGAGGGCCATGCGAAACGCTCCGAGGGTGATGGGAAGCGCAAAGCCTACCCCACCCCGCCGGGCCCGTCAATCGCGCGCGCGTCAGAATCGTGTCGCGGCGAAAACCACAGTAGTTTCCATGACGCCCCTCCCACCCCCCCTCCCTCCACCTGTCACTGGAGAGACCATGAGCCAGGATGTGCACGATCGTCGGATCGACTACGTGGAGTTCGGCGCGAGCGACATCCCGCGCACCAAGCAGTTCTACCAGGACGCGTTCGGGTGGAAGTTCGAGGACTTCGGACCCGACTACACGAGCTTTCAAGACGGCCGGCTGGCGGGCGGGTTCTGGAAGGACGCCGCGGCCCGGCCCGGCGGCGGCAGCCGGGGAGGTCCGCTCGTCGTGATCTACGCGGTGCGCCTGGAGGAAATCAAGGACAAGGTCGTGCGCGCGGGCGGCAAGATCGTGAAGCCGCCGTTCGACTTCCCCGGCGGCCGCCGCTTCCACTTCAGCGACCCGAGCGGCAACGAGCTGGCGGTCTGGTCGGAGAAGTAGTTGGCGCCGGCTCCGGCGGAGCGGTAGTTTCACGCGCCATGCGGACCCACCCCCAACAGAAGATCTACGACGTCTGCATCGTCGGCTCGGGCGCCGGCGGCGGGATGGCGGCCCACGCGCTCACCAGGGCCGGCCTGGACGTCATCGTGCTGGAGGCCGGCCGGCCCTGGGACAACACGACGGACTCGGCGATGCTCACCTGGCCGTACGAATCACCGCGCCGTGGCTCCTCCACGCCGGAGCGACCCTTCGGAGAGTTCGACGCCTGCATCGGGGGATGGGACCTCCCCGGCGAGCCGTACACGCGGGCGCCCGGCACGGAGTTCAGCTGGTGGCGGGCGCGCATGGTGGGCGGCCGGACCAACCACTGGGGCCGCATCTCCCTGCGCTTCGGGCCCCACGATTTCAAGCGCAAGACGCGCGACGGCCTGGGGGACAACTGGCCGATTTCCTACGAGGACGTCGCCCCCTACTACGACCGGATCGACCGGCTGATCGGGATATTCGGCAGTAAGGAGAACCTCCCCAACGAGCCGGACGGAGTGTTCCTTCCCCCGCCGAAGCCGCGCTGCCACGAGCTGCTGGTGAAGCAGGCGGCCGACAGGCTGCACGTCACCTGCATTCCGTCGCGCCTCTCGATCCTCACTCGACCGCTCAACGGACGGGCCGCCTGCCACTATTGCGGCCAATGCAATCGCGGGTGCCGGGTGAACGCGAACTTCACGTCCACCAACGTGCTGATCGCCCCCGCCCTCGCGACCGGCAAGCTCACGCTCGTGACCAACGCGATGGCGCGCGAGGTTACCGTGGATCGGGCCGGGCGCGCCTCCGGCGTCGCCTACGTGGACACGACGACCGGCGCGGACCGGCACGTGCGGGCCGCCGTCGTGGTCCTGGCCGCGAGCGCCTGCGAGTCCGCCCGGCTCCTGCTCAACTCGCGGTCGAGCCTCTTCCCCGACGGGCTGGCGAACGCGAGCGGCACGGTCGGCAAGTACATCACCGACACGACCGGGAGCGACGTCGCGGGGTTCATCCCGAAGCTGATGGACCACGTGCCCCACAACCACGACGGCGTGGGCGGGATGCACCTCTACATGCCCTGGTGGCTCGACAACAAGAGCCTCGACTTCCCCCGCGGCTACCACATCGAGGTCTGGGGCGGGACCCACCAGCCTGGGTACGGCTTCATGGGAGGCATCCACCGCTACCCCTCCGGCGGGGGCTACGGCAAGCGGCTCAAGGACGACTACCGGCACTACTACGGGGCCACGATCGGCTTCTCAGGCCGCGGCGAGATGATCCCCAACGACGACACCTATTGCGAGATCGACCCGCGCACCGTGGACCGGTGGGGCATTCCGGTCCTGCGGTTCCACTGGAAGTGGTCGGACCACGAGCTCAAGCAGGTGAAGCACATGCAGGAGACGTTCCGCGCTCTGGTCGCCGAGATGGGCGGCGAGGTGTTCTCCCCGATGCCGACCGCCGAGCAGGGATACGGCATCGCGGCGGGCGGCACGATCATCCACGAGCTGGGCGGGGCGCGCATGGGGGACGACCCCAAGACCTCGGTGGTCAACCGCTGGTGCCAGGCGCACGAGTGCCGCAACCTGTTCGTCGCCGACGGCGCGCCGTTCGTCTCGCAGGCGGACAAGAACCCGACGTGGACGATTCTCGCCCTGTCCCTGCGGACCAGCGACTACATCGCGGACCAGAAGAAGAAGGGGGCGCTGTAATGGTCACGGATGCCGAGTGGCCGTCCCTCCGGCTTGGGGAGTCAGGGACGCAGAGCCGCAGGGGTTGCCGGGTCCCGCGGAATGAGACCGGGGGATGAGCGACATGGATCGACGCGAAGCGGTTCGGTTACTCGCGGTCGCACCAGTAGCGGCAGCATTTCAGTGGGCCCCGGCCTCCGTCCGCGAGGCAGCCGCGCTCGCCCGCGAAGCGTTGGCGCGGGGAACGCCGTACGAGCCCAAGCAATTCACTCCCCACGAATGGGAGACGGTGCGCCTGCTGGTGGACCTGATCCTCCCCGCGGACGAGCGCTCGGGCAGCGCCACGGAGGCCGGCGTCCCGGAGTTCATGGACTTCATGCTGGGCGACGACCCGGACCTGCAGACGCCGACCCGCGGCGGGCTCGCCTGGCTCGACCACGAGTGCGACGACCGCTACGGCAAGACGTTCGTGTCCTGCACCGAGGCCGAGCGAACCGCCGTCCTCGACGACATTGCCTGGCCCAAGCGGGCGAAGCCGCAGCACGCGGCCGGCGTCGCCTTTTTCAACAGCTTCCGCGACTTCACCGCGTCGGGCTTCTTCTCGAGCAAGCTGGGCGTGCAGGACCTGCGCTACATCGGCAACACCTTCGTCACCGAGTGGACCGGCTGCCCGCCGGAAGCCCTCGCCAAGCTCGGCGTGCGCTACGAATGACGGCTCGGCGCCTCGGCATCGGCATCGTCGGCAGCGGGTTCAACGCGAAGTTCCACCTCCAGGCGTTCGTGGCCGTGCGCGACGCGGACGTGCTCGGCGTCTGGAGTCCCAATCAGGGCCATGCCGAGGAAACGGTAGCGCTGGCGCGACGGCTCGACGTCGGCCAGGCGCGGGCGTTTCCGAGCATCGCGGCGATGGCGGCGGACCCGACAATCGACGCGATCTGGCTGTGCGGTCCGAACCACGCCCGCATCGCCAACGTCGAGGAGATCACCGATGCGGTGACGCGCGGCAAGGCCGCCTTGAAGGGGATCGCCTGCGAGAAGCCGCTGGCGCGCAACGTGGCGGAGGCCAAGCGGGTGCTGGAGCTGACGACCCGGGCCGGTCTCGCGCACGGCTACCTCGAGAACCAGGTCTTCGCGCCGCAGGTGGAAGCGGGGCGCGCGCTGCTGTGGGCCCGCGGCGCGAAGCTGACCGGTCGGCCCTACCTCGCCCGGGCGGCCGAGGAGCACAGCGGCCCCCATATGCCGTGGTTCTGGCAGGGCAAGCTCCAGGGCGGCGGCGTGCTCAACGACATGATGTGCCACTCGGCGCTCGTCGTCCGCCACTTGCTCACCGAGCCGGGAAAGCCGGCGGCGTCGCTGCGGCCCGCCCGGATCACGGGGCATATCGCCAGCCTCAAGTGGACCCGACCCGAATACGCCCGCAAGCTCGGAAGACTGATGGGCCCCGACGTGGACTACGCCAAGGCGCCAGCGGAAGACTTCGCCAGCGTGATGATCGAGTTCGCCGCCGAGGACGGCCACCGCGTGCTCGGTGAGGCCACGACCTCGTGGTGCTTCGTGGGGGCCGGGCTGCGGCTCTCGGCCGAGCTGCTCGGGCCCGAGTACTCGATGTCCTGGAACACGCTGGATAGCGGGTTGAAGCTGTTCTTCAGCCGCGAGGTGCGGGGGAAAGCCGGCGAAGACCTGATCGAGAAGCAGAACGCCGAGACCGGGCAGATGCCCGTCGTGGCGAATGAGCCGGCGGCCTACGGCTACGAAGCCGAGGATCGGCACTTCGTGCGCGTCTTCCGCGGGCTCGAGTCCCCGGCCCTCACGTTCGACGACGGTCTCGACGTCGTGCGCGTCCTCATGACCGCCTACCAGAGCGCCGAGCAAGGAAAGACGCTGGACTTCCCGCCGCCCGGCCTCGATGCATTCGTCCCCGCCGTCGCGCGGGGCACCTGGAAGCCCTAGGAGGCGCCGTGTCCCTCGCCCGCACCCTGCTGTTGCGCGCCTCGCGCAGTGCCTGGCTGGCGGACCAGCTGCGTCGCCGCGCCTTCTTCCGCCGAGCGACCCAGCGGTTCATGCCCGGGGAGGAGCTCGCCGACGCGCTGACCGCCTCCGCGGAGCTCGCGGGACGGGGTATCGGGACCGTCCTCACGCAGCTGGGAGAGAACATCACCAGCCTCACCGAGGCCGACGCCGTCCGCGAGCACTACCTCGGAGTCCTCGACCAGGTAAGAGCGCGGAAGCTGCCGAGCCAGATCTCGGTGAAGCTGACGCAGCTCGGCCTCGACGTGGACCGCGCCCGGTGCGAAGCGAGCCTCCTGACGCTGGTGGAGCGCGCGGCCCGCCACGACGCGCTGCTGTGGATCGACATGGAGGACTCGAGCTACACCGACGCGACCCTCGACGTCTTCCGGAAGGTGCGCGCGCGGCACACCAACGTCGGCGTAGCCATGCAGGCCTACCTGCGCCGCACTCCCGCAGACCTGGCGCGCCTGCTGCCGCTCGCGCCGACGATCCGCCTGGTGAAAGGCGCGTACAACGAGGGGGCGCGCGCGGCCTTTCCCGCCAAGCGCGATGTGGACGCGGCGTACTTCGACCTCGCCGTGCGCCTGCTCGAGCACACGCGGGACGGCGTCCGGCCGATCTTCGGCACGCACGACCTCGCCCTCATCGCGCGCATCCGCGCGCGTGCGGCCGAGCTCCGCGTCCGCCCCGGGTCGTTCGAGGTACACATGCTCTACGGCATCAGGACGGCCGAGCAGCACGCGCTCGCCGCCGGCGGGCTTCCCATCAAAGTGCTGGTCAGCTACGGCCGGGCGTGGTTCGCCTGGTACATGCGCCGCCTCGCCGAGCGACCGGCCAACGTCTGGTTCGTCGTGCGGAGCATGATATGACACGAGCGATGGTGGTCCTCGCGCTGCTGGCCGCTCCCGCACTGGGTGCGGCGCAGGCTAGTGGACAGTGGCCGCCGAATTCGCCGGAGCGGCCCAAGCCCCCGATCGTGGACCCCGGTCCCGCTCATCCTGCGTCAGCGCCGCCCTCCGACGCGATCGTTTTGTTCCACGGCACCGACCTCTCGTCCTGGCAGATGCGGGACAGCACGCCGGCCAGGTGGACCGTCCGCGACGGCTACGTCGAGGTCGCGCCCGGCACCGGCACCATGCTGACGCGGCGCGGCTTCGGGGACGTCCAGCTGCACATCGAATGGGCCACACCCAATCCACCCCACGGGGAGAGTCAGGAGCGCGGCAACAGCGGCGTGTTCCTGATGGGGCTCTACGAGATCCAGGTGCTCGACGGCTTCCAGAACGTCACCTACGCCGATGGTTACCAGGGCGCGGTGTACGGCCAGACCCCGCCGCTCGTGAACGCGAGCCGCCCCCCGGGAGAGTGGCAGACCTACGACATCGTCTTCCGCCGCCCCCGCTTCGGCCCGGGCGGCACGGTCGTGCGCCCCGCGCGCGTCACGGTGCTCCATAACGGGGTGCTGGTGCAGGACAACACCGAGATCACGGGTCGCACCGTGCACAACGCCGTCGCGCACTACACGCCGCATCCCGACCGCCTGCCGCTCGCGCTCCAGGACCACGAGAACCCGGTGCGGTACCGGAATATCTGGATCCGCGAGCTGCCGGAGACGCCCTGAGCGACGTGCGCGGCGCCCTCTTCCTCGCGCTCGCCATCGCTCCCGCCCTCTCGGCGCAGGCGGACAGCACGCTGCGCGCGACCCGGCATGAGGAAGTGACGCGCGTCGTCCCCAACGACAATCGGACTCCCGCAGGTGCGTTGCGAAACGGGATCCTGTCGCTCTCACTCGACGTGTTGCTCGCCACCTGGTATCCCGAGGCCGAGGACGGACCCTCCGTCGTCGTCCCGGTGTTCGCCGAGCCGGGTCGCGCGCCCCGGATCCCAGGGCCCCTCATCCGGGTGCCGGCCGGGACGACGCTCGACGTGACCATCCGCAATGCGCTCCCCGACTCGACCGTCACCGTATTCGGCTTGATGCCGCGTCCCGCCGACGGGCTCGACAGCCTGCGGCTCCGCCCTGGGGAAAGCCGCACTGTGCGCTTCGCCGCCGGTGCCCCTGGAACGTACGTCTATTGGGCGCGGGTGGGCGTGCCGTCGGACTCCGTCGAGCGCGATCAGGTCGGCGGCGCATTCGTCGTGGATTCGGCCGGTCCCCGGCCGGACGACCGCGTCTTCGTCATCAACATCTGGGGAGAGCCGGTGGGGAAGGACTACCGCAACGCGGTGGCGATCAACGGCAAATCATGGCCGTACACCGAACGGCTTTCCTACACGGTGGGAGACTCGGTCCGCTGGCGCTGGGTCAACGCCAACGGTCGCAATCACCCGATGCACCTGCACGGGTTCTACTTCCGGGTGGACAGCCATGGGTCACCCACCGCCGACTCGGTGTATGCCCCGGGCGCGCGCCGCCTGGCGGTCACCGAGGAGCTGTCGCCGGGGCAGACGATGTCCATCGTCTGGAATCCCGTCCGCCCCGGCAACTGGCTGTTCCATTGTCACATCGCGTTTCACGTCGTCGCGGAAGCCGCCCGACTCGTTCTCCAGGACCACGGCGAGCACGACGGGCCGTCCATGGCCGGGCTCGTGCTGGGCATCGACGTGCGCGCTCCTCCCGGGTGGCGCGCGCCGGAGCGCCCGAGCCCCCGACGGCTGCGCTTCGTCGTCTCCGAGCTGCCGCGCCACGCGGACACCTTACGCACCGTGGGAGTGGCGATCGGGGAGGCCGAGGCCGCACCGCCCGCGCCGCGGTCGCCAGGGCCCGTGCTGGTCGTGACGCGCGGCCAACCGACCGACGTCACCGTGGTGAATCACCTGGACGAAGCGACCGCCATCCATTGGCACGGGCTCGAGCTGGAGAGCTACTCCGACGGTGTGGCCGGTTGGAGCGGTGGCCCGTCTTCCCCGGCCGGCCGGGTGGCGCCGGCCATCGCTCCCGGCGACTCGTTCACCGCGCACCTCACGCTGCGGCGCGCCGGCACCTTCATCTATCACACGCACACCCACGACCTCAGCCAGCTGACCGCGGGGTTGTACGGACCGATCGTGGTGCTCGAGCCGGGCGAGCGCTTCGACCCCGCAACCGACCATGTGTTCGTAATCGGGTGGGACGGGATGTTCAATCCGCCGCACGTGGTCGTGGACGGCGACACGACGGCCGCCCCGCTCGACCTCGCCGCGGGCCGGGTACACCGGTTTCGGTTCGTGAACATCGGGCCCGCGCAAAAGGTGTTGGTCTCCGTCCGTCGCGATTCGACGCCGGCGCCCTGGCGCCCGATCGCGAAGGACGGGGCGGCCTTGCCGCCGGCGCAAGCGGGCAGCCGGCCAGCGCGAATGATGCTGCGAGTCGGCGAGACCTTCGACGCCGCGGTCACCCCCGAGCCGGGGGATTACTCGCTGGTGGTCGCGTTGCCCGCCGGCCAACCGGTGTACCGGCGGCTCCTGCGGGTCCGGTGAGCGACACCGCGAAGCGACTCGAATCGGCCCTCGCCGACCGCTACCGCATCGAGCGCGAGCTCGGCGCGGGCGGGATGGCCACGGTTTACCTCGCTCACGACGTCCGACATGACCGCAACGTCGCCCTCAAGGTCCTGCGGCCCGAGCTGGCGGCCGTGATCGGTGCCGACCGCTTCCTCAAAGAGATCAAGGTCACCGCGAACCTCCAACACCCTCACATCCTCGGCCTCATCGATTCCGGCGAGGTGGACGGCCTTCTTTATTACGTCATGCCCAACGTCGAGGGCGAGTCGCTGCGGGACCGGCTCACCCACGAGAAGCAGCTCCCGATCGATGATGCCGTCCACATCACCCGCGAAGTCGCGAGCGCGCTCGATTATGCGCACCGGCACCACGTCATCCACCGCGACATCAAACCAGAGAACATCCTGCTGCACGACGGGCAGGCGCTGGTGGCCGACTTCGGGATCGCACTGGCGGTGAGCGCCGCTGGCGGGACACGGATGACCGAAACCGGGATGAGCCTGGGCACCCCGCATTACATGAGTCCCGAGCAGGCGATGGGGGAACGGGAGATCACGGCGCGGAGCGACGTATACGCCCTCGGTGCGGTCCTGTACGAGATGCTGATCGGCGAGCCGCCGTTCACCGGGCCGACAGCACAGGCGATCGTCGCGAAAGTGATGACCGAGACACCCCGACCGCTCCTGCCCCAGCGCCACACGGTCCCGCCGCACGTCCAGGCCGCGGTGCTCACCGCGCTGGAGAAGCTTCCCGCGGACCGGTTCGGCAGCGCCGCGGAGTTCGCCGAGGCGCTCGGACGGCCGCGGGTCGCGCCGACGATCCCTATCGCCGCCGCAACCGGCCGACCCGCCGCCTACGGAATCGACTGGCGGATTGCCGCGGTGATCGCGGTGGTCGCGTTGGGCGTCGGCGCCGCGGCGACTCGACTGTCGCGCCCGGGCGCGACGCCCGGCCCACTCGGCCGCTTCGCCATCGAGCTCGAGCCGACGACGACCTTTGCCGTTTCGTGGGGTCAAGGAATCGCCCTCTCCCCCGACGGGAGTCTGCTGACGTTCGTCGGCCGCGGTCCCCGGGGCTCGCAGATCTACGTCCGTGCGATGGCCGATTCGATCGCCCGGCCGGTGCGGGGCACCGAAGGCGGGGACGGCCCGTTCTTTTCGCCGGACGGCCGTCAGATCGGGTTCTGGCTGCCGCAGCGCCTGCTGCGGGTCCCGGTCGCCGGCGGCGCACCGATGCAGATCACGGACAGCGCGGGGCCGTTCGGGGCCTGGACCGATCGCGGCGCGGTGGTATTCGTGGATCCGTCGCAACGGACCCTTCGCCTGGTCGACAGTCTGACGGGGCCGAGGGACGTCGCCCGCTCCGAACCCGGCGGGGCCTTCCTCGCCATCAGCCCCCTGCCGGGCGGCCGAGCTGTTCTCGCGGCCCAGTTCTCCGGCGGCCGCAACCGCGCCCATATCGTCGCCGTGACGCTGGCGGACGGGACGACGCGCGACATCGGGCTGCCGGACGCGGTGATGGCGCGCTACGTATCCGAGGGCGGGGGCTGGGTGGTATACGAGCAGCGGGCCGGCGGACCAATTATGGCGGCGCCGTTCGATCTGTCCCGGCTGCGCGTGACGGGAGACGGGCGGCGCGTCGCGCCGGAGGCGTGGATCAGCTACCGCGGGGTCGCGCAATGGGACGCGGCGGGAACGTCCATCGTGTACATGCCGCCGTCGCAGCCGCAGCTCGTGCTGGTGGACCGCTCGGGCCGGTGGTCCGCACTCCAGGGCGAGCCCCGCCTCTATCACCACCCGCGCTTCTCGCCCGACGGGCGACGCGTCGTACTCGACATCACCGACGCGGACGGGCGCGACCTGTGGATCGCGGACGCGGCGGACCGTCGCATGTCGCGACTCACCTTGGGTGAGACGGCGAACGACGCCTATTGGAGTCCCGATGGGCGTCAGCTCGCCTACACCGCCTTGCGGGGTGGACTGCGAGCAGTGTTCGCCCGGAGCGCCGACGGCAGCGGCGCGGCCGACTCGATCTACGCGGACGAGCACGATCATTCGTCGGGCGCGTGGACGCCGGACGGTCGGGCGCTGATCCTCTCCACTTCACTCACCGCCGGGCTGTGGATGGTGCCGCTGGCCGGGTCCCGCCGTGCCGTCCAGATCCCCGGCTCCCGCGCGAGCGAAGCCTTCCCGGCCATCTCACGGGACGGCCATTGGCTCGCCTACGTCTCCGACGAGAGCGGCCGGCAGGAGGTGTACGTGCGGCCGTTCCCAGGGCCGGGGGGCCACAGTCAGGTCTCCGTGGAGGGCGGGTCCGAGCCGGTGTTCACGCGGGACGGGCGCGAGCTGATGTACCGCGAGGACGCCGGGTCGGTCCACCGGCTCATCGCCGCCGCGATCCGCACGGCGCCGACGTTCGAAGTCACTCGGCGCACGCCGCTGTTCGACGCGACCAACTTCATCGGTGCCATTGACCACGCCAACTACGATGTGTCGCCCGACGGCAGGAGCTTCGTGATGGTCCGGGGCCCGCTGGGATCGCACATCGAGCTGGTCCAGAACTGGATCGCCCAGCTGCGGGTGCCGTGACATGAGAGGAGACCGGCCATGACCCTGCCCGAGACATCCACGACGCCCTCGCTCGCCCGCAAGCCGCTGGATGAGGAGATCGACGTGTTCGGCCTCACCCACCCGGGCAAGGTGCGCAAGGTGAACCAGGACCATTTCCTGCTCGCCTCGCTGCGCAAGCGCATGGACGTCCACCTCACGAGCTTGCCCGAGGTGAACCAGCTCAAGCTGGAGGACGACCGGCTGGCCTTCCTGGCGATGATCGCTGACGGCGTGGGCGGCGGCTCCAAGGGCGAAGTAGCGAGCCGGCTGGCGCTCGAGCAGGTCACGCCCTACGTCGCCCAGAGCCTGCGGTGCTACTACGGCTCCGACGCGCGGGAGGCCTCGTTCATCGACGTGCTGCAAGCGGCGGCCATGGAGTGCCACGCCGGGGTGCTTCGGCATGCGGCGTTGGACTCCGACCTCAAGGGCATGGCCACGACGCTGACCGTGTGGATCGGTGTGTGGCCGTGGGTGTACGTGCTCCAGGTCGGCGATTCGCGCTACTACGTGTACCGCGACGGCGAGCTGCTCCGAATCACGCGCGATCAGACGATGGCGCAAGAGCTGTTCGATCAAGGGGTGTTGACCCGGACGGATGCGTTCAACTCGCGGCTGGCCAACGTGCTGTCGAGCGCGATCGGCGGGCCTCAGACCGCCCCGGTCGTGACGCGGATGCAGTCGGATTGGCGCAACGTCCATCTGTTGTGCACCGACGGCCTCACCAAACACGTATCCGATGAGCTGATCAAACAGCGGCTCGCCACGATGACGTCCGCCAAGCAGGTGTGCGAGACTCTGCTCCAGGACGCCCTGGACGACGGGGGCAGCGACAACGTCACCATCATCGTCGGGCGGGCAGTGCGGAAGGATGAGGGCGGCCGATGACCGATGCCTCTGCCCGCCTCGCGACCGCGCTTGCCGACCGCTACCGCATCGAGCGCGAGCTGGGCGCGGGCGGGATGGCCACCGTTTACCTCGCCCACGACGTCCGACATGACCGCAAGGTCGCCCTCAAGGTCCTGCGGCCCGAGCTGGCGGCGGTGATCGGCGCCGACCGCTTCCTGAAAGAGATCAAGGTCACCGCCAACCTCCAGCATCCTCACATCCTCCCCCTCCACGACTCCGGCGAGGCCGACGGGTTCCTGTTTTACGTCATGCCCAACGTCGAAGGGGAGTCGCTGCGCGACCGCCTGGCCCGCGACAAGCAGCTCCCGATCGACGAGGCGGTGCGCATCGCGACCGAGGTCGCGTCGGCGCTCGACTACGCCCATCGGCACCAGGTGATCCACCGCGACATCAAGCCCGAGAATATCCTGCTCCATGACGGCCAGGCCTTGGTCGCCGATTTCGGGATCGCCCTCGCGGTGAGCAGCGCCGGGGGCACGCGGATGACCGAGACGGGGATGTCGCTCGGCACACCCCACTACATGAGTCCCGAGCAGGCGATGGGAGAACGGGAGATCACCGCGCGGAGCGACGTGTACGCGCTCGGCGCGGTGCTGTACGAGATGCTGATCGGCGAGCCGCCGTTTACGGGGCCGACGGCGCAGGCGATCGTCGCGAAGGTGGTGACCGAAACACCCCGGCCACTCCTGCCCCAGCGCCACACGGTGCCGCCGCACGTCCAGGCCGCCGTGCTCACCGCGCTGGAGAAGCTCCCCGCGGACCGGTTCGGTAGCGCCGCGGAGTTCGCTGAGGCGCTCGCGAGCCGTGGGCCAGTCCTGCCGGCTGCCCGGGGCGCTACGGCCGTGGCGATTGCATCGCCGGGCAGCGTGCAGTGGCGGCGTCGCTTCCAAGTGGCTACCGGCATCGCGGTGGCGGGGGTCGCGCTCGCCCTCTGGGGATGGGTGCGCGTCCGCGGCACGTCCCGGGAGCCCACGACTTGGCAATACATCTCGCTGGGGGACAGCGTGAGGCTCCAGACCACACTGCCGTCGCTGACACTCTCCCCGGACGGCTCGATGCTCGTCTTCAAAGACGACCGCCAGAACGGCCGGCTGTGGATCAAGCGTCGGGGCGACCTCAACCCTACGCCGATCGGCGGCACCGAGCGGGCCTCGAATCCGGTGTTCTCGCCCGACGGGGAGTGGATCGCGTTCGTCGCCGACGAGCACTTGAAAAAGGTCCGCGCCACCGGCGGTGCGACCGTGACCCTGTCGGACTCCGCGGGCGGCGGGTTCGGCGGGGCGACCTGGCTCGACCCGGCCACGCTGGCATACGTGACATCGACTTTGATCGAGCTCCGCCGGATCGGTTCCGCCGGGGGGGCCAGCACCGTGGTGTTGCACGACACGGCCCTGGGGGGCGGCGGCATCGCCGCGCCGACGTCACTGCCGCGCCGACGCGGCGTGTTGTTTCAAGTGTGCTCGTCCGGATGCATCGGCATGAGCGTGCACGTGCTGGACCTGCGGACGGGACGGGAAGTGCGTCTGCTCGACGATGCGGCGCAGGCGTGGTATCTGCCGAACGGGCGCCTCCTGTACGTGCGACGCGACGGCGTGGCCATGGTGGCGCCATTCGACCTCGGGCGCCTCGAGGTAACCGGGGGAGCGGTGCCGGTGCTCGAAGGCGTGATGGTCGGGAACTTCAACGGATCCTCGATGCTAGCGTGGTCGGCATCAGGGTCCCTCGTGTACGTCCACGCTCTCGGCGGATCGAGCGACAACACGATGGTACGAGTGAGCCGCGACGGCGCCACTGCCCCCATCGACACCGCGTGGCACGGGCAGCTCAGCTCGCTCGCCCTCTCGCCCGATGGGAGGCACCTGGCCGTGGGCGCCGGCTTCTACGGCGGCGGGCAGAACATCTGGGTCAAGCAGCTGGACCATGGGCCGGCCACCCGGCTCTCCTTCGGCGGCCAGGACCGGCGGCCGACTTGGTCGCCCGACGGCCGCTCCGTGGCGTTCATCCGCGACAGCGGGAACGGCAGCGCGGTGTTCGCGCGCCCCGCGAACGGCAGCGGCCAGGACCGGCTCCTGGTGCGGCTCGATCGGCAGATTCAGGAAGCCACCTGGTCGCGGGACGGCCGCTGGGTGCTCGTCCGCACGGACAACGCCACGGCCGGCGCGGGGGACATCCTGGGCCTGCGGATCAATGGGGATGCGACTCCGGTGCCGCTCGTCTCGACCACCTTCACCGAGCTGCATCCGGCGCTCTCGCCCGATGGGCGCTGGTTGGCCTACACTTCGAACGAATCGGGGACCAACGAGGTCTACGTCCGGCCATTCCCCAATACCGGCGGCGGACGGTGGCAGGTCTCGAACGGCGGGGGGATCGAGCCGCGCTGGTCGCCCGACGGGCGCGAGCTTTTCTTTCTGGACAATGCTACTCGCCTGATTGCGGCTCAGGTCCACACCGTTCCCACCTTCGCCGTCGCAGGCCTCAAGACGCTGTTCGACGCCTCCGGGTTCTCCCTCGATTCCTTCCACCAAGCCTATGAGGTCACAGCCGATGGACGCGCCTTCATCTTCATGAGTCCGTTGCAATCCGCCTCGGCGTCTCGCGGACCCCAGATCGTGTGGGCGGACAACTGGCTCGCGGACGTGCAGTCTCGGCTCCGCCAGTGACCGCTCCAACGGGGCGCCCTAGCGCACTCCCAACCGCTGGAGCGCCTGAATCGAGGGCGGAAACGTCGGGTCGATCCTCAGTGCCTGCCGGTACGCCGCGATCGCGTCCTCACGCCGCCCCGCGATCAGCAGCGCTTCTCCGAGACTGTCGAAGGTGTTCGCCGAGCGCGGATAGACGCGGGTGTTGAGACGAAACACCGCCAGCGCCCGGTCCACGCTTCCCGCCCCGACCAGCCGGTAGCCCAACGCGTTGATGTCCCCCTCGAGATTCCGGAACCGGTTCACCACCCCGCCCTGCGCCGCGCGCAACGCCTGCTCGGCCCCCGCCGAGTCCCCCGCCGCCACCGCCCGTTCCACGACGTCCGCCACGCCTCGGGCCGTGTCCGCGGCCAGGACGGCGGCGAGCGCCGGACCGAGGCCACGCCGGTAGTCGGCGGAGGTGAGGGGCGTGTACAGCACAGGCGGCACGAACGAGCGGCGATCGAATTCGTTCGGCGCCTGGTGAAACACCGTCGAGATCTGGACGGTGAGGTGGCTGTTCGGCAGGACCAGCGGCCGGTGGTCGCCGTACCGGTCGCATTGATTTAGTCCACTTGGTTAGCTAAGTTGCGCCCATGAAGCAGTACAACGTCCACGAGGCGAAGACACAGCTTTCCAAGCTCCTCAAGCGTGTGGCGGCTGGTGAAGAAGTCGTCATCGCCAGGGCCGGCGTGCCGGTCGCACGTCTGGTGCCCGCCAGTCCCGTGCTCACGGAACGCACGCTCGGTACCGAAGTAGGTCGGATCTTCATTCCGGACGACTTCAACGCACCGCTGCCGGAGGATGTACTCAAGGACTTTGAAGGGTGAGGGTGCTGCTCGACACCCAGGTATGGTTGTGGATGTTCGCAGCCCCGCACCGGCTGTCTCCCTCGGGACGAGCGCTCGTGGTTTCCAGCGCCAACGAGCTGGTACTCTCAGCCGCGAGCGCATGGGAAATCGCCATCAAGTACGCGCTGGGCAAATTGCCGTTGCCTGAAGCCCCCAACGACCTGATTCCACGGCTGATGACTCAGACGGGCGTCATTCCGTTGCCCATCCTGCACCGCCACGCGCTGCACGTCACCACGCTGCCGCCGAAGCACCGGGACCCCTTCGACCGCCTGCTCGTAGCGCAGGCCCAACTCGAAGGGCTGCCGCTGCTCACGGCGGACCGCAGCTTCACGCTCTACGACGTGGAGGTTCTCTCGGCATGACGCGACTCCTGGTTCTCGCCGCCATCTCCCTGCTGGCCGCGGCGCCGGTGTACCCCCAGCAGGCGGACGGGCGCGCCAGCGTCACCGTCGGCACCGCCCTCGCCCGCCGCGGGCAGGTCGCTTACGGGGTGCTGCGCGTCCCTGTCGGGACGGACTCGGCCACCAATCTTCCGGTCGCCGTGATCAACGGCGCGCGCCCCGGTCCGGTGCTCGCACTCGTCGCCGGCAGTCACGGGACGGAGTACACCTCCATCGTCGCCCTGACGCGCCTGATCGGACGGCTCGATCCCCGGACGCTGTCGGGGACGGTCATCGTCGCGCCGTTGCTGAACGTCGCCTCGTTCACGCAGATGACGGTCCACGTGAACCCGATCGACGGGAAGGGCATGAACGGCCAGTACCCGGGTGACCCGGCCGGCTCACAGACGCAGCGCGCTCTGGCGCTCGTCGCCGAGCAGGTGGTGAAGCCCGCCGACGTGGTGATCGACCTGCATGGCGGCGACCTCGACGAGGACCTGCGCCCGTACAGCTATTGGTTCCGGGGCGGGCAGGCCGCTCAAGATTCGGCATCCCGCGCGCTGGTGCTCGCCTTCGGACTCGACCACATCGTCGTGCGCGATTTCGACCTCGCCGATGCGGCGAGTCGCCGCAACCTGGGCGGCTACGCCATGTCCCTGGGCAAGACGGTGCTCGTCGCCGAAGCTGGGCGCAGCGGCCTGGTGCTGCCGGAGGACCTGGAGCTGCTGATCGAGGGCACGCTCAACGTCATGGGCACACTCAAGATGATCGACCGGCCGGTTCGGCCGGTAGAGCGACCCGTCTGGCTCGATGCGAGCACGCGCCTCGCCGCCGACTCGGCCGGCATGTTCTTCGCGACGGTAGGCCGCGGGACGTACGTCGCCGAGGGAATGAAGCTGGGCTACACCACGGACTACCTCGGCCGGGTCACGGGCGAGGTGCGGTCGCCCGCCGCGGGGGTGGTCACCTTTATCCGCGGCGTGCCGTCGATGTGGAAGGGAGCGACCCTGGCGACCATCGGCCGTGTGCTGCCGGAGGTTCCGCCGTACCGGAAGCCAGGCAGCTAGGCGCCGCGCTCCCGTTCCTCCAGCTCGTCCAGGGACCGCGGGCAGTCGTCCTTGAGCAGCCGCGACAGCGACCGGTCCGCCAGCAGGCGCCCGCCGGTCTGGCATCTGGCGCAGTAGTTCACCTCGTTGGCGGCGTACCGGATGCGTTGGACCGGAGCACCGCACACCGGGCACGGCTTGCGGAATCGGCCGTGCACCGCCATCCCCTCTCGGAACGCCGTGACTTTCTCCGGCCAGGCCTCTGCCGCTTCGGCGCGCAGTCGGTCCAACCACGCGGTGAGTGTGGATCGGGTGGCCTGGTGAAGGCGCGCGGTCTCTTGGTCGGAAAGTCTCGACGTCAGCTGGAGCGGCGACAGTCGCGCCGCGTGCAGGATCTCGTCGGAATACGCGTTCCCGATGCCGCTGAGGAGCCTGGGATCGGTGAGGGCGCGTTTCAGGGTGTGGTTCTCGCGGGTCAACGCCGCGCGGAAATCGTCCAGCGTCGCCGAAAGCGGATCGATGCCGCCGGGATCGTGCGCGGCGAGGGCGGCCGCGCCGCGCACCACGTGCAGCGACGCGCGGTGCTTCGTCCCCGCTTCGGTGAGCAGCAGGGTGCCGCCCGGGAAGTCGAGTGCCGCGAGGCCACGGCGGCCGGGCAGCGCGGCGCCCTTCGTCTTCCACCACAGCCGGCCCGCGATCATCAGGTGCAGGATCAGGAAGTAGTCGCCGTCCAGTCCGACGACGATGCGCTTGCCGAGTCGCCGCAGGTCCCTCACGGCGCGGCCGGTGAGCGCGGTCACCGGCGGATCGACGGTGCGGAGCAGAAACGGGCTCGCGATCCGGACCGCCTCGAGCGGCGCCCCGAGGATCCGCGACCGCAGGGCGCCCAAGTAGGTCTCGATGTCGGGAAGCTCGGGCATCGCGAGGAGCAATCTGCACGTCCTGGCGGCGAGCCGCACCCCGGCGGCATTTTAGGCCCATGCGTCCCACACTCCCATTCGCTCTCGTCGCGACGCTTGCGGCGCCGCTCTCCGCCCAGTCCCCCCTCACCGGTCAGGAGCGGCGCATCCGCGACGCGATCGTCGCGACGCGCGAGAGCCAGATCTCCTACCTCCAACGGGTGGTCGACATCCCCAGCAGCACGCTGAACATGGACGGCGTGCGTCGGGTGGGCGCCGTGTTCCGCGCCTCCTTCGATTCGCTCGGTTTCACGACGACGTGGGTCAGCCTCCCCGACGCCGTGGGACGCGCCGGCCATCTCGTCGCCGAGCACCGGGGCAAGCCTGGCGCGGTGCGAATCCTATTGATCGGCCACCTGGATACCGTCGTCGAGCCCGCCGGGGCCAGCTTCGTCCGCGAGGATTCGACAGCCCGGGGCATCGGCGCCGCCGACATGAAGGGGGGAGACGTGGTGATCCTGTACGCGCTCAAGGCGCTACAGGCCGCCGGGGCGCTCAAGGACCTGAGCTTGACGATCGTGTTCACGGGAGACGAGGAAGCGGTCGCCCCCGAGGCTCTCGCCGCCGATCGCCAGGCGTTGATCGACGCCGCGCGGCGGAGCGACGTCGCCTTGGCGTTCGAGGCCGGCAACCGCAGCGACGCAACGGTGGCGCGCCGCGGCGCCAGCTCGTGGCGCATCACCGCCACCGGACGGCAGGCGCACTCGGCGGGCGTGTTCGGCCAGGGCGCGGGCTACGGTGCCATCTACGAGGTCGCCCGGATTCTCGACGCGTTCCGCACACAGCTGGCGGGCGAGCAATACTTGACCTTCAACGCGGCCACCGTCGTAGGCGGCACCGACGTCACGTACGACACCGTCGCCGTCAGCGGCACGGCCGCGAGCAAGCTGAACATCGTCCCCTCGCACGCCGTCGCGCACGGAGATCTGCGCTTCATTTCGGCGGAGCAGCTCGCGCGCACGCGCGAGCGCATGCGGGCGATCGTGGCGCAGCACCTCCCGGGCACCGATGCCACGATCAGCTTCCAGGACGAATACCCGGCGATGTCCCCCACGCCCGGCAACGCCAGGCTGCTCGCCGTGTACGATTCCGCGAGTCAGGCGCTGGGCTACGGTGTGGTGGCGGCGCTCGACCCCGGCCGGCGGGGCGCCGGCGACATCTCGTTCGTCGCACCGCTCATCGACGGGCTGGACGGCCTCGGCGCGCTGGGCGGCGGCACCCACGCGCCAGGGGAGCGGGTGAGCCTCGCCACCCTGGTGATGCAGACCGAGCGCGCCGCCCTGCTGCTTCATCGCCTGGGCGCCCGTCCCGCCGTCCAGTTCGTCCGGCCTCCCGCGCCCCAGACGCCCTGATGATCCGCGCCGCCACGGTCGCCGCTCTCATCCTCAGGGCGGCGCCACTGCCCGCCCAGGACACGCTCCTAGTATTGCGCACCGCGCGGCTGCTGGATGGACGTGGCGGCGTGTCCACCAACGTGGACGTGATCGTGGCGGGCGGTCGTATCACACAAGTCGGCCCGCGCGGCACCGTTCCTCCGGGCGCCCGTCTGGTGGACCTCGGAAGCCGCACGCTGCTGCCGGGGCTGATCGATGCGCACACGCACCCCGTGTGGTACTTCAATCGCCAGGGCCGCCTGCACACCCAGACGGACGGCGACACGCCTCAGCAGTCGATGCTGGCGGCCGCCGCCAATGCCTGGGCGACCCTCCAGGCGGGGTTTACGACCATCCAGAGCGTGGGCTCGCGCAACGACGCCGATTTGCGGGACTGGATCGCGGGACAGGGGCTTCCGGGGCCGCGCATCCTGACCTCGCTCGACCCCCTCAATGAGCGGAGCGGCGATCCCGACTCCCTCCGCTCCCTGGTGCGGCAGCGCAAAGCCGACGGCGCCGACGTGATCAAGCTCTTCGCCTCCGCCAGCATCCGAGAAGGCGGCGCGCAGACGATGTCCGACGCGCAGCTCGCGGCCGCGTGCGGGGAGGCGAAGGCGGTAGGGCTCCGCACCATCGTGCACGCCCACAGCGCGGCGGCGATGCGGGCGGCCACGCTGGCTGGCTGCACCCAGATCGAGCACGGCGTGTTCGCCACGCAAGAGGTGCTCAACTTGATGGCTGCGCGTGGGACGTTCTTCGATCCGCAGTGCGGGCTCGTCTTCCACAACTACCTGGACAACCGCGCGAAGTACGAGGGGATCGGCAACTACACCGCGGCAGGGTTCGCCGCGATGGAGCGCGCTATTCCGCTCGCGGTCGGAATCGTCAGGATGGCGCTCGCGACGCCGAACCTCAAGGTCGTCTACGGGACCGACGCCGTGGCCGGTGCCGACGGACGCAACACCGAGGACCTGGTGTGCCGGGTGCAGCAGGCGGGCGAGGCGCCGCTGCACGCCATCATCGCGGCCACGTCGCTGAACGCGGCGGCGCTGGGACTCGGGGACCAGATCGGCGCGGTCGCGCCCGGCCTCCAGGCCGATCTCATCGCCGTAGACGGCGACCCGACGCGGGATATCACGGCCGTGCGGCGCGTGAGCTTCGTGATGAAGGCTGGGCGGATCGTGCGCGACGACGGGGCGGCCCCGACCCACTAGCCCGCGGGCACGCCGCGCCGCATCTTAGCCTGCCGCCATGGCCGACACCGCCCGCCTCACCACCGCCCTCGTGGGCCGGTACGCCATCGAGCGCCAGCTCGGCGCCGGGGGTATGGCCACGGTGTACCTCGCCCGCGACGTGAAGCACGACCGCGACGTGGCCCTCAAGGTGCTCCGCCCCGAGCTCGCCGCCGTGCTCGGCGGCGAGCGGTTCCTCAACGAGATCCGCATCAGCGCCCGGCTCGACCACCCGCACATCCTCACGCTCATCGACTCCGGCGAGAGCGACGGCTTCCTGTGGTACGTGCTGCCATACGTCCGCGGCGAGTCGTTGCGGGAGAAGTTGGACCGCGATAAACAGCTGGGCATGGAGGAAGCGCTCACCATCACGCGCCAGGTCGCGAGCGCGCTCGACTACGCCCATCGCCAGGGCGTGGTGCACCGCGACATCAAGCCCGAGAACATCCTGCTCCAGGAAGGCGAGGCGATGCTGGCGGATTTCGGCATCGCGCTGGCGGTAAAGGAAGCGGGCGGCAATCGGCTCACCGAGACCGGCCTTTCCCTCGGGACGCCCCAGTACATGAGCCCCGAGCAGGCCACCGGCGATCGCACGCTCGACGCGCGCAGCGACGTGTACTCGCTCGGCGCGGTCCTGTACGAGATGCTGGCTGGCGAGCCGCCGGTCACGGGCCCCACGGCACAGGCAATGATCGCCAAGCTGATGACCGAACGCCCGACCCGCCTGCGCGTGCTGCGCGACACGGTACCTGAGGGCATCGACACGGCGGTGGCCCGGGCGCTCGCCAAGACGCCGGCCGACCGCTTCACCAGCGCGGGGGAATTCGCCCGGGCGTTGGAGATCCGGGCCGAGCCCGTGGGAGGCGGCGCTCCTCGGGGCCGCCCGCGCGGGCTCGGCGTGGCGCTCGGCGTGACCGGTGTCGCAGCCGTAGTGGTGCTCGGCGTGCTGTTCGCGACCGGGAAGCTGGGCCGGCGCGGGCCCACCTTCGCGCTGCGAGAGCGGACGCAGCTCACGGTCTCCGGCCACGTCCTCACGTCCACCATCTCGCCCGACGGCAAGCAGCTCGCCTTCTTCACCAAGAACTGCACCGAGACCGCCTGCACCTACGCCATCGAGGTGCAGGACGTCGGTGGTACGACCACGCACCGGATCCTCGACCGCGCCACCGCCGCCTATTCGCTCGAATGGAGCCCAGACCGCCGCAACCTCATCTTCAACGGCACGGTGAGCGGCCACTATGGCACCTACGTGGTGTCGGCGCTCGGCGGCCCCCCGCGCTACCTGACGTCCGGAGCCGCGACCTTCTGGGCAGGCGGCGACTCGCTGCTCGTCGGCCCCCCCTTTCAGAACGCCGATTCGGTCTTCCAGGTTCGGGTCACGTCGATCGACGGCGCGGGGCGGGACAGCATCCGCGTGGCCGGTCCCGGAGTCGGCATCGCCGGGATAAGCGTGTCGCCGGGAGGCAGGTGGATCATCCCGCTGGTCATTCAGGCCGGCCGCGGCCTCTGGCAGGTGATCGATCGCAGCGGGAAGGTCGCCGACCGCGTGCTCAACTCGTGCACCTGTCCGGGGCGTGCCACCACCGACGCGTTGTGGGTGGAACGCGCAGGCTCTGGGTCCGCCGCCATCGTGCGGATGGCGATCGACGCGGGCAGCGGACGCATCGCCACGCGACAGGACACACTGTTCTCCGGCACGTTCAATGGATTTACGGTCACCGCGGACGGCTCGGCGCTCGTCATCGACGACGGGACCTACGAGTACAGCCTGTGGGCTCTCGACCTCGCGGACGCGCTCCAGGGACGGTTCCCGGAGGGGCGGCGGCTGCTGAAGACATCGACACCGATCAACGCGCAGGTGTCCCCGGATGGCGCTCGGCTGCTCGTGTCCCGGACCCTGCCGTCGAGCGCCGGAAAGAACGAGGTCCGCCTATCCACGATGCCATTCGGCGGCGGCGCCGAGACTGCCTTGACCGGTCAAGGCGCCCCGGAGGCCTGGTTCTGGTTGGACTCCATGAGCGTGGCCGTCTCGACCCAGACGCCGCGCGGCCTGCACCTGGCGGTGCGCGACATCCGCAGCGGCGCCGAGCTGCGGGTGCTCGACCTCCCCGACTCGATCATCACGGATTTCGAGCCGCTGGCGGATGGATGGGCCTGGATTCCCGCAGACGGCGATCGCGTGATCGTCCAGCGGGCAGGCCGGACCGTCAACATCGCGAAGCCGGCATGGTTCGGCCCGATCTTCAATGTGAGTCGCGATCCCGCAGGACCGCGGATCCTGTTCAGCGGGTGGAACGCCGGCACCTTCGATACCCTGGGAGTCGCCGTGGTGCCGTTGGACGGAGGGACCCCGGTGACGTGGGCGGCCATGTTCGCCGAAGGGGGCGGCGGACGATTCAGCAGCGACGGCTCGATCCTGTTCAACGTGCGGCAGACGCAGGAGTCCTTCGCGCTGTACCGGCTGCGTGCCCCCGGCCGCCTCGAGCGTCTTGGCGCCGTGCCCAGGCCCATCGCGGGCTTGACCGTCTCCCGCGACCTCCGTCACGCCACCGTCCTGGCGCGCGACTACCACGGCGACGCCTGGATGAGCCGGGTGGTGCGGCCCTAGCCCCTGTCCGCTCGCGCGAGGCGTTGGACAATCTTCTTGATCCGCGCCGTGTCCGTCACTTCGAGCACATAGTCGTCCGGCTGCTGACGCGCGCGGAACACCACGCGCCGGCTGCGCCGCTTCATCCCGCTCTTCACGCGCGACGTCCCGCGCACGTGCACTTCCCGCACGCCGGTCTGCTTGACGATGGACGCGACGTTCTTCTCATCGATCCCGCCGCCCGCCAGGATCACGATGCGCCCCGCCGCGCGTCGCACCAGCCGCGCGATCACCCCCGCGCCCTTGACCGCGGTGGGCGCCTGCCCCGACGTGAGCACGCGGTCGATGCCGAGCCCGACCAGGGCTTCGAGCGCCTCCTCGGGGTCGCGCGCCACGTCGATCGCTCGGTGGAACGTCACGTCCAGCGGCCGCGCCGCCGCAACGAGGACGGCGGTCCGCGTCACGTCCACCGTGGCGTTCGGCTTGAGCAGCCCCAGCACCACGCCGTCGGCGCCCAGCTGCTTGGCGTGTGCGATGTCCCGCCACATCACCTCGATCTCCACGTCGGAGTACAGGAAGTCCCCGCCGCGGGGGCGGATCATGACGTACAGGGGGATGGACACCCGCTTGCGGCACTCCAGAATCGCCCCCGCGCTCGGCGTCGTCCCGCCCTCGACCAGGTTGTCACACAGCTCGAGCCGCGAGGCCCCGCCCCGCTCGGCCGCGATTGCCGACTCGACCGAGTCGACGCAGGCTTCGACGAGAATACCGGCGCTGGCCATCAGGGCAACCGCCTGGCCGTGAACACGCCGTTCGGCTGCCGGCTCTGCAGCTCCGTGACGGCGCCACCCGCGTCGAGCGTGAACACCACGCTGAACCCGGTCAGGCCCTTGAGATCGAACTCGGTGCGGCGGTAAGGGACGAGCTCGTAGGGCGGCTGCCGCCCCACGTTCAGCGTCAGGATCCCGCCCTGCCGAACCACGGCGATGGTGTCTGTCGCCAACGCGTATCGGCCCTCGAGCCGCTTCAGGAACGTCGAGTCCCGCAGCCTGGCGTCGGGCTGGCGGCGGAACACGATCGCGTCCTCGGTCGGCTCGAACACCGCCGCCACGGCATCCACGTCCCCGCGGACGTTTGCGGTGAAGTTGTACTTCATCCCCTCGAACGTCGCGTCCTGCGGGTTGCGCAGCCCATTGAACACGTCGTAGTGCCACTGCTCCACCGTCGTGCGAATGCTGTTGAACACCGTGACGAGACGTCCCGAGTCGAGGCTGACCGTTAGCGTCCCGTAGCCGGGGTCGACGTACTCGCCGGCGTAGTCCGCGAGCGCGTGGGAGTGTTTCGTGCCCGTCACGCGCACGCTCTCCACCTTCTTCTCCGCCTCCCGCTGCTGCGCCTCCCCGGCCTTGCGGCGCGCCAGCGCCTCGGCGTTCCAGTTCCGGAGCGGCGGCCCGAAGATTCGGTCGGCGGCATGCACGGCCACGAGCCCAGGCAGCGCGGAGCCGTTCTGGTTGCTCAGGACGACGATACCGATGCCGTCCTGAGGATACAGCGTCACCAGCGCCGAGAACCCGTCGATGTTGCCGCCGTGCTCGACCCGGTAGTGTCCGCGGTAGCTCGTCAGGAACCAGCCCATCCCGTAGGCCTGCGCCCCGAACTCCTTCTGATCCGGCAGCGCGCGGATCGCCATGTGCGAGGTGTGCATGTCGTCCAGCGTGGCCCGCTGGATGATGCGCCGGCCGTCCATCGTTCCGTCAGAGAGCTGCATCCGCACCCAGCGCAGCATGTCGTCCACGCTCGAGTTGATCGATCCGGCCGGGCCCACCAGCGAGATGTCCCGGAACGGTATCTGGCGGATGGTGTCGTGGCGCACCTCGTAGGGTTGTGAGAAGTCCGTCGCGCGCTGGGACTCGGCGACGGAGAAGTTGCTGGCGCTCATCCCCAGGGGCCGGAACACCAGGGCGCGGATCGCGTCCTCCCACGGCGTCCCCATCAGCTTCCCCACCAGGTAGCCCGCGGTGACGAACATCAGGTTGTTGTACTGGAACGTCTCGCGCAGCCCTTTGTTGGGCGGCAGATACCGCAGGCGGCGCACCAGCTCGTCCCGGGAGACGGTGGTGTTGTTGTACCAGACGAGGTCGTGGCGCGGCAGCCCCGAGCGGTGGGTGACGAGGTCCCGCACCGATAGATGCGCCGTGGCGTCCGGATCGTACATCCGGAACCCCGGCAGGTAATTCGCTACGGGTGCGTCCCAGTCCACTTTGCCCTGATCCACCAAGGTGCCCAGAGCGAACACTGTGAACGCCTTCGATGCCGAGCCGATGGCGAATAGCGTCTGGGGCGTGACGGGAAGCGCCTTGTCGCGGTCCCGCAGCCCGTGCCCCCGGGCGTAGACCACCTGGCCATCTACGATGATCCCGACGCCCGCCCCCACGACCTGCCAGGCGGCGAGCGCCGAGTCCACCCACCGGTCGAATCCGGCGAGGGCTTGCCGCGCGGCGACGGCGGGCGAAGCGCCCATTTGCATCGCGAACGGGAACGTCTGACCGGCTTGCGTGAACTGTCCCGCGACGCTCTTGCCGTCCGCGGCGCGGACGCCGCGGAACGTCGGCTCGCCCGGAATCCCCTGAATCGCGAAGCTGATCGAGTCGCCGCGCACCGACACGCGGAGCAGCGGCAGGTCCTTGGCGTTCTGCGCCGGAATCGAGATGTCGCCGGCGTAGGCGCCGCCGGTCAGGGTGAGGTCGACGTCGAACGCCAGCTCCGCACCGGGCAGCTGGATGCTGCCGGTCCAGTGGCCGGCGAACGAGGGGCTCGGGGTCTGGGCGGCGAGCGGCGCGAACACCGTCGCCGCCATGAGAACCAGCGCGGCAATCCGCATGTGTCCTCCGAAAGACTCCCTTCCCGTCATCGCGGGTGCTCCCCGGCGAATGTCCACGCCGGATGGAAGTCGCGCGCCAACGGCTGCCGCTCGAGCAGCGCGCGCAGCATCTCGACCGGCATCGCCCCGCTCTGGAGAATGGCGTCGTGGAACGCGCGGTTGGTCATCTTGCCGCCGTCCACCAGCTCGTGGTGCAGCGCCCGGAACTGCAGCCCGCCGATCATGTACGCGACCTGATACAGCGGTGAATAGTCGCCGTTGAACGAGCGCCGCACCTCGGCCGTCGCGTTGGCGCGCTCGTGCCCCACCCGGTCGATCAGGAAATCGATGCACTGCTGCGGCGTCCAGTTGCCGAGGTGGAAATTCATCGAGAAGATGATCCGCGCCGCCCGGTGCATCCGCCAGAACAGCATCCCGATCCGGTCCTCCGGGGTCTTGGGGAAGCCCAGGTCCCAGAACAACGTCTCCCAGTAGAAGGCGTTCCCCTCGATCCAGAACGGTGTCTCGAACAGTCGGCGCTGCGGCTGGTAGCGCCGCGTCATGAAGCCCTGGAGGTGGTGGCCGGGGATCAGCTCGTGGAACGCCGTCGCGCGGGCGAAGTGGATGTTGTTGCCGCGCAGGCTCATCAGCTTGTCGTCTTCCGACATCACGTCGGTCGGAAACGCGATCTGGATCACCTCGCCGCCCAGGAAGAACGGGCTCGCCTTCTGCGCGGCGGGCGAGAGCATCTCCTCGCGCCACACGTCCCGCGCCAGCGGCGGTACGGTGACCAGATCGTGCTGGTCCACGAACGCCAGCGCTTCGCGCTGGAGATCGCGCACCAGCTCCGGCTGCCGGCCCGGCTCCACATAGTCCTGCTTCACCTTCTCGAGCGCCGCTTTCCAATCGTCGCCCAGGCCCATCTCCCGCGCCGCTTTCTTCATCTCTGCCTCGCCCCAGGCCAGCTCGCGCTGCGCGATGGCGATCAGCTCCTCGGGTGTGTAGGGGATCAGCTCGACCGCGAGGTCCTCGAGCAGCGCGTCGCGGCCGATCGGCAGCCCCACAATCGGCTCGTCCTCCCCCGGGCGGACGCCGACCACCTTTTCGCGCAACACCTTGATGTAGCCGTCGAGCAGGGAGTCGACCTTGAGGTGGGGAGCGCGCGTCCACCACGTGAACACCGGATCGTAGCCCTCGTAGAAGCCGAACCAGCGGTCGTGCACGCGGCGCAGCTCGCCCAGGATCGCGGCGGCGCGATAAGCCGCGATCCGCGTGGGCCGCACGGCCCCGGCGGCGGAGTCGGGTTTCGTCCCCGCCTCCACCGCGCGGCGCGTCGCCTCGATCGAGTCCGCCAACGCGGCCAGGGCCCGCGCCGCGGCCCGTCCGTCCACCGGCTCCATCCGCCGCCGCGATTCCTGCTGGTCGGTGATCACGTGCGCGAAGCCGAGCAGCGGCGCCAGCTCGGTCACGCGCCGCTCCTCCCGCGCCAGCAGGCGCTGCTCGTACACCAGCCGATTCTTGAGCAGCAGCCAGTCCACGCGCCCGTCCTGGCTCAGCTTCGTGAAGTCCACGGCGTCGAGCCTGGCGAGCCAGGCGGCGATGAAATCCCTGAACACGGCGCGGCGCGGCGCCGAGTACGGGGCGTCGTAACGGCGGCGCAGCGCCTCCACGTCCGTCGCGTAGCGATCCACGACGTCGCGCAGCTCCGGGGCCGCCGACCGGAGCAGCGGGGCGAGGTCGGGCGCGTACGCGGCACCGGCCGCCTGCCCCGCGCCCGCCACCGGTAGCGCGGCGAGCGTCGCCAGCAGCAGGACGGCGCGCGCCCTCACAAGCTCCATCCCGGCCGGTACGTCGGGGTCACGTACTCGGCAGGCACCTGCACGTTCGTGATCTGACCGGTCTGGGGGTTCACCTCGAGCGTCCGGCCCAGCCGCACGGCGAGGCAGCCGAGCATCACCATCTCGGTGAACGGCCCGGCATAGGTGTCGAACGCCGAGCCCGCCGGCGCGCCGCCTTTGCAGGCCGCGATCCACTCGGCGTACATTCCCGGCGAGCGTGGGTACTTCTGGGCGGGCGGGTGCGCGACCACCTCGGCCTGCTTGGCGAGATCGAGCAGGGTGGGATCGCCGCCGTAGGTGCCTGCGACCAGCTTCCCCGACGTGCCGATCCACAGCTGGCCCCCGCCGCCGTCGGGCGGCCACGCCGCTTCGTCCCCCACTTCGGGCGGCCGGGCCGGGTAGAGGCTGTTGTCGGTCCACTCGACCTTCACTTCGGGCCGGGTGCCTTTGGCGGGGAAGAACCAGGTGATGCGCGAGCCCGCGGGCGCGGTCTCCTTGAAGATCGGCGAGGACTCCGGGACGATGCGCGTCGGGTAGCCCAGGTCGAGCGTCCAGAAGGCCGCGTCCATGATGTGACACGCCATGTCGCCGAGCGTGCCGGTGCCGAAATCCCACCAGCCGCGCCATTTGAAGGGGGCGTAGGCGGGATTGTACGGCCGCTCCGGCGCGGGCCCGAGCCACAAGTTCCAGTCGAGCGTGGCGGGCACGTAGAACTCTTCGAGCGGCCGCTCGATCGCCTGCGGCCACCACGGCCGATTGGTCCAGAAGCGCACCTCTTTCACGCTGCCGATGGCGCCCGCCTCGACCAGCTCGCGGATCTGCCGCGTGCCTTCACCCGCGTGGCCCTGGTTGCCCATCTGGGTCGCGACCTTGTACTTCTTGGCGGCCTGGGCGAGGGCGCGCACTTCACCCAGCGTGCGCGCGAGCGGCTTCTGGATGAAGGCGTGCTTGCCGAGCTTCATCGCGGCCACGCCCGCGGCGGCGTGCGAGTGGTCGGGGATCGACACGGTGACGGCGTCGATGTTCTTCCCTTCCTTGTCCAGCATCTCGCGGTAGTCCTTATAGCGCTTCGCCTTGGGAAAGTGCTGGAAGGCGTCGAGCGCCATCTGCGTATCCACGTCGCACAGGGCGTAGATGTTCTCGGTCGCGACGCCGTCGATATCGCTGCGGCCTTTGCCGCCGCAGCCGATGCACGCGATGTTGAGCTTGTCGCTCGGCGGGACGTAGCCGCGGCCGAGCACGTGTCGCGGGACGATGGTGAAGGAGAGCCCCGCCGCCGTCATGCCTTCGACGAACTCCCGCCGTGAAACCCGCTTGCGCGCCATCGTTGCCAGTCCTCCGGTTTACCGCTTGGGTGTCCACAGCCCGATGATGTTGCCGTCCGGATCGGCGATCCAGGCGAACCGCCCGGTCGGGATCTCGACCGGCGGCACCAGCCGTTTCCCGCCCAGGCGCTCCGCCCGGGTGATGTGCCACTCCAGGTCGTCCACCTCGACGTAGATCGTGACGTAGTGGTGCGGCTCGTGCCCCAGGGAGGAGATGTGGCCGTCGATCCCCTGGTCGCCTTCGGCGTCGATCATCGCCGCCGGCCCTGAGGTCGTGATATTCCAGTCGAACAGCTCGGCGAAGAACCGTTCGGTGCGGGCGCGGTCGCGGCAGCCGATCTCGAAGTGCACCACCGGCCGTCCCATGGGTCAGCTCCCCGTCACCGGGATGGTTGGAGCCGCGCGCCGCGGCCGAAACAGGATGGCGAACAGGGCGAACACCCCGAGGGCGCCGATCGCCGGAAATTGCCAGATGTGGTGCCAATCGTGCGTCCCGGCCGCGCACCCGGCGGCGGCACCCGCGCCCCCACAGGCGAAGCGGTCCACCACCGCGCCCGAGACAAACGCCCCGATGAAGTACCCCACACCGTTGGTGACGAAGTTGATGAACCCCTGCGCGGCGGCGCGGATCTTCGGCCCCGCCTGCTCGTCGGTGTAGATCTGGCCGCTCACGAAGAAGAAGTCGTAGCACACGCCGTGGAGCAGGATACCGGCGTAGATCAGCCACATCCCGGGTCCGGCGTTGCCGTTGCCGAAGGCCAGATAGCGCAATCCCCAGGCGAGCATCCCGACCAACATGATCGTCTTGATTCCGAAGCGCTTCAGGAAAAACGGCAGCAGCAGCATGAAGCCGATCTCGGACCACTGCCCAAAGGTCTGGATGAACGCGGGCTCCGGGGCGCCGATCTCGTTCAAGAAGGGGTTGGCGAACGTGTAGTAGAACTGCAGCGGAATGCACAGCAGAAACGATCCGAGCACGAACACCAGGAACGCCGGCGCGCGCAGCAGCTGCAGGGCGTCGAGACCGAGGGCGTCGCGGACGCTGAACGGCGCGCCGGCGGCCCTCGGGGGGGTGTGCGGCAGGAAGAAGGAGAATAGTCCCAGGGCGATCGAGCCCCCCGCCGCGACCCGCATCGGCAGCGCCTGCGCGTCGGCATGCAACCACTTGCCGATGAGGGTGCCCGCCACGATCCAGCCGATGGTGCCGAGCACGCGGATCAGGGGAAACTCTTTGGCGGGGTCCGTGACGTGGTGGAACGAAATGGCGTTGGTGAGCGACAGCGTCGGCATGTAGCACAGCGCGTAGACGATCAGCACGGGGTAGAACGTCCCGAACGTCGTCCGGGTCGAGACGTACCACATCACCGCCCCGCCCAGGAGATGCAAGATGGCGAGCAGCTTCTCGCTCGCGAAGAAGCGGTCGGCCACGATGCCCATGAAAAACGGCGAAACGAGCGCGGCGATTGCCGTCGCGCCGTAGGCGAGCCCCACCTCGCGGCCGCTGAAGTGCAGCGTGCTGCCCAGGTAGGTCCCCATCGTCACGAACCACGCCCCCCAGATGAAGTACTGGAGGAACATCATCGTGGACAGCCGGATCCGGACGCTCACGGTAGCATCCGGATCTTGATGTCGCGGTAGGCGACGCGGTCACCGTGGTCCTGGAGGCCGATGTAGCCCGTCGTGTTGCGGCCGTAGTGCGGGTGCGGGGCGAACTTGCTCGCCTTGACCTTCGCCTCCCAGTCGGCGCTCCCCAGCTCGTACTCGACCACCTTCACGCCGTTCAGCCAGTGCTCCACATGATTCCCGCGCACGAGGATGCGAGCCTGATTCCACTGGCCGGCGGGCTTCACGATCCCAGCGGGCGAGGGATACAGGCCGTAATCCGAGCCCGCCGCCGTGAGGCGCGACTTGCCGTCGGCGTGCCCGGAGTCGTCCAGCACCTGCATCTCGGGCGCCGTCCAGTAGATCGCCTCGTCGTCCTCGCTGGCGCGGTAGAAGATCCCGCTGTTGCCGCCCGGCGCGATCTTCCATTCGAGCGACAGCTCGAAGTCGGCGTACTTGTCGCGGGTGACGATGTCGGCCGCGGCGCCGACGCGCGTCAGCGCGCCGTCCACCACCTGCCATCCGGACGGCAGCGAGTCCATTCGGTAGCCGCGCCACCCGGCGTTGGTCTTGCCGTCGAACAGGGGCGTCCACCTGGCGCAGGCGCTCGTGGCCAGCGAGGCAATGAGCATCATGCAGTGCGTGCGGTTCATGGGAAGGTCGGTCGGGACGCAGTAGAGTACGGCCGGACGGGCGCCCGCGCTACTCTGGCGGACGCCCCGCTCCGACGGTAGCCTACGTCGTGTTGCATCGCCTCGTTCGCGGCGCTCGATGGCTCGCCCTCGCCGCGCCGCTCGCCGCTCAATCCCCGATCCCGCCGCGACCGGCCCCACCACCGCCCGCGTGGGCCCGCCTGTTCGGCGAATACGGCAGCGACTCTATCCCGGCGTTTGTCGTGTTCGAGCGAGCCGGCCGGCTGCTCGCCCGCGTCGCCGCGGGCGATACCATGACACTCGTATCAGTCTCGGACAGCCAATTCACCGCCTCAGAGAGAGACGGGAAATCCTCGGGGCGTCTGGTGTTCCATCGCGACCAGGCCGGCCGCGTCCGCGCGGTCGAAGACGCCGGCCGGACGGCGCCGCGCCGCGCCGTCGGTCCCGAAGACGGCCGCCAGCTTCGCCTCGCCCCGGTGCGCCCGGTCGCCGAGCTGCTCGCCCAGGCGCGCCGCCTCGTGCCGCCCGCTGAGAGCGGTGCGTTCCGCGGGCCGGATCTCGTCGAGCTGTCGAGCGTCGATGCCGCGATCCGGTTCGACATCCGCTACGCCACGACGAACAACTTCCTGGGCAGTGTTTTCTACGCCAGCGCCCACGCCTTCCTGCAACGCCCGGCCGCCGAGGCGTTGGGGCGTGTCCAGCGGCGCCTCCACGCCTACGGGTATGGGCTGTTGATCCACGACGCCTACCGCCCCTGGTTCGTCACCAGGGTGTTCTGGGATGCGACCCCCCCCGACCAGCATTGGCTCGTCGCCAATCCGGACCAGGGCTCGAAGCACAACCGCGGCTGCGCCGTGGATCTCACCCTCTACGACCTCTCGACCGGCGCGCCCGTGGATATGGGCGGGACCTACGACGAGGCGACGCCGCGCTCGTTCGTCGATTACACCGTCGCCACGGATCGGCAGCGCTGGCATCGCGAGCTGCTGCGGATCGTGATGGAGGACGAGAGTTTCGCGCGCAACCCGAAGGAGTGGTGGCACTTCGACTATCGGGACTGGCGGGCGTATCCGATCCTGAACCTGAGCTTCGAGATGCTCGCAGGGGGAGGCCGCTGACCCGGTCGCGATGTAGCTTTCCGCTCGTTCCCGCCGTCGTCGCCCCAGCTCTTCCCCGAGGTCCATCATGAGCATCCGTGCGTTCGTCTCGCTGAGCCTTCTCATGTCCTGCGGCATCGTGGCCGCATCGGCCCAGCGTCAGACCGGGGTCATCGGCGCCTACGTCGCGCCCCGCACCTGGCCGCAGGAGCCGCGGCGCTTCGACCTGCTGCACCAGAAGATCGAGATCCGGTTCGACGTCCCGCACCGCCAGCTGTTCGGCACCGTCACCACCAGGGTCACGATCACGCAGGGACCGACCGACACCATCCGGCTCAACGCCGAGAACCTCACCATCGACGCCGCGACCGACGCGCGCGGCGGCACGCTGCGGTTCACCGCCGACGCGACGCACGTCACCGTCCGCCTCGCGCGCCGCGCCGCGGTGGGCGACACTGTCCAGTTCACGCTGAGCTATCACGGGATCCCCGAGCGCGGGCTCTACTTCGTGCCGCGCCGCAACGTGATCTGGAGCCAGGGCGAAGCCACCGAGACGCGGGCCTGGGTGCCGACGTACGACGCCCCCAACGACAAGACCACCTGGGAGTTCCTCGTCACCGCGGACTCGGCACTCAAAGTGCTCTCCAACGGCCGGCTCGCCGAGGTGACGCCGGTGAACGGCGGTGCGCAGCGGGTGTGGCATTGGGTGCAGGACAAGCCGGCGAGCACGTATCTCTATTCCATGGTCGCGGGGCCGTTCGTGGTGCTCAAGGACCAGTGGCGCGGCATCCCCGTCGAGTACTGGGCCTACCCCGACACCGCCGACGCCGCCTGGCGCACGTTCGGCGAAACGCCGGCGATGATCGAGCTCTACTCCCAGCTCCTCGGGGTGAACTTCGCGTGGGACAAGTACGACCAGTCCATCATCCCCGACTTCACCTACGGCGGGATGGAGAACGTGTCCGCCACCACCCAGACCGACCTGGCGCTGCACCCGGCCGGCGGCGAGCCCGACCTCTCGGGCCGCGGGCTCAACGCCCACGAGCTGGCCCACCAATGGTTCGGCGACCTCACCACCACGGCCGATTGGGCGGACATCTGGCTCAACGAAGGCATCACCACGTACATGGAATCGGTGCAGAACGAGAAGACCCGCGGGTGGGACGCGGGCCAGCTCTCCTGGTGGGGACAGCAGCAGGGCGCGATGCAGGCGGACCAGAACGACGTGCGCGCGCTGGTCTGGGGCACCTATCAGGGCGACGACCCGATCGCCCTGTTCTTCAGCGGCCACGTCTATCCCAAGGGCGCTCAGGTCGCCCACCAGCTCCGCCGCCTGTTCGGGGATTCGCTGTTCTGGGCCGGGATGCACCGCTTCCTCGTGGACAATGCGTACAAGCCGGTGACCACTCCGGACTACGCCGTCGCGATGGAGAAGACCTGCCGCTGCGACCTCGACTGGTTCTTCGACCAGTGGGCCTACGGCATCGGATACCCCAAGGTGCGCTTCACCCGGCACTGGGCGGCCGACCTCAAGACCCTCCACCTGGTCGTCGCTCAAACCCAGCCGATCGATTCGCTCCATCCGCTGTACCGGTTTCCGGCCACCATCCGCGTCATCACGCGGGACTCGGTGGTGCGGCAGCAGGTGTTGGTGACGAAGCAGCAGGACACGTTTGCCATCGCGCTGCCGTCCGCGCCGCTGTCCTTCCGGTTCGACGAGGGAGGCTGGCTCCTGGGGCAGGTCACGGGAGATCAGGCGCCGGCGGAGCTCGCCCAGATGGCGAAACACGACCTCGAGTTCGGGGCCCGGAATTGGGCGCTCCAGCAGCTCGACCGGATGACCGACTCGGCCGTCGTGGAGGCGCGCCGGTTCATCGTCCTGAACGAGCACGACGCCTTCCTGCGACGGACCGCGCTCGCCCAGATGGTCCGGGACAGCGGTCCAGCGTCGCTCGCGGTCGTGAAATCCGCGCTACGCGATCCAGACGGCAGCGTGCGGGCCCAGGCCCTGCGCGACCTCCGCACCCTCGACCCGACCGCCGCGCTCGCCGCCGCCAGGGAGATGTACGCGTCGGACCCGAACCTGGGCGTGCGCCAATCCGCACTCGCCACCATCTCGCGATCGGGAAGCCCGGACGCGTTCCCGATGCTCGTGGAGGCCACGGGCGCCGGCCGGCCCTTCGGGATCCGCCTGACGGCGGCGCAGCTCCTCGGGGAGCGCCGGGAGCGCCGGGCCGGCGACGCGCTGGAGCGGATGACCGCCGTCGCGGAGGACCGCGCCGTGCGCACCACCGGCCTCAACGCGCTCGCCGCCACCGGCGACAGCGCTCGCGCAACGGCGGTCGCGCTGCGCGCGGTCGGGGACTACGACCCGCTCTTCGCCGTTGCGGCGGTGGACGTGGTGGGCCGCGTCGGCGGCGCGGCCGGGAAAGCGCTGCTACTGGAGGCCTTGAAAAAGGAGACGCGGATCACGGTGCGACAGGCGATCCAGCGGGTGCATTGACCGACTCGGATTCGGCGCTCAGATTCGACCGTATGGTGAAAAAGCCGAAGCCGCCGACCGTGATGGTCATCGACGACGATGCGGATTTCGTCGCGCTGGTGACGGCCGATCTCGAAGCCGCCGGCTACCGCGTGATCGTCGGGTACGACGCGATGCAGGGGTTCATGATCGCGCAGCGGGAGCTGCCGAGGGTCATCCTGCTCGACCTCCAGCTTCCCGGCGGCGGCGGGTTGCAGGTGCTGCAGCGTCTCGCCAAGAGCGCCAAGACGCTCGAGATCCCGGTCGCCATGGTGACCGCGAGCACCGACGCGAAGCTGGAAGCGGAAACGAAGAAGCTGGGCGCGCGCGGCTATCTGCGGAAGCCGATCGACCGGAAGGCGTTGCTGGACCTGGTGCAGGCCCTGCTGGAGCGGCCGAGCTAGACTCGGCTGGACAACGAAGCGCGGCCGCGATGTCTTGCGGCCGCGCTTCTTCTTGATTCTTACTTGCGCCAGCTCTCCACGTCTGCAACGAACGCCCGGGACAGCGCTCCCAGATCGACGGCCGGCAGGGTCGGATCCTCCTTCAGTCCCGTCACCCGAGTCAGACTGACCGACGCCTTGGCGTAGGTGCTGTCGATCCCCAGGGCCTGCTTGTACGCTTCGGCCGCGGCCGTGAAGTGACCGGTGCGCTCCAGCGCGACGCCGAGGTTGTTGCCGAACCGCGCGACGCTCGAATCGAGCTCCACCGCGCGCGCCAGCGGCTTCAGCGCCTCGTCGTAGCGCCCCTGCTCCACGAACACCATGGCCAGATTGTTGATCGCCCAGGCGTCGTGGCCGTCCAGCACGATGGCGCGCTTGTACGCGTCCACCGCGGAATCGGTCTCACCCAGCGCGTCGTGGGCCCGGCCGAGCAGGCGGTACGCCGACGTCGACGTCGAATCGAGCGTCAGGACGGTCTGGAGTGGAACGAGCGCTTCGTTGGCCCGACCGCTCTCGATCAGGACGCGGCTCAAGTTCAGCCGCGCCTTCACATGCGTGGAATCGAGCTCGATCGTCTTGTTGAGCTCGCGCTCCGCGGTCTCGCGGTCGCCGGCTTTCCACGCCGACAGGCCGAGCATGTAGTGACCCCAGGGGTTCTCGGGCTTGCTCGCCGTGTAGGCCGAGAAGAGCCCCACCGCTTCGCTGTAGCGGCGGTCGTTGAACGCAGAGTCGGCGCGCTCGTAGGAAACGGGTCCCGAGATGACGGGGGCCGACGACTCCGGAGTCGCGGTGGAGGGCGTGACCGTCGCCGCTTCCACTGTCTTTGCCTCGGCGGTGCGCGGTGTGTGGTCGCCGCACGCGACGATCAGTACGGCGCCGGCGATCGCGGCCATGAACATGGCGGCCCCGACGAGCGCCAGGCCCGGCCGGTGCGGGGGTGGCGGCATGATGGTGAACTGGTGACGCATACAACCTCCTGTTGGTCGGGCGCTCGCGGCGCCGTGGATGTGGACGACCAGAGGAGGAGGCAGGAGGAGTGCCAGCGGTCAGCAGTCAGCCATTAGCAGTCAGTGGAACGACTTGAGAAAGGGAGGGTCGCCGCGCGTGTCCGGGAGCACACGGACTGGAGGAGGCTCGCGTGTCCGGTCGGACACCGGGTCAGATCGGCCGAAACAGCTCCGCGAGGGACAGGGAGAAGGTCGTCGCTGCCCCCCCCCGCGCGGGCGTCCAGTCGAATCGATCGCGCTCGAGTCTCGGGAATCGCACGTCCGGTGTCCAGATCTCGACCTGGTGCTCGTCGGCATCGACGATCCAATAGAGCGGCACGCCCGCTTCCTGGTAGCGCCGGCGAATCTCACTACCGGCTGACCCCCAGCCGCCGCATGATCTTCAGCAGGCTGGCGTGATCGGCGAGGCCGAGCGCCTGGGGGGCAGCCGCCCGAACTACCTGACCTGGATCCGCACCTGCGCCGCCCGCCCCGACGCCGCAACCGCGCGAATCGCGTGGGCACCTGGCCGCAGCTGCCAGCGGGATGACGCCGCCGGCGCGCCGTCCACCCACCACTGCACCACCCCATCCGCCGGCGCGCCCGCCGCGCGCAACGCGATCGTCGCGTAGCGGGGATCGATGCCGGGCGGAATCTGATACGCGTCGCCGTCGAGCGGCGAGAGGATGCGAAACTCCGTCGCCGCAATGACGGCCGGCGCCGCGGTCACTGGCGCCGGCCCCGCAGGCCGATCCAACCCGTTCTGCTCCGCCCAGGCCCTGTACTCACCGGGCCAGGCGGTGCCGCCCGCCGAGTCGTGCCAGTCACAGACACGCGTCGGCACCGTGCCCGGAAGGAACCATTCTTCGACCTCGGGGCATTCGGGCGTCGCCTTCAGTCCCGTGAGCCGGCACACCGCGGCCCGCTCGGCGCCCGCCGCCGCCGGGGAGGGCAGGACGCCGGGCTCGTAGCGCCGCGCCGCATCGAGCACCACACGGCGCAAGAGCGGCCCGGCGCCCGTCACGCCGCTCACATCGTGCATCGGGCGGCCGGTGAAGTTCCCAACCCACACCGCCACCGTGAAGCCCTGGGTCACGCCCACCGCCCAGTTGTCGGTGTAATGGTGGCTGGTGCCGGTCTTCACCGCGACCGGAAAGGGGAAGTCGAACGGCGTCTCGATGCCGAAGCCCGGCACGCGGGCCACCGGATCGCTGAGGATATCGAGCACCAGCGCCGCGGACCCCGCCGTCATCACTCGGCGCTCATCCGCGGCTGACGGCGCGGCGGACCCGCCCGGGGGAACGGCGTCCCAGCGATACGGCCGCCACGCGCCCTCGTTCTCGAGCGCCCGGTAGGCGTTGGCCAGCTCGAGCAGGGTGACGTTGCCGTTGCCGAGCGCGAGCCCCAGGCCGTAGTACTCCGGGCTGTGGCGCAACGCGTCGAAGCCCGCCTGGTGCAGCACGTGGAGCAGACTCGCCGCGCCCAGCTGATCGGTCAGCTCGACCGCGGGAACGTTGAACGAGCTGGCCAGCGCCTCCCGCGCGCGCACCGGCCCGTGGAAGCGGCGGTCGTAGTTGCGCGGTTGATAGGGACCGGTCGAGGTGCGATAGGTGTGCGGGATGTCCGCAAGCAGCGAGGCGGCCGTGTAGCCGCGGTCGAAGGCGAGGCCGTACAGGAACGGCTTCAGCGCCGAGCCCGGCTGGCGCGGCGAGACGACCATGTCCACCTGGCCCGACGAGTCGGCCCAGAAGTCGGGCGAGCCGACCCAGGCCAGGATCTCCCCCGTCCGGTTGTCGAGCACGACCACCGCTCCCTGCCGCACGCCGCGGTCCTTGAACAGGTCCACGGTGTGCCGCACCTCCGATTCGATCTCCCGCTGGAGCTCGAGATCGAGGGACGTGCGCCACGCGCCGCTGGGCGCGGGCGCCACCGAGTCCTCGGTCCATGCGAGAACGCGGCTGGTGAAGTGCGGGGCGAGGAACGGCGGCGCGCCGTGCGTGACGACGAGCGGCTCGGCGTTGGCGCGGGCGGCGAGGTCAAGCGTGACGAAGCCCAGCACCTGCATCCGGGCAAGCGCGGTGGCGCGGCGCGCCTTGGCCCGCGCCGGCGCGACAAATGGATTGTCGGCCGACGGCGCACGCGCGAGCCCCGCCAGCAGCGCCGCCTGACCGAGCGAGAGCCGCGTGGCAGAAGCGTCGAAATACAGCCCCGCCGCGGCCGCGACGCCGCTCGCCCCCTGGCCCAGCGGCACGCGATTCAAGTACTGCTCGAGGATCGCCTGCTTGGAGAGGTGCCGCTCCAGGCGCAGCGCCCAGAGGGCCTGTACCACCTTGCCCGCCACGGAGCGGGGGACCGGGTGCAGCAGGCGCGCGAGCTGCATCGTGATGGTGGAGGCGCCGGAGCGCGCCCCCCCTGGTGCCAAGTCCTGGAGCAGCGCCCGCGCCACGGCGCGCGGGTCGACGCCGTGGTGAGCGTAGAAACGACGGTCCTCGAGCGCGATGAACGCCTGGAGCAGCTGCGGGTCCATCTGGTCGAGCGGCAGCCACCGGGCCCGGCTGCCGTCCGCCGCGCGGGTAGAGCGCAGCAACAGCCCGTGCCGGTCGGTCAGGCTGAGGCTCGGCACGGCCGGGGGATCGGTGAGCCCCGCGGGCAGCGGCCACAGCACCCACGCCACCGTCGCGAGCGTCAGCACGCCTACTCCCGCTACGGCAGCGGCGAGCCAGCGCTTGCTTCGCGGCTTCACCGGCCTCCTCCGGCCTTCGGCGTCACCGTGAACACGCCGCCGTCACTGCGCCCCTGCACCGCCGGATTGTACATCTCCTCGGCGTGCGCCGGCGGCCGCACGAACACGCCGGGCGTGGTGGCACGCGCGACGTAGCTCGCCGTGTACGTGCCCGCCCAGAGGTAGGTCGCGACGTAGGCGACCCGGTCGTCGCGCAGCTCGCGGTGATCGAACGGCGACCACCACCCGGAATCCCAGCTGCCGTAGTACCAGCCGTAACGGTAGGCGCCCGGGCTCTCCTCACCCTCACCTTCTGCTGGTGTCGACGGTTGGCCCGCCGCGGGACCCGGCAGACCGCCGACCGTCCTCAGGCTCAGGTCCACCGCTTCAAGCCCGGCGGGCAGCGGGTCCGTGAGCGCGAGGAAGTGCCGCTCGGCGGGGAGCTTGATGCGCAAGCGGACCCGCACCAGCGCTCCCTCGACGGCGCTCACGATCGGCTTGCCGGTGGAGTAGTCCTCGTACCAGCGCTCCACCTCGATCCCCTGCTGATCGGGCGTCACCGGGCGCTGCAATGGGACTTCCTGCACGGTGATGTAATAGTAGATCGGCGCCGCGTCGGGACCGGCCCCCGCGCTTAGAGACAGGGTGAGCCGCTTGCCGCCGCCCGCAGCATCCGAGAGCAAGCCGGCGAGCCCCCGCGACTCCTCGTGCAACACGTCTCCGGCGGCGCCGGAGCGGAACAACACCTGTGACCCGCTCGAGATTGTGAATCCGCGCCGCACAGCGCGCTGTTGACGCACGGTGAAGTCGGCGAGCGCCTCCACGGCCGCGCCGTAGTCCTGGGTGTTCCACCAACTCCACCACCGGTCGCGTCCGGAGGCGCGGCCCATTTCCACCAGCGTTTCCACCAGCGGGCCGATGAGCGGGTGCGCAGAATCCACGGCCAGCGTGGCCGAGAGCAGCCGCGCCGCCGGCCGGCGGGCCGACCAGAAGTAGAACGGCTGGGCGACGGAATCGGGCAGCACGGCCCTGCGGCCGTCGAGGCGCACGCCGCGCCAGATCGGCTCGAGCAGCGCGCGGGCCGCGGCGGTAGCGCCGCGCCGGGCCACCACCTCCGCCAGCCGAACGCGGTCCTCCCAGTAGAGTTGCGCCACCGCGCGCAGCAGCTCATTCTCGCCCGCGAGGTCCGCTCGGCCGAGTCGGCTGAGATAGTCCACCGCGGCGACTTCCTCGCCGAGCTGGACCGAATGGCGCTCGAGCCAGATCGCGATGGGCGCCTGGATCGCCGCTGGCTGATGCACACTGCGGAACAGATAGTCGCCCAGGCGTCCGAGCACGGAGTCGTTTACAGGGATCCCAGCGGCGCGGGCCGCAAGCAGTGCCTCGCCCGCGTACGCGCTGAGCCAGGGGCTGGTCCAGTCGTTCGCCGCCCAGAGGCCGATCCCCCCGTCGGCTCGCTGGCGCCCGCTCAGCACCGCCACGGCTTCCTCGATCTGACGGCGCGCGTTCACGGGCGCGTAGCGCTTGCCGTCGGGGCCGGTGCCCGCACGGTAGAGCGCGATGAGCGGCAGCACCTCGTCGGAGACCTGCTCGCTGCAATCGAACGGATAGACGGCGAGATCGCGGTACATCCCGCCGATCACCGCGAGCGGCGTGGTCCCGATGCCGATCACCAGGCGCGAGCGCTCGGGGTCGATGTCGGCGGGCAGGGTGACGTCGAGGCTGTCGCTGGTCCGGAGCACCCCCGCCACGGTATGTGCGCGCGGATAGTACGCGGGCCGCACGGGGAGCCGGGTGAGCACGGCGTCCGAATCCTTCCCGTCCGTCACGTCAAAGCGGAACGCCGCACTGTCGGAGGTCGTGTCCCGGAAAGCGAAGCGCACCTCGGTGCCCCGCCCCACCGCGAGCGTGGCGGTCTGGCGCGACGCGCCTTCGGTCGTGACGCCACGCGCGCGCGACTGCACCTGTACGGTGGGCGTGCCCCCGGCGCGCTGGTTGACCACCACGCCGGCCGTGAACTGGTCGTCGCGGCGCAGGAAGCGCGGCAGCGCGGGGCGCGCCAGCAGCGGCCGCGTGACGAGCAGGCTCGACTCGCCGCTCCCGTAGCGGTCGCCCGCCGTCACCGCGACCGCCATCACGCGGAACGTGGTGAGATTGTCGGGCAGCTTGGCGGCGGCCACGGCGTCCCCGTTCCCGTCGGTCACCACCGAGCCGAGGAAAAACGCCGTCGAGGAGAACCGCGAGCGCAGCACGTCGCCGCCGGCGAAGCCGCCGCCGCCGCCCGGATCCAGCTGTCCCTTGATCGAGATCCCTTCTTCTTTCAGCACCTGCGCGGCAACGGACGTCAGGTCGCTGCCGAGCCGCATCCCCACGCCGCGGGGCTGATAGATGAGTCCTACCAGGTCGGGCGTGCGGTAGCCGGTGAGCGCGAGCACGCCTTCATCCACCGCCCACAGCGTCACCTCGCTGCGCCGGCCGGCGCCCGCGACGTCCCGCACGTGCACGCGCACGCGCGCGCTGTCACCCGGACGGTACTCCGCCCGGACCGGCTGCACGTCCACGCTCAGGCGCTTGATGCGCGGCGTGACGAGCAGCTGCGCGTAACCGATGCGGATCGTGGGGCGGCCGGGATCGCCGATGCCGCCGGGCGGCGCGCTGCGGCCCCGCGCCAGCACGATCGAGACGTAGGCGTTCGGCACGTAGGCCTCGGTGAGCGGGAACTTGAGCGACGTCGCGCCCGCGGTGATGCGCAGCCGGCGCTGCTCGATGATGCCTTCCCGCTCCACGGTCACCCACGCCTCCGCGTCGGTGAACGGCGCGGCGAACAGCACGGTCGCCGTGTCGCCCACGTCGTAGCGCGTCTTGTCCGGGATCACGTCCATCTTGAACTGGTTCTCGTCGTTCCACGGCACCCAGCCTTTGCCCGTCGCCCAGCGGTAGAAGCTGGTGGAGACCGCCCGTCCGGCCGCGTCCTTCGCGGCGAAGCTCACCACGTAGCTCCCGCCCGCCTGCGGGGTGAAGCGGCACGGCACGGAGTCCGTCGCGCTCACCAGGTCGCAGTGGGCGACGGTATCCGGCACCCATTCGCCGACCTGCTCGTCGAGGCCGTCGCGCTCGCGCTCGGCGCGGTGCCACTCGCGGCGCACCACGGTGCCTCGGATCGCGACGCCCGCCACGCGCCGGCCGTCGGGGCGCACGGCGATCATGTCGACCTCCTGCGGCCTTCCGGCCGTCCAGAAGTACTCGTCGCCGAGTGTCTTGGCACCGAGATAGAAGGCGGCGGGGTGGACGGTGGCGCCGGCGGAGGCGGAGACGGTCTGGCGGTTCACGTCGGTCACGGTCGCCTCGACCATGACGAGCGCGGCGCGCCCCTTGGTCGCGGGGCTCCCGGTCGGCACGCGCAGCGCGAGGCGGCCCGCGGCGTCGAGCGAGTCGGTGCCGCTCGCCACCACCTCGGCGTTGGACGAGGCACTGGCTTCGTCTTCCCACCACCAGCCGGTCTCGCCGAGCATGTACCCGTCGGTGTGCGGGATGTCGAGCACCCACGGTCCCTCGATGGTGCGGCGCGCCGTCCAGGTGACCGCGGCCCGCGCCATCGGCGCGCCGAACAGATAGCGGGCCTCCACCATAGCCGAGAGCGAATCGCCGAGGAAATGCGGCGTCGTATCGGCCGTGGTGGTCACGAGGAACTCGGGAGGCCGGTATTCCGCCACGCGATACGACGCGTTCGCCAACTCGAGCCACTGGCCGTCGCGCCGCAGCTCAACGTCCACCTGGTAGGTGCCGAGCGGCGCGTCGGGGCCGATCGGCAGTGCCTGGTCCGCGGTGCCGAAGGTGGACAGCGTGACGGTGGTGTCGCGCAGCGTGCCTTCCTCGCGGTCGTGGAACACCCAGCGCAGCGAGTCGCCGACCGCGGGCACGCGTAGCGCGCCGAGGGCACCCGTGCGCACGACGGCCTTGGCGTGCACCGTCTCGCCAGGCCGGTAGATGCCGCGCTCGGTGAAGACGGCGGCGGCGGCGGGCACGCGGCGCGCCGCATCGGCCGCGGCGACGTTGAACTGCCAAGGGCTGAGCTGCCAGGAATAGGAGTTGAGGGCGACCACGGCGCGGTCGCTTCCCAGTTTCGCCGCGACGTAGCCCTCGAATCCGTAGCCGAAACGCCTCCCCTCGGTATCACTTCCCGTGTCGGGCGGGAAACCGGAGAGGCGCACCAGTCCTTCGGCGTCCGTCGTGCCGCGGGCCCGCACGGCGCCCTTGCGATCATAGAGGGTCACGTCCGCGCCGCCGAGCGGCTTGCCGTCGTGCACGGTGGTCACCCAGACCACCGCCTCCGCGGCGCCGAGCCGGGCGGCGATGCCCAGATCGGTAACCTGGAGCAGCGCGACGCGTCCCGCGCGGTAGGAGTCGGTCGTGTCTTTGACACGCGACGTGATGCGCACGGCGGTGAGGGTGGGCGAGCCGGGGCGCGCGGCGTTGTAGGCTGGCACGCGCACCGCGCTCACGAGCGGCACGTCGGAAGGACCGGGGACGGCCACGGCGCGGGTCTGGACGCCGAATTGAAGCCGCGGCCACACCTGCTGGAGGTTCCATTCGGGTGCCTTGAGCACCTCCACCTCGAGGCTCTCCGGCACCGGCGCCAGCGCGACGAACAGCGTGTCCACGTTGACGTGGCGCACGGCCAGCGTCCGGAACCCGGTGCGCTCGACCAGCATGGAGCCGGGCGGGTAGTCGAGCGCGGGCGCGTAGCCGGTGGTCGCGAAACTGCGCTCAAAGGGAGCTGCGAGCCGCTGGCCGAACTGGTCCTCGAGCCCCGAGTCCACGTTCACGGTGTACTTGGTGCGCGGCTTGAGCCCCGCGTTGAGGATCCACGCAGCGGAGGTGGACGTGGTGTCGTCGAGGGTGAACGCGGTCGCGGGGGTCAGGTGGACTGCTTTGAGGACCTCCGTGCCGCGCACCGGCGTGCTGAACTCGACGCGCGCGTAGCCGACGGGGCACATCGGGTAGGCCGCGCAAACCACGTTCCCGACGCGAAGCGGCCCGTACGTGGAGAACGCCCATCGCTGGGCGCGCGCGGTGCTCGCGTCGTCGAGCGTGGCGGGGGATATGAGGTAGCCCGAGCAGGCGGCCGGGATCGGTCGCTCGGGAGCGAGGCGGACCACGCGGCGCAGCGCGTCGGCGGCGCGGTTGCGCTCGTAGCCGCCCGCTTCCCTGTAGTTCCACGGGTCCTGCGGTGTGACGGTCCGTTGGGCGAGGACTTTGACGTGCAGCACCGGGGGCGCATTGCAGGTGTTGTTCAATTCCAGATAGACGAGCCGCTCCACGTCGGCCCCGGGGACGGCCGAGCTGAGCACCAGCTCGAATTGGGCGTCGGGCCTCAGGAACTGGGGGTTCTGTCCCGGCGTGGCGGGCGATCCGGTGAGTACGCGCGGCCCGCCCACGCGGAACGTGAACAGGTAGGGCTCTTCGAGGCGGCTGCCGTCCATCGCCGCGAAGCTGTTGGCGATGGTCACGGTGTAGCTGGTTCCGGGGGTGAGCGGTGTGTTCGGCGTGAAGCGCAGGGTGATCGGGTCGCGCCACTCGAGACGTCCGGCCACCGCCGGGGCGATCGAGAAGATCGCCTTCGGGTCTACGGATCCATCCAGACTACCGGCGACGGGGCGGTCGAAGGCGACCGTCACGACGGTGGTCGGCTCGGCTTGGTCGGCCGGCGAGGTGCGTAAGACGTGAAGCGCAGGCGGCCCGGCGGCGGCCAAGCCGCCGACGGTCGCCGCCGCGAGGAGCTGGAGTGCGCGCATGGCCGGCTTCCTGCTGGAGAGGACGGGCGCCGCTGGTGCGCCCCTAAAGTGAGCGAAGAACGGGCCGACGGCAAAGGGACGCAGGAGCCGTGCCGGGGGCGCGCACGTTCGGCTCGGTGCCTAGGCGCGTGGAGATGTGTTCAATGGAACACGGGGGCGCTCGCCTTCCGTGTCGGCTCAGACACTACTCCCGGCTGATCCCCAGCCGCCGCATGATCTTCAGCAGGCTGGCGTGATCGGCGAGGCCGAGCGCCTGGGCGGTCTTGGTGATGTGCCAGTCGTGGCGCTCGAGTGCCGCAACCAGGATCTGGCGCTCGGCTTCCGCCTTGAGCTCGTGAAACGTGCGTGGGGAGTGGGGAGTGGTTCGTGACGGTGCCGATGAGTGATCCCGGATCTCTTCCGGGACATCGTCCAGCGTCAGCGCCTCACGGTCGGTGGCGATGATCATCCGCTCGATCACATTGCGCAGCTCGCGCACGTTGTTGTGGCGCCACTCCGCGGCCATCAGGCACTCGATCGCGGCCGCCTCCATGGTCTTGGGCTTCACACCGAAGCGGGCGCACGTGCCGGCGAGCAGGTGTGCGACCAGCTCCGGAACGTCGGAGCGACGCTCCCGGAGCGGCGGGACCTGCAGCACGTGGACATTAAGGCGGTAGAACAGGTCCTCCCGAAACCGCCCGGCCGCGATCTCCTGCTCCAGCGAGCGGTTCGTCGCGGCCACGACGCGGGCATCGACGGCGATGGTACGGTTGCCGCCGAGGCGCGTCACCTGCCGCTGCTCCAGCACCCGCAGCAGCTTCGCCTGCGCGGCCGGCGGCAGGTCGCCGATCTCGTCGAGAAACAGCGTGCCCCCGGAGGCGGCCTCGAAGGCGCCCTTGCGGACCGTCGCCGCGCCGGTGAACGCCCCGCGCTCGTGTCCGAACAGCTCGCTCTCCACCAGCTCCGACGGCAACGCGGCGCTGTTGATCGCGATGAAGGGGCCGCGCGCCGCCGCCGAGCCGCCGTGCACCGCGCGGGCGACGAGCTCCTTGCCCGAGCCGCTCTCGCCCACGATCAGCACCGGGCTCGGGATCGGCGCCACCCGGGCGATCTGGTCCCGCAGCTTGGCCATGGCGGGGCTCGCCCCGACCAGCGGGGCATCGGCGTCCAGATCGCGCTGCAGCGCCGCGACCTGACCGGCGAGCCGCCGGCGCTCGAGAACGTGCTCCACCTCCTGCACCACCCGCTCCATCGGCTCCGCCTTATCGATGAACCCCTGGGCGCCGAGGCGGATCGCCTGGATGCACCGGTCGTAGTTGCCGGTGCCGGTGTAGACGATCACGGGGACTCTGAAGCCGCGCCGCTCGAGGGCGCGCAACACCTCGAAGCCGTCCATGCCCGGCATCTCGAGGTCGAGGATCACGCAATCGACCACCTCCCGCTCCAGGACGTCGAGCGCCGCTCGGCCGCTCTCGGCCACGAGCGTCTCGTAGCCGCCGACGCGCTTCAGGTCGTAGGCGTACTGCCCGGCGAGCGCGGCGACGTCGTCGATGATGAGGACGGCGGTCATGCGACGTCCCCTCCCCCCGGAAGCTCCACGAGCACGCGCGTCCCCTTCCCCGGCTGGGTCTCGACTTTGAGGGCGCCCCCCGCATCCAGCACCAAGCGGCGGACGATCGAAAGCCCGAGCCCCGTGCCGCCGGGCTTGGTCGTGTAGAAGCCGTCGAACGCCTTGTCGAGCTGGCTTTTCGTCATTCCCGCCCCAGTATCGGCGATGATGATGCGCACTCCGGTCGCGACGCGAGCGGTGGTAACGGTGACCGCGCCGCCCGCCCCATCGAGCGCGTCGAGCGCGTTGCTGGCGAGGTTCTCGAGGATGCGCCGCAGCACGAGCGGGTCGCCGGACACCGCTGGGAGATCGCCCGCCAGCTCCAGCCGCACCTCTCGCCCGCGCTCGCCCAGCCGCTGGACCGTTTCGCGCACCAGCGCGTTCACGTCGCACGGCTCACGGGACGGCTGAGGATACAGGCGTGCGTAGTTGCCGGCGAGCCCTTCCAGGTAGGCGATGCTCGACTCCACCGTCCCCGCCCGCTCGACCAACACCTCCCCGACCGCCTCCGGCTGCTCGCGCGCGAGCTGCGTGAGATGCCGGAACACGTTGCGGATCGGGACCAACCCGTTCTTGATGTCGTGATTCACCTGGCGCGCGAGATCGCCGATCGCCATGCGGCGCTCGGCCTCCCGCAGCCGGGCGGCGCCGGCGCGCAGCCGCTCGGTCATCGCGCCGAGCAGCCGCGTGAGCGCGCCGATCTCGTCGGCACGCTGGCTCGCGAAGGCGACGTCGAGACGGTCCATGTCGACTCGCGCCGTTTGCGCCGCCAGCGCCGTGAGCGGACCGCTGATCCGAGCCGCGAGCCACCAAGCGAGCAGCAGCGCGATGCCCGCCGTCACCGCGAGCGCGGCGACGAACCAGGCGTCCACATCGTGCCGCAGCGCCTCCAGGCCGGCGAGCGAATGACTCACGACGATGCTGGCAGTCCCGAGCGGGCCTGAGTCCGCGAGCACCGCTGGTACCAGCACAACGCCGACCACGCGGCCGGTGGTGTCCGGTAGGCCGGAGGTGTCGAGGGACACGACGAGCTCTGAATCGGTCGCCAGACGGGAGAGGAAAAGCGAATCCACGACCACCCCGCCCACGACGGCGAAGCGCTTGCCCGCAAGGCGGAAGGAGTCCACGCGCGCGAGCGCGAGGAACGGCGCCTCCGCGGTGCGGGCCCACACCAGCGCCGTCCCCCCCGGCGCGGCCGCCAACAGCCGCGGCAGATCCGGCTCGCGCCGATCGAACTCGTTGCGGAAATGGCCGGAGCTCACAATGCGGCCGTCCCCGTCCTGAATCTGGAGCATTGAGAGCCCGGCAAGCCGCATCCCGTTCCCGGCGTAGTCCAGCAGGTAGGGCGGCTCGCCGCCTTGCAGCACCGCCACCCTCAGCCGGTTGTCCTGCACCGCCGCCTCGCGCAGCGCGGCGAGCCTGGCGGCGACGTCGGCACCGCGGCGTGCTAGGTCGGCACGGATCACGTCCACCAGGCCGTTCACGCGTCGCTCGTACTGGGCGGTGAGCCGGCTCGCGATGCCGCGGCGGATGCCGAGGCCAAAGACTGCGAGCGGCACCAGCACCACGGCGACGAAGCCGAGCAGGAGGCGGGCGCGGAAGGTCATGGCGCGAGGCGAACGGTGCCGTCGGCGTCGAACAACAGCCGCGGGATGCCGCGGCGGGCAACCACGTACGTACGGGTCTCGATCAGCCCCAGCGCGCGGGGCAGGCCAGCCACCGGCGCGACGCAGCCATCCAGTTGTGGCCAGGCGACGACGAACGCCCATGCATTTCCAGCACTGATCGTCGCGGCGAGCTGCTCCGCCGACACCCCCACGGCGGGAACGCCGGCGCCGACCACCCCGTGGGCGACCAGGCGCTCCGCAAGCTCGTGGGCCGTCCGATCGTCACGGCCATAGAAGAGACGCTTGGGGCCGAGCACCGGTCCGACCGCCACCTGGTCGCCCTTGAGGGTGCCTAACCACAGGCACGCCAACGCGCTCGTGGCCGGACGTGCTTCGGCGTGCACCGCCCGAGCCAAGTCCTGCCGTGCGAGACTGTCCAGCGAAGTATCAGATCGCGTCACGAGGGCGTAGCGCCGGCTCCAAGCGATCGGTGCAGCAATGAGCGCAGGATGCGTCGCGGCGTACGCCACGACGGCGGGATCGTCGGTGACGAGGAGCTGCACGCCCTGGTCGAGCGCGTCGCGTGGGTCGGTGCCCGACAGCGCGCGGAATGCGAGCAACGGCAACGGTCCCTGTGTGACTGGCCTCACGATCAACGTCCCGGTGTCCACCGGTCCCGACGTCCAATAGGCGCCGGTGCCGATCGGCCAGCCACCATCGGGAGCGCGCTTGGTCACCGCGAGAGACCACTGGGCGAGCATGGCGAGTGACATTCTCGCAGGGAGCCGCACCTCGCTGGTGCTGAGCGCCTCCGAGATCTGCGACCAGGCAGGGGAACGGGCGCGCCAACTCGCGATCACGTCCAGCGCCGTGACGGGGGCGCCGTCCCAGAAGCGGGCGCCGTCGCGCAACGTGACCCGCCAGTCCCCCGTGGAGTCCACGCGCCAATTCCGGGCGAGGCCGGGCACGAGGCGGCCCGCGCAGTCTACGCGCACCAGCGTCTCGTAGAGCTGCGGGAACACGAGCCGCTCGGCGTCACTCGAGGGGACCGGCGCGTGCGCGGGATCGACCGGACCGGGGAGCGCGACGAGCAACGTTCCGGCAGGCGTCACGGCACCTGGTGACAGCTCGCAGGTCGTATCAGACGGTACCGGCATCATGATCGGCGGCGGCAGCGGCACGGGCCGGTACGCCGGCGCGGGCGCCGGGCGGCATGCGCCGAGCGTCAAGGCGAGCAGGATCAGCACAGCGACGAACACCGTGGAAACTCCGGCGGGGACCCGAGCGAACGATACGCCCCGCCTGCACGGCGGGCCAGCGTTATACCCCGAACCCGTCCGCGCGGCACGGCGCCTGGCGGGGCCGCGGGGCCGCGCGTTATCCTCTCCCCTCATGCCCACCGCCGACCTCGTGATCACCAGTCCGCTCGTCGTGGCACCCGACGGGTTCGGCCCGGCGAGCATCGGCATCACGGACGGCGTGATCGTCGAAGTGACGCGCGGCGACGGCCCCGACGCTCGCCGCCGCCTCGTCGTCGCCGACGGGGTGGTGATGCCGGGCGTGGTCGATACTCACGTGCACGTGAACGAGCCGGGACGCACGGAATGGGAAGGGTTCGAAACGGCCACGCGAGCCGCGGCGGCGGGTGGCGTGACGACCATCGTCGACATGCCCCTCAACAGCATCCCGGTCACCACGACCACTGAAGCGCTCGCCGAGAAAGTCCGAGCCGCCGCCGGCCGGGCGATGGTGGACTACGCCTTCTGGGGCGGAGTCGTGCCCGGCAACACCGACCGCCTCGAGCCGCTGGCGCACGCCGGACTCCGGGGGTTCAAGTGCTTTCTGGTGCCGTCGGGAATCGATGAGTTCGCCCCCGTGACGGCGCAGGACCTCCGCCCCGCGATGCGCCGGCTCGCCGAGCTCGGAGCGGTGCTGTTGGTGCACGCGGAGCTGCCCGGGCCGATCGAGCGCGCCGCGCGGGCGGCGGGAAACGGCGACCCGCGGCGCTACGACCGCTGGCTCGCCTCCCGGCCGCGCGCGGCCGAGAATGAGGCGATCGACCTAATGCTCGCCCTGTGCGGGGAAACCGGGTGCCCGGTGCACATCGTGCACCTCTCCTCGACCGATCCGCTGCCGGCAGTGGGCCGCGCGCGCCGCGCCGGGCTTCCGGTGACCGTCGAGACCTGTCCGCACTATCTCACCTTCGCCGCCGAGGAGATCCCGGACGGTGCCACGGCGTACAAGTGCGCGCCCCCCATCCGCGAATCGGCCGTCCGCGAGGGGCTCCGGAACGCCCTGACGGAGGGAAGCATCGACCTGGTGGCGAGCGATCACTCCCCGGCTCCGCCGGCGCTCAAGGCGCTGGACACGGGAAGCTTCGCCGCCGCGTGGGGCGGTATCGCATCGCTCGAGCTGTCGTTCGCCGCCACATGGACCGTCGCCCGAGAGCGCGGGCTCGGGCTCCCCGACGTCACCCGCTGGCTGTCCGAAGGGCCCGCCCGACTCGCGGGGTTGACCCGCCGCAAGGGCCGTATCGCGCCCGGGTACGACGCCGACCTCGTGATCGCCACCCCGGACGCGAGCTTCACCGTCGATCCCGCGCGGCTGCACCACCGGCACCCGGTGACGCCGTATGCCGGCCGCCTGCTGCACGGCGTGGTGCGGCAGACGTTCGTGCGGGGGGTGTGCGTCTACGACGAGGGCAAGTTCCCGGTCCGGCCGATGGGGACGTGGATGCGTCAGGAGGCCGCGTGAGCTGGCGACCTGGGCTCGTCGATCTCGCCGCCGAGCGGCTGGGCGGCCGGGCGGTGGCGGCCAACGACGAGTTCTTCGCGCCCAAGGGGAATCTGCTCAAACCGGGGCGCGGGGTGTTCATCGAGGGGAAGTACACGACCCGCGGCAAATGGATGGACGGATGGGAAACGCGGCGGCGGCGGACCCCCGGCCACGACTGGTGCATCATCCGCCTGGGAGTCCCGGGCGTGATTCGCGCGCTTACCGTGGACACGAACCACTTCCGCGGCAACCATCCCGAGGCGTGCTCGCTCGACACCCTGGAGCTGCCGGGTATACCGAACGCGAAGCGGCTCGTCGCTTCCAACGCCTGGCACGAGCTGCTCTTGAGGACGCCGCTCAAAGGTCATAGCGAGAACGAGCTCACGATCGCGGCCGTGGAGCGGCGCGCCTCGCACCTGCGCTTCAATATTTTCCCAGACGGCGGAGTCGCCCGGCTGCGGGTCTGGGGCGACCCGCGACCCGATTGGGCTGGGCTGGCGAGGAGCAAGAAGCCCCTGGACCTCGCCGCTGCGCAGCACGGCGGCGTACCGCTCGCCTGCAGCGACGAGTTCTTCAGCGAGCCGGTCAACCTGTTGATGCCGGGCCGCGGGCGCGACATGGGCGACGGCTGGGAGACGAGGCGCCGGCGCGGGCCGGGCCACGACTGGGTGGTGCTGCGGCTCGGCGCCCGAGGCACCATCGACACGATTCTCGTGGACACTCATCATTTCAAGGGGAACTACCCCGAGAGCTGCAGCCTCGAGGGGTGCGATGCAGCGGGGCTTCCCGCCGGCGCCGCGCCGCCCGCCGGCGCAACGTGGCGCGAGCTGCTGCCGCGCACCAAGCTCCGGGCGCACGCACAGCAACGGTTGCGTGTGGGACCCGGGGCCCCGCTCACCCACGTGCGCTTCAATATCTTCCCCGACGGCGGGGTCAGCCGGCTGCGGCTGTTCGGGCGGCCGGCGGCGGGGTGAGCGGGGCCACTGTCGCCGCGCATCTCGACGGCCTCGGGACGGCCGACGCGTGGGCAACCCTCGACCGGTGCTGCGGAGCCCGGCGCTGGGTGGACGCGATGCTGGCCGCTCGTCCCTTCGGGGATGACGCCATGTTGTACGCGGCCGCGGAGCGGACCTGGTGGTCGCTGGCGCCGGCGGATTGGCTCGAGGCGTTCGCCCGGCACCCGCGGATCGGTGAGCGAGTGCGGGCGGATGACTTGGCTCGGCGGGAGCAGGGAGGGATGGACCGAGCGAGCGCGGGCACGCGGGAGGCCCTGGCGCAAGGCAATCGAGCCTATGAAGGGCGGTTCGGCCACGTGTTCCTGATTCGCGCCACGGGCCGGACGCCCGAAGAAATGCTATCCGAGCTGCAGCGCCGCCTCGGCAACGACTCCGCCACGGAGCTGCGCGTGGCGGCGATGGAGCAGGCAAAGATCACCCGGCTGCGACTGGAGAAACTGGGGGGGAGGGCCACATGAGCGGTATCACCACTCACGTACTCGACACCGCGCGGGGCCGCCCCGCGACCGGAGTGCGCGTGAGCCTGTCCGTCCGCAGCGGCGAGCGCTGGACCGAGCTCGCCTCCGCGACCACGGACTCCGACGGGCGGATCGCAGACCTCCTCCCCAACCGGCCCCCGACGGTGGCCGGCACGTACCGGCTGCGCTTCGAGGTCGGTGAGTACTTCGCGGCGCAGGGCGTGTCGGCGTTCTATCCGTACGTCGAGGTCGTCTTCGCGATCCACGATGATCGCCACCATCACGTGCCGCTACTGATCGGCCCCTTCGGCTACACGACGTACCGGGGCAGCTGAGTGGCGGCGCACGCGCTCGCCTGGTTGAGCCTCGCCCTGCGTTGGGGACACCTGATCACCGGCGTGGCATGGATTGGCACGTCGTTCTACTTCAACTGGCTGAATAGCCGGCTCCAACCCCCCCCCCCCCGCGACGGCCCAGCCGAGCCCGGCGTAGACGGTGAGCTGTGGTCGGTCCACGGGGGCGGCTTCTACCGGGTGGTGAAGTACATGGTGGCGCCGAAGCAACTGCCGCGCACCCTGCACTGGTTCAAGTGGGAGGCGTACGCGACCTGGGTGTCGGGCTTCGCACTGCTCGTGCTCGTCTATTACGTGGGCGCCCGGGCGTATCTGATCGATCCACAAGTCGCCGCGCTCGGACCCGCCGCCGCGATCGCGATCGGCGTGGGGGCGCTGGCCGTCGCGTGGCTGGTGTACGACGTGCTGTGCCGCTCGCCCCTCGCCGCCCGCCCCGCCTTTTTCGCTCTGTTGCTGTTCGCCCTTGGCACCGGCCTGGCGTTCGGCCTGACGCGCGTCTTCAGCGCCCGCGCCGCCTACCTGCACGTCGGAGCGGCGGTGGGGACCATCATGGCCGCGAACGTGCTCATGGTGATCATCCCCGCGCAGCGGGAGATGGTGGATGCGATGACCGCGGGTCGCGCTTCGAACGCCGCGCGCGGGCGCCAAGCCGCCCTGCGATCCCTGCACAACAACTATTTCACGCTCCCGGTGCTGTTCATTATGGTGAGCAGCCACTACCCCGAGACGTTCGCCCACCGGTGGAACTGGCTCATCCTGGCCGGGCTGTCGGTCATCGGGGTCGCTACGCGCCATTGGTTCAATCTGCGCAACCAAGGACGACGGAGCGCTTGGCTGCTCCCCGGCGCGGCGCTCGGCATGGTGGCGCTGGCGGTGGTGACCGCGCCGCCGACCAATCCAGCCGCGGCCGGGCCCGGCGGAGAGACCGCAGGATTCGCGGACGTCCGGGTGGTGATCGCCCGACGCTGCGCGCCGTGCCACTCGGCCGCACCCACCAATGCGGCGTTCCCGGCGGCACCGAAAGGCGTCCTGTTGGACACGCCGGAGCAGATACGCACGGCCGCCCCGCGCATCCTCGCGCAGGCGGTCGAGTCGCAGACGATGCCGCTCGGGAATTTGACGGGGATGACGCCGGAGGAGCGGGCACTGCTGGGCCGGTGGATCACCGCGGGAGCGCCGCTCCGCTAGCGACAATCGGGTACGGCATGCGGGCTTTTGCCTACGCGGGGGCCGAGCGTATGTTCGTCGTACGGCAGGACCCAACGGGAGACACCCAGTGCCGGTCACTGCCAGGTTGTCGCGCGGCTTCTACGAGAAGTTCGGGGACGAGATCGCCAACGATCTCGTGGACTGGTTCAATAGAGTGGACGCAGCCTAGAAGACGGACCTCAGAGAGCTGAACGAGACCAACTTCGCGCGATTCGACGCGAAGTTGGAGCAGCGGATCGCCGAGCTGCGAGCGGAAATCGGAGGTCTTGGGGCTCGGATCGATACCGGCCTCGCCTCGCTGCGTGCCGAGCTGATCAAGCGGATGTTCATCTTCTGGACGGGCACGACGGTCACGACCATCGGCCTCACGCTGGCACTGCTCAGGCGCTAGCCACCTTCCCCCGCCTCCCCTCCAGGATCCTCAGGAACGACCGGCTGCGCAGCTCCTCCAGCGTGAGCCCCGTGGCGAGCGCCTCGGTTTCCGTGATGGCCCCGCAGGCGAGTCCCCGCAGGAAATAGTTCAGCAGCCCCTGCCCCGTCGCCGCATCGTCGAACACGTCTCCGACCAGCGTCGCTTGCGCCGCCTGCTCGACGAAATTCCGCAGCCGGGCCGAGGCGGACTCGGCTCCCTCCAAGAAGAAGGTGTAGCACGCCGCGTAACGCGTCGGCAGCTGGGCGGGATGCAGGTCCCATCCCTGGTAGAACGCGCACGTCAAGGAGTGCCGCACGTCCTGGAAGTGCAGTCGCCAAGCGCGGTGCACGGCGTCCCGGTCACCGACCGGCATGACGGTGGTGGCGCCGTCGGACAGCGCGACGCCCGTGCCCGCGAGGGCCACCTGCATGATCCCGCGTGCCAGATCGCAGGCGGGGTGCCCCATGCGCTGCTCGGCGGCTGTGATGTCGAGCGACGCGGTGTAGTCGTACACGCCGAAGTGGGCGCCGACGCAGCGTCCCCGCGTCGCGGCGACGAAGCTGCGCAAGGGGCAGCGCCCGTCCGTGTCGAGGATTGCCTGCGGCGTCTCCACCATCAGCTCGAGGTTGAGCGACCCGTCCGCGAGGCCGAGCGACCGCTCGTGCGCCTCGAGTGCGTCCACCAGCCTCGCGACCTGGTCGGGAGCGACGACCTTCGGGAGCGTGACCACGAAGTTACCGGGCAGTCGCCCACCGGTTTTGCCGAGCAGCGTCGTCAGGAAGAGCTGGAGCGTGCGCAGCGCACGCGGCGCCAGCTCGTGGGAGAGCGACTTGATCCGGATGCCGAGGAACGGCGGCAGCGTGCCGTCCGCGAGACCGGTCGCGACCTCGGCGGCCGCGGCGTGCGCGACCGCGTCCTCTTCGGCGTCCGGCCTGTTGCCGAAGCCATCCTCGAAGTCGATGCGGAAGTCCTCGACGGGCTCGCGCCGCAGCTTTTCGGCCACGCGGGTGTATGCCGTTTCGAAGACCGGCCCCGGGAAATACCCCAGCGCGGTGGCGAAGACGGTGGGGTTGCGCGCGTGCTCGTCCAGCGCCCGGAGGGCCAGCTCGCCGAGTCGCGGCGCCGTGGCCGCCTTGAACAGGTGCGCCCCGCCATAGACCGTGTGCACCGGCTGGCGTCGCGTGGTGTGGTCCGTCATCCGCCGTCCGTTCTCCGGAAAACGTCGTGGAACAACACGCGCGCCATCGCCCGCGCGCGATACTGGGCCGTGGAGCGGACATCGTCGATCGGCGCCACGTCGCGGGCGATCACGGGCAGCAGGTCCGCCGGTGACCGGATGGCGGCACCCTCCTCAAGGAGTCGCTCGATGCCCGGGCAGCGGCGAATGGTGGGCGCCATGCTCGCCGCGACCACGCGCCACCCCCCCGCCGAGTGCGTCACGGCGAGCCCCACCTTGGCGATCGCCTGCGCGCGGCGCGCGCCGACTTTCACGAACCGCTGAAACGCGTAAGGGCGCCTGGGAATCCTGATCGCGACCACGAGCTGGTCGGGACGGCGTTCCAGTTGCTTGTAGCCCCGGTAGAACCGGTCGAGCGGAATCTCCTCCCGCCCCGCGACCGACTCGAGCACCACCACGGCATCGTAGGCCATCAGCACGGGGACCCCGTCGGCGGCCGGGGAGGCGTTGACGATGTTGCCGGCCCAGGTGCCGCGCGCCTGGATCTGGATCGCCCCGACCTGGCGCGCGGCGTGCGCCAGCAGCGGCAGCTCCCGCGCCGCGCGCGCGTCGCGAATCACGTCCCAGTACGTCGTGAGGGCGCCCAGCACCAGGGCGTCCGCGGTCCACTCGAGCGGCGGTAAGTCGGCCAGCGCCGAGAGATCCACGTAGGTCCGGTCGTGCTCTGCGAAGCGCTGCGGCCAGTGCACCAGCAGGTCGGTGCCACCGGCGATCGGTACGGCGCCCGGGGGGGGAGCGGCGGCCAGCATCTGCAGCGCCTCACGCCGGGTCCCCGGCAGCAGGACGCTCACGGCCGGCCAGCCTGGGCCGGCATCGCCGCCTCGATGCCTTCAATGATCCCGTCATAGCCCGTGCAGCGGCACAGGTTCCCCGCCATCAGCTCGCGCACGGTGTGCGTCGCGAGGACCTCGGGGTGATTGACGATCCAGCGCGCGGTCATGACGACGCCAGGGGTGCACGCCCCGCATTGCGTCGCGCCCGCCCGCAGCAACGGCTCCAGCGCGGCTGCGTCCGCCGCTTCGACGGTGTCCACGCGGCGGTTGCGAACCTGATAGGTCGGGACCAGACAGGAATTCACCGGCAGGCCGTCGAGCCAGACGGTGCAGGCGCCGCACTCCCCCTCCCCGCACCCTTCCTTCGCGCCCGTCAGGCCGAGGCGGTAGCGGAGCGTGTCGAGCAGGCGCTCGGCCGCCGGCGCAGAGACGGTCGTCGCCGCGCCGTTCAGCGTGAAAGACACCGCGAGAGCCGGCATCAATCGAACAGCGCCATCAGACGCTCAGGCGTCAGCGGGATCTCCCGCGGGTCGGTGCCCGTCGCCTCGGCGACGGCGTTCAGGATCGCCGGCGCTGGGCCGTCGATCGGCAGCTCGCCCAATCCCTTGGCGCCCTGTGCGCCGTGGGCGTACGGGGCCTCGAGAAACGCCACCCGGATCGACGGCACGTCGTCGCTCGTGGGGATGATGTAATTGGTGAGCTGGTTGTTGGTCATCGCGCCGTCTTTCCACTTGCATTCTTCCATGAGCGCCCAACCGATCCCCTGAGCGACGCCGCCCTGCACCTGGCCCCGGGCGAGGGTCTCGTTGATCACCTTGCCGATCTCCTGCACGGCGACGAAGTCGGTGACCCGCACCGCGCCGGTGCGGAGGTCCACCTCCACCTCGGCGACGTAGGCCGCCCAAGCGAAGGCGCCATAGGCGTCGCCGCGGTACGTCGTATCGTTCCAGTTGATGGCAGGCGGCTTCTCATAGACGGCTTCGCCGACGACGCCTCGGCGTCGCGACGCCCTTAGCGCCGCGCGCACGGCGTCGCCGCGTGCGGACTCGGGGAGCCCCAGGCGGCGTCGCAGGTCGTCACAGGCGCGCTCCACCAGCCGCCCGACGACCATGGTCGTGCGCGAGGCGACGGTCGGCCCGCTGTTCGGCACCCGCGCGGTGTCCGCCTCGGCGATCACCACCTCCTCGGGCGCCAGGCCGAGCCGGTCCGCCGCGATCTGGGTGAACACAGTGATGGCGCCCTGCCCCATCTCGATGTTGGCCGACCGGACTTCGACCCGGCCGTCCTCGAGCCCCGCCACCTGGAGCCGGGACTTGAGGTAGACCTCGCCACCCCCCGTAAAGCCACCGCCGTGGTAGAAGGTGGCGAGGCCCATGCCCCGCCGGGTGGTCGGATGGGTCGCGTTGTGCGCGGCGTGGGCGCGCCGCTTGCCTCGCCAATCCGACAGCTCGAGCGCGCGTTCGACCACCGCGACGCGGTCGGCACCGTCGGTGATGACCTGGCCGGTCGCGGTACTCTGACCGTCGCGGATCAGGTTGATGCGTCGCAGCTCGACCGGATCCACGCCGAGGGTGCGGGCGATCACGTCCATGTGACGCTCGCAGGCGAACAACGTCTGCGGCGCGCCGAAGCCCCGGAACGCGCCGAACGGCACGGCGTTGGTGAACACGGCACGGCCGTCGATCCGTACGTGCTCGCATGCATACGGACCCGCCGCATGGATGATCCCCCGCGACAGCACCACCGGCGACAGCGTCACGTAGGCGCCCCCGTCCATCAGCACCTCGATGTCCTGGGCGAGCAGGCGGCCGTCCTTGGTGAGGCCCGTGCGGTGGCGCACGCGCGCCGGATGGCGCTTGGTGGTCGCGGCCATGTCCTCGCCGCGGTCGTAGATCATCTTGACGGGACGCCTCGCCTTCAAGGCGAGCAGGGCGGCGTGAATGGCGAGGTGCGAGGGGAATTCCTCCTTGCCGCCGAAGCCGCCGCCGGTCGGCGCTTGGATCACGCGCAGCCGCGACTCATCACGCGCCAGCGCGTGCGTCAAGGCGGCGAGCACGTAGTAGGGGCACTGCATAGATCCCCGGATCACGACCGTGTCGCCCTCGAGCGATGCAATCATCCCCTGGGGCTCGAGGTACACGTGCTCCTGCGCTCCCGTCTCGTACACTCCCTCGACGACCACGGGAGCGTCCGCCAGCGCCCGCTCCACGTCGCCCTTTTCAATCTTCAGGTGCTTGAGGACGTTGTCCGCACCGTACTGGATCTGGTCCGGGCGCGGCGGCTCGCGGAAGTCGAGCGCCGGCGGCTCGGGAGCGACGACCACCTCGACGGCCTGCACGGCGCGCCGCAGTTCGTCGCGGTCGGGATGGGCGAGCAGGAGCACCGGCTCGTGGACGTGGCGCACGACGCCGGCCGCGAGCACCGGCTGATCCTGCTCGATCAGGTGGACGACGTTGGGGCCGGGGAGGTCGCGGTGGTCCACGACGATGAACTGGGACCAGTCCACGTCCCGGCCGAACCGGATCGCCGTGACGCGACCGCGGGGCGCCGGGCTGCGTACCGTCATCCCCCAGAAGAAGCCGTCGAGCGGCAGATCGTCCACGTAGCGCTCGCGGCCGGTGAGCTTGGCCAGGCCCTCGCGACGCTGCAGCACGACTAGCGCGCGCCCGCGAGATAGATCGCGTTGAAAAACAGCTTGAACGTGCCGTGCGGCTGGCCCCGGTTCAGGATCTCGGGGCCGAACAGAAACAACTTCCCGCCGTTGCTCCCGACCGCCGCCTCGGCCACCGCGACCCCGTCCTTGAGATACTGCTGCCCCCAAGCCCAACCGCTGCGCAGCGGCTGGTCGGTGTCGAACCACGCGACCGGGTGTATGCCCCTGCTGTACGCCTCGGGGGCGAGGTCGAAGGCCGGGCTCTCCTCGAAGAACACGTCCACGCGCTCCGGGATGCCCCACGCCAGCGGCTGCGATGCGTCCACGCGAGCCTGGAGCACCGATCCCGGAACGTAAAACCGGGTGCGCGGCAGCGGCTTGCCGTCCTGTACCAGGTGACTCACGATCGGGAGGCCCAGGTGCCGGCCGATGACCGTGGAGCTGCCGATCGCGACGATCGCTCCGCCGTCGTCCAGAAACTGGCGCAGCTGTGGCACCGTCTTCGCGACGCTCACCCGGCCCAGCCAGGAGCGGAACTCCGCGGGCACACGCTCCGGGTCGGGGGAGGCGCCCCCACCACCACCGCCAAAGCCACCGCCCGAGTCGGGGCGATCGGTTTCGGGAATCGCGCCCGCCGGAAACACCAGCACGTCGAAGCGCGCCGCCAGCTTCCCGGTGTCGAGCGCGGCCGGGTACACCACCTCGAACGGGAACTCGAAGCGCTCCAGCAGCCAGCGCGTCCAGCCCGACGGGATCGACCCGCCGTAGCGATCCCACAGACCGATCCGCAGGGGCCGCAAGCGCAGCACGTCGCCGGTAGGCGCGGCGGCGATACCCTCGGCGCCGACGCCGAGCTGCGCCGCGCCTTGCGACAGGATCTGCACGCTCGCCGCTGTGGCCGCGACGTAGATCGTGCCCGCAGGGTACGTCTTGCCGTTCGCTTCGAGGGGACTGACGAGCCAGGAGACCGCCTGTTGCTTGGCGAGCAGTCGGTTGGTCACGATGGCGGCATCGTTGACGCGGTGATCGAGCAGGAAGCCGGCCGCGCCCTCGGCGTGGGCCAGTGTGCCTGCCGGGGGCGACGCCAACCCCGGGATTTTCTCGAATGGCCCGTCGAACGCGTCGAGAAGGCGCTCGACCCGCACACCCATTTGGTAGGCCAGCGTCCAGCCGGCGTTGTCGTAGGGCGGAATCGGCGGGCCGCCGGGATACTGGAAGTCGTTGGGGTGGTCCTGCGGCTCGAACATGTCGAGGATGTGCGGGCGGAACGCCTGCGCCGTCTTGACGACGTAGGATCCGGCGGGGTAGCGCTTCCCGGCGACGTCGAACTCACGGGTCGCCCGCAGCACTGTGATCCCGTTCTTGATGAGCGTGTTGACGAACTTCGTCGCGGTCGGGAAGTCCGGTTGGTCGGCGGGCAGAATATAGCCCCGTGGGTCGCGCGCTTTCGGGTCGTGCAGCAGGGCGAAGTAGCGGGTCGGCAGTGAGCCGTCCCGGCCGAAGCCGCGCCGCCCCGGGGTCGAATCCCCGCGTGCACTATCCCGGATGGCCGCCTGCTTCACCGCGTCGATCAGCTGGGGGTGCACCGTCCAGTTGTCCCGGCTGCCGCGCTCGATCGAGTGCTTCCCCATGAGGTAGATATTGAAGAGCAGCGTCTCGCGGTAGCGTGATGCCAGATCGAGCACCGCCCGGTTCATCGCCATCGAGTAGTCCACCGACCGCCGGAAGTGCCAGCGCTGGGGCTCGACGGGATACGGCAGATCGCCCTTGGGCAGCTCCCGGTCGGGAACGAACGGGATGTCCGACGGCGTCGGGTTGCCGATCGTCTCGGTCAGCAGGCCGATCATATTGTGGAAGTAGGCGGTGGTGCGGAGCCCGCCGTTCCACCACGTGGAGTAGCTCGACCCGGAGCGCATCGTGGCGCCGGGCATGCCCTCGGCCGCGAGCCGGCTGTGCATCGCGGTCCCCACCAGCTCCACGCCCAGGGGAATCAACGGGTCGAGGTTGTAGTTGAATGGATCGCGGAACGGCGGTGCGAACAACACCGCGCCCGGCGGCCCCGTCTGATGGTGGTTGTAGACGATCTCCGGAAACCACTCGTGGAACATGACGCGGGTCATGTTCTCGGTCTCCGGCTGCGTCACCATGTAGAAGTCACGGTTGTCGTCGTGCCCGATGTACTTCTGATAGAGCCGAGGAATGGTGCCGGTCGAGCGCTTGAGCGAATCGGCCGGGGGGGGGCGCATGTACCAGGAGGAGACGAGCTCCATGCCGTCGGGGTTCGCATGCACCGCGAGCAGGATCACATCGTTCAGGATGCGCCGGGTCTCCGGGTCGTTCCGGCTCACCATCTGATACACGAGCTCCATCAGCTGGGCGGCGCCGAGCACCTCGGTGGCGTGCAGGCCGCCGTCGATCCACACGACCGCCTTTCCCTCGGCGGCGAGCGCGCGGGCCTGCTCGTCGGTGAGACCATCGGCCAGTGCCAGGCGCCGGGCGATCTCCTGATAGCGCGCCAGGTGCTTGAGATTCTCCGGGGAGGAGATGACGGCCATCAGCTGCGTCCGCCCTTCGGCGGTCTTACCGATCTCGCGCAGCACCATGCGGGGCGACTGCCGCGCCAGCGCACGCCAGTACGCGTCCAGCTGGGTGTAGGTCGCGAGCCGGTAGTCGTCCCCGATGTTGAACCCCAGCGCCTCCTGGGGTGTCGTGAGGCGCGACTGCGCAATAGTCCGGGCAGCCGGGACGGCCAGGAGCGCGGTGGCCAGCGCGACACGCGAGAGCGCCTTCATGGCAGCGCCTTGGCGGCGCACGTGCCGTCGGCGCGCCGCAGCGTGGGATACGCGATCCCCAGCTGCTCGAGGTAGGTCCGATAGCGCGTCGGGTCGTAATAGAACTTCCGCATTTCGGGCCGGTACCTCTCCATAGTCCGCGCGTTCAGCTCGATCGCCGGCCGGTCCTCGGGGCGCATCAGCGGCTGGTAATGGACCGTCTTGGTCTGGACGTTCCGGAAATAGTCCCACGCCTGCTGGACCAGCTCGGGGCGGAGCAGGAAGTCGAGGACGGTCATCGCCATCGCCTTGGCCCCCGCCGTGATCCCCTTATGGGCGATCGGCGTCGCCATGGTGATCGCGTTCGACCAGTTGTGCCCCGGCAGCCCCGGAATGTTGGAGGGGTAGCGCAGCGTGACCGTCGGCAGGTTCCAGGAGACGTCGCCGATGTCGTCCGAGCCTCCGCCTCGGCGGTCCGCCTCCCGCAGCGGGCCCCGCAGCGTGTCCAGCTTCACCGCGAGCCCGGAGTCCGGAGCGCCGACCTCCTTCTGCACCGCGCGGGCGAGCCCCTGATCGGCCTCGCTCCACTGCGGCAGGCCCACCTGCTTGATGTTCGCAGTCATGACCTCGGCGATCACCTTGTTGAAGTGCCCCGGCCACGCCGAGCCGAGGATACGCTCGGAGGCGAGCGTGGTGCCGGTCATCATCGCCGCCGCCCGCGCCAGCGTGTCGCCGAGGGCGAACAACTCCTGGATGTGTGGGTAATCGATCTCCCGGAAGTAATACCAGACGGATGCGGTGGGGGGCACGACGTTGGGCTGATCGCCACCATCCACGATCACACTGTGCGAGCGCTGCTGGAGCCGCAGATGCTCGCGCCGGAAATTCCAGCCCACGTCCATCAGCTCGACGGCATCGAGCGCGCTGCGGCCCCGCCAGGGGGCGCCCGCCGCGTGCGCGCTCCGTCCCTGGAACGAGAACAGCACGGAGACGAGCCCGGTCCCTTCGCCCTGGCCCCAGGACGTGGTGAAGTTGTTGTCGACGTGGGAGAACAGCGCGATGTCCACATCCTGGAACAGCCCCGCGCGCACGTAGTAGGCCTTGGTACCCACCAGCTCCTCGGCGACACCGGGCCACAGCCGGATCGTCCCCGGAATGTGGTCGCGCTCCATGATCGCCTTGACGGCGAGCGCGGCGGTGATGTTCACCGCCTGGCCGGAGTTGTGCCCCTCCCCGTGGCCGGGCGCCCCATCGATCATCGCCAGATGGCAGGCGACCGCGGGGAACTGCGACGCCTGCGGGATGTCGTCGATGTCCGAGCCGAGGGAGATCACCGGTTTCCCCGAGCCCCAGGTGGCGACCCAGGCCGTCGGGATGCCGGCGACGCCCTCTTGAACGGTGAACCCGTTCTGCCGCAGCAGGTTCACGAGGTAGCGGGAGGTCTCGACCTCCTGGAAGCCGAGCTCGGCGTAGCTGAAGATCTGGTCGCTGATCTGCTGCGACAGCTGGCTGTGCGCCTCGACGTCTCTCACCGCGTCGCGTTTCAACGCCTCCAGCCGGGCGGGAAGAGGCGGAGGGGAGGGCTGCTGCGCGATCGCGGGCACGGCGATGAGGGCGAGCACCGGCAAGATCCGAAGCGGCGGCATCCGAAGCTCCTGTAATGAGGAGGCGAGGGAATTAAGCTACCCGCCCCCCCGGCGGTGGGCGAGCAGCCGACCGGCTGCGCTCAGTGCGGTGGGCGCGCCAGCCCCAGAAGACGAGTCCGGCGATCGCAGCCGTGGCCCCGCTCGCCACGAGCCCGACGAGGATCGAGCTCCCGCCCCAGGCGACGGAGGCGAGGCCCGCGGTGGCCGTGACGGCAAGCCCCCAGAGCGCGAGCAGAACGCCGGCAGAGCGGTGCTTCAGGCCCATCGCCACGAGGCTGGCAATTGAGAGGACGCCGTACAGCAGCTGGGTCGCGGTCGCGAGATACTGGCCCGTCGTGGCCGCGGAGGGCGCGGTGTTCAGGCCCTCCACTACGCCGATGTAGGCGGTGAGGAGCAGGAGTCCGCAGATGGCGGCGAGCCGCAGCGCAGACCAGACCTTGGACATGCGGAGAAGGTGCCCGTCACCATCGTCTCCATCAAGGGCGTTCGCGCCGTCGCCGCATCACGGCGATATTTCGACCGCGTGACCCGCTCCGTCTCCCTCCTCGCCGCCGGTCTGCTGCTCGTCCCGCGACCCGCCGTCCCGCAGGCGCAGACGCCCTACCGCGACCCGCGCCTCCCGGTCGCCGAGCGCGCGCGAGATCTGCTCGGCCGCATGACGCGGGAAGAGAAGTTCTGGCAGCTGTTCATGATCCCCGGCGACCTCGACGACTCCACCCACGACTACTCGCACGGCGTCTTCGGACTTCAGATCGCGACGGTCCAAGGCGCGCCCGGTGCGAATCCGGCGCGTGCCCACGCCGAGCGCATCAACGCCATCCAGCGTCACTTCGTCGAGCGGACGAGGCTCGGCATTCCCATCATCCCGTTCGACGAGGCGGTGCACGGCCTGGTGCGCGAGGGCGCCACAGTGTTTCCCCAGGCGATCGCGCTCGCCGCGACCTGGGACACCGCGCTGGTCGGGGACGTCGCCCGCGCCATCGCGCGCGAAGCGGGCAGTCGCGGCGTACGCCAGGTGCTCTCCCCCGTGCTGAACGTCGCGAGCGACGTCCGCTGGGGGCGTGTCGAGGAGACCTATGGCGAGGATCCCTTCCTCGCCGCGCTCATGGGTCGCGCGTTCGTCGCGGCGTTCGAGCGCGCCGGCATCGTGACGACCCCCAAGCATTTCGTCGCGAACGTTGGCGAGGGCGGGCGCGACAGCTACCCCATCGACGTCGACCAGCGCCTGCTGGACGAGGAGTATTTCCCCCCGTTCCGAGCCGCGATCGCGTCCGGCGCCCGGTCCATCATGGCCGCCTACAACTCCGTGGACGGCACGCCGGCCACTCAGAGCCGAGCGCTGCTGACGGACAAGCTGAGAGGCGAATGGGGCTTCGGTGGCTTCGTGGTTTCCGACGCGGCGGCGACCGCCGGCGCCACCGTGCTCCATTTCACCGAGCCGAGCACCGCCGCCGCGGCGAAGGATGCGCTCGACGCCGGACTCGACGTGATCTTCCAGTCGTCGTTCGAGCAGCACCGCCCCTACCTGGACGCGTTCCGGCGCGGCCTGATCGCCGATTCCGTCATCGACACCGCGGTGGCGCGCGTGCTGCGCACAAAGCTCGAGCTGGGGCTGTTCGAGCATCCCTACGTGAACCCCGACAGCGCCGCCTACTGGAACGGACACGCCACGCACCGCGCGCTGGCTCTCGCGGCGGCACGCGAGGCGATCGTACTGTTGAAGAACGAGCGGGGTGTCCTCCCCCTCTCGCGGGCGATGCGGTCCGTCGCCGTGATCGGCGACGACGCGGCCGAAGCCCGCCTGGGCGGCTACAGCGGTCCCGGCGCCCGGAAGGTGTCGATCCTGGACGGCCTGCGCGAAAAGGTCGGCGCGATGGTCGAGGTGCGCTACGCCCCCGGCCCGGGTCGCTTCAGGCGCGAATACCTGACGGTTCCCGTCGCGCGGCTCACCTCCCTGCGCGGGGAGTACTTCGACAACATCCGCCTCGACGGGCAGCCGCGGATGGTGCGCGCCGACTCCCTCGTGGACTTCGGATGGACGCTCTCTTCACCCGGACCGGGAATCCCCCTCGACTGGTACTCGGTGCGATGGAGCGGCACCCTCACCGCGCCGGCAGCGGGAGGGGTGCACCGGATCGGGGTCGAAGGCAACGACGGCTACCGGCTCTACCTCGACGGCAAGTTGTTGATCGACGACTGGAAGAAGCAGTCCTCTCGCGTGCGTCTCGCCGACGTCACGCTCGCGCCGGGCACGGTCCACGACCTGCGGCTCGAGTACTTCGAGACCACGGGGAACGGGCACGTGAGGCTGGTGTGGGACGCGGGCGCGGCGGACGACTGGCGGGGGATGATCGACAGCGCGGGCGCCGTCGCCCGCCGCAGCGACGTCGCCATCGTCGTCGCGGGGATCGAAGAGGGCGAGTTTCGCGACCGCGCCTTCCTCGGCCTTCCCGGCCACCAGGAGGAGCTGATCGCGGCGGTCGCCGCGACCGGCAAGCCGGTCGTGGTGGTGGTCATCGGTGGGAATGCCGTGACGATGGCGCGCTGGCTCGATCGGGTGGACGCGGTGATCGACGCCTGGTATCCGGGGGAGGAAGGAGGCCGGGCCGTGGCCGACGTGCTGTTCGGCGACTACGACCCGGCCGGCCGGCTCCCGATCACCCTCCCGGTCGCCGAAGGCCAGCTCCCGCTGCGCTACAACCACAAACCGACGGGACGGGGGGACGACTACCTCGATCTGACCGGCCAGCCGCTGTTTCCCTTCGGGTTTGGGCTCAGCTACACGACCTTCGACTACTCGGCGCTCACGATCGCTCCCGCGGAGGTGGGGACGGGCGGGACGGCCGTCGTGCGGTGCCGGGTGAAGAACAGCGGGGCGCGCGCGGGCGACGAAGTCGTGCAGTTGTATGTGCGCGACCTGCTCGCCTCGGTGGCGCGCCCCGTGATGGAGCTGAAAGGGTTTACCCGCATCCACCTCGCCCCAGGCGAGGAGCGCGAGGTGCGCTTCGATCTGGGTCCGGCGGAGCTCCGCATGCTGGACCGCGACCGACGCTGGGTGGTCGAGGCGGGCGTCTTCCGCGTGCTGATCGGCGGCTCCTCCAGGGACATCCGGCTACGAGGGGACCTCACCGTGAAGTGAGGACCCCCCGCCCCCCCACACCCCAGCCGTCACTGTCCCGTCGCCTGCCGCTCGGTGTTGATGAACGCCACCAGCGACGCGATCTCCGCGGGCTTGAGGTGCAGGTTGGGCATCTCCCAGGACCCGGACCGCACTCCCGCGTAGACCGCGGACGGATTGGCCAGGAACCGCGTGAGGTACTCCGGGGGGAAGCGCCGACCGGTCAAGTCGGGCGCATTGGCGACGCTGGTCGTGTTGACGTCGCGATGGATGTGGCAGGTGACGCAGCCTTTGGCCACGAAGAGTCGCCGCCCGCGATCTCCGGCGGCGAGGGGACGAGGCGCCGCGGCGCCCGCGGCAATCGCCGGGATCGGCATGAGGGTCGAGTGGCTGTTTCCGAACCCGCTCTGAATCGTGATCGTCCACACGCCGGTGTCGGCCACGGTGAGCGCCGCGATGTACTGGCCGGGCTCCGTCCCCGGAGTTGCCGCGGCGGTCGCGGTGAGGCGTCCGTTTGTGGCTTCGATGCTGGGGCGGAGACTGCCGAGCAGGGTGACCCCGTGCTGGCGTACGGTGAAGGTGAGCGTGGTCGGCTGCCGGGCCACGACGTAGTCCGGCAGGTCTTCGACGGTGATCGACGCCCAGCCGCCGTAAGCCGCGATCGCCGGGAGCAACGCCACGCCTGCCAGGATGAGGTGCAACGGTCTCTTGCCCATCTGTCCCTCCTTGGTGGAACGGAGCGGCACGCCTTCCCCACGTCTACCCGGGGCGCCGTCAGTCCCGGTCGGAGGTGAGATGCCGCGGAGGGAGCTGGGGTTTGAATGGTCGGGACAGCGCTATTTCGGCCACAGCCATCCGAACACGCCCGCCGTCAGGAGCGCATAGATCAGCCCGTCCACAGTCGTCTTGATCGTCGTGAGCCAGGAACGGTGGTACCAGATCGACATCTGCCAGAGGGCGACCGAGTAGCCGATGAACGCGGTGACGCCGGCGAACCGGAAGACGCGCAGGTAGGGGACGCCGGCGGGCAGCGCGCGCCCGGCCACGTAGGCGGCAAAGACCCCGACGACCACAGAGTACAGGAACCAGATGGCCAGGGTCTTCCCCATCTGCATCGTCCCGTTCGGGACCACCGTGAGGAGGACGACCGGACCCCGCTTCATCTTCTCGTCGAACTCCGGCGAGCGCATCTCCTGCGTGCCCGAAGGGCGGGGGATGAAGTAGTCGCCCGGCGGGATGTTGAGCGGCCGAAGCGCGTCCATCACCTTGTCTTCGTTCGGCATCTTGGGGTAGTCGCTCTTATGCCAGGGAGACGCCATATGGATGATGGAGCTCATCACGAAGACGATCACCGCCGACAGCAGGATCGGGAGCCACAGTACGAGTAACCCGGTCATGCCTACCTCCTAGAGTGGGACAACCAGCCGATCAACGGACGGGGCATAAGCTGCGGGCCGCGGCAGCGGCCCGCCAGCGTCAAGCAGGCACGGCCAGAGAGGCGATGCGGGCACGCGTGTGCCTGATCCACAGCTCCGCCGCGCCGAGCGTGATCGCCCACGACGTCCAGATCGAGAGGACAAAGAGCGCCCGTGGCGGCAGTCCGGCCGGGGTGAATGCGATTTCCAGGGCCACTCCGACGACTCGCATAGTCGAGATGCCGATCGCGATGGCGAACGCCCGGATCATCCACTCCCGGTGACGCGCCACCTGATGCCTGCGGATGGCGATGAAGGCCCGGGTTACGGCGACGAGGAACAGACCGCCGAAGAGGGCGATCGCCGCCGCCTCGCCCGGTCCGCCGTACGGCATGAGCAGGCCAAAGTACAGCGCGGTGACAGCGGTGACGCAGCCCGCCAGCAGGAGGAGGCGACCGGACCAGCGGTGAACCCGGATGTGGCGCCGGCGAATGCGGGCCGAGAACTGGAGGGGGGCGAGCGCGAGAAAGATGCCGCCGGGAAGAATGTGCAGCAGCGTCGGGCCGGGGTGGGCGGCGAAGCGGCTGTCGAACCGATCCAATATTTCCGCCCGTTGCGACGCGAAGGGATCGTCGCGATGCAGAACCGTCATCATCCGCACCCGGACGGGCTCCACACGCGTGATGAAAACGGTCGGGAACGCGGCTCGGCCGACCGCCACTCCCAGGCCGATGAGGACGAGCAGGACCACGCCGCACCACAGGAGGCGAATCACGGAATTAGCACGACCTTCCCCGTGGTCTTCCTTCCTTCCAGCTGCCGGTGCGCCTCGGCGGCCTGCGCCAAGGGAAGCTCGAGGCCGATGCGAAGCTTCACCTTACCCGCCCCAATCCACCCCAGCACCTCTCCCGCCCGCGCCAGCAGCTCCGTCCGCGTCGCCGTGTAATGCGCCAGGGTGGGCCGGGTCAGGAACAGCGAGCCCTTCTGGTTCAACACCTGCGGATCGATCGGTCTCACCGGTCCGCTCGATTGGCCGTACAACACCATCACTCCGCGTTTGGCGAGCACATTGAGGCCCTTCTCGAACGTCGTATTCCCCACCGAGTCGTACACCACCTGCACCCCTGCTCCGCCGGTGATGCGTTTGACTTCGACTTCGAAGTCCCGCTCGGTGTAGCGGATCACCTCGTCGGCGCCGGCGTCGCGCGCCAGCCGCTCCTTTGCTTCCGTGGACACGGTGCCGATCACCCGCGCCCCCCTCAGCTTCGCGATCTGCACCAGCAGCAAACCCACGCCACCCGCCGCCGCGTGGACGACACAGGTGTCGCCCGACTTCAGTGGATAGGTGGACGTCGCGAGATAGTGCGCCGTCATCCCCTGGAGCATCACGGCTGCACCCTGCTTCGCGCTGACGCCTGCGGTGAGCGGCACGAGCCGGTCCACCGGCACGACCGCGTACTCGGCGTAGGCGCCCAAGACGCCCGTGTAGGCGACGCGGTCACCGGCCTTCACCTCCGTCACGCCGGCGCCGACCGCCACCACCACGCCGGCCGCTTCCTGGCCGAGGATGAACGGGACTCCGACCTTGTACAACCCAATCCGCTGATAGACGTCGATGAAGTTGACGCCCGCTGCCTCTATCTTCAGGAGCGCCTGGCCCGCGGCGGGCGCAGGCACCGGCACGTCTTCATATCGCAGCATCTCCACGCCGCCCGTGGCATGAACGCGGATCGCCTTCATCGTGCCGTCAGCCATTGACGGTCCGCATCCCACCCTCGGGGTAGCGCGCCCCCGCCGCCGCGCCCTTGGGAAACTCCTCATCGATGCGCGCGAGGTCGGCGGCGTCGAGCTGGACGGCCAGTGCCCCGACGTTCTCCTCGAGATAGCGCCGCCGCTTGGTGCCCGGGATCGGCACTACGTCCTCCCCCTGCGCCAGCACCCACGCGAGCGCGAGCTGCGACGGAGTGCAGCCTTTCTTCCGCGCCAGCGCCTCGACCCGCGCCACGAGCGCCACGTTCTTGTCGAAGTTCTCCCCCTGAAACCGTGGGTGATTGCGGCGGTAGTCGCCCTCCGGCAGGTCCGCGGGCGTCTTGAAGCGCCCGGTGAAAAACCCTCGCCCCAGAGGGCTATAGGGAACGAACCCGATGCCCAGCTCGCGACAGCAGGGCAGGATCTCCTCCTCGACCTCGCGGCTCCACAGCGAGTACTCGCTCTGCAGCGCGCTGATCGGATGCACGGTATGGGCTCGCCGCAGTGTGGCCGGCGACGCCTCCGAGAGGCCGAGGTAGCGGACTTTCCCCTGGTGCACGAGGTCCGCCATCGCGCCCACGGTGTCTTCGATCGGCACCGCGCGGTCCACCCGATGCTGGTAGTAGAGGTCGATATGGTCGGTGCCGAGCCGCGTGAGTGAAGCGTCGCACGCCTGACGGACGTACTCGGGGCGGCCGTTCAATCCCTTCCAGGAGCCGTCGGCGCCGCGCACGTTGCCGAACTTGGTGGCGAGCACCACGCGGTTGCGGAGGCCCTTGAGGGCCCCGCCGACCAGCTGCTCGTTGGTGTGCGGGCCGTACACGTCGGCGGTATCGAAAAAGGTGACGCCGAGGTCGAGCGCGCGGTGCATCGTGGCGACGGACTCGGCGTCGTCCCGGCCGGCGTAGAAGTCCGACATCCCCATGCACCCGAGGCCGAGCGCGGAGACGGCCAGGCCTTGGGTGCCGAGCGTGCGCTGCTGCATCGATTACGCTTTCCGGGCCAGGCGCTTCACAAGCTGGATCTGGCCCGCGTGGTAGAGGTCATGGGAGGCGATGCCGTAGATGTGGGCCATGTTGCTCCACTGCGAGTGCCAGCCGCGGCGCTGGAGCGCCCGAGGATCGAAGCGCGCGATGGCCTGGCGCAGCAGGTCGTGCTCGCGTTTCAGCAGCGCCTTGTCGCGCGCCCAGGCGGCGGCGTTGGGGCGCGCGGGGAGGGGGAGCCAATTGCTGCCCTCGCGTGGGAAGGAGATGGCGGGATCGGCGAGCAGCCGCCGACGCACCATGCACTTCCAGTAGGCGGTGTGCAGCGTCAGCTCCCAGATGTTGTGCCGTCGCTTCCCCGGCCGCCGCAGCGCGAGGGCCGGGCTCACGCCGCGCAGCGATCCCCACAACGGCGTGCCATGCCAGGAGCGGCCGCTGAAGCCTTGATCGAACATTGCGAGCAGGACGACTCGGGCGTTCATGCTTGCTCCCCAGCTAGGGCCGACGCAGCGCGAAGGTGCCGGGCTCCACATGGTCGCTGCACGTGCTGGACACTTGCAGCGTCCCGACGAGCAGCCGCCCGCCGTTGGCCTGGGCGCCAGCGCCCGTGATGGTCCCCTCACAGTGCTTGGCGGTAAAGATGAAAGGCGCCGTGAAAGTGAAGGCGTTTCCCTGGACGCGCGCGGCCACGGTGCCCGTGAGGTGAATGTCCACGAGCCCCAGGTCGCCGACGAGCGAGTCCCCGCTCGCGCGGAGCTCGAGCGTCGCCGGGTGGCTGTCGCGCTCGACGCGCAGCTCGCCGCTCCAGGTGCCGGGGAGCGAGCGCGCCAGCGTGTCGGGCCTGGGCATCCGGGGCCCGGGAAGACCGAACGCCAGCACGTAATCACCCAGGGTGGTCCGGAGCTCGGAGTGGCCGCCGGCGGCGATGACGACGTACTGGCGTCCATCCGCCAGGTAAGTCATCGGCAGGGCGTTCCCGCCTGCCGGCAGCGGCGCGCTCCACAGCTCGTGCCCCGTCTGCTCGTCGATCGCCCGCAACCGCAGGTCGTGCGTGCCGGCGACGAAGACGAGTCCACCCGCGGTCGCAAACGCCCCGCCGAGGCTCGGGCCGCCGGCGAGCGGGACCTGCCACTTCACCTTCCCGGCGCCGAGATCGAGAGCGGTAAGCTGAGTCCAAGGGGGCGGGTTGCAGGGCGTCCCCTTCGGTGTCAGCAGAGTCTCGCGCATCATCCCGAACGGCGTGCCGCGCATCGGGCTGATCTCGGTGCCCGGATGAGCGCGGCGCGTGGGGCGGATCGAGTCGCGCGGAATCAGCGTCACCACCATCGCAAGCCGGTTGGAGGGCACGATGAGCAGGCCGCCACTCTCGTCCACGGTGAGGCCCGACCAGTTGGCGCCGCCGATGTGGCCCGGATAGTGGATCGAGCCGCGCAGTGACGGCGGTGTGAAAATTCCGTCGGAGCGCAGGGCCGCGATGCGACTGCGGCACAGCTCCAGGTCCTGGGGCGTCGCGCCCCAGGCGTCGGAGGGCGGCAGGCTCTCGGGCACCAGGCGGAACGCGGCCGGCGGGAACGGCTGCGTCGGCCACGTCTCCTCCCCGGGGACGTCGGTCTGCGGCACGGGACGCTCTTCCACCGGGAACAGCGGCGTCCCCGTGCGGCGGTCGAGGATGAAGATGTGCCCCATCTTGGTGCCGACGGCGAGGGCCGGGATCACGCGGCCGCCGCGACGCAAGGTGAAGACGACCGGCTGCGCGGGAACGTCATAGTCCCACAGGTCGTGGTGCACCACCTGGAACGACCAGACGACCGCCCCCGACGACGCTCGGAGCGCGACCACCGAGTTGGCGTAGAGGTTCTGGCCGAGGCGCTCGCCGCCGAAGAAGTCGGGGCTGGCGCTGCCGACCGGCACGAACACCAGATCGGCCGCCGGGTCCGCCGAGAGCACGCTCCAGGCGTTGGCGGCGCCGGTCGAGTGGGCCCACGTCCCGCGCCAGGTGTCGTAGCCGGGGGCGCCGGGAGTGCGCGGCACGGGGTCCCAGCTCCAGCGCTCGGCACCGGTGCGCGCGTCGTAGGCACGGACCACACCGTTCGGCGCGTCCGTCCGGTTGTTGTCGCCCACCGCCGACCCGACGATCACCAGGTCCCCCACCACGGCGGGGGGTGAGGTCACCTCGTACTCGCCCGGAAAGTCGGGGGCGTTGAGCAGGTCCCGCGTGAGATCGATCATCCCGTGGTCGGCGAAGTCCTCGCACGGCTGCCCCGTGGCGGCGTCCAGGGCGATGAGCCGCGCGTCGACGGTCCCGATGTAGATGCGGCGCCGGCAAACGGCATCAGCAGCGGCCCGGGCGTCCAGCCACGTCGAGACGCCGCGGCTCGCAAAGTCGCCGTAGTCGCCGTGCAGGTCGATGTGGGGATCGTACGCCCACCGCTCGGCGCCGGTCGCGGGGTCGAGCGCCACGACGCGGCTGAGCGAGGTGGACAGATAGAGCGTGCCGTCCACCACGATGGGCGTCGTCTCGAAACGCCCGCGGCCCGCGAGCATATCGCCGGTGCGGTACACCCAGACCAGCCGCAGTCCCGCGACATTCGCACGGCTGATCTGCTCCAGCGGTGCGAACCGCGTGCCGCCGGCGTCGCGGCCGTAAGCGGGCCAGTCGGTCGAGCTGGCGGCCGCCTGGCCCCGCCCCGGAGGGGGCAGAGCCAGAGCCACCGTAAGCGTAATGGCGAGAACCCTCATCGGGTGCCGCTCGCTGCCGCCCCACCGCCCGTCACGCCAAGCCGCCAGAAGAGAAAGCGCATCTCGTCGGTCAGGTCGTCCACGATCTGGCTCACCGGCAGCCCCCCGGAGTGCCCAGCGTTGGTGTTGTAGCGCAGCAGGATCGGATTCGCGGAGCCCCCCCCCCCCCCGGACGCCGCCTGCATCAGCGCCGCCATCTTGCGCGCGTGCAGCGGCGCGACGCGGGTGTCGGCGTCACCCGTGATGAACAGCACCGCGGGATACCTCACCCCCGCAGTTACGTGTAGGTAGGGCGAGTAGGCGCGGATCCATTGGAGCTGGGTCGAATCCTCCGCGGAGCCGTATTCGGGAACCCAGAAGCGGGCCACGAAGAAGCGGTGGTAGCGCACCATGTCGAGCAGTGGGAAGGAGCACACCACCGCCTGGAACAGATCGGGGCGCTGCGTCATCGCCGCCCCTACGAGCAGCCCGCCGTTCGAGCCGCCCGAAATGGCGAGCTTGGAGGGGCTCGTGTACTTGTTGGCGATCAGCCATTCGGCCGCGGCGAGAAAATCGTCGAACACGTTCTGCTTCTTGCCGAGCATCCCCGCCTGGTGCCACGTCTCGCCGAACTCCCCGCCGCCCCGCAGGTTGGGCAGGGCGTACACCCCGCCGTTCTCGATCCAGAACGCGGCGCGCTGCGAGAAGCCCGGGAGCTGGGAAAGCTGGAATCCGCCGTAACCCGTGAGCAGCGTCGGGTTCGTGCCGTCGAGCTTGATGCCGCGCCGATGCGCTAGGAACATCGGGATTCTGGTCCCGTCCTTCGAGGTGTACCACACCTGCTTCACGTCGACCGCCTGGTCGGACACCGGGACCGCCAGTTTCGCCCACACCTCCTGCGCTCCCGTGGCCACGTCGTATCGGTAGATGGTGGTCGGCTGGGCGAGGGCGCTGAAGCTGTAGAAGGTCTCCGGACGCTCCCACTCGCCGTTCAGACCTCCCAGCGCACCGAGCGTCGGGAGCGCGATTTCGCCTCGAGCCTGTCCGGCGGGGTCGAAGATTTTCACACGCGTCTGCACGTTCTCCAGGTAGCTCACGAGCAACCTGCCGCCGACCGCCGAGATGCCGCTGATCGGCGTGAGCCCTTCGGAAATCAGCTCACGCCAATTGGCTCGCGCTGGGCTCCGCAGGTCCACGTCCAGGATCTTGCCGTTGGGTGCGTTCCAGTTGGTGCGCAGGTACATGTGGTCCCCGGCCACCGGACCGCCGAACTGCGCCTCGACGTCGTTGACGAGCGGCGTGATCGGCGTTTTCGCCTGAAGATTCTGGAAGTACAGCTCGATCTTGCGCGCCGCCGAGCCGAAGAAGACGGAGATCACCAGGTACTTGGCATCGTCCGTCTCGAAGACCCCGATCCCGGCGCCGGGGCCGTACCCCGCGCCAAAGATCTCGCGGTCGCCCGCAGGGTCGGCTCCCATGGCGTGGTAGTAGACCCGTGGCCCCGCAGGAGTCTGCTTGCCGTAGTAGATGCCGCTCCTGTCCGGGGTGATGTTGACGGTGGAGTAGCGGGCCCGCGGCAACGTGTCGGCGAGCAGCCGGTGGGCGTCCACGTCCAGCAGCCGCACCGTGACTTCGTCTTCCCCGCCGTGGCGCTCACCGTAGGCCACGACCTTGCCGTCGGGAGAGATGTCGAGGAACCCGACCGACGTAGTGTGGCCCGGGCTCAGGGGGTGCGGGTCCACGAGCACCTCGTCCGCGGCGTGAAGCCCCTTCCTCATATAGAGCACCGTGAGGTCCTGATCGGCGGCCCGGCGCGAGAAGAAGTAACGACCGCCGCGGTTCGTGGGCGTCCCGATCGTCTCGACCTTGAGCAGCTCGGTCAGCCGGCGCCCGATCCGCTCGCGACCGGGGAGCGGGCCGATCACCGCCCGCGTGTACGCGTTCTCGGCGTCGATCCAGCCCCTCGTCTCGGGCGCCTCCTGATCTTCGAGCCAGCGGTAGGGATCGGGAATGCGCGCGCCGAACAGCGTGTCCACCACGCTGTCGCGACGGGTCTCGGGCGGCTTGGGGGGGGGTGATTGGGCTGCGAGCGGCGCGGCGAGGAGCGCCGCCACGACCAGCCAGCGCGGGCGCCACAGGGAAGCGGGAGGCACGGGAGAACTCCAGGACAGGGGCTGCTAGAGAAACTGCAGCGCGAAGGGCGTCTCAGGAAGCGGGCGCGACCCCCCGCTCGTACCACCCCTGGCTGCGGCGCACCATCTGCACCACCGAGAGCATGACCGGGACCTCGATGAGCACCCCGACCACGGTTGCCAGCGCCGCCCCGGATTCGAGGCCGAACACCCCGATGGCTGTCGCCACGGCCAGCTCGAAGAAGTTGCTCGCGCCGATCAGCGCCGACGGGCAGGCCACGCGATGCGGCTCCCCCATCGCGCGGCTGAGCAGGTAGGCCAGGCCGCTGTTGAAGTAGACCTGGATGAGAATGGGGACGGCGAGCAGAGCGATCACGAGCGGCTGCGCCAAGATCTGCCCTCCCTGGAGCCCGAAGAGCAGGATCAGCGTGACGAGCAAGGCCGTGAGGGATACCGCGTGCAGGCGCCCCAGCACGCGGGCGAGCGTGTCGGAGCCGCCGCGGCGCAGCAAGAGGTAGCGCCACAGCTGGGCCCCCAGCACCGGGATGACGATGTACAGCGCCACCGAGAGGAGCAGAGTGGCCCAGGGGACGGTGATCGCCGAGAGCCCGAGCAGCAGGCTGACGAGCGGTGCGAACGCGATCACCATGATCGCGTCGTTCAACGCTACCTGCGTCAGCGTGAAGTTCGGGTCCCCCTCACTCAAGTTGCTCCACACGAAGACCATTGCCGTACACGGGGCGGCGGCGAGCAGGATGAGTCCCGCGACGTAGGAGTCGATATGGTCGGCCGGAAGCAGAGGCGCGAACAGTCGGCGGATGAAGACCCAGGCGAGCAGCGCCATGGAGAACGGCTTCACGGCCCAGTTGACGAACAGCGTGACGCCGATCCCCCGCCAGTGCCGCCGCACTTGATGAAGGGCGCCGAAGTCGATCTTGAGCAGCATCGGCACGATCATCAACCAGATCAGAACGGCCACGGGGAGATTCACGTGGGCGATCTGCAGCCCACCCAGCGCGGCAAACGCGCCTGGCGAGAGGCGGCCGAGCGCGATGCCGGCGGCCATGCTGAGAAGCACCCACACGGTGAGAAACCGCTCGAACGCGTTCAGTCGCCCGCCTCCGCCGGCGCCGCGCCGATCGCCCTGACACGCGCCTCGAGCGCCAGGCGCTCCAGACCCGCCACCGGCAGCGCGAGCAGCAAGTCGATCCGGCGGCTGAGCAGCAAGAACGCCTGCCGGAACGCCTCGCGCTTCGCCGCGTCGTCTCCCTGGACGTCGGCCGGGTCCGGCATCCCCCAGTGCGCGAGCACCGGCTGGCCGGGGAAGATCGGGCACGACTCCTTGGCGCGGTCGCACACCGTGATCACGAAGTCCCACGGCTCTCGCTCCAGGCCGTCCACGCCGCGCGGCGCGTGGCCGTGCCAGGCGATCCCGTGGTCCAGCAGCGTTGCGATCGCGTACGGATTGACCCGCGCCGCGGGCCGGGACCCCGCACTTTCGGCGCGGAACCCGCCCTTGCTTTTCAGATTGAGCAGCGCCTCGGCCATTTGACTGCGGGCCGAGTTGCCGGTGCAGAGAAACAGCACGCGGAACACCCGGGCGGGAGCGGGGCCGCTCACGCGCGACTCGGCTTCCGCGCCCGCACGAACGCGCCGAACACACGCCCGCCCACTTCGCGGGCCAGCACCTCGGCGTCGACGCCTGTCCCAGCGAGGAGCTTGCGCGCGTCGGCGAACTCGTAGATCCGGGTGGGCTCGATGCCGATCTCGGTGAATCCCTGCGCGTCGAGGAGCCCAGTGAACTCTTTCTCCTCCAGCGCGCCGGCAATGCACCCCACCCACAGCTCGAGGCTGCGACGGATCGGATCCGGCACGTCGCCGCGCACCACGACGTCCGACACCGCCAGGCGCCCGCCGGGCTTCAGCACCCGGAACGCCTCGGCGAAAACCTTGCGTTTGTCGGCCGAGAGGTTGATGACGCAGTTGGAGATGATCACGTCCACCGACGCGTCGGGCAGCGGGATCCGCTCGATGTCGCCCTTCAGGAATTCGACGTTCTCCGCCCCCGCCTGGCGCTGGTTCTCGCGAGCCAGCGCCAGCATCTCATCCGTCATGTCCAGTCCGTACGCCTTGCCGGTCGGGCCCACACGCTTGGCCGAGAGCAGCACGTCGATCCCGCCGCCTGAGCCGAGGTCGAGCACGATCTCGCCTTCATGCAGCTCGGCCAGCGCCGTCGGGTTGCCGCAGCCCAGGGAGGCGAGGACCGCGTTCTCCGGGAGGGCGGAGGTCTCGGCGGCGTCGTAGAGGCCGCCAGTAATGGCATCGCATTCGCTCCCGCCGCAGCAGCCGCTCTTGTCACCCGCGAGCACCGTCAGGGCCGCCTCGCCGTACTTCCTGCGCACCACGTCCTTGATCGCATCCCCGTTCATCGGTCCGCTCCTGGTATCAAGAAGTGTTTGATGTATTAAGACAGGAAAAAACTCACGGGCAGCACGCGGCGCGGCAGCTGCCGGCGTGCTTGCCGGGCTTCACCGCCCCGGCGAACGCCGCGATGTGCTCCAGCGCCTCGCGGTTGAGCGTGTAGTACACCCAGCGTCCCTCCCGCCGGTCGGTGACCAGTCCCGCGTCCTTCAGGGCACGCAGGTGGAACGACAGCCGCGACTGGGCCGCGTCCATCACCTGCTGGAGCTCGCACACGCAGCGCTCGCCGTGCGACAGCAGCCGCACGATCTCGACGCGCGTCTCGTCGGAGAGCGCGTGGAACCAACGGGCGACGTGCGCGGGCTCGGGAAGGGTCATGGTGGACATGGCGGTCAATATATCAATAATGGTTGATACGTCAACCTCCGGACACCTCCATGCCTGCCGGCACGTACATTGAGGGCGATGACCACCCACCCCGGTCCTGAATTCCTCGCCCTCGAAGTGGCCCTGAAGGGCCGCTACGTGCTGGAGCGCGAGCTGGGCCGCGGCGGCATGGGGGTGGTGTTCCTGGCGCGCGAGGTGGCGCTCGAGCGGCCCGTGGCCATCAAGCTGCTCCCGCCCAGCCTCGCCGCACTCCCGGAGCTGCGAGCCCGGTTCCTCCAGGAAGCGCGCACGGCAGCCCGGCTCGCCCACCCGCACATCGTCCCGATCTACTCGGTGGAGGAGAGCGGCGACCTGGTCTTTTTCGTGATGGGCTACGTCCCCGGCCGGACGCTCGCCGAGCAGGTGCGCGCCGAGGGGCCGCTCGCCCCGGCGGCCGTCGCCCGGCTGGTGCAGGAGGTCGCCTGGGCGCTCAACCAGGCGCACGAGGCGGGCGTGGTGCACCGCGACATCAAGCCCGAGAACATCCTGATCGAGCGCGGCACGGGGCGCGCGCTGGTCGCGGACTTCGGCATCGCCCGGCTCGCCGACGCGACCCCCCCCCCCGCCAGCGGAGGCGGCCGCCTGCTCGGCACGGCGCGCGTCGTGAGCCCCGAGCAGGCGGCGGGCGAGCCGGTCGACGGCCGCAGCGACCTCTATTCACTCGGCGCGACGGCCTTCTACGCCCTCACCGGGCGATTCCCGTTCGAGGACGCCGATGCCCGACGGCTGCTCGCGCAGCACCTCACCCTCCCCGCCCCCCCGGTCGCAGCGCTGCGCCGCGGCGTGCCGCCGGCACTCGCCTCAGCGATCGACCGTTGCCTGGCCAAGTCGCCCGACGCGCGGTTTCCGTCCGCACGCGCCCTCGCCGAAGCCATCGCGGCGACCCACGAGGGCTCTCGGATCCCGGAAACCCTGCGCCGCCTCGCGCGGGAGATCTCGGCGTTCGGCGTGGACTTGACGGGTTACGCCACGCTCGTCTCGATCGCCGTCTTGTCGCTCGTCCTCACACCGCACGGCGACTTCTTCGGGTTCGGCTACGTGTACACGATGGCTATCGCGCTCGGCTTGATCGCCCTCACCGCCCTGCGGGGCGTTTCGGTCGGGCGGCTGGTGCGCGAGGCGGCGATGGAAGGTTGGACCGAGACCGACCTCGTCCTTGCGGTCACGCGCGAAGCGCGGCTCGCGGAAACCGATGGACGCGCCGCAGGACTCAAGCTGAGCAAGGCCCTGCCGCTGTATCTCGTGGGGTATGTTGCCCTGCTGCTCTACTGGCTCGGTCCCAAGACCGCGGCGCTGGCTTCGCTGGAAGGACCGATCGCCTGGGTGATCGAGCTGGCCGGATTCATCTTCCCGATGATGCTGGGGCGCTGGTTCGGCGCACGTCTCGAGGCTCCACGCGACGGCCGCCCCGGTCTGTTCAGCCGGTTCGTGACGCGGTTCAAAGCCCGCTTTCTCTTCTGGGCCGTGCGGCTCGGCCGCCGCGGCCCCGCTCGTCCCACTGCCGCGGCCGCGGGCGATCAACCGACAGAAGTGCTGCTCGCCGACGCGGCCCGCGAAATTCTGCGCGCTCTGCCGGACCCCGATCGGAAACAGCTCTTCGGCGTGGAGGACCTGCTCGTCCGGCTCGAGGGCGACGCGACGGCCTTGCGCGGCCGGCTCGACCAGCTCGACGCGACCGCGGCGCAGGTCGGCGATCCGGGTTCCCCCGCCCGTGTCGACGTGCTGCGCGACCTCACCGCCGCCCGCAGCGAGACCGCGGCGCGACTCGGCACCGCGGTGAGCGCCCTGGAAAACGTGCGCCTGGAGCTGCTGCGGCTGCAGGCGGGGATGGTCACCGACGGTCTCACGGAGAGCCTCGAGGCATTGCGCAGAATGCAAGACCGGATGGACGCTGCCGGCGAATCGGATGCAATCGTCTCGGGCTAAGGTCGCCGCCCGGGGCGGGGGTCGGCCTTGCTCCCGCCACTTCGATCATTGTCGTGACCTTCCCGGGAACGGCGTTTGTCGCGGTGATGCTCGTCGTCCCTATCATCGTCGTCGCTATCCTGCCGCACGCGGAGCGTAGCGCTCCCCGATTTCCCGCCGGCAGCCGCACTGATCACTGTTGTGCCAGTCCCGACCGCCGTCGCCAGGCCGCTCGAATCCACCACTGCTACGGATTCGTTCGAACTCGCCCAGACGAATGCAATCCCCCGTAGCGGGGTCCCGGCCGCGTCAAACGCCTCGGCCGTGAATTGCTGCGTGGCGTTGCCCGCTGTGCCTGATAGAAAGCCTGGCCCGGGAGCAGACGGGGATCCGCCGACAGCCGAGGTTCGCTTCCCGAAAACGGTCAGCGTGGCCGTGGCCGGCGTCACCACGATCGACCCGATCGATTCGACTGGACTCACCCGCAGTGTCGCGACCCCGGAGTCGCTCCCCGCTTTCGCCACAATGGTGACCGCACCGCCCTGCAGGGCCGTCGCGAGCCCTGTCCCCGCATCGACCGTCGCGACGGTCGGATCGGAGCTGGACCAGACAAAGGTGAGGCCGGCGAGCGGCTGCCCCGCGCCGTCGAACGCCTGGGAGGTGTACTGCTGCGTCGCCCCAAGGGCCATTAGCGTCGCGGCCGCGGGGGTCACAACGATCGTCGCGATCGACTGCACGGGAGTCACGGTGAGTGTCGCCGACCCGGCATGGGGTCCGGCAGTCGCCGTAATCGTCGCCGCCCCACCCCGCATCGCGGTCGCGAGCCCCGTCACCGGGTCGATCCTGGCGACGGCCGGATCGGAGCTGGACCAGACAAAGGTGAGGCCGGCGAGCGGCCGGCCCGCCCCGTCGAACCCCTGCGCCGTGTAGTGCTGCGTCGCGCCGAACGCCGTCAGGGTTGCCGCGGGCGGGCTGACCACGATCGTCGTGACCGATTGCACCGGACTCACGGTGAGTGTCGCCGATCCACTGTGGCTGCCCGCCGTCGCCGTGATCGTCGCCGCCCCGCCCTGTACCGCGGTCGCGAGCCCCGTCACCGCGTCGATGGTGGCGATGGTTGGGTCGGAGCTGGACCAAGTGAAGGTGAGGCTGGCGAGTGGCTGCCCCGCGCCGTCCAACGCTTGGGCGGTGTACTGCTGCGTCGCCCCAAGGGCCGTCAGGATCGCGGCCGTCGGGCTCACCACGATCGTCGCGATCGATTGCACCGGATTCACGGTAAGCGTCGCCGACCCCGTGATCGCTCCGGCGCCGGCGGTGATCATCGCCGCCCCGCCTTGCACCGCCGTCGCGAGCCCTGTCCCCGCGTCGACCGTCGCAATGGCCGGATCGGAGCTGGACCAGGCGAACGTGATGCCGGCGAGTGGGTGGCCGGCGCCGTCGAACGCCTGCGCCGTGTAGTGCTGCGTCGCGCCAAGGGCCGTCAGCCTCGCGGCCGCCGGACTCACCACGATCGTCGCGACCGATTGCACCGGACTCACGGTGAGTGTCGCCGTTCCGCTGTGGCTGCCCGCCGTCGCCGTGATCGTCGCCGCCCCACCCTGTACCGCCGTCGCGAGCCCCGTCACCGGGTCGATCGTGGCGACGGCCGGATCGGAGCTGGACCAGACAAAGGTGAGGCCGCCGAGCGGCTGACCCGCCCCGTCGAACCCCTGCGCCGTGTAGTGCTGCGTCGCCCCGAGCGCCGTCAGGGTTGCCGCGGGCGGGCTCACCACGATCGTCGCGACCGATTGCACCGGACTCACGGTGAGTGTCGCCGATCCACTGTGGCTGCCGGCCGTCGCCGTGATCGTCGCCGCCCCACCCTGCACCGCGGTCGCGAGCCCGGTCACCGGGTCGATCGTGGCGACGGCCGGATCCGAGCTGAACCAGACAAAGGTGAGGCCGGCGAGCGGCTGACCCGCCCCGTCGAACCCCTGCGCCACGAACTGCTGCGTCGCCCCAAGGGCCGTCAGCGTCGCGGCCGCCGGACTCACCACGATCGTCGCGATCGATTGCACCGGACTCACGGTGAGTGTCGCCGATCCACTGTGGCTGCCCGCCGTCGCCGTGATCGTCGCCGCCCCGCCCTGCACCGCCGTCGCGAGCCCGGTGGCGGGGTCGATGGTGGCGATCGCGGCATTCGAGCTGGTCCACGTGAACATCACGCCGGGGACCGGGTGGCCGTTAGCATCGCGGGCCTCGGCCGTGAAGAGCTGTGTCGCACCGAGGGCCAGCAGCGCGGCCGCGGGCGGCGTCACCTCCACTGAGGCGATCGCTTGGCTCACGGTCAGCGTGGCGGTGCCGGACTGTGTCCCGGCCGTGGCGGTGACGGTCGTCTCGCCGTTCGCCACGGCGGTCGCGAGTCCGCTCGCGGCGTCGATCGAGGCCACGGCGGGGGCGGAGCTGGCCCAGGAGAAGGTGATCTCGGCGAGCGGGTGACCACTCGCGTCCAGCGCCTGCGCCGCGAACTGCTGCGTGGCGCCGACCGCGGTCAGGGTCGGCGTCCCCGGCGTGACGATGATCGCCGCGATGGACTGGACGGGGTTCACCGTGATGGTAGCGGCGCCCGCGTGCCCGCCCGCCGCAGCGGTGACGGTCGCGACTCCGCCTTGAACGGCGGTTGCCAGACCGGTCGCGGGATCGACGGTGGCGACGCCGCCGTTCGAGCTGGACCACGCGAAGGTGACGCCGGCAAGCGGCCGGCCCGCCGCGTCCAGCGCCTGCGCCACGAACTGCTGCGTCGCGCCGACGGCCGTCAGCGTCGCGGTGGCGGGAGTGACGACGATCGAGGCAATCGAAGCCACCGGATTCACCGTCAGGCTCGCCCAACCGGAGTCCGGGCCTGCGTGCGCGACGATGTTGGTGGTGCCGCCCTGGACCGCGGTGGCGAGGCCGGTTGCGGGGTCGGCCGTGGCGACCGCCGGATCCGTACTGGACCAGGTGAACGTGACCCCCGGGATCGGATGCCCCGTCGCGTCCCGCGCACCGGCCGCGAACTGTTGCCTGGCGCCGATCGAGTCGAGGGTGATCGTCGCGGGCGTGACCGCGACGGCCACGACGGCCTGAGCGACGGTGAGCGTGGCCGCTCCCGCCACGCCGCCGCTCGTCGCCGCGATCGTCGCCGTGCCGCCCCCCACCGCAGTCGCGAGCCCCGTGGCGGGATCGACGGTTGCGACGGCGGGCGCCGAGCTCAACCAGGTGAAGACGGCCCCGGGGATAGGCGCGCCGTCCTGATCCAGAGCCTGACCCGTGAACTGCTGCGTCGCGTCCAACGCCGTGAGGGTGGCGGCGCCGGGCGAGACGACCACAGCGGTCACGATAGGCGGTCCGACGTACAGCATCGGCACGGCGCCGACCGGCGCCGTCGCGATCACCCCGTTGCGCACCGCGACGACCGCGCTGCCGTCGTAAAGCGTGGTGTGGCGGCCGCGCAGCCGCAGGCGGACGGTGAGCGATTCCTCTTCGGCAACGAGGTCGATCACCCAGCCGAGGGATGCCGAATCGCCGGCATACACCACAGTCGTATCGACCACGGAGGCGCCGCCCGTCCGCCGAATTGCGAGGACCGCCGCGCTCTCCGGCGTGACCCGGAGAGCGGCCGGATCGCGGCCCGCGTCGAACCGCGGCCGGACCCGCCACTCTCCCAGGCGCCCGGGACCCGCCGTGCCGTCCACGCACGCCGCCAGCGCCAGCGCCGCCGCCAGTCGCCCCCACCGTGCGGCACGGGACGCGCGGGCTAGAGCTGGTGCGTCCATCGCAGGATCATGAGCTGCTCGTTGTAGCCGTTCAGCGGCGTGGCCGTGTCGCTGAATCGGTTCAGCTGCAGCGACAGCGAGAGCGCGTCCTGGGCGGTGAGGGCATAGCGGGCGCTGGCGCTGCCCGTCCACGCATGCGTCCGGCTGTAGCGGGTGCGCGACAGGGAGGCGGTGGAAGACAGACGTCCTCCCATGGCGCGCCAGGCCGCACTGATCCCGTAGGTCGCGCGGGTCGCCGGCTCCGACGATCCGGCCCACGACCGCGCGAACCCCAGCGAGGGCGTCAGCGTGAGGGCTGCGCTCATGCGCAGGCCGGCGCTGAGATCGGCGGTGTGGGCGACGAAGGCGCTGCTGGCCCGCAGGGGGTTGGCGTCGCCCGCGCGTTGGTAGTTGTAGTTGAGCGAGAGCGTCTCCCACCTCCGCCGCGGGCCGAAAGAAATCGATTGGCTGGCGCCGAACGACCAGGTGGAGTAGGCGATGCGGCTCAGGTTGTCCTGCAGGCCGTTGCCCATGGTCAGGTAGCTGCCGCGCGCGCTGACCGTCCACGCTCGGCCAGCCTGGAAGGTGAACGTGCCGTCGACGCGGCGCCGCACGGTCGTCGCGAGCTTCTGTCCGATCAGATTGTCGTTCTGGCGCAGCCCGTGCGCCTGCAGCGACCACCGGGCGAACCGGATCGTCGTCTTGAGATCGATCGCCTGCTGATCGTTGGGTAGGGAGGCGGCGCCGAGCGTCGCGTAGCCGGGTCCGACGTAGCGGAGGCCGAGGGTGGCGGTCAGCGTACGCGGCGAGGTGGGCGACGCCCCCGGCAGCCGCGGCAGCCGCAGCTGCAGCTCGGTCGAATACGCGTAGTCCGCATGGGTGCCGACCCGCGGTGTGACGAGCCCCCGCAAGAAACCCGGATAACCGCCGAGCGTCCCGGTCGCGAGCGGCGAAGCCCGCCGGTCCGGGGACAGCACGCTTCCCGCGACTTCACCGCGCCAAGAGAGCCGACGATCGAACAGCGCCAGCCCGCCTGCACCGGACACGACGAGGTTATCCTGGGGCGTCACGGCGAAGGGGTTGGCGGCAAGGGCCGCCGGGGAATTGGGCGGCAACGCGGTGTCCACGGGGACCGGCAAGGAGCTCACGTTGTCCCAGGCCCGGACGACCACGACGTCGAAGTAGGTTCCGGGCCGCCCGCTGGTGCGCCGACCAATGCCGACGCGCCCACCGACGGTGCCGCGGGTGAAGCTTCCCGTAGGGGCGCCCCCGTCCACGGCGCTGCGCGCCTGGCCCCCGAACGCCGCAAGCCGCAGCAATCCGGGATTGACCTCGAATCCCAGGCCCGTGACGCGCACGCCGTTCCAGGTGTACGGCGTATAGCTGCCGCTGAAGGTGCCGATGTCGGCGCGTCCCCAACCCCATTCCGGGTGCAGGCCGAACTGGCTCACGCGTTGGCGACCGGGCAGGCCCCCGAAGCCCGCGGTGGACACGAGACCGTCTTCGGATGAAAGCAGCAGGTTGACCCCGACCGTGACGTGTCCGAACAGCGTCGCCGTCGAATTGAGGAAGAAGCGGCCGGTTTCGCCGGGCCGGCGGGCGATCGCCGCGGACGTGTGATACAGCTCGCCGTACGTGCCCATCTCTCCGCGCCATAGCAGCGCCGGGCCCGTGAGGCGCGGCAGCTGCGGCAACTGGGCCCCGAGCGCCGTCGTTCCACCCCACCCGAGCAGGGCGGCGACTCCCAGCGACCGGCCTGCCGCGCGGGCGCTCATGCCCCTGCCCCGATCAAGCCTTTGAGCATGTCCGCCACCGCCCGGGCGGGCTCGGAGAAGTCCAGGGTCCGTTCCACTTTGTACGGTTGGCCCACGAACGTGCCCGTGATCTTCCAGTTGGCGGCCTGGCCCCGCAGCAGCGCATCGAGTCCGGCGTGGATTTCGGCGTGCTCGACGGTGAACAGGTCCTCACCCGTGGCCACCGCCGCGAGAATGGCGTCGAGCCGTGACTTGATCGCCGTCAACTGCCCCTGCGCGACTTCGAGACGGCCGCGGATCAGCGCGGTGGCGGTGTCGGCCGCGAGCAGGAGCACGTTCCGATCCACTGGGGGCAGCGCGTCGAGCACGCGGCGGCCCGCCGCGGCGATGGTCTCCAGGCTCGCGTACGCCGCGGCCCGCGCGGCGTACGTGGCCGCCCAGCTCAGCCACGTGGCGCGGCGCGCCGCCTTGAGAGCGATCTGACGGGCCGGCGTGCTTTGCCACGTCGCCTTGGCGGAGTTCGTCGCCGCCAGGGCCGCCGCCGCTGAAGCCCGGGCTTGATCGGCCCTGGCCTGGGCCCCCTGCCAGGCCCGCTCCGCTCCGGCGCGCTGGGTCTCCAGCACCGCCCGCAGCTGCGCGGCCGTCGCCTGGCTCCGCGCCAGCGCTTCCTGCACGGCGGCCAGGGCGGTGGCGGCCCGCTGCACGACCGCCTGGCCTCCGGTCGCGAACCGCTCGACCCCGGTCCGCAGAATCGGCTGGACGTAGGCGCCGAAGTCGTTGTCCACCACGCCGTCGATGGTGAAGGACGGATGCTTCAAGTCGAACTTCGACGAGGCGTCGAGCGTGGCATGGAACAGCCCGTACAGCTCGCTCACCGTGTGGAATTCGAAGCCCGTCCTGCTCAGGCTGACGTCGACCTTCTGATGCGCCGAGAACAGCTCGACGTCGCCGGAGACCTGGAAGTGCTGGTCCTGGCGCGTGGCGGTGAGGTCGAGCTTGGCGTCCTGCCAGGTGAGCGGCCCCAGCTTGAAGGCGCCGAGGTCGCCGCGGGCCCAGAGGCCATCGTTCGTCACCCCGACGTCGACGCCGGCGAAGTCGGTCATGCTCGTGTCGGGAGCCGGCGCGGCCGGAATCCACATGCGGCCCTTGAGCTTCATGCCCTGCTCGATGTGCAGCTCGAGGTCGGGCTTGGGAGCGAACTGCAGCGCTAGGCTCCGGAAGGCGATGTTGGGTAGCGCGTCGAGCGGGATCATAGGTCCGGCGGCCGGGGGGGCGGCGCCCGCCGCGGCCGCGGCGGCGTCGCGGGCGGCCGCCATGCGCCGCTGCAGCTCGACCAGGTCCGACAGGCCGAACCCGGCCTCGCTCTGGCCGCGCATCATGAAATTCGTCGGGACACCTACCGGGCTCACGGCGATCGCCACCGCGACGTCGATGTCCTTCTTGCCGATGATCGCCTTGCCGGCGAAGCCGAGCTGCACGCTCCCGGTGGGGGTGAGCGCGAGCTGCAGAATCACCTCGTCCAGAGTCAGCCATTGGATCCCGAACGGCGCGACCCACGGATGAACGGCCTCCATGCCGCCGCTCAGGGAGATTCCGGTGCGCGCGAGCGCCGCGGCCAGGAAGAACGCCAGCGTGTCCTCCTGGACCTTCACCCTCATGGAGCCCACGAGGCGCACGGACGGTGCGCCGGTGAGCTCGAGCGCGAGCTGCCCGGATTGGAACCAGTCGGGCGAGCCCGGCGGGTGCATCGGCGGCAGCTCGGCGCGCAGGTACAGATCCTTGATGGCGCCGCCGCCGCCACCGCCACCGCCGCCGCCGCCGGTCAACACCGCGATGTTCTTGCCGAGGCTGCCCTGCAGCAGAACCGTTCCCTTCTCGATGCCGAGAGCGTCCATCACCCGGCGCAGCGGGTGGTCGGGTGGCAAACCCTCGGCGGGAATCGCCGCGATGAGATTGATCCCCGGCTTCAGGATCAGCGTGAAATCGTCCTGCGCGTAGACTTCGCGGTAGAAGTCGTAGGCCTCGTCCGAGAGCTGGGCCGCGCCGACCACCAGCTCCCGGTTGGAAAGCACGAGCGTCACGTGGGACAGCGTGAGCCCGTCGAGCACCGGATTGGCCAGGCCGGGAATGGACTTGGACAGCGACCAGTCCTGCGGCTTCAAGCCGAGCAGCAGGTCGGGGCGTCCCGTGCCCCGCGGCAGCACCGTGGCCAGCACGCGCGTCTCGGCGTTGAGCAGCGTGGTCTTGGCCGTCACGGTGATCGCGCCGTCCGCTTCGGTGACCAGTGCGAGGTCGCTCAGCCGAAGGAAGCCGGGCGGCAGGTGCAACGACGCGATGTCGAACCCGGCGGCACCCTGAGCGGCGGCGGTGAGCAGGGGCGCCGTCATCGCGCCGCACGCCAGCAGCAGGGGGCGCAGGTTCATGGACGCAGCGCCGGGACCAAGCCCGCCAACAGCTCGAACAGCTTGTCCACCCCCGCGTCCTGGGACAGGCGTGCGGTGATCTTCCACTGCAGCCGCGTGCGTTGTGTGACCGTGGAATCCTCGACCACGCGCGCGCGATTACCCGTCGTGTCTACGGTGAAGGTGCTGGTGGAGACCCGCCGCTGGCGCGTCCCGAACGAGACCTTCAGGGTGCCCAGGTGGTCGAGGTCCCCCACGGCTCCGAGGTTGGCGAGCCCCCAGTCGCTCGATAAGGCGACTGTGACGTTCTTGAGCGGGTTCGCGAGGGCCGTGGCCGACGGGTCGGAGCGTTCCAGCCGCAGCTCCGGATCGAACAGACGGAAGTGCTCACCGAACTGCAGCGTCCCCTTAAACCCCCAAGCGAGGGAGAACTGCAGCCGGGACCAGGCGCTGGTGGTGTCCTTGGCGATCACGGTATCCGTCACCACGCCTTGTGTCGGAAGCGGGCGCGTCGTCGTGTCCGACGCGTCGGTCACCGCGTTGGAACGCGCGCGCGTGAACACGGTATCCGAGGTGAACGTGGTGTCGTCCGCCCTGCCGGTGAGCTCCGCCTTGAACTCCCCGAAGAACGCGAGCGTGGAGTCCGCCGGCACGCCCAGCACCTTCTTCCACGAATCGAAGCCGCGCAACACGTCCCGGGCCACGAATCGCGTGCGGCGCCGCGTCGGAGCCTCTCCCGCCAGGCTCAAGCGGTTGGTGGTGCTCGTGTCGCCGCTCACGAGCTCGAACTGCAGCACGCGGGACGTGACCAGGCTGGACAGGAACGATGGTGGCGTGGTCGGGATCTCGGCCCAGAGACCCCACCTGTCCCCCCGTTCGAGACCGGCCGCGCCGAACCCCGCGTCGCCGGACAGCGAAACGCCGCGGAACGTGCTGCCATGTCCGTGATTGCCGGCGAACCCCCGGAGCGTGATCTTCGGGTCCGAGACGCAGGCGACCGTCACCGGCCCGGCACACAACACCTTGAAGAGCGCACTCAACAGGTGGGACTGCCCGACGTCGAGCACGCCGTAGAAGTTCACGCCCAGCATCGTCAGCGCGGTCTTCGCCGAGCGGTCGTGGATCGCGGAGGCGACGTTCTTGAGGAGGTCGTCCTGGCCCTGTCCCCACAGCGGCACCTGGTAAGTGTCGTAAAACTCCGCGACGTTGTCCGGCAGGTCGGCGGACTGGATCGTGAAATCCCCCACGAGGTTCAGCACGAACACGGCGTACCGGAGATTGAGGCCGAAATGCGACAGCAACCCCGGGATCATCGGCTTGATCCCCAGCGTCACGTGCGGGAGACCGCCCGCCTTGTACTGGATCGCCAGCAGCAGCGACAGCGACTGCTGGACTTCCGGCGTCATCCATCCCGGTAGGCCGAGGCAATCGAGGATCGGGGTCGACCCTGGGGGATACGCGAACCCCAGCGTGATCGCCCCGTGCTGCTTGTCGAACCCGAACAGGCCGTGCAGCGCGCCCAGCTGGCTGCAGTCGAAGACCAGCGGCCGCGCCGCCGGGGCCGGGCCACCGCCCCGCGGCTTCCGGGGATCCGGATCGCTCGCCTGCCCAATCAAGGTTTGACGGAGCTGCGGGGGCAACGGCAGCGGGATCTCCACGACGCCGCGCCGGACCTCCGCGTCCAAGAACGTGACCATCTGGTCGAATGAAGCCGTATCGAGAGTCGCCCACAGGGGCGGGAGCGCTCCAGCGGGGTCGAAGAAGGTGATCCGGACCTCGAACTCCCCCACGGGAACGTCCCCGGTATTCGCTCCCGGCGAGAACTGGAACGTCTGCACCTCGCTCATGCCGCCGTTCGCGGCGGGCGGATAACCGTGCTGGTCCAGTGCCTGCACACGCCACGCGTAGGTCTTTCCGGCTTCGAGCGGCCGCGCGCTGATCGGATACTCCAGGTTGGGTGCGCGGACGTCGACGTTTTCGTAGAGCGGGATGTTCGCCGTCAGCGCTTCGTCGGGCGTCTGGGTCGCTAGCACCTCGGCGATCCGCAGCACGTACTGCAACCCGTACCCGACCGGTACCTGCAGGGGTGTCCACTGGAAGATCGGATTGGCCGCGGTGAGCTGCGCGCCGTCCTGCGGCGCGACGAGCAGCGGGGGATCAGGATAGACGATCGAGAACTCGGCGCACGTTTCCGCCAGCACGAAGCCGCCGCCGTCCGTGGCCACCACGCACGCGCGATAGTCGCCCTCGGGGAGGCGGCCGGTGCGGGTCATCTGGTCCTCCAGCGCGGCATCGTGCTCGGAGTGGCCCGCGATATCGATGAAGGAGTTGAAGACCGTCGGCGGCCCCGCAGGGATGACCTGCGGATCGCTGCGCCCCGAGGCCAGCACTTGCCCGGCCTGGTTGGAGATGTGGTAGACGAGGATGACCGATTGGTCCAGCGCGGTCGGATTGGTAAGCGTCAGGGAGCTGATGCTCGGGTTGGCCTCCCAGTCGTTGAGGTAGGCGGAAGGAAACGGTGTGATCGCGAGGTTCGCCGTCCACGTTCCCTGAGCCCGCGCCGCAGGGGGGGGGGCCAGACACAACGCGGCGACGAGCCCAACCAACACGGCCCCATTGCACCGGATGGCGACTGGAACTGCGTCTCTCACATCCGGACCTCGAAGCACACCGTGTGCCCAATTGCACCGGTGCGCCTCCCCGCCGAGTCGGTGGGGCTGGAGATGGGTCGAACGACCGTAACCCTTTGGGGGAGTGTGCAGCTAGCTGTTCATTCCGTCCAATACGCCAGAGTGATAGATTGATGCTGGACAGGCATGAACATCCCAGCTTCGGACTCACCCAGCCTCAGCCTGCTGCAGTCCTTCGTCACTATGGCGGAAGAGCTGCATGTCGGTCGTGCGGCCCACCGGCTGAACGTGGCGCAGCCGGCGCTGAGCCGGCGGCTGCAGCGCCTGGAGCATCAGCTCGGTCTCGCCCTATTCGATCGGCAGCGCCGAAGACTGCACCTCACCGTGGCCGGGCAGGCGCTGCTGACCGAAGCCCGGGCGCTGCTGGCACACGCCGAAGCCGCCTTCCGCCTGGTGCGGAGCACGGCACGCGGAGAGGTCGGGAGACTTCGCATCGGCTTCGTGGAGGGAGCGACGGCAAGCGGGATTCTGCCGGGCGCCGTGCGGCGGCTGCTGCGGGATCGGCCGGGGCTCGCCCTCGAGCTGCAGGAGCTGCCATCCCTCGCACAGGTCGACGCGCTGCTCCGCGGGCAGATCGACGTCGGCATGGTGTTCAGTCGTCCGGCCGTCCCTACCGGACTCGCCTTTCGCACGCTGCTGCGCGGGCGCTTCGCGGCCGTGCTCAGCACGCGTCATCCCCTGGCGCGGAGCAGCGAGATCGCCGTGGCCCAGCTGGCCCGTGAGCCGCTGATTCTGTGGGAGCGCGGCATCAACCCGCCACGGTACGACGCCATCCTGGCGGCGCTCCGCGCGGCCGCCGGGGGCACCACTTCGCAGGCGCTTCATCATGCGGTGCAGCTGCAGGCGATCGTGAGTCTCGCAGCGGCCGGGGTCGGCGTGGGACTCGTCCCCGACACGCAGGCGACCATGCGCATGCAAGGCGTGGCGTACCGCCCCATCCCCGACCTCCACATCCCCGTCGACCTCGAAGTCATGTGGCGAGAGGGCGAGGGATCACCGGTCCTCTCGGCGTTCCTCGTCGCCCTCCACGCCTGGAAGGTGGAAAACACCGCGCGAGGCGACGATGAGTGATCGACGACGCCAGCCCAACGCCCCCTAGGGCGTCTGTCGCTTCACGACGAAGTCACCCGGCCGCTCCCCCGCGGAGATGACCCAGCCCTCGTTCAAGTCGAGAACCCAGCCGGGTCCGCGAATGTGCCGGCCGTCGGCCGACGCCGGAGCGGCCACCCGCACGCGGCTGCCGTCGGAGGAGACGAGGGCCCCCAGGCTGTCGATCGCGAGCTTGCCCCACTCCGCCGAGAGACCACCGTTGGGAAACACCGTGCCCAGGGAATCGAGCGGGAACAGGTTCAGCGGATCGTAATAGTCGCGGTTCACCGCCGTTTGCCGGAGCTCGAGCACCGGTCCGTCCAGGAAGCGCCGACGATACTCGGCGATCTTCGTCCGGCGTTCGCCGGCCCGCTGGTCCTCGAACCGTAAGACCCCCTCGTAACCGTATGGCCGCGCGAGCTGCACGAGTGTCGCGGGAGCGGGAAGCGGGCCTCCGGCCTGGACCGCGTCCATGAGCAGGCCGGCGAGATCGCGACGCGTGACGATCTTGGTGCGCCACGCCGGATCGAACGAATCGAGCAGCACGCCGAGCGCCGGCCCCGTCGCGTAGGCAAAGGAGCGCGCGTACGACGGGTCGCCCACGTGCGCGTCCATCGTCCGCACGACCCGCAGACCGCCGAGCCCCGTCGCCGCGAGCGCCGTGTGCTGCCCGGTGTATTCGGCGTGCCCTTCGGCGATCTCGAGAGCCCGTTCCAGCGTGTCCGCGCCGGGGAACAGCGCGTAGCGGTAGCGGCGGAAGAGCATCGCATTGCGTGCGTGCCGCTGCCGGTCAGGGCCGGCGGTGGTCAACGCGTAGCTCAGGGCGCGCAGCTCGAGGCGCAGCCAGAGGCGGCCGTCGCGCTCTTCGAGGTGGGCGCCGAGTCGATCGGGGGCGGCGAGACCGAGAGCGGCCTGCACGCGGTGGAACGACTCGTGAGCGAGGAGGGTGAGGCGCAGATAGTCGTCGTCGGGAACGGGGAGCATCACCACGGACCATCCCTGCCCGTGCCAGTCGAGGGCGGTGTTGGCGATGCCGAGGCTGTCCGGCCAGCGGCCGACGAAGATGCCGCCGGCCGGAGCGAAGCCCGTGTCACGCGGCCGCACGCTCAGGTACGCGCGTCGCGAGGCGCGATCGACCAGCGCGAGCGGGCCGCACACCGAGCGCGCCCACAGACGCTCGGCGTGGGTTTGGCACGACCTGGCGAACTCGGTCAGAATCCGCTCCGCCGTTGAGTCGGGCAGCGGTGCCTGCGCGCGCGCCTCGACCGCGGCGCCCAGGAGGAGAGCGCCGGTGACCACCAGCGGCGCGACGGGCGAAGTCCATCGTGGCATAGGGCCTCCCACGGGGTTCAGGCAGATGATGCGCGAGGCAGCGGCCGCGTCGCGACCCGTCCCCGGCCCCCCCCCCCCCCCGGCCCGCCTGTCCGGTCGCGGCCGGGCAGGGTATCATCATCGGACGAATTTCCGCGCCGCCGCCGCTCCGGCGACGCTCACCCAGACATCGAACGACGGAGTATGGTGACGATGCGCGTCAGGCACACGATGGGACTGGTCTGCGTCGCCCTGCTCGCCCTGCCGATTGCCGGCCGGGCGCAGCAAAAGACGCGGTTCGCGAACCTCACGGAAGCCCTCCGCGCGCCTCTGGGCGGTGGGGCGGGTCCGCGGAGCGTGAACTGGATCGACGGCGGCAAGCGGTACTCCTTCATTACGCGCGACTCCTCCGGAGAGCAGATCCGGGCCTACGACCCCGCCACGGGGCGCGACACCCTGCTCTTCTCGGCGAAGGGCCTGAGCTTTCCCGACACGGCCGAGCCGTTCGCGTATCAGTCGTTCCAGTGGGCGCACGACTCCAAGCACCTCGTGTTCCAGACGCACTTCAAGCCGCTGTACCGGCGCTCGGGGACGTCGGACTTCTACGTCTATTCCCTGGCCGACCACGGCCTCACCCGCGCGGCGCGCGGCGCCCGCACTGCCGAGCTCTCGCCCGACGGGGGGACGCTGGGCTACGAGCGGGACGGCGACCTGTTCGTCTACGACCTCGTGCAGCACCGGGAGACGCGCCTCACGAGCGACGCCCGCGAGACTCGCTACAACGGGCATTTCGACTGGGTCTACGAGGAGGAGTTCGGCATGGCCCAGGCGTGGACCTGGTCGCCCGACAACCGGTTCATCGCCTATTGGCAGGTGGACGAGAGCCCCGAGCCGGTCCTGCAGTTCAGCGACTTCGGCGGCGCGCACCCGGAGTGGACGCGGATCCGGATCCCGCAGCCCGGGGACTCGAACCCCACCGTCAGAGTCGGCGTCGTGGACGTACGGACCGGCCGCCAGCGCTGGCTCGAGACCGCGCTCGCGGGCGACTTCTACATCCCGCGGATGTACTGGACGAGCCGGCCTGACACAGTGGCCGTCGTCACGCTCAACCGGCAGCAGAACGAAATGAAGCTGTTCTTCTTCGACGTGAACACCGGGGGCCGCCGCCTCGTGCTGACCCAGACTTCGGACACGTGGATCGACATCTACGATTTCTACGCGGGCGTGCAGGACCTCCTCACCTTCCCGGCGGGCACCGACCAGTTCTTCTGGGTCTCCGACCGGGACGGCTGGCAGCACATCTACCGCTACGACTACTCCGGCCGGCTGGTGAACCAGGTGACCAAAGGCCGCTGGAGCGTCACTCGCATCGAAGGAACCGACGCGAAGACCCGCACGATCTACTACTCCTCCACCCAGGCGTCGCCGCTGCAGCGCCAGCTGTACGCCGTCCGGTTCGACGGGACGCAGTCGCGGCGGATCACGAGCACCGCCGGGACACATTCGATCGACATGTCTCCCGACGCCCAGTACTTCATCGATCGCTGGTCGAGCACGCGCCAGCCCCGTCAGGTGGAGCTGTGGACCACCGCCGGATCGGGCGGGATGCTGAAGAAGCTGGAGGACAACGCGCGGGTGACCCAGTGGCTCGCGACCCACGAGTACGCCCCCGTCGAGCTGTTCAGCTTCACGACGTCCGACTCTATGCGGCTCGACGGCTCGATGATCCGGCCGGCGCCGTTCGACTCGACCCGCCGCTACCCGGCGATCTTCGCCATCTACGGCGGTCCCGGCTCGCAGCAGGTCTACGACCAGTTCGGCGCGAGCGGCTGGTCGCAGTATCTGGCGCAGCAGGGCTACATCGTGGTCGGGCTGAACAACCGCGGGACGAACAACTACGGCAGCGCCTTCATGAAGGTGACGTACAAGCACCTCGGAAAGTGGGAGAGTCACGACTTCGCGGAGGCGGCGCGGTACCTCGCCACGCTGGGCTATGTTGACCCGGCGCGCGTGGCGATCGTCGGCACGAGCTACGGGGGCTACAGCAGCGTCTTCACGATGGAGATGTACCCGAGCCTGTTCCCGGTCGGCATCGCGAATTCGCCGGTCACCGACTGGAAGCTCTACGACACCATCTACACCGAGCGGTACATGGGGCTGCTGGGCGACAACCCCGAAGGATATCGGGAGAGCTCGGGGGTCGAGAACGCGAAGAAGCTCACGGGGCACCTGCTCCTGATCCACTCGATGATGGACGACAACGTGCACCCGCAGAACACCATGCAGCTGCTGACGGCGCTGACCGACGCGGGGCGGGACGTGGACCTCAGGGTTTTTCCCCCGGGCCATCACGGCGCGGTCTACAATCAGGCGAGTCTCAACGTGATGCTCCAGGCGGAGCTGGAGTTCCTGGCGCGGTACCTCAAGAGCGGGAGCGCGGCCACCCCCGCCATCCCCTGAGGCCCGTCGCGGCACGGGGACGCGGCAGTGCAACCCTCTGGGCACGAGGTGCATCTCACATAAAGAGGAAAGCAATCGTCCCAGAGGAGCCGTCATGACCGCGATGCCGATGACCATGCCCGACCTGTTCAAAATGGAAGCGTGCTTCCCCGCCCGGCGTGACGTCCGGCCCCAGCACGGCGACGCCAAGTCGGCCCGCGAGTACTGCCTCCAGGACCCCGCCGGCCGGCCGATCGGCACGATCGCCGCGCCGGCAGATCAGCCGAGATTCGGGGCCGGAGCGCCGACGCTCCTCCTCAGACGGAAGGCCTGACCGCACCGGGCGCCTGAAACCTCCACCTTGGCCGCAGCGTCGAGAGAGGATAGTCTTCACCTTCCCTCGGAGCCCCGCCATGAGAGCAGTCCCGCTGCTGCCGGCTCTGGCCGCCCTGGCGCTCGGCTGTACGTCCTCGCAAGCCCACGACAAGAACGCGCGCACCTACCGCGTCGGCGCCGCCGACCGCGGCGACGTCCGTGTGCTGGTCGAAGAGACGGGTGTCGTGGAGCCGGAGCGACAGATCGTCGTCAAGTCGCCGATTTCCGGCGTGGTGCAGCTGCTGTACGTCCGCGAGGGTGACCGGGTCGCGACCGGCGCCCCCCTCGCCCGCATCGTGCCCGACATTGCCCAAGCCAACGTGTTCGCCCAGCTGCGGAGCGGCCTCGCGCAAGCGGAGTTGCAGCGCGCCGTCGCCGAGCGCGAGTACCGCCGCGCCGAATCGCTCGCCCAGAGCAACGGCGTGACGCAGTCCGAGCTCGACCAGAAGCGCCTCATCTTCGAGCAGGCGGGAAGCCAGCTGCGAACCGCGCGCGAGCAGCTCACGCTCGTCCAGCAGAGCGGCGTAACGACGGGGGACACGGCGCAGTGGGCCCGGGTGACCGCGCCCGTGGCCGGGGTGGTGATCCGGCGCGGCGTCGAAGCGGGTGAGACCGTGGTCGGCGGCACCAGCGCCTTCGGCGGCGGCACCGAGCTGTTCACGATCGCCGACCTCTCCTCGCTGCGCGTGAAGGCCGCGATCAATGAGGTGGACATCGGCAAAGTGCAGGCCGGCGACAGCGTCGCGCTCACGGTGGATGCGTACCCCAGCGACACGGTGCTCGGCATCGTCCGCCTCGTGCCGCCCGCCGCCCGGCTCCAGGACCGGGTGCGCGTATTCGACGTGGAGATCGCGGTCCGCGGGCGCAACACGGTGCTGAAGCCGGGGATGACGGCCAACGTCCGCATCGTCGGCCCGTCCCGACACGACGTCATCCGGGTTCCGGTGGAGGGGGTGTTCCTCTCCGAGGGCCAGCCGACGGTGTTCAAGCTGGTGGGCGGCACCCCGCGGCGGCTGCCGGTGCGGCTTGGCCTTTCGGACCTGTCCTACGCCGAGGTCCTCAGCGGCCTCGCTCCGGGCGACTCGATCGCGCTCGAGGACCCCGCGGTCGCCGCGGAACACGCCAGCAACCCGGCGCGGCGGCGCTGATGTCCGTTCCCCCGCTGATGGCCGCGCAGGGGATCGCGAAGACGTACCGCCTCGGCCGCGTGGATGTCCCCGCACTGCGCGGCGTGGACGTCGCGATCGCGCCCGGCGAATTCGTCGCCATCGTCGGCCCTTCCGGCTCGGGCAAGAGCACCCTGATGCACATCCTCGGCTGTCTCGACACGCCGACCGCGGGCCGCTACGTGCTCGACGGCGAGGACGTGAGCGGGCTCTCCGGCCGCCGCCTGGCGCACGTGCGCAATCGCAAGGTCGGGTTCGTGTTTCAGACCTTCAATCTCATGCCGCGACTCACGGTCGAGGAAAACGTGGCCCTGCCGCTCAAGTACCGCGGCGGCGTGCCGCGCCGTGAGCGCCGCGCCCGCGCCCGCGCGCTGCTCGAGCGGCTCGGCCTGGGGCACCGCATCGGCCACCGGCCCGACGAGCTGTCCGGCGGCGAGCGCCAGCGCGTCGCGATCGCCCGCGCGCTGGTGGGGACCCCCGCGATCATCATGGCCGACGAGCCCACGGGGAACCTCGACTCGCACGCGGGGGGCGAGGTCATGCGCACGCTCGAGGAGCTGCACGCGCAGGGGCACACGATCCTGCTCGTCACGCACGACACACGGCTCGCCGAGCGGGCCCAGCGCCTCATTCAGATGGCCGACGGGAAAGTCGTGGCGTGAACCTGCTCGAATCCCTCGCCGCGGGACTGGACGAGGCCCGGCGCCACTGGGGTCAGACCGCGCTCTCCCTGCTCGGCCTCGTGCTGGGAACGGCCAGCATCGTCACCGTCCTCGCCCTGTTCGGCGGTCAGACCGCGCACACCCGGCGGTTCATCGAGGAAGTCGGCGGCGTGGGGACGATCATCGTCTCCAACCGCGACCTGCCGGCGCAGCCGAGAGCCCGGGACCTCGCGTCCAAGCGGCTCACCTACCCCGACGCCGTCCTGCTGAAGGCCCGGGCCACCGCGCTGTTCGCGGTGAGCCCCGGATGGGCCAGTCAGCGCGACTATCGTGCCGGTGACCGCTCCTTCAGCGGCCAGGTCATCGGCACCGTTCCCGACTACGCGGTGATCAACGACATCCGGCCGCTGGTGGGCCGCTATCTGTCGGATCTGGACGTCGCCCGACGGGCGCGGGTCACGGTGCTCGGCTGGAAGTACGCCGACTCGCTGTTCGGAGCGGCGGCCGCCGCGTTGGGGCGCCGGCTGAGCATCGGCGGATTCGCCTACACCGTGGTCGGGGTGCTGGAGCGCGAGGAGTTCTACTTCGCTCCCTGGGCGGACAATTCTCTCGAGTACCGCAACGAGCGGGCGTACGTCCCGATCACAACCGCCATCGCGAACTACTCCCCCGAGGCGGGAGGTCGGCTCGACTTTCTGACGTTGAAGGCCCGGCCGTCCGAGGGCGTCACGGTCGCCCAGGCGCAGGTCGAACAGCTCTTGTACGCGCGCCACGGCGTGGAGGACTTCGACATCCGCCCGTCGGGCCAGGGCGCCGGTGGAGAGACCGGCCAGTTCTTCCAGCTCTTCAACTTCATCTTCCTGGTCGTCGGGGTGGTGTCGCTGTTCACCGGCGGCATCGTGATCGCCAACATCTTCCTCGCGTCCGTGGTCGAGCGCGTGCGTGAGTTCGGCACGCGGATGGCGCTCGGCGCCACGGGTCTCGGGGTCTTCACGCACGTCCTGGCCGAGGTGTTGTTCGTCGCGGTGCTCGGCGGGCTGGCCGGGCTGGGCCTCGGCGCGGCGCTGACGGGGACCGTCGCCAAGGTGATGCAGCTCCCCGCCGCCGTGACACCGCTGATGGCGAGCGTCGCGCTCGCGACGTCCCTCACCGTCGGCCTCCTCGCCGGCCTGTACCCGGCCTGGCGGGCGGCGCGGCTTTCCCCGGTGGAGGCGCTGCGCTATGGCTGACCTGCGCGCGCGCCTCCTCGCCGCCGGGGAGCTTGTGGAGGACGCGTTCCGCGAGATCCGCGCCCACCCCATGCGCTCCCTGCTCACGCTGTCGGGGATCGTGTTCGGAGCGGCCTCGCTCGTCTCCATGACGGCGCTGGCGAACGCCACGAAGGCGATGGCCTACCGCGACCTGATCGACATGGGGCTGCCGCGCAGCTTCACCGCGGCGGACCGCGGGCCGCGCTCGGATGCGCGGACGGCGCGGGACCGCCGGCATGCGGGGCTGCGCCTCGCCGATGCAGCGGCGCTCCAGGCGCTCCCGGGAGTCGAGGCCGTCCAGCCGCGCAACTGGGGAGGCGAGCAGGTGGTGGTGGGGCCGGCGGGACGGCGCGACGTGCCCCTCGACGGCGTGGACGCCGGCTACCTCGAGGCCCATCACTACATCATCACCGCCGGCCGCAGTCTCCGCGACCTGGACGTGGCGAACCGGTCTCGCGTCGCCGTGATCGGCGCCGATCTGCTGCACGACCTGTTCGGGGCGGCTCAGCCGCTCGGCCAGACGATCACCGTGAACAAGGTCCGCTTCCGCGTGGTGGGCGTGGTGCGCCAGCCCACGTTCGAGATCGCCCCGGTGAACTTCTCCTGGGTGGCCCGGCGCGTCTACGTCCCGTACAGCTACGTCACCCGCTACTATCGGGGCGAGGGACGGGTGGATCAGGTCACGGTGACGGCCGCCCCCGAGGTCGATTTCGCGACCGTGCTGCAGGACGGGCGCGCTCGGCTGCGCCAGCGGCACGGCGGCACCGAGGACTTCGAGATCGAGAATGACGCCGCCGAGGTAGCGAGCGACCTGCGGATGGCGGACAACATTCTGGGCGGCTGGAACGCCGTGATGTACGCGATCGCGTTCGTGACCCTGCTCGTCGGCGGCATCGGGCTGTTTTCCGTGCTGCTGATCTCGGTGCGCGAGCGCGTCCGCGAGATCGGGATCCGCAAGGCGCTGGGCGCGGACGACGGCGAGATCCTGCGCCTGTTCCTCACCGAGTCCCTGACGCTGGCCGCGACCGGGGCGGTGGTCGGGGTGGTGGGGGGCGCCGGTCTGGTCCTCTTGACCGAGGCCATCAGCCGGCAGTTCGGGCGAAATTTCGTGATCACCGTGACGCCCCCCGGCATCGTCCTGGGGATCGTATTCGCCCTCCTGGTGGGGCTGGTGTTCGGCTGGTATCCGGCCCGGCGCGCCGCGAAGCTCGACCCCGTCGAGGCGATGAGCGGAGTCTAGGCCGGCGGTCTCAACGCCCTACGCCGCCGACAGGCTGCGCGACCCCATCTGCACCCCGATGCTCTCGAGAAATGCCGACGGCGGCGTGCCACCGGCGAACACCCACACGTAGTCATTCGGAACTTCTCTCCGGGTCCCCTGGGCCTCGATCACAACGCTGCCCGCGCGCACTTCGAGCGGTGCGGAGCTGAAACAGACGGCGATCTGGCGGCGCCGGATCGCCTCCGCGATCCGCTCCTCGTTCCTCCCCTTGAGACGGGTGAAGGCCTCCTTGCGATAGGACATGGTGACTTTATTCCCCCGCTGGTGCGCGAGGCCGAGGGCTGCTTCCACGGCGCTGTCGCCGCCACCCACCACGAGGATCCGATTGTCCCGGTAGCTCTCGGCGTCGATCAGGTGATACATCACCTTGGGCAGCTCTTCGCCCGGGATGTCGAGCTTGCGTGGCGTCCCCCGCCGGCCGATCGCCAGGATCACGTTGCGGGCGCGGTAGCTCCCCTGGGAAGTCTCGATCGTGAAGCCTCCGTTCGATTCCGGGCGGATGCGGTCCACCCGCTCGCCGGTGCGGATCCTGACGCGGGTGTCCCGCACGACCTTCGCCCACAGGTCGAGCAGAGCTTCTTTCGATATCTCCAGCTTCTTGAACTTGCCGTAGAGCGGCAGCTCGAACGGGCTCGTGAGCACTAGTTTCTGCCGGGGATACTTCGCGACGCTGCCTCCGAGCTCCTCCTGCTCGAGCGTGAGGTAGGACAGTCCGAGCTCGTGCGCCCGGAGTGACGCGCTCAAGCCCGCCGGCCCGGCGCCGACCACGCACACATCGACGATCCCCCCGCCGTTTCCAGTCCGGCCGTGAGCCAAGCGCCGGGCCAACGTGTCGACGGCATCGCGCCCCTGGTTGATGGCGTTCTTGACCAGGGCCAGGCCGCCGAGCTCGCCGACCACGAAAAGTCCGGGGACGCTCGACTCCAGCTCGGGAGTCAGGAACGGGGTGTCCGCGGACACGCTGGGCGGCGCCATGACGATCTGGATCGCGCCGACCGGGCACGCATCGGCGCACAGCCCGTGTCCGATGCACTTCTGGGGGTTCACGAGGGCCGCTTTTCCGCCGACCACCGCCAGCACCTCGCCTTCGGGGCAGACCCTGACGCACGCCCCGCAGCCGATGCAGTGGGAGATGTCGATGCGCGGGTGCTGGGCGCGCGGGCCTTCCTGCAGCACGCGCGCGCGGGAGGCGGCGTCACGCGCCGCCGCCTCGCGGCGGCGGAAGCGACGCAGCTGCCGCCACAGAGCGAGCACGAGAATCGCCGCCACTCCGAGATTGAAGAGCATGAGTCCCGATGCCTCCAGGCGTCCGACCCGACGCCGTGCGTCGTGGATCACAATCTCTGTCGTCGATCACACAATTCGCGGTCACGCGTTTGTGAATCGATTCGATGCAGCATGATCCGCAACGAGTCAGATCCACAAACGGCCGGCTCACACTCGGGAATCGGAAAACTCCCGGTGCGCAACGCGTTCGCTCATTTCTCGGTGCAGGGCGTGGTCCTTGCGTGTCGCACGCCGCGTGCCGCGGCACTCCGATCGTTCCGCCACCATGACCGCGCTCCTGCGCCCCAGCCCGGTCGGCGTGCAAGCACCCGACACACGATTCGCGTCCCCGCCCGGACGCGTCTCGGGTGACCTGCGGGTCTCAGGCGGCGTCCGAGTTTCCGGCGGCACCGAAGCCCCGGCCCGCGCGGCGCGGCGACGCTGGTTGCTGCTCGGGTTGATCCTGTTGGGCGGGATCACCCTCCTGGGCTCCCCGTACTACTTCGCCCCCGCCGCGGATCGCGTGCGCTCGCCGCTGCACCCCTGGCTGCGGCCGTCCGGATACGTCGGCCAGGCGGCGGGGATTCTCTCGCTCGTGATCTTCGTGAGCTTGTGGCTCTATCCGCTGCGACGGCGGCTCCGCTGGCTTTCCTTCACGGGCACCATGGCGCAATGGCTGAATGCGCATGTGGCGCTCGCCCTCCTCCTGCCGCTCCTCGCCGCGGTACACGCCAGCTGGCATTTCCGCGGCGTGATCGGACTTGGCTATGACGCGATGCTCGCGGTGTGGCTGAGCGGAATGGTCGGGCGGTACCTCTATGTCCGGATCCCGCGCAGCAAGACGGGCCTCGAGCTCGGCGCCGAGGAGCTGGCCAAGACGCGCCATGCACTGCTGGGCGAAATCGCCAAGCGCTCGCGGATGCCCGTGGAAGAGATCCAGACGATCCTGGGAGACGACCCCTGGCCCTGCGAAGGGCTCGGACTGGGGGCGACCCTACGGCAGCTCGTCTCCGATGACTTCGCCCGGTGGCGGGCGACCCGCGTGCTGGCGCGGACGGTCGCCGCCCGGGCGGGCGGGCGGCTAGACCGCGGCACCCTGCGCCGGGTCCGCAAGCTCGCCCGGCGCGAGATGTCTCTGACCCAGCAGGCACGGATGCTCGCCGGAACGCAGCGCCTGTTCCGGTTCTGGCACGTGGTGCACCGGCCGTTCGCGATCGCAGCGCTCGTCGCGGTGCTGGTGCACGTCACCGTGGCGGTGGCGATGGGCGCCACCTGGCTGTGGTGAGGCGGCGTGCGACGTGGTCTATCGCTCGGCCTCTTCCTCCTGCTCCACGCGCCGGCCGTGAGCGCCCAGATCTCCCCCGGCCCGCTGGCGCGGGCGCACGCCTCGCTCGAGGGCGCGCTCCGCTGCACGACCTGCCATACGGGGGGGCGCCAGGCCCTCTCCGCCAACTGCCTCGCCTGCCACAAGGACATCGGCTGGCTCGTCCAGCGGGAGCGCGGATTCCACGCCTCGACGGGAGGCGCAACCTGCGCCTCCTGCCACCCCGACCACGCCGGGGAGTCGTTCGCGTTGATCAAGTGGCCGGAGGGCGACTCGGAGCACTTCGATCACACCCGTGCCGGGTGGCCGCTCGACGGGCGCCATGCGCGCGCGACCTGCGCCGATTGCCATACGGCCAAGTACCGCGTCTCCGAAGCCACATTGCTCTCCGTCCGGAAGACCGGCGCTGGGTGGACGGGGCTCGAGCGCACGTGCACCGCCTGTCACGAGGATCCGCATCGGGGCGCGCTCGACCACACGTGCGTCACATGCCATGACACCAACCGCTGGCACGAAACCCCGCGGTTCGACCACGTGCGGACCCGCTACCCGTTGACCGGCAAGCATGCGGCCGTGGCGTGCGACAAGTGCCACCTCGACGCCCGGCTCGGCCTGCGCGCCGACGCCCGGGGCAGGCCGGTGCCGCTGTTTCGACCGCTCGCCTTCGGCCAGTGCTCGGCATGCCACACCGACCCCCACGCAGGCCGGCTCGGGCCCAAATGCGCCGCCTGTCACGTGACCGGAGGGTTCAAGGTGTTCGAAGCGGCGAGCTTCGATCACGAGCGCACGCACTACCCGCTGCGCGGGGCCCATCAGCGGGTGTCCTGCGAGGGCTGCCACGATTTCTCCGACCGTCCGGGCGCGCGCCGCAATCCGGTCGCCTTCGCCGCCTGCGGCGACTGCCATAAGGACCCCCACGGCGCCACGGCCACCCTTGCCGGAAGAGTGGTGGACTGCAGCGCCTGCCACGACCTCGCGGCCTTCACACCGTCCACGTTCACCGCGGTGCGTCACCGCGATGCCCGCTATCCCCTCGAGGGGCGCCACGCGGCCGTTCGCTGCGCCGATTGCCACGTGAAAACACCGGCGACGGCCGGCGGCCTGTGGGGGACGGCCCGCGTCGTGATCCGGCCGCCCTATGCCCGCTGCCGCGACTGTCACACCGACGATCCGCATCGGGAGCGCACCGAGCAGGACTGCCGCGATTGCCACGACCTGCACGGGTACCGCCCGTCGACCGTGACCGTCGGGGCGCACCTGAAATACCGCTTCGCGCTCGAAGGGGCGCACCGGGCCGTTCCGTGCGCGGGGTGCCACCGCGAAATCCAAACGGTGGCTGCGGGGCCCCGAACGGCCGCCGGGGGCCTGTTCCCACCCCTGCGATTCAGCGCCCCTCAGACGTGCGCCCAATGCCACACCGGCCCTCACGGGGGGCAGTTCGCCGCGCGGGCGGATGGAGGTCGATGCGACGCTTGTCACGACCCCGACGTCTGGCGGCCGGCGGCGCGCTTCGATCACGACCGCGACGCCACGTTTTCGCTGAAGGGTGCGCACACCGGCGTCCCCTGCCAACGCTGCCACCGGCCGGCCGGCCCGGGCTTGGACCGCATCTACCGGCCGGTCACCGCGAAGTGCGAGAGCTGCCACGGATCGGAGGCAAGATGAAGCACGTCGCCGCGCTGGTCTGCGGGCTCCTGCTGTGCGCTCGCGGCGCCCGCGCGCAGGGCACGACCCGGTCGCCTCACGGCCCGCTCTCTGTCGAGTGCGCCGTGTGTCACCGTCCCGAAAGCTGGACCGCCATCCGGAGCGACAAGTTCGACCACGGTAAAGCCGGGTGGCCGCTCGAGGGAGCCCACGCGCAGGTCGCCTGCCGCACCTGCCACAAGTCGTTGGACTTCAAGGGGGCGCCGCGCGCCTGCGCCGGCTGCCACGAAGACCTGCACCGGGGCGAGCTCGGCAACGACTGCGTGCGGTGCCACACGCCGCGCAGCTTCCAGGACCGTACGGCGATGGTGCGGGCCCACGCGACCACGCGCTTCCCACTGGACGGCGCCCACACCGTCGCGGACTGCCAGGCCTGCCACAAGTCCGCGGCCCAGGGCGCCCTTGCGTTCGTCGGCAGCCCGACGCGCTGCGAGGACTGCCATATGCCCAGCTACGTGGCGACCTCGAACCCTAACCACCGGGCCGCCTCGTATCCGACCGATTGCATCAGCTGTCACGTCACCTCCACCTGGGCGCGGGCCCGGTTCGACCACAGCGCGTCGGGCTTCCCGCTGACCGGGGCCCACGCCGCGGTCGCCTGCGACCAGTGCCACAAGAACAACCGGTTCAACGGCACGCCGACCGCTTGCGTGGCGTGTCACCAGACCGACTACAACGGGACGACCGACCCGGCTCACGGGAACGCCGGCTTCTCCACGAGCTGCGAGTCCTGCCATACGACCGCGACCTGGCAGGGCGCCAAGTTCAACCACAACGCGTCCGGCTTCCCGCTGACCGGGGCACACACCGCGGTGGCGTGCGATCAGTGTCACAAGAACGGGCGGTTCAGCGGAACGCCGACCACCTGTGTGGCGTGCCACCAGACCGACTACAACGCCACCACCGACCCTGCCCACGTGAGCGCGGGCTTCTCCACGAGCTGCGAGTCCTGTCATACGACCACGACTTGGCAAGGCGCCAAGTTCGACCACGATGCCCAGTTCTTCCCGGTCTACTCGGGGGTGCACCGCGGCCGGTGGTCTTCCTGCTCGGACTGCCACACCGTGGCCAACGACTTCTCGCAGTTCACCTGCGCCAAGTGCCACACTCCAGCGGGGATGGCGAGCAAGCATCGGGGCGTCTCGGGCTTCGGGCCGAACCCGCAGGACTGCCTGCGCTGTCACCCCACCGGGCGGGCAGGATGAGGGGCCGCGTCGCGGCAGTCTTGCTCGCGGGCTTGCTCTTCGCGGGAACGGGGTGGGCGCAGGGGGTGGCGGGGGGCAGCCCGCCCCAAGCCCTTCCTCCCCGCGTCGCGCAGGTCACCTACGTCACCGGCGATCAGGTGTACGTGAGCGCGGGACGGCTGGACGGGCTCGCCGAGGGACGCGAGCTGCAGGTGGTGCGCGGCCGGAGCGACTCGGTCGTCGCCACGCTGCAAGTGCTGTACGTCTCGTCGCACCAGTCGGCGTGCAAGATCGCGCGCGGCGCGGCGGACGTAGCGGCCGGCGATCGGGTGCGGTACACCTCGGCGGTCGTCGTGGCGGCGGCGCCCGCGCCCACCGGCGCTCCGGCGGCCGGGGCTCCGGCGCGGTCCTCGCCCCGGGGGCGGAGCAGTCCGGGGCTGCATGGCCGCGTCGCGGCGCGGTACGTCTGGACGCGCGAGATCGGGATCGGGCGATTCGCGCAGCCCGCGTTCGACGCGCGGCTCATGGGTGTCGGCCTCGGCGGAACGGCGCTCGGGCTCGTCGCGGATGTCCGGGGTCGCGCCACCATGTCGTCGCTGGTCGCCGGCAGCTCGCTGGGTGACGGCCAGACGGACGTGTACCAGCTCGCGCTGTTGTGGAACCAGCCCGGCGCGCCGGTCCGGATGGCGATCGGCCGCCAGTATCTGACGACGGTGTCTTCGATCGTGCTGCTCGACGGCGTATTGAGCGAGGTGAGCAGCCAGCGGGTCGGCCTCGGCGTGTTCGGCGGCGCGGAGCCGGCTCCCGACGGCTTCGGGTTTTCGGCCGCGGTACGGGACTACGGCGGGTACCTGCAGCTGCGCAGCGCCCGGGGGTCGAGCGCGCCCTGGATGATCACCACCGGGGTGGTCGGCTCCTATCGGTCGGGGCTCGCCAACCGGGAGTTCGGCTTCCTGCAGGCGAGCTACTCGAGCCGGGCCTTCACCTTCAACGCGTCCCAGGAAGTGGACTACTACCGCTCGGTGAAGCAGGCGGCCGGGGAGCCGCGGGTCTCCTTCACGAGCAGCTACGTGAGCGCTTCGCTCCATCCCGGCGCGCTGCGACTCGATGCCGGGGTCAACAGCCGGCGCAACGTCCGGTTGTACAGTGACGTCGCCAACCCCATCACGGCGTTCGACGATCGGTACCGTCGCGCCGCATGGGGCGCGGTGGGCCTGTCCGGCCGACGTCTGCGGTTCCGCGTCGAGGGTCGCACCACCGGTGGAGGCACCTCCGGGCGGGCGACGGCGCTCACCGCTTCAGTCGGCGCCGACCGTGTCGCCCCGTTCAATCTGGGTGTCTCTGCGCGGGTCACGCGCTATCGCTCCACGCTCATCGCGGGGGAAACCAGCGGATGGCTGGAGAGCGTCCGCCTCGGCGCCGATCCCATCGCCCCGCTGCACCTCGAGCTCACGGGCGGCGAGCGGCGGGAAGCGAATCCCCTGCTCTCACCGGGCCTGCGTCGCACCGTCTGGTACGGCGGGGAGGCGGACGTTGGGATCGCCCGCGCGTGGTTCCTGCTCGCATCCGCGAATCGCGAGACCGGACCCGATGGACCGCTCGATCAAGCGTACGTGAGTCTCAGCTACCGCTTCTGACGGGGAGGCACCATGGCCGGCATCCGGTGGATTCCGACGGCGCACGACCCGCACAAAATGATCGCGGAAGCGACGCTCCAGGCGTTGCGCGCGGTCCTGACCGCCACACGTCCGTCGCTGCCCGGAGTGCGAGACGGGACCGCCGTCGAGCCGGTGACCATTCGGGTGGAGGATCACCCGATCCTGTCGGAGGTCGGCGGTGTCGCTCGCGTGGGCCGGGTGGCAGTGGCGCGGATCAGCCGGGCGAGCTTCGTAGCGTATGAAATGGACCTGGCGGGACTTCACGAGCTGCCGGTGGAGAACGACCCCGCGGCGGGCCTGCTGCGGGTCCGCCGGGGCCGGCAGGTTTGACTTCACCCGCCCGCCCCATTAGGGTTCCTATCGCGTTCACCTGTCCAGGCGGGACTTGGCCAAGCGCCGGTCCCGCTTCTGTTTTTTCGACCTTCATTCCGGCGGGCCCATGGCGAAGGAAGAGGCGATCGAGATCGACGGGACCGTCGCGGAGGTGTTGCCCAACGCCACCTTCCGGGTCCTGCTAGTGAACGGCCACAACGTGCTCGCCACCGTGGCGGGGAAGATGCGGCGCTTCCGGATCCGCGTGCTCGCGGGCGATCGGGTGACCCTCGCGGTGTCCCCGTACGATCTCACGCGGGGCCGCATCACGTTCCGCCACAAGTGAACGCCGCCTGGACGGCCCGCCTCGCGCCGTACCGGGGGCCGGAGTTGACCCGCAGCGTGTGGCAGCTGGCGAGCGGCGCGGCGCTGTTTGCCGGCGCTTGGGCGCTGATGTACGTCAGCCTCCGGGTCGGCTACTGGCTCACGGTGCTGCTGGCGGTGCCGGCGGCGTTTTTCCTCGTCCGACTCTTCATCATCCAGCACGACTGCGGCCACGGTGCGTTTTTCCGCTCCTCCCGGGCGGCGGACATCGTGGGGTCGATCATCGGCGTGCTCACCCTGACGCCGTACCATTACTGGAAGAAGACGCACGCGCTCCATCACGCGACTTCGGGCAACCTCGAGCACCGCGGGTTCGGCGACATCGACACCCTGACGGTGGACGAGTACCTCGCGCGCTCGCGCTGGGAGCGGTTCAAGTACCGCGTGTACCGCCATCCGGCGGTGCTGTTCGGCGCGGGCGCCATTATCCATTTCTTCGTGCGCCACCGGCTGCCGACCATCGTGCCGCGGCACTGGACGCGAGAGCGGCGCAGCATCTTCTGGACCGACGTCGGCCTAGCCGCGTTCGTGGTGTTGATGGCGACGCTGGTGGGATTCCGCGCGTTCCTCCTCGTCCACCTCCCCGTGGCGTTCCTGTCGACCGTGATCGGGGTGTGGCTCTTCTACGTCCAGCACCAGTTCGAGCCGACGTATTGGGAGCACGACGAGCGCTGGGCGTATGACGCCGCGGCGCTGGAGGGAAGCTCCTACTACCGGCTCCCCAAGGTCCTGCAATGGGCGACGGGGAACATCGGGCTGCATCACATCCACCACCTCAACGCGCGGATCCCCAACTACCGGCTGCAGCAGGTGCTGGACGCCTACCCCGAGCTGCACCGCGTGGCGACACTGACCTTGTGGGACAGCTTCCGTTGCGTGCGTCTCGTCCTCTGGGACGAGCGGGCGCGCAAGCTGGTGCCGTTCCCGCGCGGGTAGCGGGCGCTGCACGGGCCTCGCCAACCCACCCGGGGCGAGGCAGTTTTCATTCCATGGACGACAGCGAGAAGATCAAGGCCGCGCTCGAGCGCAACGTGCAGGCCGTGTCCCTGCGGCCGTCCGTCGGCCAGGGGACCGCGGTGACGAAGGTCCGGCTGCGGCCCGGGCTCGCGTGCGAAGTGGAAGAAGGCCCCTGGCGGCTGACCGTGGGCATGACGGAGAAGTACGGCGGCTCGAACGCTGGGCCCAACCCCGGCATCTACGGCCGCGCCGCACTCGGCTCCTGTCTCGCGGTCGGCTACGCGATGTGGGCCGCCCGGCTGGGCGTGCCGCTCGACGCTCTCGAGGTCGAGGTCCAGGCCGATTACGATCTCCGCGGCGAGCTCGGTGTCTCGGCGGACGTCCACCCCGGCTACTCCGAGATGCGCTACGTGGTGCGGGTCGAGAGCCAGGCGCCCGAATCGGACGTGCTCCGCGTACTCGACACGGCGGACCAGCACAGCTCCTACCGGGACGATTTCTCCCGCGCGATCCCGCTGCGCCGTCAGGTGAAGCTCACCACGCCCACGCGGTAGCGATGGACCCCCGGGTGCAGCGCCGGGTGCAGCGCTACGGCTGGGACAAGGCCGCGTCCATCTACGAGCAGTATTGGGCGCGGCAGCTCGCGCCCGCGCAGGAGCGGCTGCTGGCCCTCGCCGCGCTGCGACCCGGCGAGCGGGTGCTCGACGTGGCGTGCGGCACCGGCCTCGTCACCTTTCCCGCGGCGGACGCTGTCGGCCCGACCGGCGGCGTCTTCGGGACCGACATTTCGGACGCGATGGTGACGAGTCTGCGCGAGTCGGCGGCGGCGCGCGGCGTGGGGCAGGTCGCGGCCGAGCGGATGGACGCCGAGGAGCTGCCGCTCCCCGACGCCTCGTTCGACGCCGCGTTGTGCGCCCTCGGATTGATGTACGTCCCCGACCCGCCCAAAGCGCTCCGCGAGATGCGGCGCGTGCTGCGTCCCGGAGGCCGGGCGGTGCTCGCGGTCTGGGGGGCGCGCGAGCGCTGCGGCTGGGCCGAGATTTTTCCGATCGTCGAGCGGCGGGTCGCCTCGGAAGTATGCCCGCTATTCTACCAGCTCGGCACCGGCGAAGCCCTGCAGCTCAACCTCGAAGCCACGGGCTTCGAGCATCTCGTGATCGAGCGGATCGCCACGACGCTGCGCTACGACTCGGCGGAGGACGCGTGCAGCGCGGCGTTCGCCGGGGGCCCGGTGGCGCTCGCCTATTCGCGCTTCGACGACCCCACGCGTGACGAAGCGCACGCCGAGTACCTTGCGTCGATCGCGCGGTACCGGAGCGGCGACGGGTACGACATTCCCGGGGAGTTCGTGGTCGGAAAGGGGATCAGAGGATGAACGGTCTCAAGCTCGCGTTCATGGCCGCCGCACTCGTGTGCCGCGCCGCCGCTCCGGCGGCCGCGCAGCTCCCCACGATCACCGACTACACCCGCACGCTGGAGAAGCGGGACGGCTACTTCCCGCTCTACTGGGACGCCGCCAAGGGGCGGCTGTTGCTCGAGATCCCCCGGCCGGGGGAGCAGTTCCTCTACCTGCCGTCGCTCGCGACGGGGGTGGGCGACGTGGACCTGGGGCTCGATCGCGGCTCGATCGGCGACGCGCAGCTCGCGCGGTTCGAGCGCACCGGCGCGCGCGTGGCCTTGGTGCTGGACAATCCGGGCTTCCGCGCCAGCGGCGACAACGCGGCACTGGCCCGTTCGGTGCGGGAGTCGTTCCCCGTCTCGACCATCGCGGCGCTCGAGGTCGCGGCCCAGGAGGGAGACCGGCTGCTGGTGGACGCGACGCCGTTCCTCCTCAGCGACGTGATGGATGTGCGCGGCGCCCTGCGCAGCCAAGGCAGCTTCGCGCTCGACCGGGACCGGAGCGCGATCTACCCGGCCCGCACCAGGGCCTTCCCGCGCAACACGGAGATCGAAGCGACGCTCACCTTCACGAGCGACAACCCCGGCCGCGCCGTGCGCGCGCACGCGCCGGAAGGCCGCGCCGTCACGCTGCGGCAGCACATCTCCCTCGTGCAGCTGCCCGACCCCGGCTACCGCCCCCGCGCCTTCGACCCGCGCATCGGCCTCTACGCGGTGACCTTCTGGGACTACGCCGCGCCGTTGGACCGCGATCCCGTCACCCGCTACATCATCCGGCACCGGCTCGTGAAAAAGGACCCGGCGGCCGCGCTGAGCGAGCCGGTGCAGCCGATCGTCTACTACCTCGACCCCGGGATACCCGAGCCGTACCGCTCCGCCTTCCGCGAGGGGGCGATGTGGTGGAACCGGGTGTTCGAGGCGGCCGGCTTCAAGAACGCGTTCCGCGTCGAGGACATGCCGCCCGACATGGATCCGCTGGACGCGCGCTACAACGTGATTCAGTGGGTGCACCGCGACGCCGCGGGCTATTCGATCGGGCCGGCGTTCGTGGACCCGCGCACCGGCGAAATCATCAAAGCCGCGGTACGCATGGAGTCCGAGCGCTCTCTCTCCGACTACAACATCTACGCCGGCGCCCTGCCGGCCCGGAGCGGGGGTGCGGAGGCGGAGCTGGGAGACTGGCTCACCTCGCTCGACACGACGGTGAGCGCCGAAGCGTTCGCGATGGCGCGGCGCCGCCAGCACGCCGCGCACGAGGTGGGCCACACCCTCGGCCTCGCCCACAACTTCATCGCGGCGGCCGACGGGCGCGCGTCGGTCATGGCCTATCCCGCCCCGCTCATCACGCTGGTGAACGGCCGGATCGACCTGTCGCACGCCTACCGCGACGGCGCGGGCGCGTACGACACGCTGGCGCTCCGCTACGCCTACACCGAGCTCGCGCCAGGGCGCGAGGCGGCGGGCTTGGAGGCGATCGTGCAGGAGCAGTTCCGGCGCGGACTGCGGTTCATCACCAACCCCGACGAAGGTGCGGACAATTCCTACCCCGAGGGCACGACCTGGGTGAACGGGATGGACGCGGTGGAAGATCTGGCGCGGGTGCAGGCCGTGCGCCGCGTGCTGATCGAGCGGTTCGACGAGGGGGCGGTGCATCCCGGGGAGCCGCTCGCGCTGCTCAACAGGCGGTTGACGGCGGTGTACCTGCATCACCGCTTCACGATCGACGCGGCGGTGAAAGCGGTGGGGGGGATGGAGTACCGGTACGCGGTGCGGGGCGATTCCCTGGCGCCCACCACCCTGATCCCGCCCGACCGGCAGCGCCGGGCGCTCGAGCTGCTGCTCGACGCGGTGCAGCCGGCGGAGCTCGCGGTGCCCGAGCGGGTGCTGCGGCTGCTCGCGCCGACGCCGTTCGGCTACGATCGCGAGCCGTGGGCGTTCGGATCGGCCGCTGCGCCCGCCTTCGACCAGCTCGGCATCGCGCGCACGCTGGCGCGGCAGGTGATCGGCGGGCTGCTTGCCCCGCCCCGAACCGCCCGCCTGGCCGCCTTCCACGACCGCGATCCCCAGGAGCCCGCGCCGACGGAGGTGCTTGGCCGGATTATCGAGCGGACGTGGGGAGGGAGGGTGGCAGGACCGGCAGGCGCGCCTTCGCCGGCCACGCACGCCGCCCTGCGGCGGGTGGTGCAGCGCGTGGTGGTGGACGAGCTGATCGCGCTGGCGGCGAGTGAGCGGGCGACGCCGGAATCGCGGGCCGCGGCCGAGTGGGGCCTGCGGCGGGTCGCCCGCCTCGCGGCCACGCCCGCGCCCGACCTCGAAACGCAGGCCCACCGCCAGCTCGCCGCGGCTGACATCGAGCGGTTTCTCGGGCGGCGCGATACGGCGACGCCTAAGGCGCGCACGCTCGAGCCGCCGCCCGGGGCTCCGATCGGAGCCCCGCGGCCCTAGCGGTGCGGTCCGGTGGCTGGGTCGCCCGCCGTCGCCACCCGGCCCGGTGCCGGACCGTAAACGATCGGCATGCTGCAGGGACACCGGCCGCCGTGTGGCGAGGCGAGTCGCGCACCGGCAGATGTGAACCGGTAGGAGATCCGCCCTGGGTCGCTGAGGCGCCCGCCGCAGGTGTGGCAGTGGATGTCGAGCACGCTACTCCTCGCCATGAGAGGAACGAGAAAGGGGGCGGACTCGGCCGCCCCCTCCCCCCGTACAGACCGCTGGCTCCTGAAGAGCCGACCCGGCCCTAGTTGCGCGCGGCGATCTTGTGGAAGGTCGAGTTGGAGACCGTGTAGGAATCCACCTCGGGCGTGCCCTCAACCACCTTCGCCAGGCTCTGCAAGACCTGGGGATACGTGTCGCGGCCGTAGGCTTCCGCGTTCTCTTTGCTCTCCCACAGGCTGATAGCCACGGCTTCGGCGCCATCCGGAGCGACGAACGCGATCTCGTCCTTGAAGCCGGTCTGCTTGCGCAGCATCGGGAGGACGTCGGTCTCGAGCGTGCGGGTGAATTCGGCGGCCGTGTTGGCCTTGAGATGCAGCGTGACGTTGCGAGCGTACATATGCGGACTCCTCGGGCGACATGAACCTCAGGAACTACTGGTGCTTCCCAACTGGCGGGAACCTACCCCGCTTCACTATGTTTGTCAAGTACGAGATTCAATGCTACTACATAATTAACATGCATGCTTAACCAGGCACCCCCGAGGGACGCACCGTGGACGTGGCGTTCGTGATCCGGCAGCGACTCGACGAGCTGGGGCTGGAACAGCGGGATCTGGCCCGCGCCGCCCGCGTGACGGAGTCCTACGTGTCCCAGCTCCTCACCCGCAAGCGGAAGCCTCCGGCGCCGAACCGCACCGACATCTACGACAAAATGGACCGGTTCCTGAAGCTGCCCTCCGGGGAGTTGGCGAAGCTGGCGGACCTACAGCACAAGCAGGAATTGAAGCGCGAGCTGGGGGAGGAGCCTGCCCCGCTGTTCCGGGAGGTCCGCGAGATGATCCTGCGCAAGTGCACGCCCGAAAAGGCACCGCAGGTCCGGGCCATCTTCGAGCAGCAGCCCTTCGGCGAGCTCGAGCGCATGGTCACTCAGAAGCTGCTGGACGTGGTCAAGGCTCTCGCCAAGGAGGAGCTGAAGAACGAATCCTGGCTCCGCGCGGTGGCGCGCTTGAGCGGCCGCAGCTACGTAGAGATGCGCGTGTTCGTGCTCGACTTTCTGGATCGGGACATTTTCCACGTATCCGCGGACGACTGCGTGTCGTTTCTGGACCCGCTGATCGCCTCCTGGGATATCGACCTGGCGACCTTCGGTCTGGAAATCGTGCTCAGCCACCGCGTGGCCGCCGAGCATGTGCGGAGGTTCGAGTTCGTCGAGCGGACGACGGACCGACCCGACACGGCGGAGCCGGGACTCGCGGCATTCCTGCAGGACTCCTCTCTGAGCGGCACCGCGACGGCCGAGGAGGTCGAAGCCCTGCGACGGCTGTCCTTCACGGACCGGCGGCCGACCGCCCTCTACTATTACCGCGAGCTGCAGAGCCTTCGCGACCCGCTCCATTTCCCCGTCTCGCGGCCGTCACGGCCGTGAGCCATTATTGCCGGGTTGGCACTTTTCGGAGGGGAGCCATGCGGATCACACCGGCCGGGCTCGCGGGGCTGGTCGCGCTCAGCGCCACATGCGCGCCGATCGCCCACGTGCCGAAATACCACCTGCCGGTGGACGTGTCCTTCGGGGCGACCAAGGACGTGGTGTGGAAGGAAGTCCTGGGAGCCATGTCCGAGCTGTCGATCCCGGCGACCCACGCGGACAAGGACTCCGGGGTGATCCACAGCGAGTTCGACGGGGATTCGACGGTCGCGGGGAAGCCGGGGCGCGAGTCCTTCGAGTGCGGGTCCGGCGCAGCCAACCCGCCGCCCGTCAAGCTCGAGCCCAAGCTCACGATCACGGTCTTCCCCGCCGAGGCGGGGCGTATGGCGGTGCGCATCCGCCTGATCGACAGCGGCCATCCGGAGCCCCCGGAGGAGGAGGAAATGGACGCGAGAAGCCGGACCATGGTGTGCGTGTCCAACGGGCGGATCGAGCTGGAGTTCATCGAGATGATGCGCGCGCGAATGCAGGAGCGGCGTTCGCGGCTGCGGTGACGGACCTCGCGGCTACCCCCGCCGCTTCGTCCGCTTGCTGCTCGCCTGCTCCCCTCCCCCCTCCCCTTCCCCCTCGCTTCGCGTGGCCGGCTCGCTTTCGACCTGCGCCGGGGAGAGCTGGGCCCGCAGCCAGACGCCCGGGATCGGCAGGGTGATCACGGCTTCGTGGAACGCGCGCAGCCGCTGCGTCGCGTCGCCGGTGAGCGCGGCACGCCACTCGGGCGTGGTGAACTCAACCGAGCGCAGCGGGAAGGCCACGTAGTTCCCCACGCGTCCCACCACCGTATTCTCGATCACGTCGCTCAGCGGGCGGCCCTCGGCGTCGCGCAGCTTGGCGATGGCGAAGAAACGCTCGCCCGGATCGCCCGCGGCGATGATCGTGGCGGAGTAGTAGGGCAGATGCGCCGCGATGTGGGCGAACAGACGGCGCTCGGCATCCGCCGGCGGCTCGCCCGCCGCGAGCACCTGCTCGATATCAAGCGCGAGCGCGCGATCCAGCAGCGACCGCCGCAGCGCGTGCCCGAAGCGCCGCACGACTTCACGTGTCCCGATGTTGGGGAGCCGGAAGGGGACGAGGATGGCGGGCCGCAGGCGCGGCGTCCGCACGACCACGCGATACGGCTCGACCGGCTCGATGAAGTGATACGTAAGGACCCCGTCGGAGCGCATGTTCCGGACGGTGCGGAGCGAGGCGCCGGCGGGCTTCTCGCCCTCGACTTCGGTGACGCCGAGGGGGCGGCGGCGTAGTGACTCGCTCATGCGCGCCGTGCGGTGGCTGAGGTACCGGACGGTTTCCGTCGCCGCCGATTCGACGCCGTCGATCACGAACGGCTCGAGGGGCACGACGTCCATGCCGTCGCCCAGCAGAGGCGTGCCGACCATCTTCGCAATGATTTGGAGAGGCCGCTCGCGCAGATCGGGCTTGCGCCGCCAGCGGCCGTCGAGCACCGCGACCTTCACGTCGTCGCCGGGGCCGAGGGACACGCTGTACAACAGATCGCCGGCCTGCGGGCCGTGGGATTGCCAGACCTGCTCCACTTCGAGGAGCACGCCGTAACGAATGGCGCCGGCGTCGGTCTGCATGATGTCCGCGTCCTGCGGCAGGACACCGATCCGCGCGAACCGCAGTATGTGCCCGGGATGGGAGCTGGTCGTCGGCGGGTGGACCGGGAGCGGCTGCTCGGCCGGCGGAGCGGCCTCGGAGTCGGAGCCGCTGCGCGGAGCGGCGATCGGCACGGTCTCTTCGGGCAGGGAGCGGGGGTCGAGCTCGATGATGTCTTCACTGCGCAGGCCCACCCGCAGGCGAAGCCGCGGGCGGTCGTGCTTGGGCAGGCGGACGATCCCGTCCACGTCGCTCACCCAGACGCCGGCCGAGCGGCCGCCTTGGTCCAGCATCGTGACCGGGACGCCGGAGACAGCCGCTCCAGTGTCCTGGTCCACGATCCGGAAGGTCCACGAGTCCTGCCAGCCTGCCGCCATTCGTCCGCGCCGCTCCGACGCTCTGAGGGGGGACCAATGTTAGGGGAGCCTGACCGGAAGATCGGTGCGCTGGATCACCGGCAAGTCTAGCTTCTGTAAGCTCCCTTCGCCCAGGAGGTTAGATGGACCGCAAAAGAATCACCATCGGGCTCGTCGGTATCGGCCTCTCGATCGGCGGGTTCAGTGCGTGCGGACGACCGGCGCCGAACACGCCGACCTATGCGCCGCGCGCGCGCGCGTTCACGATCACGACGATCCCTCTGCTGACGAAGGAGATGGCGAGGTCCGAGTGAGCGAATCGGGCGAGTCGCTCAGAACAGCCGCAGGCTCACCCCGACGCCGCCCCCCGCGTTCGCCTCCTGGAGGAACCCCCACAACAGCACCCGGCGGATCCCGATCCCCATGAGGATCGACGGCCTGTGGTCCTTCCCCGTCGCGCCCAGGCCGCCAGTGAAGGTGAGCCAGGGCTCTCCCGACAGGCGCTTGTACCCGGCGGCGACGTCGCGGTAGCCGCGGTAGAGGGAATCCAGCTCCGCGATCAGCTTGCGCTGCCGGGTGACGGTGCTGTCGTACCATTGCACGGCAAACTCGTAGCGACGCAGCAGCGAGTCTTTCGCCGCCGCTTCCTGCCGAGCCCCCGCCAGGTCGGCATTCAACGTCAACGATTGCCGCGCCATCTGCTGGGTGATGGCGAGCATGGTGTCCCCACGGATGAGCACGACGTAGCTGCCGTTGCGCAGGTCCCGGATCACCCGGACGGGAACCGAATCCTGCGCCCGGGCCGGTCCCGGCAGCAGCCAGGCCGCCGCCAGCATGATCGCCGCGCTGCGTCGCATCGGCCCTCCTTATTGGTGTGCCGGCGTGCCGAACACTTCGTCGAACTTCCGGAACAGCTCTTCGCCCTGGAGGCGGCTGATCGCGTCCTTCTCCTCTGCCGTGGTGGCCCGGATCAGGAGCAGCTCCTTTTGCGTCGCTTCCTTCTGACTCTGCAGCGCGGCCGCGGCCGCCGTGAGCTGCTGGTCGGCCGCGGCCACACCCGCAGCCGTCTGTCCGGCCCGGGCGGCGAGACCCTGCAGCTCCCGATCGCGGCGCTCCAGATCCGTGCGCAGGGACTGCTCGCGCCATTTACGGAACACCGCAATCCCAAACACCCCGGCCAGGCCGGCGGCGATGAACGGAAGGGTCTTCTTCGGCAGAATGCCCATCTGCGCGATCGCGACCACCACCACCGCGATGACGAGCAACACCACGGCGATCGTGATATCCGGAACCAGTCCCATCATGACGTCGGATGCTCCTTGGCGGCGCGCTGTTTCTCGATGGCGACGATGATCTTGTGAACCGGCCCCGCCCCGAGTCCGATCGCCATCCCGGAGGCGACGGTGCACAGCTCCGGGGACGCCCACAGATAAGGAATGCCGCCAGGAGGCTGCCACAGCTGGACGAAGTCGATCTTCAGCCAGAGCGCGAGCCCGACCCCGACGGCCATGCCGACCAGTTTACAGGCGACGCGCACGCCCGCCGCGCGCACCAGGTCGCCGGAGAGCACCAACGCCGTTCCGCCCCCCCCCTCCCCTCCCGTGTAGCCCGCCTGATTGTTCAGCAGCAGCTGATACACCCGGTTCAAGACGGGCCGCGCGGCGTCGGGATTCACGTACTCGAAGACACGCAGCCGGCGCTCCACTTGGTCCCGGAGCACGCGGGTCCGGCGGCTCCAGAAGTGGTACCAGTTGAGCCGGCTGTCGAGCACGTCGTAGAGGCTCTTCAGGACCTCGAGCAGCCGCTCCACCAGCAGGGCGAGCGCCAGCGCGAAGGCGAACATGACGGTGAGGTCGGAGAGGGCGTCGATCATGTGCGCTCCGTCAGACGTAGAGGTATGGCTTCAGCTTGAACGCGGTGATGCGCTCCTGGGCGAGCGCCGACTGCTCCCACGTCCGGCGGTAGAAGGTGACGAGTTTCTTGAAGTCGTCGTACGGAAAATTGGACCCCGCGCACGACTTGCCGGCGATCTGCCGGTGCGGGATGATGCCGCGCTCGAAGTCGACGGGGACGCGGTAGAGAAACGTCCACAGGGCCGCGACGCGGGCGCCGGCCCGGAGCTGCGGCTCCGTCGGCCGCGTGGCACCGTAGCGGCCGTCGGGGTTGGCGAACGGCACGCTCGGATTCGTCTCGAAGTTGCCGTTGAAGCCGAGCCCCAAGGACCGGAGGTTGAAGCCGGCGGCGTGGCTGCCGTAGCGATCCCACCGGCAGAACGCGTGGGCGGAGCCGTCGGCCAGAATCACGCAGTGGTAACCCGTGAGCCAGGGCTGGCCGCTCCCGTCGGTGCCGCTCTTGATCACCCGAACGACGTCGTCGAAGGTGCTGTCGCTCGACATCCCTGTGTGGTGGTAGACGATGATGGTCGGGTCGGCGTCCCGGCGATGGACGCTCTGGAGCAAGTCCACGTCCACGCCACCCGCGTAGGGGACGTCCACCCAACCGCCGTCCCAAGTCGCGACCTCCGGAGGGGAGGAGGTGACGAACGCCTTGTCGGCGGCGGTCTCCGCCACGGTGAGCTCGGCGGCCTGTACGATCGTCCTGCGGGCCGTCACGAACTCGATGAGGGTGTGGACGGGACCGCTGCCGCCGCCGATGAACAGTCCGGTGAACACGTGATCGACCCAGCCCGGCAGCTCGGCGCTCCCCCCCCCCCCCCCACCGCCGGTCAGGAAGGCGGAGAACAGCCGCAGGTCCGCGAAGCTCGCGAGCAGGATCCCCGCGGCGAACCCCAGCAGCTGGAGCACGAAGGACCGCAGGGTCCAGCCGTCGTCGGGATCGGAAGCGTCCTGGACCAGCAGCACCGACGTCGGGACCCGCTCCTCCCATTCCCCGTGCCGCTCCTCCACGGTCAGCGCCGCGCTCAGGTCGCCCGCCTGTTTGAGCAGCGCGGCGCGCTTGGCCGGATCCGACTCGGTGAACAGGCGGTCGCGGACCGAGTGCAACTGCGCGCTCTGGGTGCTGCGCTCGGGAGCCCGTTGCTCGGCGGCTTGCTCGGCGGCGCGGGTCGCGGCGTCCCGCTGCGCGCGCGCCTGCACGTCGGCGACGGCCCGCCGCGTCGCGGCGGCATCCGGCTGGGCGCGGGTGTCGCGACTCGACAGCCGCGGCTCGAGCAGGTTCTTGCCGAGCTCGAGGATTCGCTCGGCCACGACCGCCAGGCCGAAGGCCTTGGCAAGCGGGACCATCACGGTGGCGAACGCGACCATGACGCCCCTGTCACCCGTCCTGGGGCTGCAACCGGATGCCGTATTGCGCGGCGAGGTCGTACTCGCGGCCATGCACGCTACCGACGCCGGTCGCGATCGCGAGCTTGCGCGCGCGGACGTCTTCCACCCAGCGCGGGGTAGCGGCCTCGGCTCGGCGGTTAGCGATGGCTTTCAGCCGCGCCACCTCCCGCTCGTCCCGCGGCAGGGCCCGGTCGAGCGCGGCGCAGTCACGCTGGATCTGGGCCTGGACCACCGCGTTGATCGACCCGTTCTGGACCGTGATGTCGAACATCAAGGCCACGGCCCGCTCGGACCAGACGTCGTAGGTGCGGCACAGGGTGGTCGCGGTCTGGAAGCGCTGCTGCGCGTACTTCAGCTCCACCGCCTGGAACTCCGGGGTCCGGCCCAGGGTCTTGAGCATGCCGCGCCACGGCTCCAACAGCTGGGACGTCGCCGCGTCCTGCACCGAGCGGGCCCACAGCAGCTGGTCGTCGCGGTCCACGCCGAGCATCGCCTCGAACTCGGGGTAGTGCGCATCGAAGATCCGTCGAGTGAGCGCGGGACTCGTCCGGTCGATCTCGACGAGCAGCGGCTGCAGGCTCCCCTGCCCCAGGTTCCATTGGAGCACGCCGAAGCTGAGGCCCTGGCCATCGAAGTCGCCGGCAAGGCCGGCGAAGCAATCAGGCGGCGCGGTGCCGGTCTCGAAGGAGCCGGTGAGGGCGAGGCAGCGATACGCCAGCGTCTGACGCGTGAGGGCGGGTGCTTCGATCACCGCGCCGCCGAACAGGGCGTCCCAGGTGAGGGGCCCGACCCGTCCGTCCGGCGCGAGGCCGTTGGCCCGCTGGAACGCTTTGACGGCGGCCTCGGTGCCGCCGCCGAAGTCGGCGTCGATGGGCCCGGAGTACAGGCCGAGCTCCTTGAGGCGCGTCTGGATCCGAGCGACTTCGGGAGCCTGGGAATGGAGCTGATAAACCGTCATGCCGCGCTGTCGAGGCGCTTGCGCAGTGGCGCGAGCCCCGGCAGGTCGTAGGCCGCTCCGATCGCGGCGACGACGAGCACGGTGGCCTCGCCGACCCGCACGTTGATGTCGAGCCCCGTCAGGTTGAGGCCAATGGCGTAGGCGACGGCGCACAAGAACCCGGTCACCACCCCCAGCACGAGATCGGTGCGGCGACGGTGCCGTTCGCGTTTGGCGAGGAAGCTGCCGAGCACCCCACCCACCAGGACCGCGGCGAGGAAGGTCCAGGGAAAGACGTAGGCGATGGTCTCCTCGCCCGCGGCGACGTGACCGAGTGCGGCATGGACGCGGTTCGTGCCGAGGCCTTGGGACCGCAGGGAGGTTTCGGCCGTGCCGGATCGCGGAATGAGGAGCGTCGCCACGTCCAGCCCGCCGTGATCGCTCGACAGCACCACCACGTTGGAATCCCGCCGCAGGAATTCCGGAACGGTCACACTGACCTTCACCATCTCCAGTCCCAGCCCTTGGATCCTCGGCGCGGCCGCGCGCACGTCCAGCCGCGACCGCTCGACGGGGATCAGGGCGGCGTAGCCCTCGGGGTCGAAGGTGGCTTGAACGCGCAAATGCACGGAGTCGCCGGGCTCGTGCGCGACAATCCGCACGGTGGTCCACGGGATGTTGGTATGCGCGATGCGGATGGTGCCCGGGGTGACCGGTCCCCCGTCGGACGTCACTTGCAGCACGATCGCCCCACCGAGCGTGCTCGTCCTGGTCGGGGTATCGCGATCTTCCAGGCCGATCAGCACCTCGCCGCTAAACGATCCATTGCGGACGTCGAAGGTGAGTCCGCCGGCAGCGGGCCGTACCCGAATGCTGAACGTCACCAGCCGCGTGCCCGACTCGTCCGGCGTGAGGTAGCTGTTGGGAAGGTCGACGTGGGCATCCGGCGGGTGCCCGGGATCCGAATCGCGTTGCGACGCGCGTCCGCCGGGCACCACGACCACGTCGCCCCGGTGGAGCGCGAGCACGGTGTCCGTCGCGCGGAGCGCAACTTGCGAAAGAGGAGTGGGGGTCTGGTGCGGCACGACCGCCGCGATCCCCGCCTTGACGATGCGAACGGAGTCCGGGTGATATGTCGACGCGAGGCGCTTCAGGATCTCGGACCGCGGAACCATGACCGCTCGCCCCTGGGAGACGGCCTCGTCGGTCAACATCGGGGCCGAGAACAATCCGATGGCGAGGATGGCGACACGCAGGGCGGTCATGGGCAAGGGTCTCTCCCCGGCAACGTTAGCCCACGGTCGAGCTCCGCCTAGGGTGTTTTTGCGGCACGACAGGGTGGATTTGCGACAGGGTACGATTTGACAACTCCGAGCGGGCCTGTAGGTTCGCCCGGCGCCGCCAGCCCGACCCAGTACACGGGCATCTCGACCCACTCCGGGGCCGGGACGGCGTGGCTGAGCCGTCCAGCTGGACCGTGAGGTGGGCCTATCATGAGACACAAGCTCTCGCAGTTCGCTTTTCTACCGCTACTCTGTACCTGCGTCGGCACCGCGTTCGCCCAAGGCGCAGCGCTGCCGACCACGCAGCCGGCGATGATCACCATCGTGCGCGAATTCGTGAAACCCGGGCGTACCGCCGAGCACGCGCGGATCGAGGCCGGGTGGCCGGCCGCGTTCGCCAAGGGGAAATCCCCCAACTACTATCTGGCGTTCGTCTCGTTGACGGGGGCGAACGAGGCGTGGTTCGTGGCGCCGTGGGCGTCGCACGCCGTGCTCGGGGACGAGATGAAGCTGGAAAGCTCCGATACGGTGCTAGCCGCCGAGCTGGCGCGGCTGTCCCGGGCGGATGCGGAGGTCATCAACGACGTTCGGACGTATGAAGCGATGGCGCGGCCCGATCTCAGCCACGGGGCGTTTCCCGACCTGGCCAAGCAGCGCTTCTGGCAGATCAGCATCTACCGGGTGCGGGCAGGCCACGACGCGGACTTCGAGGCGGCGGCCAAGACGTACGGCGCGGCAGCAGGGCGGGCGGCGCCGAGCATGAGCTATCGGGTGTACGAGATCTCGGCCGGCCTGCCCGAGCCGACGTTCCTGGTCTTCATGTCGACGGAGACGTATGCGCAATTCGACGACATGATGGCCGCTGGGCAGAAGACGATGCAGGGATTCACCCCCGAGGAGCTGGTCACGATTCGCAAGCTCTTCACCGACGGGCTCGTCAATTCGGAGACGAACCAGTACCGGCTCGACCCCGGCATGAGCTACGTGGCCGCGGAGACGCGGGCGTCGGATCCTACCTTCTGGATGCCGAAGCGGCCGGCGCGCCGTCCGTAACGGGGCGGATGCCGTGAACTGAGGGCGGCGCGCCGGCGTGCTGACGGCGCGCCCCCTTCCCAGGAGCCAGCAGTCCATGAAACGCCGAGACTTTCTCGCCACCACCGCCGCGGCCGCGAGCCTGCCGCTCGTACGCCGCCTCCCCCAAGCTCGCCGCGCGGATGGCGCCCTCCCCCACCCTCTGACCGTACCGTTCGAACTGGCGCGCGTGCGGCTGCGGCCCGGTCCCTTTCTCGACGCCGCCCAGGTCAATCGCCGCTTTCTGATGGCGCAGGATCCGGACCGCCTGCTGCACACCTTCCGGATCACCGCCGGCCTACCCTCGACCGCCGAGCCGCTCGGCGGATGGGAAGCGCCGGTCAACGAGCTGCGCGGGCACTACACCGGCCACTACCTGTCGGCGTGCGCGCTCATGTCGGCGAGCCTCGGCGACGCGGCGCTCAAAGCCCGCGGCGACGGGATGGTCGCCGAGCTCGCCAAGTGCCAGCAGGCCCTCGGCAACGGCTACCTGAGCGCGTTCCCCGAGGAATTCTTCGACCGGTTGCGGGCGGGGCGGCCCGTGTGGGCGCCGTTCTATACGATCCACAAGATCATGGCCGGTCTGCTCGACATGCACACCCTGGCCGGCAACGCGCAGGCGCTCGAGGTGCTGAGAGGGATGGCCCGCTGGACCGCGCGCTGGGTCCAGCCGTTGGGCGATGGGGAGATGGCACGGGTGCTGGAGCGCGAGTACGGGGGCATGAACGAGGTGTTGTACAAACTGTCCGCCGTGACCGGCGAGGAAGGCTATCGCTGGACCGCCCATCGCTTCGACCACGAGCGCATCTTCGCGCCGCTGGCCGCGGCCCGCGACGAACTGAAAGGACTCCACGCCAACACCACCATCCCGAAGATCATCGGCGCCGCCCGGCGCTACGAGCTGACAGGCGAGCCGCGCTACCGGCACATCGCCGAGTATTTCTGGCGCGAGGTGACGACCCAACGCGCCTACTGCACCGGCGGCACGAGCAACGGCGAGGGCTGGAACGCCGATCCGGGCGTGCTCGCGGCGGAGCTGAGCGGGGAGACGCAGGAAGACTGCACCACCTACAACATGCTGAAGCTCACGCGGCACGTCTTCGGCTGGACCGGCGATCCGGCTTGCGCCGACTACTACGAGCGGGCGCTCCTCAACGGCATCCTCGGCAGCCAGCACCCCGTGGACGGTGAGAAGCTCTACTACGTCTCCCTGGCCACGGGGCTGTGGAAGCTGTTCGGCACGCCGTCCCAGGATTACTGGTGCTGCACCGGGACGATGAGCGAGGCGTTTTCCCAGCTGGGCGACAGCATCTATTTCCACGACGAAGCCGGCGTGTATGTCAACCTGTTCATCGCTTCGGAGCTCGATTGGCCTGAGCGCGGGATTCGTCTGGTGCAGGAGACGAAATTCCCCGCGGAGGAGACGACGACGCTCACGGTGCGGGCGCCACGGCCGGTGCGCGTGGCGCTGCGGGTGCGGGTGCCCGCCTGGGCCACCGGCGACAACGGCGCGACGCTGAACGGCCGGCCGCTCGACGGGTTCGCGGTGCCGGGTGGCTACTACGTGCTGGACCGCACCTGGCGGGACCGCGACACCCTGGCGCTCCGTTTCCCGATGCGCCTCCACCTGCACCCGATGCCCGACGATCCCTCGCTCCAGGCGGTGATGTACGGCCCCCTGGTGCTGGCGGGCCGGCTGGGCACAGCGGGATTGACTCCCGCGACGCTGCGTGCCGCGCCCACCAAGCCGCGCACCGTTCCCGAATACGGGCTCGACCCCATACCGGCGCCGGCGTTCACGGTCCCCAGCGACGATCCGACGAGCTGGGTAAAGCCGACGGGCCGGCCGCTCGAGTTCCAGACGACCGGTCAGCCGCGGACCGTGACCCTGACGCCGTTCTACTCGCTGTTCGACGAGCGCTACGCCATCTACTGGAGGGTGACGCGCGCGTAGGCGCGTTGCCCGCCATCCCGGAGGATTCATGCGTCGTTCCCTGGTCCCGATCACCTTCGCTCTCGCCGCCAGTATCCTCCTCGCGCCCGCTGTGGCGGCCGCCCAGGCCGCGGACACCGGGTGGGTCATCATCGACACGATGATCCCGGTGCGGGACGGCATCCGGCTCCACACCGTGATCGCCGCGCCGAAGAGCGCCGTGCCGCTGCCGATCCTGATCCAGCGCACCCCCTACGGCTCGAACGGGTTCGCCGCGGGCGTCGCTCGTAATGCCGGCACCATCGGCCTCGCGGGCTTCATCCTCGTCTCGCAGGACATCAGGGGCCGTTTCGGCTCGACGGGGACCTTCGACATGAATCGGCCGCCCCACTCGGGGCACGCCGGCACCGACGAGAGCACGGACACCTACGACTCGATCGACTGGCTCGTGAAACACGTGCCCAACAACAATGGGCGGGTCGGGATCTTCGGGGTTTCCTATCCCGGCTGGCTCACCGCGGTAGGGGGGATCGGCGCGCATCCGGCGCTCAAGGCCATCAGCCCGCAGGCGCCGATGGGCGATACCTGGATGGGCGACGATTTCTTCCACCAGGGGGCGTTCCGCCTCACCTACGGCCTCGAATACGCCTGGATGATGGAAGCGTCGACGGATCTCAGCGTCACGCCGTCGCCCGCGCGCTACGACACCTACGACTGGTACCTCTCATTCCCGACGCTCGGCGCGTTGGCGCGCGCGGTCGGGGCTGACCAGTGGCCCAGCTGGCGGCGCTTCGTGGAGCATCCCGCCTACGACTCGGTGTGGCACGAGCGCTCCCTGCCCCGGTATTTCACCCACACCACCGTGCCGACGCTCACCGTCGGCGGCTGGTGGGACCAGGAGGACGAATACGGGCCGCTCGCCTCCTACGCCGCGCTCGAGCGCACCGACAGCGGGAGCAAGAGCTTTTTGGTGATGGGCCCGTGGTACCACGGGCAGTGGTTTTCGGACTCCGGGATCGCCCTCGGCAACGTGCGCTTCGGACGCGCGACCGGGATCGACTTCCGCCAGCTGCAAACACGGTGGTTCGGCTTCTGGCTGAGAGGCGAGGGGGACGGCAAGTTCGACGAAGCGACGGTGTACGACGCGGGGACGAACGCGTGGCGGCGCTTCGACCATTGGCCACCCAAGCAGGCGGAGCATCGCCACTTGTACTTCCGCGCCGGCGGCGAGCTCTCCTTCACCGCGCCGACCGATTCGGGCGCCGACCAATTCGTCTCGGATCCAGCCCACCCGGTGCCGTATCGCCCGCGCCCCGTCGAGCGTACCTACTCGCGGACGTCGCGGTGGCGGCGCTGGGAGACCGAGGACCAGCGCTTCGTGGACGGCCGGCCTGACGTGCTCACCTGGCAGACCGCGCCGCTCACCGAGGACGTCACCGTCGCGGGGAATGTGATCGCGCACCTGTTCGCCTCGACCACGGGCAGCGACGCCGATTGGGTGGTGAAGCTGATCGACGTGTATCCGGACACCGTCCCCGACCAGCCGACGATGGGCGGCTACGAGCTGATGGTGACGGGCGAGATCATGCGCGGGCGCTACCGCACGAGCTGGGAGCACCCGGCGGCGATTCCACCGAACCAGGTGGCGCCCTACACCGTGGACTTGCACCAGCAGGCCTACACCTTCAGGCAGGGCCACCGCATCATGGTGCAGGCGCAGAGCACCTGGTTCCCACTGTACGACCGGAATCCGCAGACCTTCGTGCCGAACATCTTCACCGCCCGCCCGGAGGCTTATCAGGCACGGGTTCACCGCATCTACCGCACGGGGCGATTTCCGTCCAACGTGGAGATCGACGTCGTCAAATAGCGGCAAGGTCAACTGAAGGAGGAGCCATGCGTTCCCGCACCAGTGTGCTGTTGCTGCTGCTCGCCGCGCTCGCGATGCCCGCGCGCGCCCAGCAGCCCGCCGCCGCCGTCCCTGCGGCGGCCCCACGCGACACGGCGAGCCGGCCGGCGCCCGTCCCGAAGGAGGAGTCGGCCGTCACCGAGCACACGATCCGCCTCGGGGGCGTGCTCGTGCCCTACCGGGCGACCGCGGCCACCATGATCCTCAAGAACGACAAGGACGAGCCGATCGGGAGCCTGTACTACACCGCGTACACACGCACCGACGTGAAGGACCCGAGCCAGCGCCCGCTGGCGTTCGTGTACAACGGCGGGCCGGGGTCGGCGTCGGCGTGGCTGCACCTGGGAGCGTTCGGACCGCGGCGCATCGTGACCACCGACGCGGGGCCCACCCCGCCGCCGCCCTACCAGCTGGTGGACAACGCGGGCAGCCTGATCGACGTCACGGACATGGTGTTCATCGACCCGATCGGCACCGGCTTCTCGACGCTCGTGGGCAAGGGCACCGGCAAGGATTTCTGGGGCGTGGACGAGGACGCGCGCTCCCTGGCGGATTTCGTCCGGCAGTACGTGACCAAGACGGGCCGCTGGACCTCCCCCAAGTATCTGATCGGCGAGAGCTACGGCACGACACGCTCGGCGGTGCTGGTGAACCGACCGCAGCAGCGGGAGGGGATGACGTTCAACGGCGTGGTGCTGATCTCGTCGGTGCTCGACTTCGAGACGCTGCAATTCGCGCCCGGGCGGGACCTGTCCTACGTCCTGTACCTGCCGAGCTATGCGGCGACCGCGGCGTATCACAAGGTGATCCCGGCGCCGGCGAACCTCGAGGCGTTCCTGGCTGACGTGCGCCGCTACGCGACGGGCGAGTACGCCGCCGCCCTAGCCTTGGGCGCGCGCCTGCCCGCCGAGCAGAAGTCCGCGGTGGCGAAGCGGCTGTCGCAGTACACCGGGCTCGCCGAGGACTATCTCCTCAAGGCGGACCTGCGGGTGAATCTGCGGCAGTTCATGGCGGAGCTACAGCGCTCGCGCGGCGCGATCACGGGACGGCTCGACTCGCGCTTCTCGGGGCCGATGATGGACCTGCTGAGCGAGAACGCCGAGGGTGATCCCCAGTCCGCCGCGGTGACCGGCGCCTTCACGGCGGCGACGAACACCTACCTGCGGGGCGAGCTCAAGTTCCCGGGCGAGGCGCGCTATTCGATGGGCGGCGGGACGGGCGACTGGAACTGGGCCCGCGAAGGCCGGCGCGGCTGGGCCAGCTCGACGTACGTCGGCTCGGACCTGGTGCAGGCGTTCGTGACGAACCCGCAGCTGCGCGTGGAGATCGAGAACGGCTACTACGATCTCGCGACGCCGTTCGTCGCCACCGAGTTCACGGTGGACCACCTGCCGGGGCTGTCCGCGAGCCTGCGCAACAACATCGTGCTCAAGTACTACGAGGCGGGGCACATGATGTACCTGTACGAGCCGGCGCTCGCCAAGCTCAAGGACAACGTGGCGCGGTTCATCACGGGGACGGCCCGAGCGAACAGCGGCGGGCCGACGACGGCGGGGTCGAATCCATGAAGCGGCTGCTGCTCGGGCTGCTCGCGGGCACCCTCGCCGCGCAGCAGCCCCCCGCCCCGGCCCCCGCCCCCCGGCCGATGAAGCTCGTGGACCTGCTCCAGGTGCCGAGCCTCACGGACCCACAGCTCTCCCCCGACGGCCGCCAGCTGCTGTACGTGCTCTCGGCGGCCGACTGGAAGGCCGACCGCCGCGTGGGGCACATCTGGCGCGTGAACGTCGACGGCAGCAACGGCGTTCAGCTGACCAACGGGCCGAAGGGGGAAAGCGCCCCCCGCTGGTCGCCGGACGGCCGCGTCGTCGCCTTCACCGCCGTGCGCGACACCGACGCCGCCCAGATCTACGTGATCAGCAACGCTGGGGGCGAAGCGCGGCAGCTCACCCACCACGCGACGGCGGTCGCCAACATCACCTGGACGCCGTCCGGCGACGCGATCTACTTCGTCGCCGACGAGCCCAAGACCAGCGAGGAGCGCGACCGGGACCGCTTCAAGGACGACGTCTTCGCCTACGACGAGAACTACAAGCAGCGGCACCTGTGGAAGGTCACGGTCGAAGGCGCTGCCGAGCACCGCGTCACCGGAGGTGATTATTCGGTGCTCGACTACGCGCTCTCCCGGGACGGGGTGAAGATCGTGCATCAGCGCGCTCCGGATCCGCTGCTCGGCGACGCCGAGCGGAGCGAGGTGTGGGTGATGGACTCAGGGGGCGGCGGCGCGGTGCAGCTCACGCGCAACGGCATTGCCGAGCAGGGCGCCGAGCTGTCCCCCGACGGCTCACGCCTGCTGTTCGTCGCCGGGGCCAACGCGCGGTTCGAGACCTACTACAACAACCGAGTATTCCTGATGCCGGCGGGAGGCGGCGCAGCGACGCCGCTGCTCCCCGATCCTTCCCCCGCGGCGGAGGACGCGCATTGGTCGCGCGACGGCCGCTCGATCGTGTTCGTCGCCAATCTGGGCGTGCACGGCGAGCTGTTCGAGACGGATGTCGCGACCGGCCGCACCCGGCAGCTGACCGACGGCGCCCACTCGATCGACAATTGGCGTTACGACGCGGCCAGCGGCCGACAGGCATTTTCCATGGCGGAGGCGGCCAGTCCGGGCGACGTCTGGACGATCGGCGCGGACGGCGGCGCGCCCGTGCGGATCACGCACGTGTTCGATCATCTGGCGCGCGACTACCGCCTGCCGCGCGAGGAGAAGATCAGCTGGAAGGGCGCCGACGGCGTCACCGTCGAAGGGCTGTTGTTCTATCCGCTCGACTATCGGCCGGGCACGCGCTACCCGCTCGTCGTGCAGACGCACGGCGGCCCCGCGTCGTCCGACCAGTTCGGGCTGTACGGCAGCACGACGGGCTACGTCCCGGTGCTCACGGCGCTGGGGTACGCCGTGCTCCGGCCCAATTATCGCGGCAGCACCGGTTACGGCGACGCGTTTCTGCGCGACATGGTGGGCCACTACTACAAGAACGCCCACCTCGACGTGCTGGCCGGTGTGGACGAGGTGATCCGCCGCGGCATCGCCGACAGCGCCCGGCTGGTGGCGATGGGGTGGTCGGCGGGCGGCCACATGACCGACAAGCTGGTCACCTTCACCACGCGGTTCAAAGCGGCGTCTTCGGGAGCCGGGGCGGCGAACTGGATCTCGATGTACGCGCAGAGCGACATCCGCACCTACCGCACTCCGTGGTTCGGAGGCACCCCGTGGCAGAAGAACGCCCCGATCGCCGTGTACTGGGACAACTCACCGCTCAAGGACGTCGCGAACGCGCGGACGCCGACGCTGCTGTTCGTGGGGCAGAACGACCCCCGGGTGCCGATGCCGCAGTCGGTGGAGATGTATCACGGCCTCCTGGCGAACGGGGTGCCGACCCACTTGTACGTGGCGCCGCGCGAGCCGCACGGCTGGGCGGAGCTGCGCCACCAGCTGTTCAAGATGAATGCGGAGCTGGAGTGGTTCGAGCGCTACGCGATGGGACGGACCTACACGTGGGAGAAGGCGCCGGGCGGCGGAACTGAGCCGGCGCGCACCGCGGCGACAGAGGCGGTCAGGCAGTAGGGCTGGTTGTTTACTACGTCGGGGTTCTGCTGCCGCTCAGCTCGCGGGCGCCTCTCCATCTTTCTTGTGGTCCCGGCGGAACCACCACAGCGCGAGGAAGACGAGCCCGACGATCAGGGCGACCTTCAGGACCGTGAGGACGATCCCCAGCAGGGTGCCGACCAAGGGGAGAAGAAGGACGGACAGCACCTTCCAGAGCGCAACGCCGAGGACTCCGACGGCGGCGAGCTGGAGGAACGGTTTGGCCATTGGCGTACTCCAAGCTGGGGGACCCGCTTCCTACGGTAAATGACCGTGGGAAGTGTCGTCCCACCCTAGCACCCGTGCCCCCACATGTCCACCATCTCAACGAACTCCGCCGCCGCCTGGGTCAGGTCCACCTGCTCGCGGTCCAACTTCCCCGTCGGTGCCGGTCGGCGTCGATGAAGGCACCCCATGATGTCGTGAGTGATGCAGGGGCGAACGGGTTGCGGGCCAAGCGGGAGTGGGTTACATCAGCCGTCGTTTCGTACCCCATTCCTCCACCGGATCAGCGCCAAGGAGCCGTCCCATGCGCCGTCCCAGCGTCGCGTATCTGGGTCTCGTCCTCGTACCGCTCGTGGTCGCGGGCGCGGCACAGCGCCGCGAAGTACCCGGCGGCCGTACCCGCATCTACTACGTCGCCGCCGACGAAGTCGTCTGGGACTACGCGCCCAGTGGAACGAACCTGATCAGCGGCCAGCCGTTCGACGCGGTGGAGCGGCCATTCGTGGTGGCCGGCCCCCATTCGGTCGGCAAGGTGACGCTGAAGGCGCTGTACCGCGAATACACCGATTCGACGTTCTCCACCCCCAAGCCCCGGCCTGCCGAGCTCGCCTACCTCGGTTTCCTCGGCCCCCTGCTCCGCGCCGAGGTGGGAGACACGATCCGGGTGGTGTTCAAAAACAACACCCGCTTTCCCGCCAGCATGCACCCGCACGGTGTGTCGTACACGAAGTCGTCAGAAGGGGCGCCGTACGTGGGAGGAGCGGGAACCAGCGCCGACGTTCCCGGCGGCGCGGTCGCTCCCGGAGCCGTGCACACCTACGTCTGGCCCGTGCCGGAGCGCGCCGGCCCCGGCCCCGGCGACGGCAGCTCGGTTCTCTGGATGTACCACTCGCACGTTCATGAAGAACAGGACGTCAGCTCGGGGCTGATGGGACCGATGATCGTCACCGCGCGGGGCATGGCGCGTCCCGACGGCTCCCCCAAAGACGTGGACCACGAAGTGGTGATGGCGTTTTACGAAGTGGATGAGAACTCGAGCCGCTTCCTCTCCCACAACAGCCGCGCGTACATGACCCAGCCCGACAGCGTGCACGTGGACACGGTGTTCGCGCTCCCGGTGGTGCGCATCGATGGCCAGTACAACTTCAAGGAAACGATGAACGGCTTCATGTACGGCAACGGGCCGCTGCCGACGATGCGGGTGGGGGAACGGGTGCGCTGGTACCTGATGGCGACGACGGGTTTCGAGATCCACGCGCCCCACTGGCACGGCAACACGGTGGTCATCAACCACATGCGGACCGACGTTACCGCGCTGCTGCCGATGGGCATGGCGGTGGCGGACATGGTGCCCGACAACCCGGGCGTGTGGCTGTTCCACTGCCACGTCTCCAACCACCTTCGGATGGGGATGCAGAGCCGCTACGAGGTGCTAGCGCGCTGAGGAGCCGGGGGGGGGGGGGCTACTCCCCCCAGATTTCGCGGAAGAGCGCCGGTAGCTCGATCGTCAACGGCTCCAGAGCGGGGTCGGGCTGCCAGGCGAGCACGTCGGTGAGCACTTCGGGCCGCTCGTCCCCCGGGCGCCAGCGTTCCACGAGCCGGGCGTCCAGGTCCACGATCCAATACTCGGCGCCAGTCCGCTGGTAAAGCCGCCGTTTCACGCTCCGATCCGCCCGCGCCGTCGAGGGCGAGAGAACTTCCACGGCGAGGGTCAGCGCGTGGATGTCGGTCCACGCTCGGGGCCGGCGCCCCTGGACGAGCGGCGCGACGAACACGTCGGGTTGCACCAGCGTGCGCGGGTCGAATTCGATGTCGGCGGGCGACTGGAGCACGCATCCGAGCCGGTGATGCTCGACGTAGGGATGCAGCGCCAGCAGCAACCGCAGCACCGCCGCCTGGTGGGGCAGCCGCGGCGCGGGCGTCACCAACAGCTCCCCAGCGACGACCTCGTACCGCTTGCCGTCGTCGGGGAGCGCACGGACCATCTCGGCGGTCCAACCTTCCGTCGCCAGTGGCATACCCATATAGTGCTCGGCTCGGCGGGATAGGGGCAAGAGGACACGCCCCCAGGATGTCACGTGGGGCAAGAAGGGAAGAACGAATTGTCCCCGCACGGGAGCGAATTCACGCCGCGTGAGCTCGGAGTGCTCCCTTAGCGACCCCAGTGTCCATCGACCCAATACCAGCCCCGACGGTGATGTCTCCAACGTCCGGGCACCCACGTGCGGTAGCCGCGCTCGACCGGCATCCAGCGGCCCCGCACCCAGACGAAGTCGTTGCGCTCCCAGCGCCAGTAGCCCCGGACCCAAACGTGACCCGAGCCCGGCGACACCACCATCACTTCGACCTGGTCGGACGGCGGACGGCGGGCGGCATAGATCGCGCCGGGCGGGGGCGGCGGCACGCAAGCCAGCGCCGCGAGCAAGGCGAGACAGATCCATAACGGGCGGCGTGTTGCGGTCGTGTGGGGCATCGGTCATCTCCCTCGAGTGGATAGCCTAGAGACGTCTCGATGAAGATGATGTGAAGGGGCTGTGAGCGTCAGCGTCTCGCGTCGTTGCGGAAATAAACGATCCCACCTCCCGCTCCGCCCGCGAACAGGTCGAGCCGTCCCACGCCGCGGACGTCGGCGAACGCCGGCGCCGAGTAGGGCGGCAGGTGGACGGTGAAGGCGGAGTCACGGATGAAGCGGGGTGCGGCGCGGGTCCCCGCGTTGCGAAACAGAACGGGCGGTCCCAGCTCTCCCCCCACCACCAGATCCGGCAGGCCGTCGCCGTCCAGGTCCGCGAACCGCGGCACGGCGCGCCGGCCGATCCGCGCGCCGAGGTAGTCGTCGCTCACGAGAGTGAAGGCGGGAGCCCGCACCGTGCCGTCGTTGCGGAAGAAGGCGATCCGCCCCGACGCGTCGCCCAGAAAGAGATCCAGGTCGCCGTCGCCATCAACGTCCACGAGGGCGGGCACGGCGTTGCTGCCGCGCGGCAGCCGCACGAGGGCGGAATCGGCCAGCACGAACCGCGGCGTGACGCGCGTTCCCGCGTTGTGATACAGCGCCACGGCGTCGTGGAATTGCCCCAGCACCAAGTCGGGCAAGCCGTCGCCGTCCAGGTCGCCGAAGGCGGGGGCATAGTGAAACGCGGGAAGCACGTCGATCCGGCCGCGCAGGCGGAACGCGGGAGTGGTGCGCGTGCCGACGTTCTCGAGCCAGTACAGCCCGCCGTTGCGCGAATTGTCCGGCTCGATCTTGGTGCCGACTACGAGGTCGGAGTCCCCGTCGCCGTCCAGGTCGACGAAGGCGGGGACGCTCTCGGAGCCCAGATCGATGCCGTCGAGCAGGCGCGTGGTGACGACGGTCCACACGCCCGGGGCCGTTTGGTCGAGCTCGTAGAGGTTTGCCGCGCTCGTCTTGGTGGGGTTGAACGCCCCACCCAGCACGCCGACGATCAGGTCGGCGCGGCCGTCGCCGTTGAGATCCGCCGCGGTGGGCGCGTTGTAGCCGCTCGTTTCCAGCGGGGCGTTGGGAGGGAACGGAATGCGCTCGCCGTGGAAGTCGGGTTGGGCGCAGCCGCCGAGGTTCCTGAGCCACAGCAGCCCGGGCTCGAAGAAATCTCCCCACAGGATGTCGGGGTCGCCGTCACCGTCGAGATCGAGCACCGCCAGCGTGTTGGCGCCGTGGAGACTGGCGCGCTGGCCGATGATCTGGATGTCCTGGAACCGCTCGGTGACGAGCCGAAACCTCGGCGCGCCCGCGGAATCCAAGCCCTCCATCTCGTAGCGGGTGACGGTGCCGTCCACCCGGCCGAGCATCATGTCGAGCCGGCCGTTGCAGTCGATGTCGGCGAACTGGGCGATGTTCTGGCGGTCGGCGTCGATCGCGACGCCGTTCACGTCCTTCAAGGTGTCGGCCACGACGACGAAGCGCGGCGCGCCGATGGCGCCGGCGTTGTGGAAGTAGCGGATGTAGCTGAAGCGGGACTCGGCGAACAGATCCGGCTTGCCGTCCCCATCCACGTCCACGAACCGGTACCATTCTCCGATGTCCAACATCTGGTAGCGATCGGTGCGCCACACCCAGCGGGCGTCCCCCCCCCCCCCGCGACCCACGCGCTCGAAGAACTGCAGCTCGCCGGTGTACTCCTGAACGAAGAGATCGGGGTCGCCGTCCCCATCGATATCGACCAGCTGAGGGCGAGGATGGTCGAAGCCGCCGAGGAACGGGAGCCGATACGGCCGCCCGCGCTCGTCGGAGACGGTGAACGGCGTCACGTCGCGGACGTAGTCGGGAAAGCCGTGTAGGACCGGCAAGGGGCTGGCGATGGACCCCGAGCGCCGGCAGGCGCCCAGGGTGGCGGCGGCAAGGAGCAACAGCGAGTACGCGAGCCGGCGGGGCGCCGGTTCGCTCACTGCGTGCTCCGCCCCCCGATGCCGATCCCCGCGGCGTCCGGGGCGGTCTCGGTGACGCGGAGCGCCGCGCGGCGCTTCACGTCGATCATGACCACCCTGCCCGGTGCGGGCGGAACCCCTCCTGCCGCTGGCGTGGGCGCCGCCGGCATGGGCGCCGCGTGCGACATCGTCATCCCGGGCATCGGCCCGTTGTGATTCGAGACGAAGGCGTAGCGACCGTCGGCAGTGATCACGATGCCGTCCGGCTGGGCGAAGCCGGGGCTGCTCACCGTCGCGACCGCTTTCCAGGTGGCCGCGTCCACGACGGTCACGTCGTTGGAGCGCTGATTCGTGACCCAGACCTCTCGGCCGTCGGGCGTGAACGCGGGGTACCAGGGCCAGGCGCCCCCCCCCCCCCCGACGCTCACGCTGCGGGTGAGGCGGGGCTTTGCGGGATCGGCGAGGTCGAAGACCAGGAGCTTGCCCGGCAGCTGGGCCGTGGCGACGAGGGTCTTGCCGTCAGGTGAGACGGCGAGCTGCACGATGGCGAGGGCCGAGTCTCGCTCCCCCCCTCCTTCCACCCGTACGTCCGTCACCTCGACGCGCTCGCGCCGCACGTCGTAAGTGGCGAGCTGATTGGTGCTGATGCTCGCGACGTAGGCATAGTGCCCGTCGGGCCCTGAAGTCACGGCGTGGGGGCGCGGCAGCAGCACCTCCACTTCCTCGAGCGACATATCCGTGCGGCGGATGACCGCGATCCGCGGCGGCGCGTTCACGGCCGTCATCGAGCGCGTGACGAACAACCGGTCACTCGTGGGGTCGAGGGCGAGGAGACCCGGGGTTTCCATCTGGGCCTTGGCGACCACCCGGTTGTCGCGGTCGAACTTGACGACGACGTTGTCGCCGACGAGGGAGACGTACCAGAACGACCCGTCCGGCTCCACCGCGATGTGGTGCGGTTTGGGGTGCGCCGAGAAGCCGAGGGCGGGGAGGTCGACCGTGGCGACGACGGAGTCGGTGGCGGCGTCGAGGACCGAGATCTTGCCCGCCGCCTGGTTGGCGACGTAGACGAGAGACGGGGGCGCAGAGGCATGGGGGCGTAGTGCGAGCAGCGCCACCACCGCGAGCCAGCGGTTCATGGCACCGCCTGCGTGGGGTGCTTCTTCAGAATGAACAGACCCTCCCCCATGCTGGTGACGGCGACCACGCCGCTCTTGAAGAACGGGTAGTTGCCCCAGGCGCCCTCGAAGCCGGGTTCATCGGCGCCCACGGGGTGGGTGTCGAAGAAGCCGATCTCGACGGGATGCAGGCGGTCGGTGATGTCAAGCACCCGCAGCCCGCTGACGTAGTTCGCCTGGTACATGGTATTGCCGACCAGGAACAGGTTGTGGTCGGTGGCCTTGTTCTTGGAGATATGCTCGCCCGCGAGCACGGGATTCTCGAGGTCGCTCACGTCCCAGATCAGCGTGCGGGTGCCGTCCACGAGCCCGGAGATCTCGTCCAGCTCGTCGTCCTCGTACAGATAGCGCTGGTCGTCGGTGAGCCATCCCTGGTGCGCGTAGCCCACGTTGGGATAGGCGGCGTGCGACAGCGCGACCGGGTGCGACTTGTCGGTGACGTCGGCGATCGAGAGCGCCGTCTCATTCAGCCCGAAGCAGATCTCGTGGCCTTGGTACTTCGCGGCGGGGCCGTGGTACACCACGCACTCGGCGTCGTGCGTGTACCCCGTGCCGGTGCGTCCCGTGGATGGATCGGAGAAGCAGCCGGCGAATCTCGGGTGCAGCGGATCATGCACGTCCACCATGTGGAGCCCGCCACCGCAGGTCTCGCCGCCCGCGTTGGAGCCGGTGAGGTACAGGTAGCCGGTGGCGGTGTCGGCGACGATGTCGTGCACGCTGTGCGCCACACTGTAGTGCGCGTCTTCGGTGAAGGTGACGGGCGGGCGCGCCACGTTGCGGAGCCGGTCGAGGTCGAACACCTGCATGCCGTGGTCCCGCGCGCCGTCGGACACGATGTACGCGTAGTGCCGGTACGTCTTGATCTCACGCCAGAACGTCGCGGGTGCCGAGGCGGTCTTGGGCAGGTCGCCCAGGTACACGGGGTGGCTGGGGTCGGTGATGTCCACGAACGCAGTGCCGTCCGCTCGACCCGCCAGCACGTACTCGCGGCCGGTCTGCGCGTCGGTGTAGCCCCACACGTCGCTCAGCTGGATGCCGCGCTTGCCGCCGATGGCGCTCAGGGGCAGGAACGACATCAGGTCCACCTGGTTGCAATCGAAAATCGACACCTTGCTGTTGGTGCACTCGCGGGACGCGCCGCTGAGCGCCGGGAGCGACGCCACGTCCCCCACCACCTGGGTGCTGAGGGTCCACGCGCCTGCTGAGCCGCTGGTGAACAGCGCGGCGCCGCCCTCGCCCAAGTCCTGGTTCGGCAGACCGATGACGGCAAAGCTGCCCGACACGGCCATGGTGCCGCCGAATCCGCCCTGCTCCGGCATGTTGGGAATCCCCATCTTGGTCGCCGCTGTCCAGCCGGTGGTGTCGCGCGAGAAGCGGTACACCCGCCCCTGGAACCGGCTCGTGCCGGGGGCGCCCACCCACAGCTCGGCGCCCACCTGGGCGAACGTCGTGCCGAAGCGCGCGCCGAACGATCCGTCGAACGGCAGCACGCGCCCGGTGGGGGTCCACCGTCCGGAGGCGCTGTCACGCTGATAGACGTACACCGCGCCGGCGAACCGGTCGCCGGGCGCGCCAATGAGCGCGGTGTCGCCACGCACCACGATCGCGGCACCGAAGTTGGCGTTGCGGGCGGTGGCCATCCCGGGCGGCGAGACGCGGGCCTGCTGTTTCCACGTGCCGGTGGCGGGGTCGCGGCCGAACACGAACACGGCGCCGGCTCCCGAGTCCGCGCGGGTGTTGCCGATCAGCAGCCGGTCACCCGCCGCGGTGATCGCCGTCCCGAACGTCTGGTTGGGCATCGTGTCGGTGGCGGGAGCAGTGAGCGTCGTCTCCGGGGTCCAGGCGCCGCCGGCGCCGCGGCGGAACACGTACACCGCACCGCGACCCTTCTGCCGTAGGCTCGAGACGTACGCCCGGTCGCCGGCCAGCGCGATCGTCCCGCCGAAGCCGTCCTTGGGCTGGGCATCGGGCGCGCTGAGGCGAGCCGTCTGGCGCCAGGTGGCGGAGGCATCGCTGGTGAAGACGAAGACGGCGCCGCGGCCAGAGTCGGCGGTGGTCGAGCCCACGAGCAGGGTGACGCCGTCGACAGCGAGGCCGCGGCCGAAGCCGTCGTTGTTCGTCGCGTTGGCGGCGGTGAGCTTCGTGACTACGCGCCACGTTCCGCGGGCGTCCTGGCGGTAGAGGTACACCATGCCGGGGGCGTAGGCGTTGTCGGGCTGGCCCACGAAGACGTCGCGGCCGCCGATCGCGACAGTGCTGGCGAAGTTCTGAGCGAGGAGCGGTCCGGCGACGCCCGCGGCCGCGAGCATCACCAGACAAAGGGTGCGTTGGAACACTGGAAGGGTCTCCGTGGGTAGAGGTCTATCGGAGAATCACCCGGATGCCGCCCCGTGGCAAGGCGAGGTTATAATTCTGACATGCGCGTCATACTCGGTTTACTGCTCGCGGTCACCATCGGCGCCCCAAGTGAAAGACGGGGGGGGGCCACCCAGACCGCCGTCTTCGCCGGGGGGTGCTTCTGGGGTGTGGACGCCGTGTTCAAACACGTGCGGGGTGTGGTGCGGGTAGTCTCAGGGTACGCCGGCGGCAGCGCCGCCACCGCGCACTACGAGCTGGTCAGCTCCCACACGACCGGGCACGCCGAGTCGGTGGAGGTGACGTTCGATCCAGGGCAGGTGTCCTACGACCAGCTGCTGCGGGTGTTTTTCACCGTGGCTCACGACCCCACGCAGCTCAACCGCCAGGGTCCGGACGAGGGCCCGCAGTACCGCTCGGCAATTTTCTATGCGAGCGAGGAGCAGCGGCGGGCGGCGATCGCGTACATCGAGCGGCTCGAGCGCGAGCACGCGTTCGCCGCGAAGATCGTGACGCAGGTGGTGCCCCTCGACCGGTTCTATCCGGCCGAGGAGTACCACCAGAACTATCTCGCCCTCCATCCCGACCAGCCCTACATCGTGTACAACGACCTACCCAAGCTGCGGCACCTCGCCGAGCGGCTGCCCGAGCTGTACCGCCAGTAGCCTCTAGCGGCGCGCGGCGGGGCGGCGCGCGGGAGTGCGCGGCTTCGGCGCGGCGGGGAGCGGCTTGTCGCTATTCCAGATCAGGTCGGCGATCAGCCACTGGCCGCCCACCTGGTGCCAGTGCACCATGTAACTGCCGGCGTCGCTCAGGGCCGTCATGCCGGCGGGTGCTTTGCGCCCCGGCTTGAAGGTGATGGTGAAGGTGCCGCGGTCCACGCCGAGGGGGCCGTTGGCCATGCTGGCGGCGGGCGTGATGTGGACCGCCCAGGTGCCCCAGCTCGCCTGCGTCGCTTGCCGGGCGCGGATCGCGGCGCGGCCGACCACGGCGGGTTCGTTGGGCGGCATCTCGTGGCCCTGCTCCATGAAGATCGCGGCGACGGAGTCGGCCTGGCCGGCCGCGGTCCACGCTTCCCAGCGGCGGGCGACGCCGGTGAGCATCTGCTTGAACGCCGTGGACTCCTGGTCGATGCGGGCCTGCATCTGCTGCGGGGATTCGGTCTGACAAGCGACGGTAGCGACCAGGGCGATCGCGGCGAGCGTAGACGGCGTGCGCATCTGTAAGCTCCGGAAAAGGGCGTTAGGACCGCTTAAGGTAGCGGCTGGAGCGGCGGGTGCAATGGAAGCGGGGACGAGCCCTCGTGCTCCAGCAGCCAGCGCTTGCGGTCCAGGCCCCCGCCGAAGCCCGTCAGCTCTCCACGGGCGCCGACTACGCGGTGGCAGGGGACGATGATGGGGATCGGGTTCTGGCCGTTGGCGGCGCCGACGGCGCGGGTGGCGGCGGGATCGCCCAGGCGGCGCGCCAGCTCCCCATAGCTGGTAGTGGCGCCATACGGGATCGCGCGCAGTAGGTCCCACACTCGGCGCTGGAACGCGGTGCCTTCGGGGTCCAGCGGGAGATCGAACGTGGTGCGGGTGCGGGCGAAGTACTCAGTCAGTTGCTGGCGGGTGCGCGCCAGCACCGCGCTGGCGGGTCCGCGACCGTCGTCCTTCACCCACCCGGTCTCTTCTTTCCTCGTGGGGAAGTAGACCCCTGTGAGCGCGGTGTCCGACGCCGCGAGCACCAGCTCGCCGAGCGGGGAGGGAAACCGAGAGAAGGTCGTCACCGCGCGAACGTGGCCGCGTTGGCGCCGAAGCTCCACGTGGTCGAATCGCCGCACGTCGCGCCGGTGCCGAAGACCTCGATCTTGAGCTGCGTGGCGCCGGTGAGCTGCACGAAGACGTGCCCCGATGAGTTGGTGAGCTGATAGCAATAGATGTTCCCATCCGCGCTCACCAGGTTGAAATCGCGATTGACCCGTCCTGCCGCCGCCGGCGTGAACATCAGCACCGTCGAGGCCGTTGCGGGAATCGAGGTGCCGATGGAAAAGGCGCCGATGGTCGGGTCCCAGTTCTGGTGCACTAGGCCGAGGTGGTGGTCTTCATTCGTCGTGGCGTCGAAGAACCAGCGTCCCTGGGCCGTGTTCGCCACGTCCTGCATCACGCTGCCGCACACCGGCGCGATGACGCGGTGGATGCCGTTCACCGCCATGCGCGCGCGCAGCGAATCGCGCACGCTGGTGACGAAGTAGTCCACGGGGCACGCGGCGTGCACGCCGCCCGCGCCCGTCTGCCGCCCCGGATCGACGTACGCCAGCGGCGCCATATCCATGTCCACCAAGCCGAGGTCGAGCGCGCCCTGACCGGGGCCGCCGGCGGTCCCGATCGCTTCGGCGTCGGCGAGATCGACTTTCACCGTCTTGCGGCACTGCACGAAGGTGAAGCCGCCGGTCTGGTACGGCTGGTCGCACGAGCCATCGAGCGCGCCGACCTTCGCCAGGAGCGAGGCCGTAAGCGTCGAGACGTGCCCGAAGTAGAAGTGCTGATTCGGACAGGGATAGAAATCCATGCCGTAGTCGTCGAACTCCGGCTGCCCGCCGCCGGTGCGCTTTTGCAGCAGCACCTGCGTCACCCGCACCTTGCCCGGGGAGGCCACGGGCACGCCGGGGCCGATAGTCGGATAGAAGTAGATGTGGTCGCTCGGGAAGGTGTGCCCGGGAGGATTGAGATTGCCGAGCGGCCCGATCTCCCGGATGTCGGCGAGGGCGATCGGGGTGGTCGTGAGCAGCGTCGCGGGGCCGCAGCTGGGCAAGCCGCTGAGATCCGGCCCGGTCGAATCCTTCGAGCAGGCGAGGACGACGGCGGCGATGGCGAGGGGAGCCGCCAAGGCGGCTGTGATCGAGCGGTGTTTGGCGAGCATGATCCGTAAGGTGCTCGACGGCATGTCGGAATGGGAGGGGGTCCCGGATTGCGCGGGCGCGCGGCGCGACGTAGTCTCGAACGTCCCCTGATTCTTTCTTCTCACGCCGAGGTGACTATGAGCAGGATCAACTGGGGTCGCGTGATATTGGGCGGGCTGCTCGCGGGGGTGATACTCAACGTGTGGGACTTCGTCGTGAACGGCGTGCTCTTGAAGAGCGACTGGAACCAGGCGATGCAGGCGCTGGGCAAAGCGGAGATGGGCACGTCGACCATGATCTGGTTCGTGCTCTATGATTTTCTGGTGGGGATATTCCTGGTCTGGCTCTATGCCGCCATCCGGCCGCGCTACGGCGCGGGCGCCAAGACGGCGGCGTGTGCCGGGCTCGCGCTGTGGCTGCTGGTCGGCGTGTTCCGCTTCATCGGTGAAGGGCCGGTGGGCTTGTTCCCGATGCGGCTCTACCTGATGGCGACCCTCGCCGCGCTTCCCGGGATTCTCGTCGCCGCGCTGGCTGGGGGGCGGACGTACCAGGAGATGTAGGGGGGGAGGGGGGGGGAGGGGGGGGGCGAAGGTCTCCCACCCGCTGGGAATCGTCCAGGACCTCCTTGAAGGACGACTCGAGATCCACCAGCGCTGCGGGAAGCCCGGCGACGTGACAAGCGACCCGCGCGCCGTGACCCGTTCGTGACCGTCAGGGCGAAGGTCACCGGCGTTTGGCTCATGTCGCATCCGCGCCCTAGCGTGCCGCAAAAACACCCTAGTGTATCAGGTTGCAGTCCCTCATCCTGGTGCAGGAGGGGCCACGCTCACCTTGCGAATGACCAGCCGGGCCGGAAGCCGCCTGGGCAGTGCGGGCTTGCTGCTCTCTGACGCGTCGCTGATCGCCGCCAAGCGGGGGCGGGCATGAGCGACTGGCTGCGGCATCTCCAGGCGAGTCCCCCGGGCCGCGTGCTCGTGGTCAGCGATCTGCATCTGGGCGAGGGCCAGGATGCGGTGACCCGCCGCTACGCCCGTACCGAGAATTTCTTCGCGGACGCCCGCTTCGCGCGCTTGCTCGCCGCCGAGGCCCGCGCGGGCGCCCTGTTGGTGTTGAACGGAGACACCTTCGATTTCCTCCGCATCACCGCTTGGCCCCGAGAGCGCGAGCAGCTGGACGAATGGAGCGCCTTGCTCACCGAGCTTGGCCAGCCGCGCGACGCCGCGACGCTCCTGGCGAGCATCTCCGGCAGGGAGCGCGGCTTCGGGCTGCGGACGGACGACTACAAGTCGGTCTGGAAGCTGCGGCGCATCGCGCAGGGACATCCGGGGTTCTTCACGGCACTCGCGCGCTGGATCGCGCAGGACGGCCTCGTGCTGTTCGTCAAAGGGAATCACGATCTCGAGCTCTACTGGCCGCTCGTCCAAGCCGCCGTCCGTGCCGAGATCGTCAAGCGGGGAGCGGACCCGGCCGTGGTGCAGGCGCGCGCGTTCTTCTGCGACGACGCGTTCAGCCTCGCGAATCTCTATATCGAGCATGGCCACCGCTTCGAGCCACTCACCGCGGTAGCCGGTCCACCGGAGCTTCCCGGCAACCGGACGCAGCTCACGCTTCCCGTGGGCTCGTTCGTCAACCGCTACCTGATCAATCCTGTCGAGCGGCTCGAGCCCTTCCTCGACAATACCAAGCCCGTCACCAACGTCCTGTGGCTGCTGCTGCGCCGCCATCCGATCAAGGCGCTCGGAATCCTGTGGCGCTCCTGGCGCTTCATCCTGCGCGCGGTCAAGGCGCGGCGCGCGCTGGCCAGCGCCGGGGTGTTCCTCTATCTCCTCGCGCTCCTCGTGCCGCTGCTCACAATGGCCATCATCGCCCTGGCGTTCGCCTGGCCAGTCGTGGGGCAGTGGGTGATGGACACGTTCGGCCGGTATCGGACGCCGTTGAGCCTCCTCGGGCTCGCCGCCCCGTACCTGGTGGGGGCGGTGCGCGATCTGTTTCCAAAACGGCGTCCCCGCGTTGGGGAGGACCGATTCGCTGAAGGAGCCTACGCGGCCCTCGTGGCGCGCGGCGGCGGCGCGCGAATGGGGACCACCCAGTACGCCCTCCTCGGGCACACGCACGAGCAAGACGTGCAGCGTCTCCCGGCCATCGGAGGCTCCGCAGTACTGTATCTCAACTCCGGCACGTGGATCCCCTTGTGGGATGTGAATCGTCCCGACCTGGTGGGTCAGATCCTGCACCCGTTTCTGTGCTTCACCTGGAACGGCAGCCTCGCGTACACCCACGAGTACTTCGAATGGGTCGACGGGGGAGGGCCGACCGACGACCCGGTGGTTTTCGAGCGGCCGAACGCGGCACGGAGGTAGGAGGAGCGCATGGCAAAGGCACTAGTGACCGGGGCGAACGGCTTCATCGGGTCCCACCTGTGTGAGCTGCTGCTCGAGCGCGGCCATCGCGTCACGGGTCTGGTGCGGACCACGGGGGACCTGCGCCCACTCGCGCCCTTGTTCGACCGTTTCGGGTCGCGGTTCACACTCTCCCTCGGCGACCTGACTGCGCCGGCGTCCCTCGACGCCGCGGTGGACGGCGTCGAATACGTCTATCACCTAGCGGCGAAGGTGATGGGAACGTCGCAGGCAGAGTTCCGAACCCCGAACACCCTCGGCACACGCAACCTGCTCGAGGCGATCGCGCGCCGTCTGGGGCCCGCGCCCCAGCGGTTTCTGTTCGTCTCGAGCCAGGCCGCCGCCGGACCTTCCCCGACCTCCACGCCGCTAACGGAGGCCGATCCCCCGCGCCCGGTCTCCTGGTACGGCCAGTCGAAACGGGACGCCGAGGAGCTGGTGCGGCAGGCCGCCGATCGGCTCCCCGTCACCATCGTGCGACCGGTGGCGGTATACGGCGAGCGCGAGCTGGATCTGTCCGGCGGCACGTTCCCGGTGGTGGCGGCCGGATTCGCACCGCGCATCGGCCTGGGAGGAGGGGACAAGACCGTGACGATGGTCTACGTGGGCGACCTGGTGCGCGGGATCGTCGCGGCGGCCGAGAGCTCGGCGACCGTCGGTCACACCTACTTTCTAGCGGACTCCGCCCCGGTGCCGGCGCGTCAAATGATCGGCGCCGTCGCGGACGCGCTAGGGACCAGGGTGCGCATTCCGCTGGTGGTGCCAACGCTCGCCCTTAGTCTCGGGGCGCCGCTCGCGGAGTGGGCGCATTTTCTCACCCGCGCGCGTCCGGCGATCACGCGCGACAAGGTGCGCGAGGTCCGACAGCGGCACTGGGCCGCCTCGGCGACGGCCGCCCGACGGGATTTCGGGTGGCAGGCCCAGGTGAGCCTGGGCGACGGCATGCGACGCGCGGTGGCGGACTGGCGGGAGCGGCGGCGGCGCGACGGCAACGTCACGGCTCAGCCGCGGCGCGAGCGCGCCGTGCAAACGTACGGACTGGCCGTGGGGGCGGGGATTCTCACGGAGGGAATCTCTCATCTCGCGCAGTGGTACCACTTTCACCCCGCCTGGTTCATCGTCGTCGCCGTGCTGGGATTCTTCGGCGGGGTCATCGGAACCGTCTCGTATCTGACCGCCGCGTGGCCGAAGATCGGGCAGTTCCTCACCGGGGCGGTCGCGTTCCTGATCGTAGAGAGCGCCAATCACTACTGGTGGCACCTGTGGGAGTTCGAACCCGTGCCGTTCGGCCGGCTGGACCCGTGGGTGCGCGCGGGAATCCTGGCAGTCCCGATCGGCCTCGCGCCCGTGGTGGTCGACGCCGTCGTCGGCGCGCTCTACCGCAAACGACTGCGTCTCGGCTGATCCCTTTCTCCCGGGAGCGACCCCATGCTCGTCCCAGGCAAGCCCGTCCGTCACCGGCCGATCGGCTGGCCCCGGCCCGTCCCGATCCCTCCTCAGGAGCTGAAGCGACCGAGTCTGGGAACCGTACTGCGGCTCGTGCGGAACACGGTCGCCTGGATCCTGCACGATCCCACCGCCATGCTCCTCGGCGTGGGCTTTCTCGTGCTCATGTTGTGGGGCTTCCACGGGCGCGTGGACCTGTTGAGTCGCGCGTGGTCGGGTTGGGCGCCGTTTGCCGCGCGGCCTGAGGCGCGGCCGCCGGTGTTGTCGGGCATCCCGTGGGATCACGAGTGGCTCTCCTACTGGATCGGCGCGCTGCTCCTCGTGGGCGTACCCGTCCTGGTGATCAAGCTGGTGTTTCGCCAGGACCTGCGGGACTATGGCCTCGGGTTGCCGCGGCCGGGGCGGTGGCGGCTCACGGTGGTCTCGACGCTCCTGCTGTTGGGAGTGTGCCTCCCCACGTTCTATTTGGGCAGTCTGGACCCCGCCATGCGGGCGGAGTATCCGCTCTACCGTGGCATGATCGGGAGTGTGGGTGATCTGCTCGTCTACGAAGTCGGGTACTTCCCCTTCTTCCTCGCCATCGAGTTCATCTTCCGCGGCTTTCTGCTGTTCGGCCTGTTTCGCGTGTGGCGGGGGGTGTCGGACCCCGGCCTGTTCTGGGATGTGCCGACCGGCGAACCGGCGCGCGAGGTGCCGCGAGGGTTCGGGTACTACGCCATCCTGATCTCGATGCTGTCCTACACGGCGTGGCACCTAGGCAAGCCGCTTCCGGAGGCGTGGGGCACGCTGCTGTGGGGAGTCGCGACGGGGACGATCGCGCTCGCGACCGGTTCGATCTGGCCGATCGTGTTCGTCCACTGGGCGCTCAATGTCGCGCTGGACTACTGGATCTGGAGTACGCGGTGACCGCGGTAGGCGAGTACGCCTCCTCATGACCCCGACTTCGCCGCGCGCCACAAGGCGACGAGCCGCTCGAAGCCGGTCACGAGGATGTCCACCTGCTGGGGGCTGGGCGAGGCGGTCGCCGCCGTCTTGAGCTCCGCGCAGATGCGCGGCATCTCCGTCCGTCCCTGTTTGGCGCTTTCGGCCGAAATCTGATCGAGCAGGGCGAGGATCTTCTGACGCATCCCCAGGTCGTCCGGCACCTGCCACAGATAGTCGGCCGCTTCCTTCCCTTCGATGCACAGCCGGCCGAGGTCATCGGGCATGACGCGCCGGGACGGGCCGCGCTGGGGGGGATCACCGGAGGGTGGAGTCATGGCTCACTAGGATTCACCGCGGGGTCGCCGCCAGCAATAGGGCTTCGAGTCATGGGTTAAGTTACGTGGTGCAACGACCACCGCTTGCCGCGCTGACCCTGCTGGCGCTGGCCGGATTGGCGGCCTGCGCGGGCCACACCCCACACCCCGGCGGCTCGCCTGCCGGCGAGTCAGTACCGGCTCCGCCGCCTTCCGCCCCGGCGCCCTCCCCCGCTCCGTCCTCCTCCCCATCCTCTCGGCTCGAGGAGATGCTGCGCAGCGACATGGCGCCGCACCACGCCCGGCCCTGGTCCCCGACGTGGCGGCTCACATGGAGCGACTTCCAGGGTGCGCCGCCGCGCGGCGGAAACGAAGCGGCGAAGACCGCCTACGGCCTGTACTCCGCGTGGCGCTGCCGCGGCAGCAGCTTCGAATTCCGGGTGGTCGCGGCGCTGCACCCGCGGGACTCCTGGGTCAAGCCGGAGGTGGTGGCCGACACCGTAGACAGCCGCCGCGCGCTGGGGCACGAGCAGGCCCATTTCGACATCGCCGAGGTGTGGGCGCGGCGCATGCGCCGGCACTTCCGGAGGCTGGCAACCCCCTGTTCCCGGAGCGACGCGGATCTCTCGGCGGAGGCACAGCGCTTCGAGGACCAGGCGAGTGCGATGCAGAGCCGGTACGACGAAGAGACGGGGCACGGACTGCGGCCGCGGGAGCAGGCGGCGTGGCAGCTCGACGTCGCGTGGATGCTGGTGGAGCTGCGGGAGGAGGGGGACGCCGAGCGACCGTAGCGAGAGATAGCAGGGCGTGGTATATTGGTACTATCCAGTATGACCGGATAATACCATGGCCCTGACCCGGATTTCGATCACTCTCCCCAAAGACGTGCTCACCGCGGCCGACAAGCGGGCGCGGGCGCTCGACCGCTCCCGCAGCTGGCTGATCGTCGAGGCGGTGCGGGCCTACCTCGGGCGCTCCGCACCGAGCCAGGTAACCGAGCCCAGCCCGCCCGTCTACGCAGCGCAGGAAGTGGCGGCTGCGCGGCGCCGGCACCTCGAGGAGGACCTGCGCGCCTCGCCGGCGGAACGCCTGCGACGGGCAGAGGATGTCGGGAGCCTGGCACGCTTTGTCCGACACGGCGGCCGGCGACACCAGTTGATCGGCTTCGACTCCTACGAGGATTTCTACGAATGGAAGAAGGGACGCCGCGCCGGGGCGTGACCCCCAAGGCAGTCGCCGCGCAAGTGTGCGAGGCGCTCAACCGATCAAACGCACGGTACCTCGTGATCGGAGGGGTGGCGTGTATCCTGCACGGCTACGTTCGGGCCACTACCGACGTCGACATCCTGATCGAACGAACCGAAGAGAACGCCGCACGGGTGCTCCAGGGACTCGTGACGGTCGGCTACGGATTTGCGCGCGAATGGTCGGCGCCGGAGATCCTGAAGCGTCCGATCACCGTGATCGGTGACGATCCAGCAGTGGACGTCTTCACCGTCGCCTGGAGCGTGAAGTACGAGGACGCCGCGCCGCGGGCGACGACCGTCGACGTCGGGGGGGTCGCCATCCCGCTCATCGGTCTCGGGGACCTGATAGAGACCAAGCGCACCGGCCGACTCCTCGACGCGGCCGACATCGAGGTGTTGGAGGAAATCAAGAGGCTAAGGGGCATAGGGGCATAGAGGCACAGAGGCACAGTTACGACCCCCGCAGCGCGTTGACGATGTTCAGCCGGGAGGCGCGGACCGCCGGCAGGAAGCCGCCCAACACGCCCATCGCGAGGGCGAAGAAGAACGCGATCACGATCACGCCCACCGACAGCGCGAAGCCGAAGCCGATCTCGGAGAACGACGCGAAGTTGACGGTGGAGACGCTCGCGAACGAGAGCGTCGAGGCGAGCAGCACCCCCACGGCGCCCCCCACCAGCGCCAGGATGATGGCTTCGACCAGGAAGGCGCCGAGGATGCTGCGGCGCCGGAAGCCGAGCGCGCGCATCGTGCCGATCTCGACGGTGCGATTCGCCACGGCGGCGTACATGGTGATCATCGCGCCGATCATGGCGCCGACGCTGAAGATGATGGTGACCACGAGTCCCAGAATACGAATAAAGGTCGCCATGGTCTGGGACTGCTCGCGGTAGAAGTCGCGCTCGCGCTTGGGCTCGATGTACTGGGTGCGGGGATCGGCGGCAAGGCGCGTCTTCAGCGCCTCGAACTGCGCCGGGTCCTTGAGCCGGAACGTGACCGACGAGTAGGTGGGGCGGTCGAACGCCTGCATCACCTGGTCCGCATCCCCCCACATCTCCGAGTCGAACCCGTTGCCGCCGGCGTCGAACAGTCCCACCACCGCCCAGCGGTCCCCGCCGAACGACACGTCGGTGCCGAGAGCGACGCCCTGGAAGCGCGCTGAGATGTTCCTCCCCACCACGATCTCGTGGGTGCCGAAGCGGAACATGCGGCCGTGGGTGATGCGGACGCCCGGCCGCAGCTCGAGCCCGTGGGGCGAGGTGCCCCGCACCGTCACGTTGCCGAGAGCGTTGCTGCCCTTCTTGTTGAGGTTGATGATCAAGTCGATCTCGCGCGAGAGCAGCGGCCGGCCGTCGGCGGCGCGAGCGACCTCCGGGGCGGTCTCCAAGATCTCCGCCGTGCCGCGATCCACCTGGCTCACCAGCTCCGACGTGGCCGCCTTGCGGAGCACGATGGCGTTGTCGGCGGCACCGGTGTCCACCAGCGTCGCTTCGAGCCCGCGGGCGAGCATCAGGACCCCCGCAAAGACGAATACGACCAGCGCCACCCCGCCCACGGTGAGGGCGGTGGTGAGGCGGCGGGCCCAGAGGCTGCGCCAGATATAGGAGAAGGGGATCTTCACGGTTCGGGCTCCTCTAGCCGACGGTCCGCAGGCCGTTCACGATCGACAGGCGCACGGCGCGCACCGTCGGCATCGCGGCCGCGGCGAGGCCGCACAGGGCCGCCGCCGAGAGCGCCAGCACGATCGTGACGGAGGACACGCCGATGACGGGGAACATGGTGGGCAGCGCCTGAGCAAACCCCTGCACCACCGGGAAGGTCAAGAGCACCCCCACAATGCCGCCCGCGACGCCGATCAGGAGCGACTCGCCCAGGATGAACGCGGCGAGATGGCGCCCCGTGAAGCCGATGGTCTTCAAGACGGCATACTCGCGGGTGCGCTCGCGTACCGCCATCACGATCGTGTTGGCGAGGACCAGCAGGATAATCCCGATGATCACGAACGAGATCACCTGGAGACTGGTGATGATCGCGCTCGACATCGACACGAAGCCCTGCTGGAAGGCGCGCTCGCTCTCGGTCTTGGTGGGCGCCTGGGAATTCTGGTACAGGTCGTCCACCGCGCCCGCCACGCGCGGCATGTCGTCCGGATTGCCGACCCGCAGGACGTACCAGCCGGCGCCCACGGTACGGCCGGGCTCGCGCTGCTTCACCTGCTCGTACAGGTAGGTCCACTGGAAGAACATCTGGGTCTCGTCGGCGGACGGCTCCTTGCCGTGGTAGATCCCCCGTACCGTGAACTGCCACGGCCCGGGGAAGATGTCGCCGTTCAGCGTGATCACGTCGCCGATCTTGAAACCGTGCTGCGCCGCGAGCTTGGCGCCGATGATGCAGCCGCTGCGGTCCTTGAGGAACGCGGCCTGCTGGTCGGCGGCCACCGTGAACTCGGGGTACATCTGGAACCAGGTCTCGGGGTCCACGGCCATGCGCGGCCAGAAGTTCTTGAAGTCGTTGGGATCGCCGTACACGCCGCCGAACCAGTTGGCCCACGACACGTTGGTGACGCCCGAGACCTTGGCGATCTCCTGACGGTCCGCGGTCGGCAACGGGAAGATGAACGACACGCGGTGGCGCACGATCATCCGGTTGGCGGACGAGGCGGCGACGCCGGAATTCCACGCGCCCACGATGGTGCGCAGCAGCCCGAACGCCATTACGGCGGTGGCGATGCCCAGAATGGTGAGCACCGTCCGCAGCCGGTGGCGGAACGCGTTGCGGAAAATGATCGAGAGGATTTTCACTGGAGCTCACCCTTGTCGAGGTGGCGCACAACGTGGGCCCGCTCGACGGCGTGCGGATCGTGGGTGACCATGATGATGGTCTTCTTGAACTCCTTATTCAGCCGCTCGAGCAGCGTGAGGATCTCCTCGGCGGACTTGCGGTCCAGGTCCCCGGTGGGCTCGTCGGCCACGAGGATGGTGGGATCGGTGGCGATGGCGCGCGCGATGGCGACGCGCTGCTCCTGGCCGCCGGAGAGCTGGCGCGGGTAGTGGCCCACACGGTCGGTGAGGCCGACCAGCCCGAGCGCCGCGTCCACGTGCTCCTTGCGCTGCTTCTTGGAAAGCGGCGCGAGCAACAGCGGCAGCTCCACGTTCTCGTAGGCGGTGAGCACGGGAATCAGGTTGTAGAACTGGAACACGAACCCGATGTTGGTGGCGCGCCATTTGGCGAGCTGCGACTCGCCGAGCGTGGTGACGTCGGTGCCCGCCACATTCACGCTGCCCGCATCAGGCCGGTCGATGCCGGCGATCAAGTTCAGCAAGGTGGTTTTCCCAGAGCCCGACGGCCCCATCAGGCCGAGGAACTCGCCGGGCGGCACGTCGAGGGTGATGTTGTTCAGCACCGGCACGGTCAAGCTGTCCCGATGGTACGCCTTGGAGACGCCGCGGATCTGGACGATCGGATTGGTCACTGGTCAGTTCCTGGTTATGGCAGTTTGATTTTGACGCCGCGCCGCACGCGGGCGTCCACGCTGTCGATCACCTGGGTTCCCACCGCCAGGCCTTGCAGCACCGCGACACCCAAGCCCACGCGCCGGCCCACGATCACCGGCAGCTCCACCGCTCGACCGGACGACACGGTATACACCACGCTGCGACCGTCACGCAAGACGACGGCGCTCGCGGGCACCGTCAGCACCGGCAGGGTGTCGGCATGCGCCGCAGGCTCGGCCCGGGGGAGGAAATGTACTTTCGCGCTCATCTCGGGCAGCACTCTGGCGTCGTAATGGCGGAACGCCACCTTCACCTGCACCGTCGCCTTGGCGCGATCGGCGGTGGGGACGATCTTGGCGACGCTGCCGGGATAGCGCACGTCGGGGTAGGCGTCGAGCACGATTTCGCACGGCTGGCCCACCACCACTTGCTCGATGTTCGATTCGGACACGTCCACTTCCACCTGGAGCGATTGCAGGTCGGCGAGCGTCACCACCGCCGCCTTGGCGAGCGCGCCGCCGGCGAGGGGCGCGACCACTTCACCGACGTCGGCGTTCTTGGTGAGCACGGTGCCGTCGAACGGCGCGCGGATCACGGTGTTCTCGAGCGCCACCTGCGCCGCGTCCACACCCGCCTGGGCGATGGCGATGGTGGCGACGACGCGCGCGTGGCGCGCCTCGGCCGCGTCGTAGGCTTCCTGGGTCGCGAGGTTGCTGTCCAGCAGGGTGCGCTGGCGCTCGAGCGCGCGCGTCGCGTCGTGCAGGTCGGCGCGGCCCAGCTGGAGGCTGGCCTGCGCCTGGGCGAGCTGCGCTTTCACGTCCGAGTCTTCGATGCGGGCGATCACCTGCCCCGTTCGCACGCGGTCGCCTTCCACCACGCCCAGGAAGACGAGCCGGCCGGTGGCTTTGGACGCGACGGCGGCTTTGCGCTGGGCCACCACGTAGCCGCTCGCGATCACCACGACGTTCGCCTGAGCGGGCGAGACCAGCGTGGCGGGGGTGAGCCGGACTCCGACGGCGCCGGAGAGGCCGCGAGCCACGAGCGCCGCGGCGACCACGAGCAGGACGGCAGCCGGCAGGCCGAGCAGCAGCCAGCGGGCCGGGCCGCGGCCGCTCGGCGTTGCTTCCGCACGATCGATCCGCAGCGCCGTGAGGTCGGCGTTCTTCGCGTCCATGGTGCTAATTGTAACACGCAGCGAGGAGCTTCGGTCCACCCCGGGCTTGCGCCCGGGGTTAGCTGTCCCCGATTGCCCGGGTTTAGTCAGCAAACTCTCCCGCCTTCCCGAGAAGCCGGTCGAGCGCGGCGTAGCTCTCGTTGAGACCCTGCTCCATGGGCGAGCTCATCGCCCCGTCACGCTCTTCAGTGGAGTGGAACAGCGACGTGTTGACCATCTTGGTGCGGCCGTCGCCCAGGTCTTCGAAGGTGACGGTGTCGACCGCCACGTAGCCCGGCATCCCGTCCCACTCGAACGTCCACACCAGGCGCTCCGGCGGCGTGACTTCGCGGTAGCGGCCCTCGAATCCCTGGACGCCGCGGGGGTTGTGAACCACGAAGCGCCAGTGCCCGCCGCGCTCGACCTCCATGCGCTCCACGGTCAGCGGCTTGCCGCGCCCCCACCACTGCGCGATGAGCTTGGGATCGGTAAACGCCCGCCAGACCAGGTCGCGGGGCGCGTCGAAGACGCGCTCGATGCGGATCTCCCGATCGGAGGGGGTGGTGAGCTTCGCGGCTTCGATAGCCTGCCTCATGGCGTTTCTCCCTTCGTGCGCTCGAGGAATTTCCCGAGCTCGTTGAACCGGGCCTCCAGCATCTCCTGGTACTTGCCGATCCAGCTCGCCTCGTCCGCCAGCCGGCGCGGGCCGACTTTGCAGGTCCGCACCCGTCCGACCTTGCGCGTGGTCACCAGCCCCGCCCCCTCAAGGACCTGCACGTGCTTCTTGATGCCGGTGAGGGTCATCGCGAAGCTGCCGGCGAGGTCGCTGATCGAGGCGTCTCCGCGGCCGAGGCGTTGGAGGATGCCGCGGCGCGTCGGATCGGACACCGCGGCGAAGGTGACGTCGAGCTTGGCTGAATACTGAACCATATGGTTCAGTATAGTCCATGGGGGTTTGGGGCGCAAGGGGGAGGGGCCCACCCCGGGGCATCGCCCCGGGGTCAGCCGTGCCCAATCGCACAATCAGCCCCGCAGGGCAGCGGCGATGGCGAGGACGGTGATGGTGAAGCCGAGGGCCATTTTGGCGGCGGTCGCGGCCACGCGACCCAGAAGGGCGCCCCAGCCGGCGCGGAGCGCGGTGTTGCCGGTGCCCGAGGCTGTGAATTCGAGAATCGTGGCGCCGGCGAAGGAGCCGAGCAGCGAGCCGATCACGCTGCCGATGACGGGGACGGGGACGCCGACGGCAGCGCCCGTCAGCCCGCCGAGCAGGGCGCCCCACCCCGCCCGTTTCGAGCCGCCGTAGCGCCGCGCAAGGCCGAAGCCGAGCCAGGCTTCGATGGCTTCACCGATGAGGGCGAGGGCGAGGACGACCGCGATGGTGGCGGCGCCGATCGCGTGGAAGGAGGTGAGCACGCCGTAGCCCACGACGGCGGCCACCATGAGCCAGAGGCCCGGGAGGCCGATGGCGATGAGGGCGAGGCCGGCGAGGCAAAAGACGGCGAGCAGGAGGACGGCGACGGTGTGACTCATGGGATAACCCTAGCGTCCGAGGGTTACCGCAGTTTCACGGTGCCCCTAGAACACCCTAGTGCCGGTCGCTTGCGAGCGTCAATATGAGAGTTAGGAGGGCACGATGAACGACAACGCTGAGGCTTGGGGCTTCTTCCGACCGCTCACGTGGCAGCACGTGCTGCTCGTCCTGGCCGTGTTGCTCGCGGCGAAGCTGTTGTCGAGCGGAGTGCGGTGGCTGCTCAAGCATTGGGCCGAGCGGGCGCGGCCGCGGTTGCGGCTCTCGATCCTGCGGTTCATCCCGCTCACGCGCCTTGTGTTCGGGACCGCGGCCGTCGCTGGTGCGGTGCCGATTCTAGTCGAGCCGACCCTACGCAACGTCGTGACGCTGGTCGCGAGTGTCGGCTTGGCACTGGCGTTCGCGCTCAAGGACTACGGCAGCAGCCTCGTCGCGGGCTTAGCGACCGTCCTGGAGAACACCTATCAGCCGGGCGACTGGATCGAGGTAGACGGCATCTACGGGGAGGTCAAATCCATCGACTCGCGAGCGGTGCGGATTGTGACAGCGGACGACACCGAGGTCATCGTGCCGCATTCCAAGCTCTGGTCCACCCGTGTCTCCAACGCAACCAGCGGCAACAGAAGCCTCTTGTGCGTAGCGGATTTCTACCTGCACCCCGACCATGATGCCGCCGCGGCTCAACGATGGTTGACCGAGGTCGCCGGCGGCAGCTCCTACCGCAAGGCGGACACTCCAGTGACCGTGATCGTGCAGGAGAAACCCTGGGGCACCCATTACCGGCTGAAGGCTTACGTGAAGGAGAGCCGGGAGCAGTTCGACTTCATCACGGATCTGACGATCCGGGGTAAGGAGGCGCTGCGGGGAATGGGGATGCGGTTTGCGCAGGCACCGTACGCGGAGACGAAGCGGAGTTAATACGCAGGGCTCACTGGATAACCATGGCGTCCCACGGTTACCGCAGTTTCACCCGGGAATCGAACCTAGGCTGCCCGCTTCTACCACGTCTGCCCAATCCGACCTCCGTTCGGCATCACCGGTCGAGGGTTGCCAACTCTGGGAACTGGTGTAGGCTTGCCGCGCTCCGAAGGGGAAGTCTCATACACGCGCCTTGCGCATCAAAGGGAGGGTTGGATGGCACAAGTCTCACGGCACCTGGGCGGTGGTTTCGCCGGTGCCACGCTCGTGGTGCTCGGTTTGGCGGTTGGAGGATGTAACCAACACCAGATCGTCCAAGGTGAGTGCCGTCCGCTGAACGGCGCCGATGTGTGCGTCTGGGGCGAGACATCGGGAGCCACGCTGACGGCGTTCGGGGCCACCGTTCCCGTCGCCGCGGCCCAGAACGCGCCGGCCGATGTCGCGATGGTCTGGCCCCCGGTAGAGGTCGCCACCATTCCGCTTCCGGCGGCCGTGAAATCCGCGACCGGCTTCGACAACCTGAAGATCTACTGGGAGGCCCACGGCCACCCACCCGCCCCGTTCCTGGTGCCGCACTTCGACTTTCATTTTTACAACATGGCGGCCGCCGACGTGAACGCGATCGATTGCGCCGACACGTCCAAGCCGGGGCAGCTGCCGGCGGGGTACGTGTTGCCGGACATGAGCCTGCCGCAGATCGGGAACCTCATCGGCCTGTGCGTGCCGAAGATGGGGATGCACTCGCTGCCCGGGACCGAGATGAACGCGACGACGCCGTTCGAGAAGACGATGGTGGTGGGCTACTACCACGGGAAGTCGATCTTCGTGGAGCCGATGATCGCGCGCGCGACGCTGCTCGGCCGGCGCGCGTTCTCGATCGAAACCCCGCAGGTGCCAGGCCGGCCGGCGGGCGCGCACTATCCGCTGAAATTCCGCGCCGAGTACGACAGCACCGCCCAGGCGTACCGGTTCGTGTTCTCCGACTTCACCACCGGCGGCGGGTCGTAAGCACAGGCAGCGCCGGGCCCGGCGGCGCTAGTCGAGTGGGATCCGATCCTTGTTCCGGGCGAGCCACTGGGCGAACGTCTGTAGCTCCGGATTGACCGACCGGGAGAATTCCAGACTGCGCGCGCCGCAGTAGTCCTTCTCGAAGTCGCGCTTGAACTGGAACATGTTGCCCATGTCGTCGGCGCCCGGGAAACCGAAGCCGCGATAGACGTCGGGCGACACGTCGTTATAGCGCACCTCCTGCCCCAGCGCCGCGGACAGCGCGGCGGCCATCTGCGCACCGGTCAGATGCTCGCCGGCGATACCCACGGTCTTTCCGATGAGCTCACGCCCCCGTTTGAAAATGCCGTAGGCGCACTTGCCGATGTCCTCGGCGGCGATCCCCGGGAGCTTCTTGTCGCCCATGGGGAATGTGATCGCCAGCGTGCCGTCGGGACCCTGCTTGGGACCGGCGCCCCCATCGATCAGGTTATCCCAATAGAACGACGTCAACAGGAACGTCGTCGGCACGCCGAGCGCGGTGAACGCGGCGTCGGCTTCGGCCTTGCCGTCGAAGTGCGCGACCTTGTACTTGCCTTGCAGCGTGGGCATGCGGTTGTCGCTGAGGGGCACCCACTTCCGGGTGTCCTCGAAGGTGGACCAGATGACGTGCTGGAGCCCGGCGTGCTGCGCCGCCTGAGCCATGGCGCGACCCTCGGCGGTTTCCTTCTCACCTGAGAGGTGCCCCCAGAAGAAGGTGACACAGTAGGCGCCGTGGGCACCCCCGAACGCCCGCTTCAGGCTCGCGGGATCGTCGATGTCGGCCGCGACCAGCTCGGCGCCCAGCGCCGCGAGGGCACGCGCCTTGTCGGAGCTCACATCGCGGGTCAGGGCGCGGGCCGTGAAGGGACCGGCTTTATCCCGCATGATGGCGCGGACCAGCCCACCCCCCTGGGCGCCGGTGGCGCCGACCACGGCGATGATCTTCTTGTCAGGCATTGCGATTTGCTCCGCAGAGTGGGTGTGGGTCGAAGCCTAGAGACTGGAGGTCGAGTCAGGCAAGGCTCGCGCGGAGCCAGCGCGCTGGCCCATTTCATGCACAGGGGGGCGGTGCTCAGTCCGCCGGGGCACGCTCGCAACCGGCTGGTCATCTCCGCGCCGAGGTCTGGAACCGATGAGCAACATCTATGGCTGGCCCGACGGGTTGGTGGTGGAGCTCAGCGGCGGTCCCCGCGACGGCGAGCGGCAACGCGGCCCCCACGGAAACGCGCTGCCCTGCGGCAACAGCCACTACCTCCCTTTCGTCGTGGGGCGGCCAAGGCATGCGCCACGCTACGTCTACCGCTGGCTGCCACGACTCGACCCTGTCGATTTCCTCGACGAGCTCCAGAGCCTCAGCTCTTACCAGGTGGATTCGTGCGGCACCCCGGGGACCAGGCGGTGAGAGAGCGGTAAAGAGAAGAACGCCCCGTCCGAGGAGTCCGGGCGGGGCGTTCTGTCAGGCGGTGTGATTTACGATATCGGCTGCTGCTGTGCGTCCTTCCGAATCAGCGCATAGCCCGCGCTGTTGAAGTTGTAAGCGGCGAGCTCATGCATGAGCTGGTTCCCCTTGGTCTTGTTGCGTGTCGCGCCGCGCGATGGGAGACTGACCAGCAGCGTCGCCCGCGCATAAGGAAGAAGAAGAGGAAGAGCAGCTTGGCCAACCCCAATGGACTCGACCCGTCAGTCGCCGTTGACCGTTGCGAAGAATTGCGGCAGGTCGATCTCCAGAGGAGCGGACGCGGGATCCGGGTGCCACCGCAGCACCTCGGTGAGTACTTCGGGGCGATCGTCGCCTGGGCGCCAGCGCTCCACAAGCCGGGCTTCGAGGTCGAAGATCCAGTACTCCGGAACACCCGCCCGTTGGTACTGTCGGCGTTTGACGGTCCGGTCAGCCCGGGCCGTCGACGGGGAGATGATCTCCACAGCGAGGATCAAGTGCTCGACGTCACTCCAATCGTGCGGGCGGCGACCCGCGACGAGCGCCACGACGAACACGTCGGGCTGGACCAGCGAGCCGGGCTCGGGAGTCAGGTCGGCGGGCGAGATCGCCGCGTGCCCGACATGCGTGCGATCGACGTAGTCGGCGAGCGTGTGTAGCAGTCGCCCGACCGCTTCCTGATGCGAGAAGCTCGGCGCCGGCGTCACGAGCAACTCGCCGGCGACCACCTCGTAGCGGCGGCCGTCGTCGGGGAGGGCGCGCACCTTGTCCGGTGTCCAGAGGTGATCGACCTGCGGCATACCCATAGTGTGCTCGGCTGGGCGTGAATTGGGCAAGGGGGCACATCTCACGCTAGGTGATGATCCGGGAGATGCAGCATCAATCCGTTGCGAGGAGGAGCGAATTGCGGCTGAGCTCAGTGCGGAGACGTTAGGCAGCCGCCAGGCGGCTCCCGCACGACGAGCACACCTCGGACCAACTCGGTGCGCTTGTCGGGGAAGCTCAGGTGGAGCAGCTCCTCTGCCGTGAGCAGGCCAGATGAGGTCATGGGCGGAACGTAGGAGGGCTCGGCCATCGATGCAAGACAATCTGGCGGCGTTTCATCAACGGCCCGTCAACGCGCCACGACACGTGTCTCCCCAAGGACGGCTGCGCGAGCCCGCACTACTGCTTCATGCGAGAAAAACGCCCCGCCCGAGGAATCCGGGCGGGGCGTTCTGTCAGGCGGTGTGACTTACGAGATCGGCTGCTGCTGTGCGTCCTTGCGAATCAGCGCATAGCCAGCGTTGTTGAAGTTGTACGTGGCGACCTCACGCATGAGTTGATTCCCCTTCACCTTGTCGCCCGCGCCCACCAGGGCGACGGCGTACTGGTACTTGATGTAGGGGTCCACCAGGTTGCCCAGCGCGAATTGCGCAGTGGCTTCACTGAAGTTGCCTTGGTACAGCGCGATATAGCCCTTCAGCTCGTGCACCGGCTCCAGCTTCCGCGGGTTCTGGTCCTGCGTCACGAGCGCGGCCACACGGTCGGCGGCCTTGCCGGCGGCAGCGTAGTCACCCCTGCGGGCGGCGAGCCAGCCGTCGAAGTAGGCGATGTTCGCCTCCGAGCCGCGCTGGAACGATGCGCTGCCGGACCCCGCGGCCTGCTGCAGCAACAACGGGGTACGCTGCGTGAGCGCCTGCTCGGCGGCGGCGAAGTCCTTGGTGTGGATTGCGATGACGGCGACATCGGTAAGCGCGGCGATCTTCACCGCCAGCGCCCCCGGCACGTCCATCGCATCGACCCCGGCAACGAGCCGGTTGAGCTCGGCGATCGCTTCCTGAGGAGCGCCGGCGTAGAGGCTCACGTAGGCGCGGAATGGGGCAAACCCGGCCCGTTCGTTGCCGCGTCCAACCGCGATGGCTGAATCGTAGTCGGCGCGTGCCGCGGCGTAGTTGCCCGCGAAGGAGTTGACGTGGCCCCGCTGCTGCAGCAGTGACGCGTCA